>JADLGE010000080.1 GCA_020849475.1 Gammaproteobacteria bacterium
ACTGGAAAGTCTGCCGGCAGCGCGTTACCACGAGGTCGTGCTCGCGACCCGGAATTCCCGTTTCCGATCGTCTACTTCACGGGTGAGCTTACGGCCCCACCATTGAAACCGGGGGAACGTCGGTCAGGTCCTTGCACTATTCCGAGCCCGCCTAAAACGTCACATGACCAACGCCGGCCCTGCGTGATCTCTAGAATTTTGTGTCTCCAGCAGTATCTCTAATTCCTATGATCAACCCTAAATATATGACGTGAGTAGCTTTATTTTAGTTTTGTAATCATCAGGTCGCGGGTTCGATTCCTGCAGCCGGCATCATTGATTTATAAAGAGTTTTTTCCTTTTCTCTCCCCCAATTCAATCCGGCGGCGGGTGGCAAATCTACCCCGTCGTCTACCCTTTGAAAATTTTGGTTAGGGCGGAAAAATGAAACAAATATCCATCGGCGACGCCATCGGCGCGCTCACCTTCGAATTCCAAGGCACCACGGTTCGACACCCGGCATTTGACGAAGCAGACCCGGTATCGGTGATCGCCAACGTGTGCCAGACCCTATCAGTGATCGGGACTTGCTTGGCAGCGGATGAGGGAGACGCTCTCAGTTCGCTGGCGAACTCTGCGTTCGGGGTTGACGTTGTGTACCAGGCCTGCGCCTCGTTGAAGTGGCAACTGCAGCTCGCGTCCAAGCTCATTGAATGCGAACGGGCACGCGCGCTCGATGCGCTGACCGAAGCCACACAGCTGCGCGGAGCCAAACTGGCGGTCGTGCCCGGTGGTAAGGCGGTACCGAAAAAGCCAGCCGTGACTTTGGACAAGAAGTCATGGGACGCCGGATACCAGGCGGGACACGCGGGCGATTGCTCCATCGTGGCGCCAGGGTGTGATGGCCTGGCGTGGTCCTCTGGCTTTATCGAGGGACAAGCCGATAGGCAGGCCGGGAAGTCCAGCCGCCAGGGAGATCAGACCTAATGGCCAGGCCGAAAAACCTTCGTGGGGGCCGCAGGAGAAAGGGCGAGAACGTACCGCCTGCTGACGATAGGGCGGCGCTCTCAGATGAAGCAGTGATGATCGGCGTTGCCTACATGGCGGCAGACGGCCACGGCCGCCGATGGTTCCGAGGCATTGCGACTAGCGTGCTGTCGGACCTCGGGCCTGCGACGACGGGGATTTTTCGAAACGTCGACGCCGGTCGCCAATGGGCCAATCACGATCTCGAGGCTCGCAGCCACGCAGAGTGGCTGGATCGCCAATAGCGCGAAATTGATCTATCGCGCGGGCAAACCGCGCGCCGGCGTGCAGATATCTAACGCACAGTAACGGCCGGCCGGGTCATCTACCCGGCCGGATTCAAAACATCGTCAATCCGCCGGCGGCTCGCCAACATGGTGCAGGCCGAACGTGTCTATACCGCTCTCCAGCGCACTTTTCGTTGTTAACAGGCTGATTTGATTCTTCGGCCGGGGGCGTGGTGCGTGTTTTGCACCATAGAGAAGCGTTTTTTGGCGAGGTTCTGCGAAAAACCAAGGTTAAGCACCTTCTTGGAGCATTTCAGCATTGAAATTCGGCCCATGAATAATGAAATCAATGGATTACGTACCAATGACCGCGTCCGCGTCCTGGGCAATCCGATGGCACGGTAATTGGAATGCCATCGTCGACGCGACGAGGTCGCGCCGAAATGGAGCACCCGAATGAACCAGCAGCTATCGACGGTCGCTTGCATCATCACCGCAATTCGGCCCGCCAGCCTGACCCATTGGCGGAGTGGCTGCGGCATGGGCGTAGCCAGGTCGCCGGTGACGCTTGTGTTTTACGGGTGTTATCGTTGCCAAGCCAAATGCCAGGACTTCCTCGCTTGGCGAGTGTACCCGGCGCCCGAGGCAGGACCACGATATGCGGGTGTTGTACCCATCAGCCGACTTGTGACGCATTGCGGTAAAGCTTCAATGGTTGATTGCCGATTTATATACGATTGCATATAGTGAAGCTGTCTATACACAAGAGCGCTCGCGCAGATATCGGCGCGCTGGAGGCGTCAGATCCAGATGCAGCGGCATACCTGTTGGTCTTTCTGGAACAAGCCCAAGCAGACCCCAAGATTCTCGACAAATTCACAACTGCTGGCAGCATTGACTTAAGTGGGCAAGCAGTCGGAATAAAGTGGTGGAGGACCGGGTCATTACACGTCGACGGGGACCTTTGGCGCGCGCGATTGCAAATCGCCGAAGCCACTAATTATAGAGTGGTATATGGATACCACTATCCAACCAGGCAGCTTTGCGTGCTGGCCGTGGTGCATCGAGGAGATATGGATTATGACAACCTCAACGACGGCTTGGTCCAGCGAATCGTGGGTGACTGGAGATCGCTTATCGATTGACGCGCAGACGACCCGCCGCGCGCCGGTCGTAAGTCTGGTCGTTGATGCATCAGCCCCCATCGTGTTAGCCAACACGATCCCGCTAGACACGATGCTTTCTGAATTCGAAGCCAAACCCGATATGGCGCATCGAATGGCTGCGGCCCGAAAGCAGTTTGCTGAAGTCGCCTATGCGGGAAACGACTCACTTACCGGAATGCGGCTCAAGGCAGGCTTATCTCAGGCGGCGCTGGCGGAAAAGGCCAGGACAACTCAGCCTTATATTGCAAAAATTGAGAGCGGCACTGTTGACCCCGGAACAGAGGTCATTGCGCGGCTAGCCTACGGTTTAGGCGTTGAGCCCGCTCGTGTCTTTAATGCAATTCTCCAGGCTCGAAATATTACGAGCGGAACCTAATGAACAACGCGGGTCGATTTGCTTTCGTCGAGTTTTGCGACGACGTGAGGCATGAAATTGGAAATAAATATTCACTAATGGGTTGCTATGGCAGCGAGCTTATTCTATCTGATATTCCGGCCATCCTTCCGAAGCTTTGCGTTCTAGTTCGCGCAGGCACGCCCCTTGATCACCTGTTCGAGCGGTTGATCTTTCGCGTTTTTTCGGACGACCGATTGTTGCTAGAGGCGAACGCAGAATTGGAAAAGCTCAACAAAGAACAATTGAGCGACGTGTCTCCACTTGCCACTCGGGGCATAGCGAATGCATTTTTCGAAATGTCGCCATTTGCGGTTCCAGACGAAATGACGCTCAGGGTCGAGGCGGAAACCGAAGAGGGTGTTCTCATTGCAGGGATATTGCGAGTTAGGAAGGCGCAAAGGACACCGGAGACAGGCGGACTCAAGATTTGACGCCCCAAAGAGTTGTTCGTCGCCCCTGCCAGGAACTCGACCAGCCAACGAAACTCGCGCGCGAACGCACCAGGCGGTGACCCAGCAGCGGCGACGGCGTCCAGCTCGGCCAGCAGCACGCGGTGCCCATCCTCCAGCACCTGGACGCACAGGCTGCGCGTTCCTCGCGTCCACACCTTCTGAGTGCGGAACTGAACGAAGTCGCGATAACCGGCAATCTCAAGCCGCTGTCTGGGCTTCCTAGCCATCGGCCTGGCCGTCCGAGGTGCCGCCCACCAGGTCGACGCCAAGCGCGGCGCAGTCATCGACCAGCTGCGCGCGCCTGGCGTCGATGTCGGCGAGCTGGTCCTGCAGGGTCAGCAGTTCATTCCACTGCGCGAGGGTCGCGTTTAAGCCCCCAAGCGCGCGCACCAGGCGCTCGACGGTTCTTTCCCTCTCACGGTCCAGCCCTGCGGCAGCGAAGTGCGCTAGGCGCGCGCGCTGTGCCTGGCGCGCGTGCTGCGCGTCCCAAGCCAGGCGTAGGTGAGGAGAGCGGGCTGTCATGGCTGATAGTTCAATTCACACTACAGTCGATGGCGAAAATTGCCGGCCACGGTTCGTGATCTCGGAGGGCTAAACCTGCCGGCGCTCGGCTGTTATTTGGACCATTGCAGACACCTGCCGAGTGGTCTGCTTTCCCGCAGCGATCGGTCGTCGGCCTAAACGGTGATCCCCATCTGGGCCGCTTTGTTGCTCATTTCGTTCAGCTCGGTTTCGAGCTTGAAGATCACGCCTTTCAGCTTTTCAAGTTCGGTGGCGCGTGCGGCCATGGGCGGGCCAGCATTCGAAAAGTCCCAGGTTTCGCAGAGTCGCCGCGTGGCGGCCTTCAATTCATCGTTCATGGCGAAGCACAACAGGCCCTGCAGAACGGCCATCTGAGCTGGCGACCCGCCGCCGCCGGCAGAAGGCGCGGCAATGAGCGCCGCCCGTTGAGCGATCATTGGCGGAGACGGCTTGAGCGGTGCGAACTCTGATTGCACATAGTGCGCACCATTGCTGTAGAAATCCGCGGACGCATCGATGAAGGAATGAAGCGCGGCAATCGCGTCCTCGCGGCACCTCGGCGCTGACTCAAGAAATTGCTTGCGCTCTTTGGCAGTAGCGAGCGCCGAACGCTTCGAATCGAATTCGGCGCGAAGCGACGACAGGGTCTGCTCGATGCCAAGCAGGCTCTTGATTGCGGCAATGGGATTTTCCATGGTCAACCTCGTGAATTACTGGAAGGGCTTGTCGCCGACTTTCTTAACGCGGCCACTGTGGTAGGCGCGCGAATAGGCGACGTAAGACGTGAAAGTGGGGAAGTCGGCGCGAATCGTGGCATCGCTCTCGAATTCGGCTCGAAGCTGCGCTTCATCGACACCGCTGGGGCCGGCCTGCGCGGTCGTGGGTGCGTCCGCAGCACCAGGTCGAACGGCGGTCGCGGCATTGCCCCGGCCGGCGTACCGAACATAGGCGCCGCTCGACTCAGCACGCATGAACGCCACATAGGCCGCTTCTTGCCGAAACTCGGCTTGCAGTGCCGGCGATGCGCGATAGTCCTCGCGCGCCTGCTCTTCGGAAAAGATTTTCGGCGTGGTTGGCGTCAATGCCATGGCTGGACCTCTTGCTGGCTGAGCGCCGGACAATCCGGCAATGATGGATTCGAGCGAGCCGAGGCGATCGGCCAGGCCGGCCGCGACAGCGGCGGCGCCGATCAGTACGCCGCCCTGACCAAAATCGGCTTGGACCTTCGCGATGCTGACGCCGCGATATTCCGCAACGCTGTTGATGAACACCTGCGCCAGTGCGTCAACCTGAGATTGATAAAGACGTTGGCCAGCTTCAGAGTCCGGCCGGGCGTGTTTGTACGGCGACTGGCTGCTGACGAACTTGATGCTGCCGTTGTCCCCTTCGCGCATTGCCTGCATCACGACGCCGATGGAGCCGACGCGCGCCGTGTCGCGGACGACAAGCTCGGTCGCGGCCGAAGCAATCCAGTAGGCCGCTGAGGCGCCGGTATCGGATACATAGGCGACCACCGGTTTGATCTTCGTGGCAGCGCGGATCTGCGCGGCGAACTCACTGACGCCGGCGACCATGCCACCAGGTGAGTCAATCTCAAGCACGATCGCTTTCACTGCCGGGTTGGTGACAGCCTGGCCGAAGTCTGCGGCGAGCGAATCGATCGAGGTCGCGCCGCTGATCTGTGTGAACATGTTGGCGTAGCGGAACACGGGGCCGCGCACAGGCAGCACCGCGACGCCGTCGCGCATGACGACGCTATCAGTGCTCACCAGCTGCTCGCCGCGCGCCGAGAGCACCGCATGCAAGTCTGACTGCTTGCGCTCTGCGATATCGATGATGGTGGCGAGCCACTGCTCGGTGATTGCCCATTGCTGGGTGCAGATCGCGTCAAGGATTCGGTCGGCAGGTCGCATTCGATACCTCGATGTGTGGAAGCAGTTTAGTTTCTCTAGAAACCGCGTCATTCGTCAGAGTCGCATCGAGTCTATGCCGCGAATTTCGGAAATCTCTATAGCGAAGTTTTTCCGTCGCCGCGTGCGTGCGAGGCGAACGCACCGGACTCGCGAAGAATGGTGGCGATCTGTCGTGTTGTCCGTGGCACGTGATCGATATCCTCAGCGGCGCTGATCTTCTCGTACACGTCGGGATAGGTGTGCTTGCTGATCTTGCCCTGGACAATATCCGCGATCACTTTCGCCCTCTGTTCAACCGACCAGTGCGGATCGAAGAGCGACGCCGCCGCGACGAGCAGAGCATTGCGCGCCGCTTCTCGCTTCGGACGTGCATAGCAGCGATTCACCAGGGGCTGGCCCTGCGAGACCAGCATGTGCATACGCCTGCCGACACGCTCCTGCAGGTCGGGCGGCAATTCGTCCGCGCGGCCAAAGCACAGTTTCTCAATCACCATGTCGAGCAGCCGCGAGAATTCGGACTGCGCGATCTGCACTCGTTTGTCTTGTGCGGGCTTGCTGTACTTCACTGCTGGTCGCCTCGTGGTGTGTTTGTGATCGACTTGCGGCGGTGTGATATGCAGATCACTGATCGCGATCTGGATCACTTAGCCAGAAAACTGGCTCACTACATGGTTCTCGGGGTTCTAACGTCCGCATGGTGGAACCAAGCCCGGAAGGACCCATGTGGGGGGTGCCCCTCGGCATGCGGATTCGCTGCCGTCACGCGCGGGCACGCCGCGAACGTAGCTCGGGGCCGCCATCGAACAGAGCCGGAGGCGACCAATAGCTGCACCAGGTCCAATCGAGATCGCCGCCCCCCTTGCTGACCTCTTCCGTGCGTGACCGAACTACGCATCGAGGTGGGCACTCGTTCGCGCTGGTGCACTGGATGGGTCGAGCTTGTAACCGATACGAACCCTTAGGTAGTCGTCGCTTTCGTACGGCATTCGTTCGAGTCCGAAGTGTGCGGCGAGCTTCTCAAGCTCGGAGCCGCACGCTTCGGCGAGCGCTGACCTTTCAGACGCAAGAGGTTCTTGATGGTTAGTAGAGGATCGGTGGACACAGCTCTGTCCACCCCCCAGGACAAAGCTGTGTCCTGGGGGGTGGACGTTAGTGTCATGGGTACCCTGGACTGTATGTCCATCCCCCTGGACTCCTTTGTCCTGCGTACCCTGGACCGTGAGTCCACCCCCCTGGACACGCGGTCCTAGGGACCGGGCGGATTCCGGGCCGCCTCCCTTACCCAGTGCGCGCGCCCGCTTGCCTGCCTCGCTCTCGGCGTGGACCTTCAGTTGAGTGATTGAGAATGTGATCTTATTCGTGGTTCCTTCGCGCTCGATGGCTGTCAAGAGTCCAAGCCGGTCAAACTTTTGGACAACCCTTTGAACCGTTTTTGACGATACGTTGCACGCACGCGCTACTGTCGAATGCGCTGGCCAGCACTCTCCGTTGTCGTTCGCGAAGTCAGCGAGCTTAAGTAGAACCAGAAGCTCGATTGCCGTTAGGTCGCGCAGTGTCCACACCAGCGACATCAGTTGAATACTCATGTGGTCGGGATCTCCCGACCGTCGGCCAGCATTCGATTAAGCGCTGCTATCGCAACGCCGGCCTCTATATTGTTCGCCGAGAACGATGCGCCGTAATGGCTTTCGAGATAGAACCGCAGCTCGACACCATCCAACTCGGACCACGAGAGGGAATACGAAGGCCAGGGCATTGCGCGCAGCTTCGTGACCGATACGCACCCCGTGTCCCACGTGAGGGCGGCTGCAAAAGCGGGATCACCTTCGAGCAACACGACGACGTTACGATCGTCGTCTTTGATCTTGCCCGCTCTGTCTTTCTTCAGCCGCGCCGGCCAAAGCGGGGTGACGTTGGAGGAATCAGACGGGTCCGATTCGCTGGCTGATGTGCCACAGAACTGATGCGCCATGACTGTAATCGCCGATCACGCACCGTCCTGCGCCGCTACTTGGCGCGATTCAAGCCAGGCGTCGATCTCGTCTTCGAACCAGCCGCGGGAATTCGGGCCGAGGTTCACCGGCCGCGGCCAGTTCTCAGCGGGGTCGCGCATTTTGCGGTAGATGGTGGGCTTGCTGAGGCCGGTTTTGATTTCGACCTCGGGACAGCGAAGGATGCGACGGCCGGACATTCAAATTCTCCTCAGGTGAGTATTGAGGGGAATTATCCGGACACACGCGCGACACGCGCGGGGGAGTTAATTACGTAATTTCTTCCCCCGCTTTTTCTTTCCCTTTCGTGATCCGCCGCCGGCAAGAAACTGGTCAACCTTTTTAACTGCGTCTGCCACCGTGGTGTCCGGGTCGATGGGGCGGCCTTCCTGCGCGAAGCTTGATGCGACCCGACTGCGCGCCGCCTTGCCGGTGGGTTTTCGCTGACCAGGTCGCACCGCCATAGCGGCCTGATAGCGGTCCCAGATCTCAAACTCGTGATCTGTGGGCTGAACGGACGCGGGTGTACCGGGAAACTCCCAACCAACAGGATTGGTCGCAAATACTGTCCGTGGATCTTCACCCCAGAACAGGCGCTTAAACCAGTCGTCCAGCAGCTGGTCGATCTCTACCTTGAAAGCTTCCCCTGCGCCGCTTGGGAGCAGTCCGTTTTTCTCGAAAAAGTAGAGTTCAATCAGCGCACGCGCTCCTGGATGCAGGCGGGACTTGGTCGCAGGCGGCAATAGTTCGGAAACCATTCGCGGCGGGCCACTGGATTGCTTTCGGTATTCGACTTTCCATTTCTCGATGAGCAGACGAAGTGGGAATCCCTCTTCATCGATGAAGTTGGTGCGATATTGATAGGCCACACCTTTGGCAGGGCGACCTCGGTTTGACCCCTTCGCGGCTTTCATCGAGGGAACTCCACAACGTTCCCCGTTTCTTGAGAAACCTCATCATCGGTGACGACTTCGCCCGCAATGACGCGCACCAGGTGCCGCGACCAGGCGTCGAGGGCCAGGCGCTTCTCCCGCTCGTACGAGTGGCGATCGTATATGGTCGTCACGCCGCCCTCGGTGTGGTTGAGCAGGTTGGAGATCACCAGGCGCGGCGTGCCCAAGCGCGCCAGGTGCGTCGCCACCGTGCGCCTGAGATCGTGCGGCGTGAACGGGTCGAGCGGTTTGCCGTCGAGCACGAAGTCGTCGCGGTGGTCGCGCAGCGTGTGATCGACCGATGTGTCGCGGATGTGCGTTTTCGTCGCCCGGCCGGGGAAGACGAACGTGCGACTCAAGCCGGCCAGCTCGTCGAGCAGCTGCAGGGCGAGCGGCGAGAGCGGCACGCGATGCGCGCGGCCGTTCTTGGCGCGCGTCTCGGGAATGGTCCACCAGGCGCCATCGAGGTCGACCTCACGCCAGGTCATGCCGATCACTTCGCCCTTGCGCTGGCCGGTCACCAGCATGAACGCCAGCGCCGCACAGGGCGGGGGCAGCGTAGGCGGCTCGTCCTTGCGCCGTGGCCGCCGCAGGCCCTGCAGGCCAGCCCAGAACGCGCGCAGCTCGGGATCGGGCAGCCAGCGCTCACGGGGGCGCTCTTTGGTGGCCATCTTCACGCGGGCGCAGGGGTTGTGCTCGATGATGTCCTGGTCGATGGCGTAGTTGAACAGCACGCGGAGGCACGCCAGGGTCCGATTCGCGGCCACCGGCGCCGGCGCCGGCTTGCGCGGTTGGTTCGTCCGCCGTGGTGTTGGAAGCTCGATCCAGGTCGCGGGTTCGATTCCTGAATTGGGAACCGCACGCGGACCGCCGGTGGTGGCAATCTTCTCGATCAGATCGCGCACGTCGGCACGCTCGATGCTGCGCACCGCGCGCGTGCCCCACTCGGGCACGACGTTTTTGCGCAGGATGCGCTCATCCTGTCGCCACGAGCGTTTGCGCTTCATCGCATAGCGCTCGAGGAAGCGCTTGGCAAACTCGGTGACGTTGATCGCGGTGGTGGCCAGCTCGCGCTCGGCTACCCGTGAGGCGCGCGGATCAACGCCTTTATCGCGCAGATCTGCGAGTTGCCGCAGTCGTGCGCGCACGTCGGCCAGGTCAGTGCGTGGCGTGAATTCGGCCAAGCGCAGATAGATCCGCTCGCCCTGATGCTTGTAGACGTAATAGAAGGTTTTGCTGCCGCTCGGTGCCACCAGCATGCGCAGATTGGTGCGGCCTGGCTCGATGACTTCATAGCGCTTTTCGCGCGCCTTAAGGCCCAGCAGATACTTGATCGTGAAGGGTCCGCGCGGTGCTGATGTTTTTTCGTCATTTGCTTTCACGTCTGCCCTTCGTCTACCCTTTGCTTTGTCGCTGGTGAGTCTCGCCCAGTTCTAGCGGTCCTGTAAACAGCTAAAAACAGGACGAAAACGCGTGAGGCGTCGCCAGTGATACGGGGTGAGATTAGGGGTTTAAATGATTTGTAATCATCAGGTCGCGGGTTCGATTCCTGCAGCCGGCACCATAAGCGCTTCCGCTACAACACCCCTACATCATGCGGAGCATCCGTTTCCCTTTTCAAAGCCCGCGGCAGATGCCACGACCGCTGCGCCGGGCAGCCCATACTTGCTATGAGCTTTCTTGGATCGGCGCATGGAGGCGCAATCGATGTTAAGCACCTGTGTGACTTCACCGACCAACCAGCACCCGCGTGACCACCTGCTCGGCGATGACCCTGCAGCCCTCGCTGAGGGCCGCGTCGATGATGGCGCCGTCGTCGCTCAGCCATTGTCCGTGTTCGCGTGGCGCGCTCGCGTAGCTGAATTCGCCGAAGTCCTGCTTCTCCAGTCCGCCGACCGCGCGCAGCGCAAATACCTGCTTGCCGCTGCCCTGAGTCAAGCCGACGGCGAGCGGGGTGACGCGCAACGCGAGACGTGTGCCCCCAGCCAGGTCGCTCTCGCCGGCTGCGACGAATCGATAACCAGCACGATGATTTCCGGCCGCGACGATCGCGTTCTGCAATTCCGGACTCACACGCGCAGTGATCGCTTGACGCTTCAAGCCTCGCTCGGCGCGCGCGATGTTGCGCGGCGACTCGGCGTTCGCGAGACCGACCACAGCAGTGAGCGGCATGACCACGGGCGCCGCTGCGCAAAGCGAACCATAGGACAGCAAGCAGGTGTAGTAGCCGCCCGCCAGTGCGCCCCCGACGACACCCGCGCCTGGCCCCATGGGCGTGGTCAGCGACGGCGTACCGCTCACCGTGACCACCACTGTGTAGCGTGGCGCGAGCGAGGGCGGCGGCACGTCGAAACGCGGCGGTCGCTCCGCGCAGGCCACAAGCAACGTGCCAAGCGCGAACGCACCTAGCGCCGCAAATGAAGAGCCGGCGACGGGTGTAAGCAAGGCCGGCATCGTGCTTACTCAGTCGCCATGCAACAGTTTGTCGTTGATGTCCTTCGCCATTGCGTGCATGCCGAGTTCGACATCCGCAGCGATGCGCGCCGCCTCGGCTTCGATGCCACCTCCCTCGGCGATGCGCGGCCCGCCGTACTCGAATTTCTCGACCTCGCCGCGGGTGCCGGCGCGCGGATCGCGCAGGCGCGCGCGGGCTCTCATCGTCACTTCGAAGCCACCCTTGCGTAAGGCTTCGGCATGAATTTCAGTGAGCGCAACTTCCAGCACCTGGTCGGGGGACGGTCCGTCGGCGTCAGCAGCGACAGCAGGCGCGATAGTGGCAACGCCTGCGCGCTCGTCCTTATCCCGTGCAAATGGCAACGCGGCCGTGCCGCCGTTCTCCGCGGTGATTCCTGACTGCGCTGACAGGGTCGCAATCACCTGTGCGCGAAACCGCGTTGAAAGGTCATCGGGCGGCGGCAGCATGCGGTTGGCAGGATCGCTTGCGAGTTGCCGATGTGCGATATGTCCACCGAAGGCGCCGGCCGCCGCGCCACCAATCCCGAGTGCAGCGACGCACGCTGCGTAGCACGGTGGGCAGATGATGCTGACCGTGCAAACGCCTGCACCGACTCCTGCGCCGGCACCGCCGCCGGCGAGCGCACCTGCCCAGATGGACTGATTGGAACTGGGTTGCCAGCTGGTGGTGGGGATGCGCGGTGCGACGTCGGCCGACACTACACGTATGCGCTGCACTGCGCCGGAGGCCGCGCTGGACGAGTTCATGTGCTTGGCCGGTGGAACATGTGGACCTCGCAACAGTGCCGGCTTTGCGCATCCGCTGAGGTCGCAGATGCAGAGCAAGAGCAGACACAGCGCGGCGCCGTGCGCACGCGCAGCAGCCATGAGCATCATCGTCGTCCTCCCCACGGGCGTTCCGTGCCGCGTTCGCGGCTCACGTCAAACGAACGGTTGTTCCTTTTGTCCTCCTTGCTTGCCGATGTCATGGGCCGGATTGCCTTGCCCATTGAAAGTGTAGGTTGGCGACCCGCAGTCGGGATATGAGCGCGCGCTGATCACGGTCAGTAAACGCCATTGAAGCGATGAGGACAGCACTGCAAACGTCAAGTCGGCGCATGCCGCGTTGGATTTCGCGAGCTGCGGTGTCGATTGCACCGGAAAGAGAGATTGCTGTGCGCGTAGAGCGCGCTTGCAATTACAACCCAAGGGCCAGCCCGAGTCTCAACGAGGTTCATTTATCTCTGAATCTGGCTCAGCGTCGGAATCAGCTTCTCCGGCAGGTCGACTTTATTCAACACACGCACGTCTCCAAGACTCGCGGCCTGTTCCTGCATCTGCGCGGCCAGGAATCCTGAACTGAGGATAATCGGTAGGGCAGGGGCGACTTCCCGCGCGCGCTTTGCCAGATCGAGGCCCGAGTATTCGGGCATGTTGTAGTCGCATACCAGCACGTCGAAGTCTCTGATCTCGCCGCGCTCGATGAGTGCGAGCGCAGCGCTGGCGCTGGTCAGGGTGACGACGTCCATCCCCGCTTCACCCAGCAACTCGCCGACGAAGGCGGCGATAGCCGGTTCATCGTCCACGTAAAGTACGCGCAGGTGGGGAAGAGCCGCGGATGCGATTGCATCGGCATCCACGAGCGGATTCTGCTCAGTAGCAGCAGATGAAGCCAGTGCTGGCAGATAGACCTCGAAGCAACTGCCTTTGCCTGGCTCCGAGCGCACCTCGATAGCGCCGCGATGGGAGACCACGATGCCGTGCACCATGGCAAGTCCGAGCCCGGTGCCCGTACCCAACCCATGCGTGGTGAAGAAGGGTTCGAATATCCGCCCGAGGGTGGCGGGCTCCATGCCATCGCCGTTGTCGGTGACGCGCAGGCACAGGTAATCGCCCGGCGCCACGCTCTGCGAGAGTCGCATGACGGCCTCGTCGTCGAGCTTTGCCGAGGTCAGTTCGATGCGGATCTGCGGTTTGCGGTCGCGAAGGTTCTCACATGCGTGCCAGGCATTGGTACACAGGTTGACCAGCACCTGTTCCAACTGGGTTGCATTGCCGATCATCGCGGGCAACTCGCCAGGCACTGCGTACTCGATGGCGATACCGCTTGGCACGGTCGAGCGCAACAGACCAACAGCCTCGGTGACTATCGCGGCAAGATCCTGGCTGGAAAATTCAACCGGGGCGCGCCGACTGAAGGCGAGAATCTGTGCCACGAGACCACGCGCGCGGGCCGTGGCACTTGCCATGTGCTCAAGCCTTGCGTGCTGTGCCGCATCTTCAGGTGGAATGTCATGGCGCAGAAGCTGCAGATTGCCGATGATAATGCTCAGCAGATTGTTGAAGTCATGCGCCACGCCTCCGGCCAGCGTGCCGAGCGACTCCATTTTCTGCTTCTCGCGCAACTGCTCTTCGAGCGCATGCCGCTCGGTCAGATCCTGCAGCGTGCCGTGCATGCGCTCGAGCGCTCCGCTGTCGCCGAACTCCCATTGACCCCTGCTCCGGCAATACAGCAGGTCGCCCTGGTGGGTGACAATCCTGAGATCGAATTCAAGATTCGACCGATTGGCGATCGCGCGCTCCATGGCCGCCTCGTAGGCCTTACGATCATCCTCGTGTACGAACGACAGATAGTCCTCAAGCCTTATAGAAGGAGCATTTGGCGTGAGCCCGCAGAGGCGGTAGAGCTCATCCGACCACCACAATTCGTGCGCGTCCACGGTCCACACCCAACTGCCAATCCTGGCTATGCTCTGCGCTTCGTTGAGGCGCGCCAGCAGCCGAACATTTTCCTGTGAGGCCACGGTGAGCGCGGTGATCGCGGCCTCAAGCTTAGCCTCTGCCTGCTTACGCTGGTCAAGGTCGATCATCTGAACGGCCACGTAGCGTTCGGCACTGTTGTTCACGCTGACCATGGCCAGGGTTATATCGACCCAGCGCAGCGCTCCGTCCGGTGAAATGACGCGCAGTTCGCGGCGTGTGCTGCTCGTCGAACCGTTGGCGAGCCGCTCGAGGGCGGCGCGCAAATCCCGCTGGTCCGGCGGGTAGACGAATTCCGCCAGTGACGACGTGACCGGCGCCTCGAGCTCAAGACCAAGCAGCATGCGAAATGCCTGGTTGACGCGCAGGCACTGGCCGTCGGGTGTGGTGAGCGCCAGACTGGCGCCGGCAGACTCGAACGCGGCCGTGAACAAGGCTTCGCTCGTCGCGAGTTCCTTCTGGACCTGCTTGAAGGACGAAATGTCCACATCGATGCCGAACATTTGCACGCCCGCGCCGGTCGCCATGGGCCGACCCAGGGACAGAAAGTAGCGCCACTGTTCGCCGTCACCAGCCCGGCGCACCTCGGTGCTCAACAGGTGATCAGCCGCCACTGCCTCCGACACGGCTGCGAGCCAAGGCGCCCGGTCATCAGGATGCAGGCTGGCCGCGGCGTCGGCCACTTGCAAGTCCATCGCGCTCGGCACACGTCCGGCCAGGCTGGCCATAGCACTCGACCAGTGCATCTTTCCCGTCGGCACGTCGTAGCGCCACGAACCGAAGGCCAGCGTGCTCATCGCGAAATCGAAATGCGCGCGTTGTGCCTGGGCGATGGACTCGGCGCGTTGCCGCGCGAAGCTTGCGATGCTGAGCCAGGCGGTCAGCATCGCGAGCAGGGCACCGGCCCCGAAGGCGGCAAGCAGAAAGCGATGTTCCAGGCTGTCGACCCTGGTGCCTACGGCGCGCTGCAGCGCGCCTTCGAATCGCGCCGCGTGCTGATCAAGCGCGAACAGCATCGCGCGCCGCTCGACCTCTTCGGCGGGAGACGGCGGCGCCGTGACGGGCCAGCGCGCGAGCGTGCCAGCGAACTCTTGAGCGGCCGCGCGCAGCGGCGCGGATTCCTGTGCGGCTTGCGTGCCTGGAAACTGTAGGCCCAACTGCCCGGCCTGCAGGGCGTCCACGGCCTGGCGCATGCGCGCCATACCGGCGGCACGTTGCAGGGCGTCGTCCTCGATGTTGTTCCTCGTCGCCAGCATGTAACCGTGAGCCAAATCGAAGCGTGCGATGCGCAACGTCTCGAGTTCGCGCGCCATGGCATGTTCGACGGATGTGTGTTCGAAGTGCAGCCAGCCGAGAGCCACGATCAAGCCGAGCGCCACCAGTCCGGTGAGCGCCTGGGCGGTGCTGTGACGCAGGGCAAGCAGAAGGCTGCCGCGGCGTGCTGGCTCGGAACTGTTCATGACGCTGGGGTGCACGGCGTGGTCGAGGTGATAAGCCCCTTCTCGTTCGAGAAACCGAAGCGCTCCTCAATGGTTTGATAATCGCCGCTGCGCTTGAGTGTGAGCAGGGCCTCATCCCACCTGCGACACAGCTCAACATCGCCACGCCTGAACGCGAACGCGCCTTGACCCGCGGCCGAACCAGGCAGTGCGGCGCCCGGCAAGGGCACAGTCGCGCCCGATGCATCGTGCGCGGCCATCCAGTGAACGGTCGGCGCGGACAGGGCGAGTGCGGCCGCAACACCATTCGCCACGGCGTCGCGGCCGGTCTGTGCGTCAGGCACCACCATGAGTGGCAGATGGTGGGCACGCAGCACTTCCTCCTCGACTGCGCCGCGCAGCACGGCTATCGGTCGGGACGGGGGCGAGGCCGTGATGTTGGACGATACGCCGAGCGGGTTGCCGCTAAGCACCAGCAGCCCCGGGCGCACGGCAAATGTCGGAGAAGAAAACAGCGCACGACGCGCGCGTTCCGGCGTGATGAACATGCCCGCCGCGATGACGTCAATCTGGCCCTGATCGAGACGCGTAAGCAGGTCGTCGAACGCCATCTGTTGCCACAGCGGCTCACCCAAGCCAAGGCGCTGTGCGATGAGGCGCGCCACTTCAGGCGCCTCGCCAGTAACGCGCCCATCGACATCGACGTAGGCGTAGGGCGCCTCGACGGCGTAGCCGACGCGCAGCTTGCCGCTGGCGACCCCTGGCTGGTGTGGCTGCCCGCAGCCCGCCAGCTGAAGGCCGAATGCCCCGAGCAGGAGAAGCGCCGATAACAGCCTCATGGGTGCTTGAGAGGGAGCGACGCGCCAGAAACTGCTCAGGTACAGAGATTCCGAACAAGTGGCACGCATGTACAGGCTCCGATTTTCGCCACACTGAGTTCGAGTATCCTGCGCTCGCCGAGGGGGCTGCCCGGGCGGTTCACGAACCCCACAGCCCTCCCGGTCCGTCGGTGTCTCGTATCCTGCAAGTAAGCCCTTTGGCGATCCGCCGGTCAATCGGGGCCGAGCACAGGTGCAAGCCGTAACTGACTCAGCTCAAGTAAACCTGTGCCTTGATCTTGTGCTACGGGCGGGCAGATATGCGGAAGGCCTGCCCGGCTGTTGATTTGCATCCGGGAGGCAGCCACTGCACGTGCCCGCTCAGGTGATCTGCGCAGCGCAGTGATGTCTGTGAAGTGCGAATGGCCGACCTTTTCACTGTCGCAAACGACAGCGTCTGGCTTTCGAGCCTATGAGTCGCCGTCGATTCTGAAGAATGCAATCACGGTAGTACGCCGGAAGAACGCGACGTAGTTGAGTTTCTTCCCGGTCAGGTTGAGACATGACTGCACTCGACACGCTCACGCATTCCCCATTCCCCATTCCCCATTCGCCTTTCGTCTCAGGGCGCCGCCCCGACATCATCGCGCCAGCCCCTCGCCAAGCCACCTCTTTGACAGTGCTCGCTATTCCAGCTCTTTCTGTATCAGTGGTCGTGTGACGAAGGTCAGGCAAGCATCTCGGTCAAGGAATCGGTCCTCGTCGGGCCGAATGATTTCGAGATATCGCGGTTCGTTAAATGCGGCGACCATCGCCGCGTGGTTTTCAAACCATAACTCGCCCACGCCGTCGTATTCGGAGCTCCCCCCCAAGACAAGCGAATGGCCTTCGCTCTGTTTGTCGTAAGGATGCAGGACATAGCGCTTCAGGTGTCTGGCGAACTCGGACACGCTCAGCACCAGTGGCGCGTGCCGGTTTAACCAGTGGTCGACAAACTGATCGCGGGTAAGGTCCGCCCGGCGTTTGGCGCAGACGATCATTGAAATCATCTTCAGTCTCCCTCGTCTTTTTTGGGGCAATTCCACAGCGCTCTAATCTCTCCGCGAGAGATGACCCCGTCAACCGACTCGCTGGAGCCATTGACGAAACTAGCATGACCCGACATACAGTCATCGGCTGGCCTCCGCTGTGTCCTCCGGCCCGGCCGCGCGGGTCGATGGTGTGGCGGTTCAGCATGGAATCGATTCGCCAAAAGCCAGGCTCGACGAGTCAGCCATGCCGAGATTGATGTTATCGGACGAGGCCTGGGGCAAGCATTCCAACCTGGTGAAGTAGACTGGTCGCGTACACCACAAGCGCGAACACCGTAGGACAGTGGAAGGATTACTGGAGCGGATGCCCACCGGGTGTCCCTGGCGCGACCTGCCAGCAGAATGCTGGCATTAACGACCCACCGACATGAACCAAACAGGCTCAGAGCCTGGCACTTGCGAACGGGAGAGAATTGATGAATAGCCTGAAGGGGCTAATCGGTAGTCGTCACGGGCGGCGCCAGCGGGATCGGGCGCGCGACGGCGCTCATGCTGGGACAAGCTGGATGCAAGGTAACCATCGCGGACTTGCATCCCGATGCAGGCCAGGCCGTGGTCAGGGAAATCGAGCAAGCGGGTGGTGAGGCGCAGTTTGTCCGTACCGATGCCTACCTGGAAGACGATGCGCGCGGCATGGTCGAAGCAGCTGTCCGTCGATATGGCCGGCTCGACGGCGCCTGCAATGCCGCGGGCGTGCAGTCCTGCAGCAAGCTCGTTCATGAGATATCAGCGGATGAGTGGGACCGTTGCATTAACCTCAACCTGCGCGGGTTATTTTTCTGCAACAAGCACGAAATCGCCGCGATGCTTCTGACCGGTGGCGGATCCATCGTCAACATTTCCTCCAGCGGGGCTTTGGCCGCATTCCCCAACGGCAGTGAATATTGCGCCAGCAAGGCCGGAGTTCTCGGTTTCGTGCGAGCGGCGGCGCTTGATTACGCCACCAAGGGCATTCGCATAAACGCGGTAATGCCAGGCGGTACGCTTACTCCGATGCTTGCGGAAGCGATGGCGACCGATCCGGGCTTGGAGTCCGCGATCGCCGCAGTCCATCCGATGAACAGGTTCGGCCAGCCGTCCGAGATCGCTTCAGGAATTTGCTGGCTGCTTTCCGACGGTGCCAGTTTTGTTACCGGCATAAGCTTGCCGGTGGATGGCGGGCATACCGCTGTGTAGCGCACTTCCGGCCGGTTGAGAAAGGGCGGAGCTGCGTTGATTTACGCTTCAGATCCATTCCCCTGCTGCAAATGCATATGACCCGCGGCCCCGTAAGACAACTTGCGGCGTCGCGAGGGCATCACGAATCCAAGCGCACCCATGCCCGAGAGCAACAGCATTTCAGCGCCAGGCGTCGGTACCGGGCGGCTGGCAGGCGTGTAGTCGTAGCTGAGCGAGAGTGAGACGCTGGACTTCGCGGATGGCGTAAGCGCCACGCTGAAGAACTGCGCGGGCACCGACGCAGACGCGTTGGTCGTGAAGCTCAAGCCGAAGTTACCGGCGCCGACGAAGCCCTGCAGGTCGGCGCCGCTGAAGCTGAGCACTTCAGGAGCGAATGTCAGCGTGAACGGACCGGTCGAGGTTTGTGCACCCGGACCGCGAATGACGAAGGTGCGACTGCCCACAAACGAGTTGGAACTCAGCACATTGATGCTGGCCGGCAGGGCCGTCGGGCCGCTCGGCTCGACGCTGCCGATCAGGCTGCCAAACAAGCTCACCTGTACATTGGTGAGGTTGAGTGCCGCCGAGGAATTGAAGACCCCTGACGAACCCGCGTATTCGGCGTTGATGGTCAGTGCGGCGCTGTGCAGCGATCCTTGGGATGTGTCGAATTTTCCAAGTTCCAATCACTGTGGGGCCGACTGCGCGGTGTAAGAGGCATTCTCGACCAGCACTTTCGCGCTGACCACTGTAGCTAGCTCTAAGCCGAGTGCAGCGATCGAGAGTGAGAGCGTGTGTTTCAGAATCAAGTGGCTTCCAGCCCAAAAGTGTTCGACGAGATGGGTACTCAAGTCGGGGAGACTGCCAGCCGGCACAGCGCAAAAAGGGGTCTGCTCCACAGTCCCGCTCAATGATCGTCAACGTTTGAATAAAAGAGAGTGGCGGATGGCCTCGTACTGGTCTGCAGGAGGCGCCCTTGCCGCTCCTACCTCTCCAAAAACCACTGAATAATAAACTTCGCCACAAACCCGACCATCCCGAACGCCAGCCCCAAAAACAGCACGAAGGTGCCGAACTTGCCGGCCTTCGCCTCCCACGCGAGTTGGCCGATGATGAACAGGATGTAGCACATGAATGCGCCCAGGCCGAAGGTCAGGCCGAAGCTGGCTA
>JADLGE010000081.1 GCA_020849475.1 Gammaproteobacteria bacterium
AAAAATTTTATGGATTGCCACTATCGGCCAAACTCGTCGTGGGCATGGAGTGCTGCACGCACGACAATGCAGCCAGGCGAATTGCGTCGGCCATGCACGAGGGGATGAGTTGAGAACGCGGGTCATGAAACTCTGCTGGCTGACTGCGCTGTGCCTCACGCTGGCTGGCGCGACGGCCAGCGCCGAAACCTTGCGTCTGCGCGGCGAAACCATGGGCACCACCTGGCAGGTCAGCGTTGCCGCCGCGCCCAGCGCGGCCGCGGACCCGCTGAAACCGCGCATCGAAGCACTGCTCGAGCGCATCAACAACCTGATGTCGACTTACCGGCCGCAGTCGGAACTGTCGCGTCTGAACGCCAATTCGAGTCGCGACTGGCTGCCGGTGTCGCAGGAACTGTTCACCGTGCTCAGCGCCGCGCGCGATGTCAGCGTCGCCAGCGACGGTGCGTTTGATGTCACGGTCGGTCCCTTGGTCAACCTGTGGGGCTTCGGCCCGCAGGCGCGTATCGATGCGCCGCCCTCGCCCGCCGCGCTGCGTGAAGTACTGCCACGGGTCGGCTACCGACAACTCGAACTCGCCGCCTCACCGCCACGCGTGCGCAAGTCGCGCGGCGACATTTACATCGACCTGTCGGCAATCGCGAAAGGCTATGCAGTCGACGAAGTCACGGTGCTGCTGGAGCACGCCGGCATCGAAAATTACCTGGTAGACATCGGCGGTGAGGTGCGTGCGCGCGGTCACAATGGCGAAGGCATCGCGTGGCAGGTGGGCGTGGCGCTGCCGCGCGCCGAACGCGACGCTATCGAGCGCGTATTGCCGCTCACCGACAGCGCACTCGCGACGTCCGGCGACTATCGCAATTTCTTTGATTACCAGGGCCGTCGCTACTCCCATGAAATCGAGCCGGCGAGCGGGCAGCCGGTCAACAACGATGTGGCCTCGGTGAGCGTGTTGCATGCCTCGTGCATGCTGGCGGATGCCTATGCGACGGCCTTCATGGTGCTGGGCGCGGAGCGCGGGCTGACGCTCGCGGCACGAGAAAAACTGCGCGTGCTGTTTCTGTTGCGTGAGGGTGAGGGCTTCAAAGTGCGTGCGACAGCGGATTTTCCGGCGGCGCGGTGACGAGTGATTGGAGAGGCGCTTTGCGCGGTGAATGCGCGCTCCCCGCCATCGATTTCAGGCCGACGCGGCGAAGAAGCGATCGAAATAGAGCTGTTCGGCCGGCAGGCCCTTGGCGCTCAGCAAACGGCTGACGGTCTCGCACATCGGCGGCGCACCGCACAGATACGCGTCGATGTCGCGCGCGTTCTCGACCGCATGCTGCACGGCGCGGGTGACCGTGCCGCTGGCGCCATCCCAGGCATCGCCGCCCTCGAGACCATCCAGGGTCGGTACGAATTCGAGCTTGAGGCCGAAACCTGCGCGCAATTCGTCGAGGAAAGGCAGGTCCTGCGGGCGCCGCGCGCCGTAGAACAGCGAGAAGCTGCGGGTATCGCCGCGCTCGGCGGCATCACGCAGCATGGCCATGATCGGCGCAATGCCCGAGCCTATCGCGCACAGCAGCACCGGCCGCGTGCCGGCGCGCAGATAGCTCGCACCGAAAGGACCACGCACCGCCAGCGGCTGGCCGACGTGCAGGGTGTCGAGCCCTCCCGAGAACGCACCGCCCTCGATGCGCTTCATGACGAAACTCAAGCGCGCGGCCGACGACGGCGGTGAAGCCATCGAATAGCTGCGCCACACCGTGCCCTGCGCCGTCGGCAGGCCGAGTTCGACGAACTGACCGGCGTAGAACTTGAGCGGCGCCGGCAAGGCGACGTCGAGTTGCCAGAGTTCAGGCGTGAGCTGCGTCACCGCCGCCACTTCGGCATCGAAGCTTGAGGGCGACAGCAACGGCAGGGCGCGCGCATCGGGCAGACGATGATCTCGAATCAAAAGATCGCTCAGCGGCCGCGCGCGACACAACAGCGCCCAACCGGCGTCCTGTTCATTCTCGGGCAGCGCGTAGGTCGTCACCTCGCCCAAATCGATCTCGCCGTCTTCAACCAGGTATTTGCAGGTCGAGCAGCGGCCATGACGACAGCCGTAGGTCAGTTCTATGCCTTGACGCAGCGCGGCGTCGAGAATGGTTTCCTGTTCGCCGCAGTTGAAAGTCTCACCGCCTGGCGACAGCTCGACGACGTATTCCACATCACTCATGAATCAGCAACCAAACGATACGGAGTTCTAGGGTTCGCGGTGGATCTGCGTGACATCGCTGGTCAGGATGAACTTGTCGGGCTCGGTCATCACGCGCCCGACATAGGTCGACATGATCACCAGCCACTGCGACATGCTGAGCTCGGTGCCGAGTTCCTCGGCGACCTCGTTCAAATCGACTTCGATGCGACCGCCCGGCGCGGTGATCTTCCAGAACGTACCGTGATCGGCAATCACCAGATCGGGATTGTCACGCTCCAGCACATCGAGGGTGGCCTGCGCTTCGGGCGAGCCCTGCATCAGCACCAGCGACACATCGGTGCGACCACTGACCGCGTTCATGCCTCGCCATCCAGACGGGTGCTGAAGCCGAGTTCACGAATGATGCCGGCGCAGGCTGCGCGCGCCGCGCCATGGGAGGCGGCAAAGCTCAACGCCGGCTGCGGCGCTTGCCCGTAGACCGGCGCCAGGGCCTGCGCGGCCGCATCGGCGCGTGCGCTCCAATCGTCCAGCCAGGTTTGCAGCACCGCGCGATTGTGCGCGGCGTGGGCGCTGTCTTCGGCCGTGACCAGGCGCACGAAGGCCTGGGCCGCGGCGAGATTGCGGCGGCGATCGCGTTCGGCGGTCATGACGATGTGCGGCGCGACGGCATCGTCGTTGTGCATGGCGCCGCGACGCACGAGATCGCTGACCGCCATCTGCTGCAGCAAGGGCCCCACCACCAGGTTCAATCCGACCAGCAGCTCCGCCCAGTCGGTGGTCGCCATGATTTCTTCGGCGAGCTTGCGCGACGGCTGGTAGGCCGGCGCCGACATCCATTGCTGTTTGCCGAGCGCATCGTCGACCGCGCCATTGACGCTCTCGAGCTCGACCAGGTAGACGACCACGTCCTGCGCATGGCGCAGATGGTCGAAACTCTGGAAGCACAAAAGGTTGCCGAGGGTGTCGGACAAGGCCTCGCGCTGCGCCGGCGCCAGGCAGCGGAAAATGGCGTATTCAAAGAACGACCACGCGCGATAGTGCGCGCACAGCAGGTCTTTCACCCAACCCGCCGACAGCGCCGCGAGCGTACCGTCCAGCGCCGCATCTTCCGTCATGCGCGCGATGGACGTTTCCTGCTGTTCCTGGTGACGCACATAGGTGCGCTGCCATTGCTGGGCCGGATCGCGAAACGCATACCAGTCATCGTGCTTGAGCTTGGTCGAGGCCTGGTCCCACAGAGACTTGCCATCGGGGCGCAGTACATACCACTCGGTGTCGTCGATATTGGCGCCGACCTTGTCGAAGCCCCACGCATCGGGCTGCTGATGCACGGTCAGCGCTTCGTACTCGGTCAGGCGGCGCGCGGCCGGCTTGATGAACGTGAACTCGCGGGCCAGTTTACCGGCTGCCGCGGCGGTCGCCGCGGAATTGGACGATGTCGCGCTCATTG
>JADLGE010000082.1 GCA_020849475.1 Gammaproteobacteria bacterium
TGACCAATGTCGCGCTCGCCAACGACGCCACTGTCAGCGTCTCGAACGCCGCCGGCGTGATGAAGGTCAACGGCATCAGCGACGGCCTGGCGACGCTGGGCCTGACCAAGATCGGCGCCGGCGCCCTGCTCATGGTGACCCAGCAGGACTACAACGGCGTCACCCATGTCTCCGACGGCGCGCTGCGTGTCGGCGCCGCCGACGTACTCATCAACAGCGCCGGTCTCGATCTCGGCGCTACGGGCGTGTTCAATCTGACGGGCTTCAATCAGTCGCTGACGAAACTCGACGGCGTGGCTGGCGCACTGGTCACCAATGACGTTGGCAGCACCGCCGATGTGGCGACCCTGACCATCAGCGGTGGCGGCGGCAGCTATGCGGGCGACATCACCGAGAACGGCACCGACACCCTGACCCTGGTCAAATCCGGCAGCGGCACGCAAAGCCTGTCGGTGGTGAACGGCACCTATGACGGCGCCACCAGCATCACCGGTGGCACACTCAGCATCATCACTGCCGCGAGCCTCGGTTCCAATGTCGGCAACACCACCGCCAACGGCGGCACGCTGGAATTGAACGGCGCGACCTTGACCGGCAGCGAAGCCATCCATCTCAGCGGCACCGGCAACGGCGGCGTCGGCGCGCTGATCGGCACCGGCAGTTCATCCATCGAAAACGGCAACACCGTGGTGCTCGATGCCGACGCGGCTTTGGGTGGCGCCGGCACCCTCGCCATCAATGCCGTGATCAGCGAAAGTGGCGGCGCACGCAGCGTGACCAAGCTCGGCGCCGGCACGGTGGTGTTCGGCGGCAACAACAGCTACACGGGTGCAACCACCGTCAACGCCGGCACCCTCAAGGCCGGCGCGGTCGATGTGCTCGACAACAGCAGTGGCCTCAATCTCGCTGTCAGCGGCGCACGTTTCAATCTCGCCGGCTTTGATCAGAGCATCACGAAACTCGACGGCGTGAGCGGCACGGTTGTCACCAACGACGTCGGCTCGACTGCCGACGTGGCGACGCTCAGCATCAGCGCCGGCGGCGGCAACTTCGCCGGCAACCTGACGCAGAACGGCAGTGACGCCCTGACCGTCAAGAAGATTGGCAGCGGCACGCAGATTTTGTCCGGCGCCGGCAATACCTATACCGGCAACACCGTCGTCAGTGGCGGCACGCTGCAGGCCGGCGCCAACAACGTGCTGGGCGTCGGCGATTTGGATGTCAGCGTTGCAGGGGCGATTTTCAACCTGGCGGGCTTCGACCAATCCGTCGATGAACTCAACGGCGCGGCGGGCGCGATTGTCACCAACGACGCCGGCAGCACCGCAAATATCGCCACACTGACCGTGACTGGCGGCGGCGCCTATGCCGGTGACATCACCGAGAACGGCACCGATACTCTGTCGCTCAGCAAGACCACCGGCGGCATTCTCACGCTGTCGGTCGGCAGCGGCACCTTCGACGGCTCAGTCAACATCACCGGCGGCGCGCTGGCCATCACCACTTCCGCGAGTCTTGGCAGCGCCACCGCCGGCACGGTGGTCAACGGCGGCACGCTCACCCTCAGCAACATCAATCTCGCCAGCAGCGAAAGCATAAGCCTCACCGGCACCGGTGGCGGCTCCGGCGCGCTGCAAGGCAGCGGTGTGTCGTCGGTCGCGGCCAGTAACGTCATCACCCTGGCCGGCAACGCCACCATTGCGAGCGTCGGTGCACTGACCATCAACGGCGCCATCGGCGAAAGCGGCGGTGCGCGCAGCCTGACCAAGAGCGGCTTCGGTGTTTTGACGCTGGCCGGTAACAACAGCTACAGCGGTGCGACCATCGTCAGCGATGGCACGCTCGCGGCCGGCGCCGCCGACGTGCTGGACAACAGCAGCGGCGTCAACCTTTCAGTGTCCGGTGCAACGCTCAATCTCGCTGGCTTCAACCAGTCGCTAAGCAAGCTCGATGGCGTTAACGGCGCCATCGTCACCAACAACGCCGGCAATACCAATGACACCGCCACCCTGACCATCAGCGCCGGTGGCGGCAGCTATGTCGGTGACATCACCCAGACCGCCACCGACACCTTGTCGCTGACCAAGTCCGGCACCGGCACCCAGAGCCTCGGCGTGGTCAACGGCACCTATGCCGGCGCCACCACCATCAGCGGCGGCACGCTGTCGATAGCCACCGACGCGAGTCTCGGCACCGCGGTCGGCGCCACCTCCGTCAATGGCGGCACGCTCAATCTCAACGGCATGGGCGTAACCGGTGGTGAGACCATCAATGTCAGCGGCACCGGCGATGCCGGCGTCGGCGCCTTGACCAGCACCGGCACGGCGGCGGTGGAAGCCAGCGGCAATTTGATCCTGACCGGCAACGCCACCATCGGCGGCACCGGCACCTTGACCATCAATGCGGTCATCGCTGAAAGCGGCGGCGCGCACAATCTGACCAAGAGCGGCACCAGCACTCTGGTGCTCGGCAACGGCGCCAACAGTTACACCGGCACCACCACCATCGCCCAGGGCACGGTGGTGGCGGCCGCCGCTGACGTGCTCGACAACAGCGCCGGCCTGGATCTTTCCGTGTCCGGTGCGAGCTTCAACCTGGCGGGCTTCGATCAGACTTTGACCAAGCTCGATGGCGTGGCCGGCACCACCGTCACCAACAGCACGGCGGCCGTCACCGACGCCGCCACGCTCACCATCAGCGGCAACGGCGGCGTGTTCGCCGGCAATCTCACCCAGCCCGGCGACGATGTGTTGTCTTTCACCAAGTCCGGTGTCGGCACCCAGACCTTGTCCGGCGGCGGCAATACCTTCACCGGCCCGACCACCGTCAGTGGCGGCGTACTGAAAGCGGGCGTCGCCAATCTGTTCGGCGCGAGCTCGGGCCTGAACATCACGGCCGCGGCTGCGACTTTCAATCTCGCCGGTTTCGATCAGTCGATATTGAAACTCGACAGCGTGGCGGGCGCGATTGTGACCAACGACGCCGGCAACAGCGGCGACGTCGCGACCCTGACCATCACCGGCGGTGGCGGCGTGTATATCGGCGACATCACCGACAACGGCAGCGACACACTGTCGATCACCAAGTCCACCACCGGCACCCAGACGCTGTCGGTCGGCACCGGCACCTATGATGGCGTCACCACCGTCAGCGGTGGACGCCTGACCATCACCACCGCCGCGAGTCTCGGCACCAGCAGCGGCGGCGTGGTCATCAACAACGCCGCCAACGCGGGCGCGACGCTCGAACTCGCGACACCCGGCGGCACCAGCTTCGCCGATGCCGTGACGTTCAGCGGTGGCAACAACCCGACCTTGCTGCAATCTACCGGCGGCACCACCACCTTCACTGGTGGCATCGTCATGACCAGCAGCGGCACGGCGGACATCGTTCAAGCCGGCGGCACGCTGGCGGTGACGACCGTCGGCATTTCCGGCGCGGGCACCTTGACCAAGACCGGCCCCGGCACTTTGCAACTCGGCGTCGCCACCACGCTCGGCGGTTTGAACCTCGCCCAGGGCACGCTCGCGATTGGCCTCGCCAACGCACTGGCGGCATCGACCGATCTGACGCTCGCGGCCGGCACCACCTTCAACCTGCACGGCTTCGATCAGACCATCGCGTCCTTGTCCGGCAGCGGTATCGTCACCAATGATGATGCCATCGGCGCCAGCAATGCGGCCGCCACCCTGACCATCGCCGATGACGGCGGCTCATTCACCGGCACCATCACCGAGTCGGCAGACGACGTGCTGTCGCTGACCAAGTCCGGCACCGGCACCCAGGTGCTGGCCAGCACCAATACCTATAGCGGCGCCACCACGGTGTCGGGTGGCACGCTGGCGGCGGGCGCGGCGGACATCCTCACCAACAGCGCCGGGCTCAACATCAGCGCAGCGGGGGCGAGCTTCAACCTGGCCGGTTTCGATCAGTCCATCAGCGCGGTCAGCGGCGTGGCCGGCGGCATCGTCACCAACAATTCGGCGGCGGCCAACGACACCGCCACGCTCACCATCACCAGCAATGGTGGCAGCTATGCCGGCAATATCACGCAGTCGGCCGACGACGCGCTGTCGTTCACCAAGTCCGGCAGCGGCACCCAGACCTTGTCCGGCACCAATACCTATACCGGCGCGACCACCGTCAACGCCGGCACCTTGCAGGCCGGCGCGGTCAATGTGCTCGGTTCAACCTCGGGTCTCACCTTGAACGGCGCCGGCTCGACCTTCAATCTCGCCGGTTTCGACCAGCAGGTCGGCAAGCTCGATGGCGCCGGCGGCACCATCGTCACCAACAGCGCCGGCAACAGCGGCGACATCGCGACCCTGACCATCACCGGCGGCGGCGGTGTGTTCGCAGGTGACATCACCGAGACCGGCACCGACACGCTGTCGATCACCAAGTCCGGCGCCGGCAGCCAGACCTTGAGCGTGGTGAGCGGCACCTATGACGGCGCCACCACGGTGTCCGGCGGCACGCTCCTGATCACCACCGCCGCGAGTCTCGGCACCGCCAGCGGCCAGACCACCGCCAGCACCGGCACCCTGGACCTGGGCGCCTTCGCGCTGGCCAGCACCGAGACCATCAACCTGACCGGCAGCGGCGCCGGCGGCGTCGGCGCCCTGACCGGCACGGCCTCGGTCGCGGCCAGCAATGCCATCGCCGTGACCGGCACCGGCGCCATTGGCGCCAGCGGCACGTTCACCATCAACAGCGTGATCGGCGGCAGCGGCAATCTCAGCAAGGTCGGCGCCGGTGATCTCGTACTGACCGCCAATAACAGCTATGCCGGCGCGACCACGGTGGCGGCCGGCACGCTCACCACCGGCGCGGCCAACGTGCTCGACAACAGTTCGGGCGTGAGTGTGTCGTCGGGCGCGACGCTTAATCTCGCCGGCTTCAACCAGGCCATCACCAAGCTCGATGGCGTGGCCGGCAGCGTGGTGACCAACGACGCCGGCAACACCGGCGACACTGCGACGCTGACCATCACCGGCGGTGGCGGCAGCTATGCCGGCAACCTCACTCAGAACGGCGGTGACGACCTGTCCGTGACCAAGTCCGGCAGCGGCAGCCAGAGTTTGGCGGTGGCGACCGGCACCTATGCCGGCGCAACCTTGATCAGCGGCGGCACGCTCAGCATCAGCACCGCCGCCAGCCTCGGCACGCTGGCGGCCGGCACCACCGCCAACGGCGGCACCCTGGACCTCAACGGCTTCGCGCTCATCACCGGCGAGGACATCAGCCTGAGCGGCACCGGTAACGGCGGCGCGGGCGCCTTGACCGGCACCGGCACGGCGTCCATCGCGAGCCCCGTCACATTGATCGGCAATGCCAGCATCGGCGGCGCCGGCACCTTGACCGTGAACTCCATCCTTGCTGAAAGCGGCGGCGCGCGCGCGCTGACCAAGACCGGCGCCGGCACGCTAATCCTGGCCAATCCCGGCAACACCTACAGCGGTGCGACCAATGTCGCGCAGGGCGCCCTGCAGGCCGGCGCGGTCGACGTGCTCGACAACAGCAGCGGCCTCAATATCACGGCGTCGGGCGCGAGCTTCAATCTGGCCGGCCTCGACCAGACCATTGCGCGGCTCGACGGCGTGGCCGGCGGTATCGTCACCAACAATTCGGCGGCGGTCGGCGATGCGGCGACGCTGACGATCGCGGCCGGCGGCGGCAGCTATGCCGGTGACCTCACCGAGACCGGCGGCGACACCCTGGCGCTGACCAAGTCCGGCAGCGGCACCCAGACCTTGAACGTCGGCACGGGCACCTACAACGGTGCGACCCTGGTGTCGGGTGGCACTTTGCGCATGGCATCGACCGCCAGCTTCGGCACCGCCGCCGGCAGCACCACCGCCAACGGCGGCACGCTGGACGCGGCCTTCACCGGCACTGCCAACGAAGGCCTGGTCTTGCATGGTACGGGTGATGGCGGCGCCGGCGCCTTGCAGGGCAGCAACACCTGCACCCTGGCGGGCAGCGTCAATCTTGCCAGCGCCGCGACCATCAATGTCGACAACGGCGCGGCCGGCAACGTCGATTTCACCATCAGCGGCAATATCAGCGGCGCGGGCGGCAACACGCTGACCAAGATTGGCCCCGACACCCTGGTGCTGTCGGGCAATAACAGCTACGCCGGCGCCACGCAAATCAATGCCGGTGTGTTGAAGCCCGGCGCGGCTACCGGCATCGGCAGCGGCAGCGTCGTCACCATCGCCGCCGGCGCGACCTTCGACGTCAACGATCAATCCGCCACCTTGGGCTCGCTCAGCGGTGGCAGCGGCACACTCGATCTCGGCCTCGGCTCACTCGCGGCCAGCGACGACATCGATCTGACGGGCATCACGGTCGTCATCGCCGCCGCCGGCAGCGGTAACCAGACCCTGCGCGCCGGCAGCGACGGCAGCGGCAGTCTGATAGTCGATGCGCTGACCAAGAGTTCGACCGGCAACCTCACGCTGATTGCACCGACCCTCATCGACATCAACGGCGATGTCGCGGTCAACGCCGGCAACCTGTCCATCAACAACGCTTTCAACGCGGCCGGTGACCTGACTGCCAGCGGCGACATCACCTTGAGCGGCCTCGGCACCCTCGACGGCGCGGCCGCGCAGAGCATTGATGCGCAGGGCGGCACCTTGACCACCATCGGTCTCAGCAAGACCGTCGGCGGCGGTGGCAACCTCAGCCTGGGTGGCGGCACCGCCATCACCGCCAGCGGCGATGTGACGGTTGCGACCGCCAACGGCGATCTCATCATCGTCGACGACATCACCACCGACAGTAATCTCAGCGCCGTGCGCAACGTCATCTTCCAGGGCGCGGGCGCCAGCACTTTCAACGCCGCCGGCGCCCAGTCCATCACCGCCACCAGTGGCGCCATTCGCGACACCAATGGCGCGGTGCTGGCCAAGAGCGGCGGCGCCAACCTCATCCTCGATGCCGGCAGCGCCATCGGCGTGAATGCCGGCAATGCCTTGGGCGTCGCCCTGACCGGTGGCAGCGCACTCGAAGCGGTGTCCGGCGGCGATGTGTTCGTGACTTCGGCCGCCAGCCTGGTGGTCGAACGCCTCGACACCGGCGCGGGCGCCGACAGCGTCGACATCCGCACCACGGGCGCCAGCGCGACATTGACGCTGTCCGGCCCCTATACCGATGTCGGCAGCGACAACTTCACGCTGGTCGCGGCGCGCGACCTCAATTTCGACACCAACCCGCTGACGGTCGCGACGCTCGATGCGAGCTTTGGCCAGAGCGGCACGTCGTCGGACTTCGACATCGACCAAGTGGTGGCCGCCACCACGCCCGGCGCTTTCACCTTGAGCGGTGGCGCCGGCAGCGCCGACCGCATCGATGCCAGCTCCCTCGCCGGCGCGTTGACCTTCACCTTGACCGCACTGAATGCCGGCAGCGTCAGCGGCGGCGTGGACGTCGGCGCGTTTTCCGGCATAGAGAGCCTGCTCGGCGGCAGCGGCTCCGACACCCTGGCGGGCAGCCTGACCTACACCGTCAGCGGCGCCGACAGCGGCACTGCATCGTCCTTGAGCGGCACCTGGGCCAGCATTGAAAACCTCACCGGCAGCGCCGCCGCCAATACCTTCAATCTCGCCACCGGCGGCAGCCTGAGCGGCGCCATCGACGGCCTCGGCGGCAACGACACGCTGAGCTACAGCGCTCGCGCCACCGCCATCACCATCGACTTCGCGACGCTCACCGCGCCCAGCATCAACGGTTTCACCAACCTCGAAACCTTCGTCGGCGGCAGCGGCTCGGGCGATACGGTGGTGGGCGCCGACAACCCCAGCAACTGGGCCGTGACCGGCGCCAATGCCGGCACCATCGACGACTCCACGGTCGGCGCGCCGGGCTCGGTGGAAGTGAATTTTTCGGCCTTCGAAAATCTGCAGGGCGGCAGCGCCGCCGACACCGTCAGCGTGGCGGCCGGCGGCGCGATGTCGGGTGACATCGATGGCGGTGGCGGTATCGACACCTTCGCCTTCGCGACCCGCGGCAGCGCCGTGACCGTCAATCTGCAAAACGGCACGGCGGCCGACAGCAGTTCGACGTTCGCCAATTTCGCCGCTTTTGAAAATTTCACCGGCAGTGCGGCGGGCACCGACAAGCTGGTCGGTCGCAATCTCAAGACCGATTGGCGCCTGACCGCGAGCGGCGCCGGCAGCCTCGACGACACGCCGAGCGGCGCGCCGGACGGCACTGCGGAATTCACCTTTACCGCCTTCGAGAATTTGCAGGGCGGCAGCGCGGTGGATACCTTCAACGCCGCCACCGGCACCGCCCTGAGCTTTGGCCAACTGGCCGGCGGCGCTGGCGACGACGTTTTCAATATCGTCTTCAACGCCGGCAACAGCACCGTGCTGACCGCCAATATCCTCGGCGAAGCGGACAACGACTCAGTGTTGTTCGGCCTGCATGAAAGCGCGCCGCCGACCAACCCCAGCGCCAATGAGTTCTCGCGTGTGGTCGGCAGCATCAATCTCGGCGCCGGCGTCGACACGCTCGACTACAGCGGTTCAGACCTGGTGCTGGTCAATGCCGTCACCGACAACGATTCGGGCAGCGGTCAGGCCGGCACGGTGCGTGATGCGACCACCAATAATCCGCCCAATCTCGCGCTCATCAGTGGCACTTACCTGGATGTCGACGCGGTGGTGGGCAACGGCACGCAGCTGCAGGGCGCCGATGTCGAAACGGTGTGGGTGATCACCGGCAACGGGCGCGGCCGCTACGGCAACACCTTCGCCACCGCCACCACCACCTTCGAGAATTTCAGTATTCGCGGCGGCAACAAGCGCGACGTCTTCATCTTCAAACAGGAAGGACCGTCCAACACCACGCCGCAGTTGTTCGCCGGTATCGACGGCGGCGATTTCGTGGCCAGCAACGTCACCACCCACAACTTCATGCTGGGCAGTGTCGGCGCCGATCAGATCACCGTGACCGGCGCGACGTCCTTGAACATCACCCTCAACGGCGGCAGCGGCAACGCCACCACCAGCGCCTTCAACATCAACAATATTGGCGATGCGGGCCTTGCGCTCACCAGCGGCTTCAATGACACCGGCAGCGACACGGTGACCATCCAGACCGGTCGCGCGTGGGCGGGCAATGTGCTGACCAATGGCGGCAACGACAGCGTGACCCTCGACAACGGCGCGCGCGTGGTCGGCACGCTCAATCTCGGCGGCGGCGCCGACGTGCTCGATGCCAGCGCCTACACCAGCGCCATCACGGCGCGCATCACCGCCGCCACCGCGGGCGGCATGACGGCCTCGAGCAGCAGCATCGCCGGCGACTTTGCCGGCGTCGAAACCCTCAATCTCGGCAGCGGCAACGATGTCGTGACCCTGACCGCGGCGCCGACCGGCGCCGCCACCCGCATCAACCTGGGCGCCGGCAGCGATGAGCTTGCATCGCAGGTCGACGCGACCTGGGTGCTGACCAGCGACGGCGCCGGCGAACTGCGCGGCGTGCCGGGGGCGGCCAGCGATCAACTGTCGTTCAGCGGCGTCGAGAATCTCACCACCAGCGGCAATGGCGTGCTGAGCGTGCCCGGCGCCGCGGCCTCGGTCAGCGGCACCGTCAGTGCCGACAAACTCAGCTTTGCACAGGCCAGCATCGACGTTGGCGCACTCGGCCTGCGCGTGGTCGGCGACATCGTCAACAGCGGGCCGCTGGCCTTGCGTGCCAGCGGCAACGGCAATCTCAGCGTGCGCGGCGATGTCAGGGTCAATGGCGCGTTCAGTTCGACGGTCGCCAACGGCACTGCCACCTACGACAAAGTCACGACCACCGGCGCGGATCAGAACTACGCGGGCAATACCATCGTGCGCGGCGACATCAGCGCCCGCGACGTGAACTTCGCCGGCGCTGCCGATCTGCGCGGCGCCGTGAACGGACGCAACATGAGCTTCGACGGCGCCACCATCATCGGCGCCAACGTCAGCGGCCAGGATCTGCATTTCAACGGCCCGCTGACGGTCAAGAACCAGGTGGTGCTGAAGTCGACCAGCAATATCTTTGATTTCAACGGCGAGGTCGCGTCCGACGCCGGCGTCACGCTCAGCATCGTGCCGACCGCCAACACCGACATGTTCATTGACCTGGTGGACGGGCCCGGCCACATCGCCGCCGACAAGTTCGAGAACTTCAAGGGCACGCTGTCCATCGGCGGCCAGTTCACGCCCGCGCCGGGCGGCGATGTGTTGAACGGTTCGCTGGTCTCGGCGCCGGCCGACTACATCACGGTGTCGGAATCACTGGTGACCGGCGGCAACCTGGTGCTGGTCGGCAGCACGGTGGATTTTTCCACCGGCACCAACATCTCGGTCGGCACCGACACCCCTGGCACCGGCACCATCGTGGTGATGGCACTGGGCGACAAGGTGCAGGCCGGTAATGATGGCCTGCCGGGCGGCGTCGACCTCGGCAATATCACCGCACCTACCGGCGGCAACACTGTCACCTTCACCGGCGCGCAGGTGATGCTGGCGGCCACCAACGAGGTGCAGAACTCGACCAACATGATCATGGATTTGGACGGTGGCGAGGTGCTGGTCGCGCAGGGCGCACGCGCGACCAAGACGCGCATCGATTTCAACGTGCGGTCGCGCGCGCAGGCATCCGCCACCAACGTCACCGACACCGGCCTCGTGGCGTCGCTGACCGCGCTCGGCGCGCCGGCCAACCTGTTGCAGAACACGCGCGCGTCATTCCCCAATCCCGCCGCGATCCTCACCATTTTGCAGGCGGTGGCGTTCGTCGATTCGTCCTTGTTCGAAACCGACCTCTCGCTTTTCGGTGTGATGGGCGACGGTATCGCCAAGTCGCTGGACCAGTGCGAAGACGCCGAGGGCTGCGCGCCCAGCGTCACCGAAGAGCAGCTCGCCGCCCTCATCGCCGGACTCGAACAGCGCATCGACGCCATCCAGAAATCCATCGCCAGTGGCGAGACCGCGCAGGCCAAGGGCGAGACTCTGCTCAGCCAGTACCGGGCCGAACTCGCGAGCTATCGCGATTACCAGAGCCAGTTGCACGCCTATCTCGAAAAGCAGCAGAAGGACGAGCACGGCGGCGACGAGTTCGAGGATGTGTTCGAAGCCGAAGAGCAGCCCGATGCGGCGGCCGCCAAGCCGGCCGATGCGCCGGCCAAGGATGAGGCGCCGGCCGACGCCGATGCGCCGTCGCTGGAAGAGGGCAGTGAAGACTTGTTCGCGCCGCTCGAAGACGCGCCCGCGGTGCCGGCCAAGGCCGCGCCCGAGGACGCGCCGGCCGACGCCGACGAAGGTTTCGAGACCCTCGACGAGAGTCCGGCGCCGGCATCCGCGCCGGCTGCCAGCCCTGCGCCCGCACCCGCCGCGCCACCAGCGGCCGCGCCGGCCAAAGAACCCGCCGCACCGGCCGATGACTTCGAGGAACTCGAAGAGCTGCCCGATGCGCAGTTGCTGAACGAGGTCATGGCGCCGGGCGCCGTCAATCAGATTGCCGGACTGGTCAGACTGGACGCCGAAGGCGCCGTCGTCTGGAGCGGCGACGTCATTCTTCCCACCCTTCATCGCCGGTATTGATATGTCCGAACCTTTGCTCCCGCTCCTTTATCGCAACATCACCGCGCTCAACCGAGAGCGCCACGCCGATTGGTACATCGATGCCGACCAGGGCTATTCGTTTGCCTCGGGCACCAATTCCATCTACCTCGCCGCCAGCGAATTCGCGGTTGCCGCGCGTGAATACGCGCTGGTGTTCGCGCGCGACGGCAACGGCGTGGCCGTGCCGACCGTGCTGCTCGGCATCGCCACTGACCAGAACCTCCTCATCGGTGAAGACGGCGCCTGGAAGGGCAACTACGTGCCGGCCTACCTGCGCCGCTATCCCTACATCCTGGCCAATACCGACACCCAGCCCGACCAGTACACGGTGTGCATCGATGAGACCTATACCGGTTTCAACACCGCCAAGGAGGGCGAGCGTCTGCTGCTCGAGAGTGGGGAGCAGAGCCCGTATCTCGCCAACAGTGTGAAATTTCTGCAGGACTTCCTGCTCGCGACCCAGGTCACCAGCCGTTTCTGTGAAGCCCTCGTCAAGGCCGACCTGCTCGACTCCACGCAGGCCAATATTTCACTGAACTCGGGCGGCACCTATTCGCTGAGCGGCTTCTTCTGCGTGACCCGCGAACGGCTGCAGAAATTGAGCGGCGAGCAACTCAAGGAATTCATGGACCAGGGCTATCTGGATCTCATCTACCTGCACATGCACTCACTGTCCAACCTCGACAAGCTCATGCAATTGGTTGACACTCCGGCTGACACGTCCAAGGCCCCTGCCAAAAAGCGCGGCGCCAAGGAATAATCTGCCCGGGAGTCAGGCGAGACAGCGATGGCCATTGGCGCGGTAAGACAGAGCGGGGCAGCGGACAGGGCGCTATCGGCGTCCTATCGCCGTTTCACCGCCGATGCGCCGCGCGACGAGCGCGCCAATCTCAAGTCCAATTTTTATGTGAAGCCGGTGGACGAGGCAGCGCGCCAGCGCGGCAACACCGGCAATTCGCCAGCCGCGCTGCTCGGTGCGCTCATCGAGCGCATGGGCGGGGCGGTGGATTCGCGCGCGAAGGGCGCCTACGTCAATCTCCGCGTGTAATTAACCGCCGCCCTCACTGCGCGCGCGAGGTGCTTTCCGGCACCGAGCCGTACTTGCCAATCAACTCCCGCGACAGCTTGTCGGCTTCCACCAGTTCTTCATCACGCATTTCAGATTTGACATGGGCCAGGGCGGGAATCGCCTTGTTGCTGCCGAGGTGCGCGGCCACGCTGTACCAGCCGTAGGCGTATTCCATGTCCTTTGGTACGCCCTGGCCGCTTTCGTACATCAAGGCGAGGCGGAACTGTGCATCGTTGACGCCTTTCTCGGCGGCCTTGCGATACCACTGGGCGGCGGTCTTGGCGTTCTTCTCCACACCTTCGCCACGCTCATACATGCGCCCCAGGAAATACTGGGCATAGGCATGATTGTTGGTCTCGGCGAGCGGCACGAAGGTCTTCAACGCGATGTCGAACTTGCCGGCCATCAGCGCCACCACGCCGTCGTTGAAGTCGGCGTGGGCGTGGCTTGCGACCAGCAGCAAGAGGCCGGCGAACAGGTGTTTCTTGTTGGGCATGTGCAGAGTCTCCAGCGCCGCTTGGGTGCGCGGCGGCCCCGCATGTTAGCCCGTCGTCGCGGCCTGCCCAAGCCTCTCAATGCGCCGCGCACGAGACAGGACCCGCGCCGCGGGGGCGATGGTAGACTAGCCGCCCTTCGCAAGCTCGAGCGACTTTTCTCATGGCTGGAAAAACCCTTTTCGACAAGCTCTGGCAATCCCATCTCGTGCGTGAGTTCGAGGATGGCTCGGCGCTGATCTACATCGACCGTCACATCGCCCACGAAGTGACCACGCCGCAGGCCTTTGAAGGCCTGGAACTGGCGGGCCGGCCGCTGTGGCGCGTGACCGCCACCAAGGCGGTGTCCGATCACAACGTGCCGACCGAGGACGTCACCAACGTCAAGGATCCGATAGCGCGCCTGCAGCTCGACACGCTGTCGAAGAACTGCAAGACCTACGGCATCCTGCATCACGACGTCGGCGACATCCGCCAGGGCATCGTCCATGTGACCGGCCCGGAGCAGGGCTGGAGCCTGCCCGGCATGACCATCGTATGCGGCGACTCTCATACCGCCACCAATGGCGCGCTGGCGACCTTTGCGTTTGGCATCGGCACGTCTGAAGTCGAACATGTGCTCGCCACCCAATGCCTGGTGCTGCGCAAGGCCAAGAACATGCGCATCACCGTCAACGGCGCCTTGAAGCGCGGCGTGACGCCGAAAGATCTCATCCTGCACATCATCGGCGTGATCGGCACCGCCGGCGCCACCGGCCACACCATGGAATACGCCGGTCCGGTGATGCGCGCGATGAGCATGGAAGGGCGCATGACGGTGTGCAACATGTCCATCGAAGCGGGCGGCCGTGCGGGTCTCGTGGCGTTCGATGACATCACCCGCGATTACGTCAAGGGCCGCCCGTATGCGCCGAGCGGCGCCGAGTGGGACAAGGCGCTCGCCCAGTGGCGCGATTTGAAGTCCGACGACGACGCGGTGTTCGACACGGAAATCGTCATCAACGGTGATGAGGTCGAGCCGCAGGTGTCGTGGGGCACGTCGCCTGAAATGGTCGTCGCCATCAGCGACGTGGTGCCCGACCCGGAAGCGGCCGGCGATGAGACGCGCCGCATCGGCATGCGCAATGCGCTCAAGTACATGGATCTCAAACCGGGCACGCCGATCACCGCCATCCCGGTGGACAAAGTCTTCATCGGCTCCTGCACCAATGCGCGCATCGAAGATCTGCGTGCGGCGGCCGAGGTGGTGAAGGGCAAAAAGCGCGCCGCGAGCGTCAAGGCGGCGCTGGTGGTGCCGGGCTCGGGCCTGGTCAAGCAGCAGGCGGAAGCGGAAGGTCTGGACAAGATTTTCCGCGACGCGGGCTTCGACTGGCGCGAGCCGGGCTGCTCGATGTGCTTAGGCATGAACCCCGATCAGCTCGAACCGGGTGAGCGCTGCGCGAGCACCTCGAATCGCAATTTTGAAGGTCGGCAAGGCCGCAACGGCCGTACCCACCTGGTCAGTCCGGCGATGGCCGCCGCTGCCGGTATCGCCGGTCACTTCGTCGACGTGCGGGAGATTTGAATCATGCAGGCATTTACGCAATTGACCGGCTTGGTGGTGCCCATCGACCGGCCCAACGTCGACACCGACGCCATCATTCCCAAGCAGTTCCTGAAGTCGATCAAGCGCACCGGCTTCGGCCCCAACCTGTTCGATGAATGGCGTTACCTCGACAAGGGCGAGCCGGATCAGGACAACAGCAAGCGGCCCTTGAACAAGGACTTCGCGCTCAACCAGGCACGCTACCAGGGCGCCGAGATCCTGCTGGCGCGCGATAACTTCGGCTGCGGCTCGTCGCGCGAACACGCGCCGTGGGCGCTGTACGACTTCGGCATCCGCGCCCTGATCGCACCGAGCTATGCCGACATCTTTTTCGGCAACGCGTGCAAGAACGGCCTCTTGCCGCTGACCCTGCCGGAAGCAGTGGTCGACCAGCTGTTCAACGAAGTGGCGGCCAAGGTCGGCTACAAGCTGACGGTCGACCTTGCCGCGCAGAGCGTCACCACGCCCGGCGGCCAGGTCTTCAAGTTCGACTTCAAGGCCGACTTGAAAGAGCGCCTGCTGCACGGCCTCGACGACATCGGCATCTCCCTGAAGTACGCCGACGACATCAAGGCCTATGAGGCCAAGAAGAAAGCCGAGGCGCCCTGGCTGTTCCTGTAATATCCCGGGACACCGGTAGGTGCGAATGAATTCGCACCTACCTACCGGCCCCACCTCCCGCAAATCATTCAACCGCGGCGCCGGCAGGTCGCTATATCGGGCTTGAGCCCATGTCGTCCATGGGCATTGCCTTGCCTGGGCGCGACAGGAATTCATGCCGTCATTGACCGTTCAAGTCCCGAGCTGGCATTCGGTGCGCAGCTTTCTGGCCTCGTGTTGGGAAGATCCGGATGCGGACGCGACCCTCGCGGCGCAATTCAGGGGCCGCCAGTTCGATGCGGTGGTGGCCCAGCTGCCGATGTTTTCACTGGTCACCCTGGTGTTGATTGGCGCCGCGCTCGCGGTATTCCAGGACTACGTGGACCGTCCCATGGTAGTCGTGTGCGCCGCGCTGTTGTGTCTGCTGGTCGCCTTCATTTACGTGCCCGTGTGGCGCGCCTGGCAGCGCAAGCCGGACGACACGCCGGTCTCGCCACGCAGCGCGTGGGCGCTGGCGGTGGCGGTGGCCTTGAGCGGTATCGCGTTTTCGTGCCTGTCGCTCTACCTCTTCAACGAGGTGGACGACCAGCGTCGCGTGCTGATCGCGGGCGTCGTCGCGGCGTTGATTTCAACCTGCGGCTGGATGTTCGCGAGCCTGCCCCAGGCGGCCTTGAGTTGGACGCTCAGCATGAGCGCCGCCGTGGTCATCGGCATCGCGGTGTTGCAATGGCAGCGCTTCGCGCCGCTGGTGCCCTTGATGTCCTTGTATGCCTTCGCGTTGGTCGGCACGGTATTGCTGACCTCGCGCCAGTTTCTCAAGCGCCTGCGCGCCGAGCACGCACTCACCGAACAGCATCAGCTGGTGGGATTGCTGCTCAATGACTTCGAGGAGAACGCCAGTGACTGGCTGTGGGAAACCGATGGCGACGGACGTCTGACGCGAGTCTCGGCGCGCCTCGCGCAAACCACCGGCTTGAGCATCGATGCGCTGCGCGGCCAGGTCCTGTGGGACATGCTCGCAAACCTCGCGCCGGCCGACAACGATGCGCTACGCGATCGTTACCAGACGCTGGCCCAGCACATGCGCGGCGTCAGCGCGTTTCACGACGTGAGCCTGGCGGTGGTGTTGCAGGGCAAGCGGCGCTGGTGGTCGTTCACGGCCAAGCCACTGCTCGACACGGCGGGCGCGAAGTGCGGCTGGCGTGGCGTGGCCTCGGACGTCACCGATCAGCGTGAACGCAATAACGAACTGCTGCGCCAGGCCAATCTCGATTCCTTGACTGGCCTTGGCAATCGCAATTTTTTCAATCGCCGGCTGGCGAGTTTCTTTTCGACGCCTGGGCTGATCAAGCCTTGCGTGCTGTTCATGCTCGATCTCGACAACTTCAAGACCGTCAACGATTCGCTCGGCCATGCGGCGGGCGACGTGCTGTTATGCGAAGTGGCGCGGCGCTTGCGCGGCCAGGTGCGCCGCGACGCGCTGCTGGCGCGCCTCGGCGGCGACGAATTCGCCTTGCTGGTGCCGGGTGTGTTCGAGCGCGAGGTCGCGCAAGGTCTGGGCAATCGCTTGCAGCAGGCGCTGCAGGCGCCGTGTGTCATCAACGACCACCGCATTGAAGTGCATGCCAGTATCGGCGTCGGCTGCGCGCCGCAGGATGCCGACAATGCCGAGGATCTGCTCAAGGTCGCCGACATGGCGCTGTACGCGGCCAAGGCCGCCGGGCGGCGCACGCTGCGCTTTTTCGAGCGCCACATGGAAGTCGATGCGCGCGACAAGCTCGGCCTGCTGGCTGACTTGAGCGACGCCCTGCGTGAAGGGCAACTGGAAGTCCATTACCAACCCCAGGTGCGGCTGCGCGACAACGCCCTGATTGGCTTCGAAGCGCTGGTGCGCTGGCGGCACCCGAGCCGTGGCATGGTGCCACCGGTGCAATTCATCGCGTTGGCGGAAGACAGCGGCCTCATCGTGCCGCTCGGGCGCTGGGTGCTGGAACAGGCGTGTCGGGATGCCGCGCAGTGGCCGGGCGACAAGCGCGTGGCGGTGAACGTCTCGGCGGTGGAATTCGAGCAGGCCGAGATTCGCCAGGTGGTGCGTGAAGCGCTGCGCGTCAGTGCGCTGCCGGTGCAACGTCTGGAACTGGAATTGACCGAATCGACCTTGCTCGCCGACAGCGTGGCGGCCATCAAGCTGCTGCAGGACCTGCGTGACGATGGCGTGCGCATCGCGCTCGATGATTTCGGCACCGGCTTTTCATCGCTGGCCTATTTGCGCAACCTGCCGCTCGACAAGCTGAAGATAGACCGCTCATTTGTCAGAACGCTCGATGACAAGAACAATGAACAAAGCGTCGCCATCGTGCAGGCCATCCACCGTCTCGCCAGCGCGTTGGGGCTCGACACCATCGCCGAGGGCGTGGAGACCGAAGCGCAGAAACTTGCCTTGAAACGCATCGGCTGCGGCCTCGGCCAAGGTTACTTGTTCGCCAAGGCCATGACCGGTGCGCAGACCCTGGAATTCATCGAGGCCTATGAGAACGACAACGTCGATCTCGCCATGACCATCGCCCATGTGAAGGCACCTCCGCAGCTCGCAGACCAGGATCTGCGCGTGGACGATCTGCGCATGACCATCGGCCGCCGCGGCGTGCCGCTATCTCATTGGGCGGCGGCGACGGCGGCCAGACAGTAACTCTGTATACCGGCAGGTGCGAATGAATTCGCACCTGCAGATGCTTTACGGACTCCCCATCGCCTCGGCGTCTTTCCTCAATTTGAACTTTTGAATCTTGCCGGTCGCGGTCTTCGGCAAATCACAGAACACGATGGTCTTGGGCGCCTTGAAGTGCGCGAGCTTCTCGCGGCAGTAGGCGATGATTTGCTGCGCCGACACTTCGCCGGCGGTCGGCTTCAAGGTCACGAATGCACAGGGCGTCTCGCCCCACTTGTCGTCGGGGCGCGCGACCACCGCCGCTTCGAGAATGTCGGGATGCTTGTACAGCACTTCCTCGACTTCGATGGACGAAATGTTTTCGCCGCCCGAGATGATGATGTCCTTGGAGCGATCCTTGATCTGGATATAGCCATCGGGATACATCACCGCGAGATCCCCTGAGTGGAACCAGCCGCCGGCCAGTGCTTCATCGGTGGCCTTCTTGTTCTTGAGATAGCCGCGCATCACCACGTTGCCCTTGAACATCACTTCGCCCAAGGTTTCGCCGTCGCGCGGCACCGGCTGCATGGTCTCCGGATCCATCACTTCCAGATCTTCCAGCACGTGGTAGCGCACGCCCTGGCGTATGAGCTTCTCGGCGTAGGCTTCTTCGTCGAGCGCCGCCCAGTCATCCTGCGGCGCGTTGAACACCGCCGGGCCGTAGACTTCGGTCAGGCCGTAGGTGTGGGTGATGTGGAAACCATTCGCTTCCATCGAACGCAGTATCGCGGCCGGCGGCGCGGCGCCGGCGGTCATCACTTCCACCGTGTGCGGCAGTGGGCGTTTGTCTTCCGGGCGCGCATGAATGATGAAGTTCAAGACGATGGGCGCGCCGCAGAAATGCGTGACTTTGTGATCGGCAATCGCGTCGTAGATGGGCTTGGCAGCGATGCGGCGCAGGCAGATGTTGGTGCCGGCAAGGGCGGCGATGGTCCACGGGAAGGTCCAGCCGCAGCAATGGAACATCGGCAAGGTCCACAGATACACCGGGTGGTGCGTCATGTTCCAGGCCATGGCGCAGCTGATGGCATTCAAATAGGCGCCGCGATGGTGATACACCACGCCCTTGGGATTGCCGGTGGTGCCAGACGTGTAGCACAGCGCCATCGACTGCCATTCGTTGTCCGGCAGTACCCACGGATAGTCGGCGTCGCCCGCGGCGATGAAGTCTTCGTATTCCATCACGCCGATGCGGTCATGGCAGGGTGCGTCGACGTCGGCGATGTCGATGACCAGCGGCTTGACCTTGGCCATCGCCAAGGCGTCGCGCGTGACATGGGCGAACTCGGTATCGACCAGCACCACCTTGGCTTCGCCGTGGTCGAGTATGAAGGCGATGGCTTCAGCATCGAGGCGGATGTTGATGGGATTGATCACCGCGCCGGCCGCCGGAATGCCGAACAGGCCTTCATAAAACGCCGGGATATTGGTTGCGATCACCGCCACCGTGTCGCCCTTGCCGATGCCACGCTTGCTGAGCGCCGACGCGAGGCGCCGGCAGCGCGTGAAAGTTTCCATCCAGCTGAAGCGACGCTCGCCATGCACCACCGCGAGGCGCTGCGGATAGACCGCCGCGGCGCGCGCAATCATGCTGAGTGGTGATAGCGGCACGTAGTTGGCAGGGACTTGATCGAGATCCTGTTCGTAAGCGTTGCGGGCGGCGTCGTTCATGCCGAGAGTTCCTTATGCGATATGGGCGTGGGCACGCGCTCAAGCTGCGCGTGCGCGGCAACGGGTGTTATGGCTTCAGCGGTCCTGCCACTTGGGCGCGCGTTTTTCGATGAAGGCGTTCAAGCCTTCGACGCCATCAGCGGCGAGCAGGTTGCACACCAGCTCTTCCGAGGTGCCGCGGTAGGCGCTGTCCAGACCTTGATTGACCTGACGATAGAACGACGCCTTGCCGAGACGCACGGCGTACTGTGATTTCTCGGCGATGCGCTGCGCCAGTGCACGGGTGGCGCTGGCGAGTTCGGCATCGTCGACGACATGATTGACGAGGCCGATTTCGGCGGCGCGCGCGGCGTCGATGAAATCGCCGGTCAGAAGCATTTCCAGGGCGTGCTTGCGCTGCACCACGCGGCTCAAGGCCACCGACGGCGTCGCGCAATACAGGCCATTGGCAATGCCATTGGTGGCGAAGCGCGCGCTGGCGGCGGCGACGGCGAGATCGCAGCTCGCCACCAGTTGACAGCCAGCGGCGGTGGCAATGCCTTGCACCTGCGCGATGACCGGCTGCGGCAACGCGACGATGGCCTGCATCATGCGCGAGCAATCGGCCAACAGGCGACGGTAGAACGCCTCGTCGCGATGGGCGTTCATTTCCTTCAAATCATGGCCGGTGGAAAAGGCCTTGCCGGTGGCGGCGATGATCACCACTCGCACTTCGCTGCTGGCGGCGATGGCGGCCAGCTGTGTGCTCATGGCGGCGATGACTTCGCTGGTGAGCGTGTTGTAACGGCCCGGACGATCGAGCGTCAGGGTGGCGATGCCATTATCGAGCGCGTAGCTCACGGCGGTGTCGGTGGTGGTGGGCGCTGGGCTGGCTGTCATCGTCGTGCTCCGGAGTCAGGGCGGTTATTGTCGAGGCGGGCAGGGACCTTCGCAAGCGACCCGGGGCGCGGTGTTATCCTGCGCTGCGGACCGCTGTGGTTCGTGGAATTCATCGAGGTCGGCACTGTGCGCCGGCCCATCACGCCGTGCAGGGGAGAGCAGCATGCAGTATCGCGACATTCTTTATCGGGTCGAGGATCCGGTGGCCATCATCACCATGAACCGTCCCGAGCGGCTCAATGCTTTCACGCGCACCATGCTGGCCGAAATCCGCCATGCGGTGGCGGCGGCCGAGGCCGACCCGCGCGTGGTCGGCATCATTCTGACCGGCGCGGGGCGCGGCTTCTGCGCCGGCATGGACATGGCGGCGCTCGATGAAATCTCGGCCTCGGCAAGTCTCGATGGCGCTGAGGACCCGGCCCTCGCCGCCACGCCGGGCGACGCCGCCATGGGCGCCGATTTCAGCATTGCCTACACCTACCTGCTGGCGGTGCGCAAACCGGTGATCGCCGCCATCAACGGCCCCTGCGCGGGCCTCGGCTTCTGTTTCGCGGTTTTGAGCGACCTGCGCTTCGTCGAGCGTCAGGCTAAATTCTCGACCGCTTTCGCTGGCCGCGGCCTAGTCGCCGAACACGGTGTGAGCTGGCTTCTGCCGCGCCTCATCGGCACTTCGCGCGCGCTCGACATCCTGTGGAGCGCGCGGCGCTTCGACGGCGAGGAAGCGGAGAAGATGGGCCTGGCCGACCGCCTGTGCGAAACCGGTGGCGCGCTTGAAGCGGCGCGCGAATACATCGTCAATCTGTCACGCACGGTGTCGCCGGCGTCGATGATGATCATCAAGCAGCAGGTCTATCGTCACTTGATGATGACCTTGGGCCCGGCCATGGAAGAGACCAACCGGCTCATGGAAGAAAGTCTTGGCCGGCCGGATTTTCGCGAAGGCGTGCGCTCGTTCCTGGAGCAGCGCGAGCCGGCGTTCAAACGCGTGAGTCTGTAAGCACACTACCGGATCGGGGGTGCGCGCACCTCAACCGCGAGCCGCGAAGCGTGCTGAGTGCGCGTTTCGCGCAAGCCGCGCGGCGCGACGCTTGAGGTGGATCAAACAATGCAGCCATGATTGTGAGAGCGTCGCAAAGCTCGCGCGGACCGGGAATACCCACTCGGCCACGTCGACCATCGGCACAGCATCCATTCAACGTCACGGGAGTCACCAGCCATGCGCGTAGGCGCCACGATTTTCAACCAGAATTATTCCGACTGGGACCGCTACGAAGCGGAAGAGCGCGGCGAGAAGGTTGCCGCCCGCCCGCAGCAGTCCGACCGCGATATCTTTCTTGAAGAGCTCGACATCGCGCGCATCGCCGACGACACCGGCTTCGATGCGCTGTGGACCATCGAGCATCACTTCACGCCCTACACCATGGTCACAAATCCGCTGCAGTACCTGACCTACGTGGCGGGCATCACCAAGCGCGTCGATCTCGGCACCATGGTCACGGTGCTGCCGTGGCACAACCCGGTGCGCGTCGCCGAAGACGTCAACATGCTCGATACTTTCCTGGGGCCGAAGCGCGAAATCATCTGCGGTGTCGGCCGCGGTCTCGGTCGTCGCGAATACGAAGGTCTGTCCATCGACCAGGGCGAGGCGCGTGAGCGTTTCGATGAATCGCTGCAGGTCTTGAACATGTTGCTGGCTACCGGCAAGTGCGACTTCGACGGCAAGCATTACAAGATCAAGGGCCTGAAATTGCGCCCGCAGCCCGACAAGGACTTGAGCCCCAACCTGTGGTGCGCCGGTGGCACCGACGAAACCGTGGAGATCATCGCGCGTCACGGCGTGCGGCCGCTGGTCATCCCGACCACGAGCTTGGGCCTGTCGCTCGAGACCGCGCGCAAATATGCGCGTCTGCATGCCAAGGCCGGCTTCGCGCCGTCCAAGACCAAGCTCGCACTGTGGACCTATGTCGCCGAGACCGAGGCCGAAGCGAAGGCCGGCGCCGAGCAGTACATGGTGCAATACGCCGATTCGGCCTTGCGCCACTACGAGCTGCGTGGCAGCCATCTTGGCAATATCAAGGGTTATGAATCCTACGGCGCGATGCAAAAGGCGCTGGCCGCCGATCCGACGCCGTTCCTGCGCGGTTTCGTCGATTCCCATCCGTGGGGCACGCCGGATCAGACCATCAAGCGCGCCAAGGATCTGGCCATGCAGTTCGGCTGCGAGGAAATCATGTTCATCTTCAAGTACGGCGGCATGCCGATGAAGATGGCGGAGAAGAGCATGAAGCTCTTTGCCAAGGAAGTGATGCCGGCGCTGCAGGAACTGAACCCGCAGCCAATTGAGGTGCAGGACGCGGCCTGATGGGTATTACTGTGGGTCAGACTTTAGTCTGACTGCCCGCTGTAGTGCTTCGAATGTCAGGCTGAAGCCTGACCCACAATATCCGATTGACTCAAGCCTTGGCCGGCACCCTGCGGGGTGCCGCCTTCTCAAGGCCGCGCGATTCAAGATACTCATCATACGTACCCTTGAAGTCGATGATGCCCTCATGAGTCATCTCGATCACGCGGGTCGCGAGTGAGGACACGAATTCCCGATCATGACTGACGAACACCAGCGTGCCGGGATAATTCTCCAGCGCCTGGTTCAATGACTCGATGGATTCCATGTCCAAGTGGTTGGTCGGTTCGTCGAGCAAGAGCACGTTGGGCTTTTCCAGCACCAGCTTGCCGAACAGCATGCGCGCTTCCTCACCGCCCGAGATCACGTGCACCGACTTGTTGCTGTCGTCCTTCGAGAACAGCAGCTGGCCGAGCACCGCGCGCACGCGCATGTCGTCATCGCCTTTCTGGCGCCACTGGCTCATCCACTCGAAAAGATTCATGTCTTTTTCGAAGTCCGCCGCGCGGTTCTGACGCACGTAACCGACTTCGGCGTTCTCGGCCCACTTCACCACGCCCTTGTCGGGCGTGACGTCGCCGGCCAGGCAGTGCAGGAGGGTGGTCTTGCCGATACCGTTGGGGCCGATGATGGCGACGCGTTCACCGGCGGCGACCGCCAGATCGAATTTCTCGAACAGCGTCACGCCGTCGTAGCCCTTGCTGAGTTTTTCCGCTTCGACCGCCAGGCGATGCAGCTTCTTGTTCTGCTCGAGGCGGATGTAGGGATTGACGCGGCTCGACGGCTTCACATCCTCGAGCTGGATCTTTTCAATCTGGCGCGCGCGTGAAGTGGCCTGGCGGGCCTTGGAGGCGTTGGCCGAGAAGCGGCTGACGAAGTGCTTGAGCTCTTCAATCTGGGTCTGTTTCTTGGCGTTGTTGGCCAGCATGCGCTCGCGCACCGCGGTCGAGGCAATCATGTAGTCGTCGTAATTGCCGGGGTATACCCGCAGCTCGCCGTAATCGAGATCGGCCATGTGCGTGCACACGCTGTTCAGGAAGTGGCGATCGTGGGAGACGATGACCATCGTGCAATCACGCGTGTTGAGGATCTCTTCGAGCCAGCGGATGGCATTGATGTCGAGGTTGTTGGTCGGCTCGTCGAGCAGCAGGATGTGCGGCTCGCCGAACAGCGCCTGCGCCAGCAGTACACGCAGCTTCCAGCCCGGCGCCACCTGGCTCATGAGGCCTTCATGCTGCTCTATCGGAATACCGACGCCCATCAACAGTTCACCGGCGCGTGATTCGCAGGTGTAACCGTCGAGCTCGGCGAAGCGCACTTCCAGATCGGCCACACGCATACCGTCCTCTTCGCTCATGTGTTCCATGGCGTAGATGCGGTCGCGTTCCGATTTCACTTGCCACAACTCTTCGTGACCCATGATCACGGTGTTCAGCACCGTGCATTCCTCGAACGCGAACTGGTCCTGGCGGAGCTTGCCGAGGCGTTCACCCGGGTCAATGGAGACATTGCCATTGGTGGGGCTGAGTTCGCCGCCAAGGATTTTCATGAAGGTCGACTTGCCGCAACCATTGGCGCCGATCAGGCCATAGCGATTGCCATTGCCGAATTTGACCGAGACGTTTTCGAACAGTGGCTTGGCGCCGAATTGAATGGTGACGTTGGCAGTTGTGAGCACGATAGGATTCCGAGTGAGGCATGGGTTGAATAGTGGCCCGGCGCGACGGGTGGACGAGCGCGGCGGGCAGGTGTCGGAGCATTCACGGCCAGAGTCCGCGGCGCGGGCGCGGCGGGGAGGGGAATGCGGCGGTGCGTCATGATACGCGTTTGAGGCGCCCGGCGCCCCCTTTTGTCGCCCCCTCGGCGGTCTCGACCGCGTCGCGCCGAGTGCCGACGAATCTGACCACAGTCAGACGGCCGGATAAGGCCGCAGCCTACCATCCAAGAACCATGGCGGGTTCGACACCATCAAGCGCCGCGCGCGTGCGGCATCCTGAAGTCTTTGGGCGGCGTCCAGCGCAGCGGCGCATCGAGGGCGTTCAGCACCGCCGCGTCGCGGCCATAGACGTCGCGGCGAAACTCCACCGCGCCATCGGCGGCCGGGAAGGCCGTCAGGTACAGCAGCATGATGCTGATCTTGCGCGGCAGGTTGATGCGCTGGTTATTGCCCTTGGCGACGGCCTTGTCGATGGCGGCGCGATTCCAGCGCGGGTCGTCGCGCAGCACTTCCTCGGCGAGCTTCAAGGGATCTTCGATGCGGATGCAGCCCGAGCTGAAGGCGCGCTCGGCGAGCGCGAACAGGCCGCGCGTCGGGGTGTCGTGCAGGTACACCGAGTGCACGTTGGGGAACATGAAGGCGACCCGCCCGAGCGGATTCTCGGGGCCGGCCTCCTGGCGCAGGAACCACGGGAAACTGGCGCCGCGCTTGCGCCAGTCGATGGCCGTGGCATCCACCGCCTTGCCGTCGAAGTCGATGAGCTTGAGTTTCTTGGTGGCGAGAAAGCCCGGGTCCTTGCGCAGCTTGGGCAGGATGTCTTCCTTCAGGATGGTCGGCGGCACGGTCCAGCTCGGATTCAATTCCACGTAGGACAGGTGGTCCTTGAAGATCGGCGTCTTGCGGAACGGCTTGCCGACGATCACTCGCCCCGACCAGCGCACCTCACCATGGTCGAGATAGACCGCTTCGAAGGCCGCGATGTTGACCGACAAGGCCTCGGGCTCGAGATCGCGAAACACCCAACGCACCCGTTCGAGATTGAGGCGCAGTTGCGCGATGCGCTCGGCCAGCGACACGTTCATCACTGCCACCGTGCCGCGGCCGATGGCGCCGTCGACATCGAGGCCCTGACGGCGCTGGAAGCCGCGCACCGCTTCGACCAGCGCCGCGTCATACATGCTCGCGTCGGCCGGCGTGGTGGTGTCAGTCAGTTCACCGCTGGCCGCCAGCCGCGCCCGCACTTCGATGATGCGCGCGTCACGCATGTCGGGCTTCAGTGTCGGACCACTGCTGACGCTCGGCCATTTCTCACCGCGCTCCTGGCGCGCACGAAAATCAGCGAGCGCGCGCTTGAGTGCGAGGTAGTAGTTGTCCGCGGGACGCAGGGCGGCGAGCCTTTCGGCAAGCTTGTCACTCGCGATCGATTCACGCAGCCACGCGGTCGGGTCGGTCTTGCCGAAGCTGCGCGAATAATTCCAGTCCGGATCGAGCGCCTCGGGATTGCACTTGCCAAAGCGCAAGGTGAAGGCCAGACGCGCAAGCGCTTCGGTGGCGATGAGTTCGCGCGCCGCGCCAGGCAGTTCGTCGAGCGCGTTCAATTTTTCATCGAGAAAATCATGCGGGTTGAGTCCATCACTGAAGCTCTCGGCAATCGCGGCGCGCAACACCTCGAGCTGCTTGCGCGACCAGCGCGGCGCACTGTCGGGCGCGGCGTAAAGCTCGCGCAGAAATGGTGTCGACCACAAGGTCTCGCCCGCGATGTGCACCTGTGGCGCATCGCCTGCCAGTGCAGTAGCGATGTCGTTCGCGGCATAGCTCAGGCGCGGAGATAACGAAATGGTAATAAAAAGACCAAGAACATAGAGGGCACGTCGATGGGCGTGAAATGACATTGCGGCCTGCATTCGGACTTGCTTGCTCCGGGTAAGGTTTGCCTATACTAGCCCGGTTCGCGACCGAACCGACGTGGGGTAAAGGGTGCTGATAGATAAATCGAACGACGAAATGATCACCGGCTCGCGCATGCTATCGCGACGTGGCTTCATGAAACTGGGCTTGGGCGCGGCGGCGCTGTGTGCGACACCTGCATGGGCCAAGGCTGCGCCGCGTCGCTCGCTGTCGTTCGAACATCTGCATACCGGTGAACGTCTGTCTGTCACCTATTACGCCAACGGCGCCTATAACGATCACGCGCTCAAGTCCATCAATCACCTGCTGCGCGATTTTCGCACCGCGCAGGTTTTCCCCATCCGTCGCCAGCTGCTCGATCAGCTGTGCCTGGTGCACGCCGCCATCGGCAGCGATGCGCCCTACCAGATCATCTGCGGCTATCGCTCGCCGTCCACCAACGAATTCCTGCGTCGCACCAGCTCGGGCGTCGCCCAGCACAGTCTGCACATGGACGGCATGGCCATCGATGTGCGCCTGCCGGACACCCGCACCCGTCATCTGCGCGACGTCGCCGCGCGTCTCAAGCTCGGCGGTGTCGGTTATTACGCGTCATCGAACTTTGTGCACCTCGACGTCGGCCGCCCGCGTCAATGGTGATGTGAGGGGCCGCGCGCCATCTCACTCCGGTCGCGCGATCGCGAAAATCTCGCCCAGCGTGCCGTAATTGAAAGCGCCGAGGCGCGCCAGCGGATCGAGTCGGCGCTCGCTGACCTGACCGTTCTCGATCACGCTGTCGTCGATATGGATGGCAGTGACTTCTCCTATCACCACGTGACTCGCGCGCTGGTCTGAGCCCACCGGCAGCGTCACCACTTCGTACACGTGGCATTCGAGCGCCGCCAATGACGCCGCCACGCGTGGCGGGCGCACGGTGTGACAGGGCGCCGGCGTCACGCCACAGCGTGCGAATTCATCGACACCGTGGGCATAGGCCTTGGAGCTCGCATTCATCTGCTCCGCCTGCGCTCGGCTGACCAGCGACACCACGAATTCAGGCACCGCGAGCAGATTGGCGTAACTGTCCTTGGCCGCACCCGGGCCCTTGGCATTGGGCGCGAACATCACGAACGGCGGGTCGGCCGACCCCGCGTTGAAGTACGAGAACGGCGCGAGGTTCGCCGTGCCGTCGACGTCGACGGTGCTGACCCACGCGATGGGGCGCGGCCCCACCAGCGCATTGAACGGGTTGTGGGTCAGCGGCGCCGGCCGCATGCCGTCGCGGGTTCTGAAAAACATCGTTCAGCCCGCGCTGCGGTTGGTGGCGAAGCCCACGCTCGATCCGAGGATCGCGGCCGGCTCCTTCATGCTCTCCTGCCACAGCAGCGATTCCATCATGATGTGCAGTGGCTGATCCTGGATGGTGAGTTCGTATACCGGCTCGTCGTAGGACGCGTGATTGTGCACCGCCCAGCCCGGCGCCGAGACCATCAGGTCACCGGCCTTCCATTCGTAGCGCTGGCCTTCGACCACGCTGTAACCGCTGCCTGAAAAGTAATAGTTGATGGCCGACGATACATGACGGTGAGGCCTGTCGATGATCTTCGGCGGTCGCACCGTCATGGTTGCGAAGAAATTCGGCGTGGTGCCATTGGAGCGCCCGGTCAGCGGGTTGTAGAGCAGGTACAGGCGCCGACCGATGTAGTCCTTGCCGAGCGCCGTCAGCTTGTCGAGATTTTCCTTCACCACCTGCCACGGCCAGTGATGGGCTTTTGATTCCATGGCCGGCGGACTGATAAGGATTTCGTAAGGCATGAGCCGCGCGCCGTCACCGTCGATCTCGAAGGTGCCGAAAGGACTGGCGCGGCGTTTGTCTTCGGCCACCTTCTCATGGACCAGCGCGACGTCCGCCACCATCGGCGGATTTTCGTCGACCAGGTGCACGCGCAGCATTTCGAGCAGCGGTGCGTTGGAATAGGTGAGACGCGCCTGGAGCTCTTTCGAATCATTGACGTGTCGATAGGGCAGGTAGGATGGGTGATTCCACACGTCGTATTGGCCGAAACGAATCTGCTTGCCGCCGACGATGGTCATGCCCTGGCCGCGAATGCAGAAATTCACCTGCGTTGAGTTGTGGCGTACAGGTGCGGTTTCTTCACCGGGCAGCAGCACGTCCAAGGTCACGCGTACGCCGGGATTCAAGCCCGGCGTGGCGGGATTGGCGCTGGGGTGCACGAACTGCACCTGGCGACGACCATTGGCCGGACGCGGCATGCTGGCCAGGCGTTCAATTTCTTCCTCGAAGCGTTCGCGGGTGATGGTCACCGGCCACCACTCCTGGGCGGGCTTCCAGCTTTCGGGATCGTTGCCACGCGCCGGCATACCGGTTTGATCGAGCACCTGGACCGCTGCTTGTGTCATGAGCATGACTCCTTCGTCGAGGGCGGAAGGACCGCATCGGACAGCGGTCGATTGGCAAAATACTTTGCAAGCTAAGGAATCTAGCATAGGATTCCCGCGCATGAAAACTGCGGTGCGAAAGCGCGGCTTGCCGCTCAGCGAAAGTGTCGGCGCGATGGTGCGCATGACGCACCAGGCCTTTGCGCAGGATCTGCAGAATCATCTGGCCGATCACGACATTCCCGTCGGCATGTGGTTTTACCTGCGCGCTCTGTGGGAAGAGGATGGCCTGACGCAACGCGCCTTGAGTCAGCGTGTCGGCGCCACCGAGGCGACCACCGCGCAGCAGCTGACCAGGATGGAGGCACGCGGCTATGTGACGCGCAGACGCTCCGACACCGACAGGCGCAACAGCCATGTGCACCTCACGCGCAGCGGTCGCGCGCTGCAGGACAAACTGTTGTCCTATGCGGTGACGGTGAACGCCAATGCCTTGTCCGGTTTCTCGGCGGCGGATGTCCAGCAACTGCGCGAATACCTTGCGCGCATGCGCGCAAATCTTGCCGAAAGGCAGCAGGCACGTCGCGCCACGCACGCACGGGAGGAGAAATCATGAGTACGCCAGCGGCACGCGCGCACTATCACTGCCTGCCCCGACAACGCGACCTCTATTACGGAGGCGCGTGGCATGCGCCGCACGGCGGTTATGCGCCCACCTTCAATCCCGCCAACCAGGACGAGCTTGGCCAGGTGGCGGTCGCCGACAGCCACGATGTCGCGTCGGCGGTGGCCGCCGCCGAGCAGGCGTTCAAGTCATGGCGCGACGTCAAACCTGTCGAGCGCGCGACTGCGATGCGCGCGCTGGCGCAACGGGTGCGCGCCTGCGCGGACGAGTTCGCGATGATCGACGCAATCAATTGCGGCAACCCGGTGCGCGAAATGACCAAGGACGCCGTGATTGCCGCCGCGCAGATCGATTACTTCGCCGGCCTCGTCCACGAATTGAAGGGCGCAACCTTGCCCATGGGGCCGGCGGCGCTGAACTATTCAGTGCGCGAGCCGTTGGGCGTGGTCGCGCGCCTCGTTGCTTACAACCATCCCTTGATGTTCCTCGCCGGCAAGCTCGCGCCTGCCATCGCGGCCGGCAACACCGTGATCATGAAGCCGCCGGTCCAGGCGCCGCTGTCGGCGCTGCGCCTCGCGGAACTGGTGCATGAATGCCTGCCGCCCGGCGTCGTCAATTTCCTGCCTGGTGATCGCGAATGCGGCGAGGCACTGGTCGCCCATCCGCGTGTACGCAAGGTCGCATTGATTGGATCGATAGTCACCGGCAAGGCGATATTGAAGAGCGCCGCCGACAAAATCATGCCGGTGACGCTCGAACTCGGCGGCAAGAATCCCTTGGTGATCTATCCCGATGCTGATCTGGACGCGGCCATCGGCGGGGCGGTGGCGGGCATGAATTTCTGGTGGGCGGGGCAATCCTGTGGCTCCACCACACGCTGCTTCGTGCATCGCTCTGTCTATGAACAGGTAGTGCAGGGCATCGTGGCGCTCATTCCCAAGCGTCATCGCTGCGGCGATCCGACGGACATGGCAACCACCATGGGCTGTCTCATCTCCGCCGCGCAGTTCGACAAGGTCATGGGACACATCGATGCCGCGAAGCGCGAGGGTGCACGGCTCGTGTGTGGTGGCGGCCGGCCCGCCGAGCCCGCGCTGGCGCAGGGCTGGTTCGTCGAGCCGACGGTGTTCGCCGACGTTTCCCCGGAGATGCGCGTGTTCCGCGAAGAGATCTTCGGCCCGGTGCTGGCGGTGATTCCGTGGGACGACGAGGACGTGATGCTGGAACAGGTGAACAGCCTCGACTACGGGCTCACCGCTTCGGTCTGGACGCGCTGTCTGAACCGCGCGCATCGCGTCGCCGCGCGCATCGAAGCGGGCTATGTGTGGATCAATCACACCAGCGCGCATTTTCTCGGCGCCGACTTCGGCGGCTACAAGCAGTCCGGCATGGGGCGCGAAGAGGGGCTCGAAGAGCTCTTGTCCTACACCCAGATCAAGAACGTGCACGTCGCCTTGGGCTGACCGGCGCCTTTTTTTTCGACACGACACCGCGGACCGACCATGAATCCAGGCACTCCTTCTTCCTCATCCTCATTCCAGGCCTCACTGCCCCACGCGCCATGGGCCGCGGCGGAGCTCAGTCGTATTCCGTACTGGCTCTATACCGACCAGGCAGTGTTCGCGCGCGAAATGGAGCGCATCTTCTGTGGCCGTAGCTGGGCCTATGTCGGGCTCGCCGTGGAGATCCCGCAGGCCGGAGATTATCTCACCACCACCGTCGGCAACCGCCCCATCATCGTCTGTCGCAACCGCGACGGCGAGCTGCGCGCGTTCGCCAATCACTGTGCGCATCGCGGCGTCAAGTTCTGCCGCCAGCGTTCAGGCAAGGCCACGCGTTTCACCTGTCCTTATCACCAGTGGACTTACGACCTCAACGGTGATCTCAAGGGCGTGCCGTTCCGAGCCGGTGTCAAAGGGCAGGGTGGCATGCCGGAGGATTTCGATCTTTCTCAACATGGCCTCACGCCGCTCAAGGTCGCCGAGCATCACGGCGTGCTGTTCGCCTCTTTCGATCTCAGTATCGAACCGTTCCTCGATTATCTCGGCGACACTAACCGCTATTACTTCGAGCGGGTGTTCGACGGTCGTGAACTGCGTGTCATCGGCTACTCTCGGCAGCTGATCCCCGGCAACTGGAAACTCATGTTCGAGAACATCAAGGACCCTTACCACGCCTCGCTGCTGCACGTGTTCCTGGTGACTTTCGGCTTGTTCCGCGCCGATCAGGAATCACAGGTCAAGATGGACGATACCGGGCGGCATGGTTTGCTCATTTCGCGGCGCGGCACCCAGCAGGCGACCGAACACACCAAGGACATCGCCAACCTGCGTGCGGACTTCACCTTGCGCGATGCGCGCCTTCTCGACCCGGTCAAGGAATTCAAGGACAGCGCGACGGTGGTGATGCAGACCATCTGGCCCAATCTCATCGTGCAGCAGCAGTCCAACACCATCGCCATGCGTCAGATCCAGCCGCGCGGCCCGGACGCCTTCGAATTGTCGTGGACCTTCTTCGGCTATGAGGACGACGATGAAGCGATGCGCACACGGCGACTGCGCCAAGCCAACCTCATGAGCGCCTCGGGGCTGGTGTCAGGCGATGACAGTGAAGTGATCAAGCTTGCACAGGATGGCTTGAAACCCTATCCGGAGCGTGAGGCCGTGCTCGAAATGGGCGGTCGTGGCACCCACGACGAAGAGCACATGGTGACCGAGACCGCGATTCGGGCGTTCTACAAGTACTACCGCGAAGTGATGGAGTTGTAAGGTGGCATTCGATCCCGTGCTGTATCGTGAACTCGATGATCTGAACGCGCGATACGGCGAAGCGCTGGATGACGGGCCGCTGGAAGACTGGCCTGAGTTGTTCACGGAACAGTGCCTGTATCTCATCATTCCCCGCGAGAACGAAGAGCGCGGATTGCTGCTCGCCATCATGCGCTGCGAAAGCCGCGACATGCTGAAGGACCGCGTGACGGCGGTGCGCGAGACCATGATGTACGAGCCGCGTTACCTGCGCCATCACATCACCAACGCGCGCATCCTGACGCAGGCAGGTGACACGATGAGCGCCGTGGCGAACTTCACGGTCATCGAAGTGTTGCCCGAGGAACTGCCGCGCATCCTCATCACCGGCCGTTACCGCGACCAGCTGCGGCGCGAAGCTGACGGCGCATGGCGTTTTGTCGAGCGCCGCTGTGTCTATGATTCGACCCTGGTGCCGAACTCGATCATCTATCCGGTGTAGGTGCGAATTCATTCGCACATTCAATGCCGCGGCGAGGCGCAGTCCCGTCATTCAATGTGCGAATGAATTCGCACCTACAGAATTCTGCGGTAGCGGGAAGCCTGCCTTCACCAGCCGAAATCGATGGCGAAGGTATTACCTGCCTCGCGAATGCGCCCGACGTGGGGTGCTTCGAAGTGCCCGGGGATCAACAGCGCGTTCTCCGCGCAGCAGTATTCCAACAGCTCACGCCGCGCGCTGCTGGCCATGGCCTGGTTCCAGCACACGATGCTGCTCCACTGCCAGAACGGGATCTGTATGGGCGAATGCAGCATATCGCCTGCGAACACGCCGATCTGTCCCTGCGATTTGAGCTCGATGCGAATGTGACCAGGGGAATGGCCGGGCGCCGAGCGCAGGGTCAGGCAGTCGAGCAGTTGATGGTCATCGTCGACGAGATCGGACTTGCCGGCCTCGACCACCGGATGCACCGAATCGGCGAAGGTGTTGCGGATGAAGCCGGGCGCGTTGGGATCGGCCGCTTCGTCGCGGGCCGCCTCGTACTCACGGCGCGCCATCACGTAGCGCGCATTGGGGAAGGTCGGCACCCAGCGGCCGTTGTCGAGACGTGTGTTCCAACCCACATGGTCGACGTGCAGATGGGTGCACAACACGAAGTGGATGTCTTCGGGCTTGAGGCCGATGGCCGCCATGCGTTCCAGATAGCGGTTGGTGAGCATGTGCATTTCGCCGAACTCGGCGCGGTTCTTGTCGTTGCCCATGCAGGTATCGATGAGCACGTTGTATTTGCCGATGCGCAGCAGCCAGCTGTGCACGGGCATGGGAATGCGGCCGCATTCGGCGTCGTAATGGTTCGGGCACAGCCAGTGTTCGTGGGCGCGCACCGCTTCGCGGTCGAACTCCGGGAACCATTTCTGCGCCGTAAAGCCGAGCAGGGAGCTGTCGAGGATGCGTCCGATTTCGACGCCACCGAGTTTGCCGATCATTGTCATGGGGCGAGCCTCGTAAGTAATCCGTAAGTAATCGTCAGTAGACGTGCGAATCAGGCCGCGTTTGCGGCCGTGAGCTGAGCCGCCGGCAGGCGACGCCCCAGCACCAGATCGGCGGCCTTCTCGGCAATCATCATCACCACCGCGTTGATGTTGCCGCCGACCATGTCCGGCATCACCGAGGCGTCGACCACGCGCAGTCCATCGACGCCGCACACCTTGAGCTCAGCATCGACCACGCGCATCGCGTCCTGTGTGCCGCCCATGCGGCAGGTGCCAGCCGGATGATGGACGGTGACCGAAGTCTTGCGGATATAGGCGTCGATGGCGTCGTCGTCGACTGCCATCGGCCCCGGCCCGAGCTCCGCCTCGATATGGGGCGCCATGGCCGACTGCGCCATGACTTCACGCAGCATGCGCACGCCACGGCGCAAGGTCGCCCTGTCTTTCTCGCTGGTCAGGAAATTCGGAATGAGAAGCGGCGCGTCTTGCGGATTACCGGAGGCGAGGCTCACGCGCCCGCGGCTCTCAGGGCGCAACAGCACGACGCGACAACCAAAGCCGTCCGCCACCGGCGTACTGAACGGACGCAACCAGGCGCGCGCCGGCAGCGGCGCCGACAGGAACAGGAACTGCACGTCGGGCAGCGCCTGTTCCGCCGCGCTCTTGACGAAAGCGGTGACGCCGGTAGGCACATCGCTCGCGAAGCTCTCACCGCCCAGCCACGATTTCAGCATCGCGAACGCCAGGCGGTCATAACGCATGGCGGCTTCGAATGGGCCCTTGTCACGACGACGATAATTCACCATCACCGACAGGTGATCCTGCAGGTTGGCGCCGACGCCCGCGCTCGGCACGGTCACCGCGATGCCATGGCGCTGAAGTTCCTGCGGGTCGCCGATGCCAGACAGCATCAGCAGTTTCGGCGTGTCTATCACACCGCCGCACAGGATGACTTCGCGCTTCGCATGGGCGCGTCGCAGCGCGGCGTCGATGCGGTACTCGACCCCGCGGGCACGGCCTTGGTCGAGCACCACGCGCGACACCTGTGCTTTGACGACGATGGTGAGCGAACGGCGATTGCGTATCGGATGCAGGTAGGCGACTGCCGCGCTGCAGCGGCGGCCGCGATGGATGGTCTGCTGAATGAAGTCGAAACCTTCCTGCTCGGCGCCGTTGTAGTCTTGTGTGATGGGATGGCCGGCCTGGCCGCCTGCCTCGATGAAAGAGGACAGCAGTTTGTCATCGTAGCGTGTGCGTCGCACCTTGAGCGGGCCGTCACCGCCGCGGTAAGGATCGGCGCCACGCTCCCAGGTTTCCGAACGGCGGAAATAGGGCAACACGTCCTCGTAGCGCCAGCCGTCGAGGCCGCTGGCCGCCCAGCGATCGAAATCGCCGCGATGGCCGCGCACATAGGCCATGACGTTGACCGACGATGAGCCGCCGATGACCTTGCCGCGCGCGCATTCGATACCGCGTGCATCGATGCCGGCATCGGGCTGGAAGAAGTAGCCCCAGTCGTGCAGGCGTTCGGGAAAGATTTTGCCGATGGCTATCGGCACATGAATCAGCGGATCGCTGTCCCAGTCGCCGGCTTCCAGCAACAGCACCGAGGCGCCGCTTTCGCTCAGTCGATTGGCCATCACGCAGCCGGCAGAGCCGCCACCGACGACAATGTAATCGTATGTATCGGCCCCATGGGCCGCGTTCTGCTGCGACACGCTGCTGCTCCCCTCGCTACGATGGCGTCGTACTCGTCGCGTGCGCGGTGATGTCGACGCGTCTTAAGTTGGCGCAAAGTGTGGAACCGACGGGCGCGAAATGCCAGCGCGCCGCGCGTCCGCGTGGACGCGCGATGAGGCCGGCGATTTTGTACTATCGCGACTCAAGCACTCATCGGACCAGGCGCCCCGGCGGGCATGGAGTAGTGACATGTTCGAATCCCTGCAATACCAGGCCGACGCGGGCGTCGGCGTGTTGACGCTCAATCGCCCCGAACGCCTGAACGCGGTCAACGGCGCGATGGCGAGCGAAATCGAAACGCTCGCACGTCAACTGCGTGACGACGCGACGCTGCGCGCGCTCATCGTCACCGGCGCCGGGCGCGTGTTCTGCGCCGGCGCCGACATCGCGGCGCTCGACACGCTGAAAAGCGCCGATGCCGCCTATCGCTTTCTCGAAAGCCTGCAGGTGGCCTTCAATGCCATCGAGGCCTTGCCCATGCCGACCATCGCGGCGGTGCACGGCCTGGCCTTCGGTGGCGGCTGTGAGCTGGCGCTGGCTTGTGACTTTCGCATCCTCGGCGAAGAGGCGCGCCTCGGCGTGCCGGAGATCAAGCTCGGCCTGCTGCCGGGCGCCGGCGGCACGCAGCGTCTGTCTCGCCTGCTGCCGGCCGCGGTTGCACGACAGATGATTTATTTCGGCGAAGCGCTGGACGCGAAAAGCAGCTTGCAACATGGTCTCATCAACGCGGTGGTGGCGAGCGGCGAGGTGATGAATGAAGCGCGCAACTGGGCGACGCGCCTCGCTTCGCTGCCGCCCTTGGCGCTGCGCTCGGCCAAGCTCTTGGTGCATGGCGCGGCTTTGAATGGCCTGGCCTCCGGCATCGAGGCCGAGCGGCAGGCCGTCAGCTATCTCTTTCAAACCTGCGATGCCCACGAAGGCGTGCGCGCCTTTCTCGAAAAGCGCAGTGCCGAATTCAAAGGAAACTGATCATGGATTTCGATTTCGACGACAGCGAGCGGGCGTTTCAGGACACCTTGCGCCGCTACGCGCTGGAGCAGCTCGCGCCCGACTACGCGCGCTGGGATCACGGTGAGGCGGTGCCGCGTGAGCGCATCCGCGCATTTGCTGAGCTCGGCGTCACGGGCTTGCGCGTGCCGGAGATCTACGGCGGCGTCGGTGGCAGCTATGTGATGGCCGGCATTGCCGCCGAGGAAATCGCGCGCGGCGATCACAACTTCACCATGTATCTGCAGCTTGGCGCGATCAGCGCCGACCTCATCGGCCAATATGCCGAGCAGCGTGTGAAGCTCAAGATTCTGCCGGGGATTGCCAGTGGCGAAACCCTGGTGTCTTTCGGCCTGACCGAACCGGGCGCCGGCTCCGATGCCGCTTCGATCAAGACCCGCGCCACGCTGGACGGTGACGAGTGGGTGGTGAACGGCGAGAAGGCGTCCATCACCATGGCCGGCTATGCCGATTACTGCGTGGTGTTTGCGCGCGTGGGCGCGGCGGGCGCCAAGGGCATAGGCGCGATCGTGGTGCCGCTGGATGCGCCAGGCGTCACGCGGCGTGTGTACGACAGCATGGGCGGCAAGCTCACCGGCCGCGGCTCACTGTTCTTCGACAACGTGCGCGTGCCGCGCGACCATCAGCTCGGCGCCGACAAGTCCGGCTTTGCACAGGCCATGGAGGCGTTTGATTACAACCGCGCGATCATTGCGCTGGCCTGCATCGGCACCGCCCAGCAGTCGCTGGATGAGACGGTTGAGTTCGCCAAGCAGCGTCACACCTTCGGCAAGCCCTTGGCGCGTCACGAAGGCTATGCCTTTCAGATTGCCGAGCACAGCACGCAGCTGCATGCCGCGCGCCTGCTGGCCTATCAGACCTTATGGCTGCGCGATCGCGGCCGGCCGCACACGCGCGAAGCCGCCATGGTGAAATGGCTGGCGCCGCGCGCGGCGGTTGAAGCCATCCATGGCTGCATGGTCTTGAACGGCTGGATGGGCTACGACAATTCCATGCCCTACGCGCAGCGTTTGCGCGATGTCATCGGCCTCGAGATCGGTGACGGCACGCCCGAGATCATGAAGGGCGTGGTGGCACGCGAGATCTTTGGTCGCGAATATATTTCCTACCGGTAAGCAGCCATGAGTCATGCAGCAGTCCATACCCCGCGTGTGCTGATCACGGGCGGCACGCGCGGCATCGGTTTCGCGGTCGCCGAGCGCTTTGCCGCCAACGGCGCCGAAGTACTGCTCAACTATCGCCGTGATGATGACACCGCCGAAGCGGCGGTCGCCGCCATCGTCGCGAGTGGCGGACGCGCCCGCGCGCTGCGCGCCGATATCGGTGACGCCGATTCGGTCGAGGCGATGTTCGAACTCATACGCCACGACGGCGCCACGCTCGATGTACTCGTCGCCAACGCCGCCGCCACCGCCTTTAAACCGCTCATGGAAGCAGGCCCACATCACGTCGCGCGCACCTTTGGCATCACCATCAGCGGCTTCGTCGCGCTGGCCCAGGCGGCCGCCGCCATGATGCACGGCGGCGGCGCCATGGTCGCACTGTCGGGCTTCGATGCGATTCGCGTGATTGAACGGCACGGCATCCTCGGCCCGGCCAAGGCCGCCATGGAGTCGATGGTGCGTTACCTCGCGGTGGAACTCGCGCCGCGCGGCATCCGCGTCAACGGTGTGAGCCCGGGCTATATCGACACCCACTCGGCGCGCTTCTACGCCGGCGAGCGCTTCGAACGCGAAGTGGCGCCGCGTTGGTCGGCGCAAACGCCGCTCGGCCGCCTCGGCCGTCCCGAGGAAGTGGCAAGCGTGGTCGAGTTCCTGTGCTCGTCAAAGGCTTCGTTCGTGACCGGTCAGACCCTCATAGTCGATGGCGGGCTGACGCTCGTTTGAGCGCACGCGCGGTGCGCTTGACCTGCATCAAACCCGATTTGGCGGGCAGCGTGTGGAATGCTGCCGAGACTTGAGGAGACCTGCGCATGACCACTCTCGCCTGGAGCCCGACCCTGGCACTCAACGATGTCGTGATGGATCACACCCACGAGGAATTCATCGAACTGCTGAATGCCGTTGGCGCAGCGGGCCCCGACACCATCGAAGCGGCCATGCGCGCTTTCGTCGAACACACCGAACAGCATTTCGCCGAAGAAGAGCGCTGGATGACCGAGAGCGGCTTTCCGCCCTTGGGCTGTCATCAGAACCAGCACAACATGGTGATGCAGGTGGCGCGCGAAGTGTGCGCACGGGTGGCCAAGGGCGAGACCACCCTCGGCGCACCGTTCGCCCAGGCAGTCGCCGAGTGGTTTGGCGATCACGTCACGGTGATGGACGCCATTCTCAAGCAGTACATGGACATGCAGGGCTATACGCCGGTGATGCAGGCGGCCTGACCGGTGGGTGCGAATTCGTTCGCACATTCAAACCGTAACGCCGCCCCGTCAATGTGCGAGTGAA
>JADLGE010000083.1 GCA_020849475.1 Gammaproteobacteria bacterium
ATTCCCTTGCGGCCCTTCTCAATAGTCCAGATGCCTGCAACTAGATCAATCTCCTCCCAGCGCACGGTTCGGGTCACGCCGGGGCGATTTGCAGTCCAGAGTGCTAACCATGCACAGGCCTTCACCAGCCGTGACCCGTCATACGCATCTAGAGCGTGCAGGAACGCGGGTAACTCTGAGAGTGGTAGGTGCGGGTAGTTGCGCTTCTCTGGGCCGCGTAGAGCGATGGCAGCGAGGTCTTTGGCCGGATCCGCGGTAGTCCACCCTTTCGCGCGGGCATAACCGAAAATCGCTTTGAGCCACTGCCGGGTCTTTTTCGCGACATCGAATGCACCGCGCTTCTCGATCCCGGCGACCAGCACGCCTAATTCAGCCGCAGTGATGTTTTCCAGTGGCCGACTGCGAAGCTTTGGTAACAAATCCTTGTTCAGATAGACACGAGCCTGCTCTGAGGTCTTTGGGTCCCATGCTTTGCTGCGGAACGCGTGCCAGGCATTGGCCGCTTGCTCGAACGTATTAGCTACTTGTTCGCGTTCTGCTAGCTTTTCTGCTCTTCGCTTTTCTGCCGGGTCAATTCCGGCGTCGATGAGAGCACGCAATTCAGCGGCTTTCGACTGTGCCTGTTTCAATGAGGTGTCAGGGTAGGGCTTTCCAACCCGAATCATTCGCGCCTTGCCGCCTTGCCGGTATCGAAGCCGCCAGTACTTCGCACCGTCCGGCATAACGAGCAAGGTCAGCCCTCGACCAGCGGCAAGCGTGTATTTAACCGCACGAGGGCGCGAATTTTTTACTTCGAGATCAGTAAGTTTTGAAGTCATATGTAGCAGTAGGTGCGATCTTCCTGTGATCTGTGTAGCAAAAAGCTTTGCTACACACCGATGCTACACATTCTGCTACACGAATAGTTCCGGCTTCAACTGGAATACACGGGTACATGTCGGTACCTGAATTCGTTTAGATTCAGCCACTTGATTTTTTGTCGGAAGGCTTCGGAAGTAGTCGGAAGGGCAAATGGCTGGGGGACTAGGATTCGAACCTAGACTGGCGGAGTCAGAGTCCGCTGTCCTACCGTTAGACGATCCCCCAAGAGAGGAGCGCAAGCTTAATTCAGAATCGCATCGGCATAAAGCCCGAAATGCGATTTCTATTCGGCGACGTGATGCCAACTGCGTTTCATGAGAGGCGTGGAATCCGCCTGGGCTTCGCACCATTGGATGAGGCTTTGCAGTTGACGGGAAATTTCCAAGGACTCCTGCATGAGTTCGGTCGAGCGCGGCAGAGTGACGAGATCAAGTTGCGCGGCGAGATAGAGTTGGGTGCGGAGTTCCGCGCAACTCGAGCGTGCGCGTTCGAGGAAGTGCGCGAACTGTCGTAGCGATGAGCGCTCGTAACCTGCGGCGATTTGCGCGGCGAGGGCGAGGCTGGCGGACGTGATGTGTTCGCGAAAGACTTGATCTTCGCAGTGCTGAACGAGGGAGTAGGTTTGAATCGCGAAACCGCAGGCGCGGTTCCATACGCTGAGCGTGTGCAGGGCATCCATGCCGTGACCTCCATGTCGATGTGAGCAGGGCCCGGGCATCCTGCCCGGGCTTGAGTGCTTGCCGTCGCCGCGGCTGCGGCGATGGGTTTAGCGCTTCGAGTACTGCGGGCGCTTGCGGGCCTTGTGCAGACCGACCTTCTTGCGCTCGACTTCGCGTGCATCGCGAGTCACGAAACCGGCGACACGCAGTGTGCGGCGCAAGGTTTCGTCATAGGCGATGAGGGCGCGGGTGATGCCGTGGCGGATGGCGCCGGCCTGGCCGGTGATACCGCCGCCTTCGACGGTGACGTTGATGTCGAAGTCGTGGGCCATGTTCACGGTCTCGAGCGGCTGACGCACGATCATGCGGCCAGTCTCACGACCGAAGTACTGGTCGATCGGCTTCTCGTTGATCACGATGTTGCCACTGCCGCGCTGCAGGAAGACGCGCGCGCTGGAACTCTTGCGACGACCGGTGCTGTAAAGAACTTCGTATGCCATGCGCTCAGAACTCCAATTGGATCGGCTGCTGGGCCGTATGCGTGTGTACCGGACCGTTGAAGATCTTGAGCTTGCGCAGCATGGCGCGGCCCAGCGGACCCTTGGGCAGCATGCCCTTCACGGCGCGCGTGATGACGGTCTCCGGTGATTTCGCCAGCAGCTTCTCGAAGGTGATTTCCTTCATGCCGCCGATGTAGCCCGAGTGGTTGTAATAAATCTTGCCCTTGGCCTTGTTGCCGGTGACGCGAATCTTCTCGGCATTGACGATCACGATGTAATCACCGGTGTCCATGTGAGGCGTGAAGATGGGCTTATGCTTGCCGCGCAGGCGCTTGGCTACTTCGGCCGCCACACGACCCAGTACCTTGTCGTTGACATCGAGCAGGTACCAGTCACGTTTGATCGTGTCCGGCGTCGCGGTGTAAGTTTTCATTGAGTCGTCTGGCTGGTTCGGAAAAAAGAGGCGCAATGGTACGGATGGGCGCCGGGAGTGTCAATGCAAAACCCTGTTATCCCGCCACATTTTAGCCGGCCCCGGCGAGTCGGGCGGTCGCGGTCGCGAGGGCTGGCCTCATGAGGGCCTATTCGAGTCTGGACCGACTGCTGGAGCGGGCCGACTCGCTGCTGCGGGCGGCAACCCGCACCGGCGCCGAGCAGCGGCGTCCGACGCCCGGTGACGAACTTCCTGACCCGCCCCTCGGCCAGGGGCCACGCCGCACCGCGGCCGGCCTCATGCGGGTCAATCATACCGGCGAAGTCTGCGCCCAGGCTCTTTATGTCAGCCAGGCGGCGCTGGCGCGGGACGAGGACAAGCGCCACGCGCTGCTCGAGGCCGCCCGCGAAGAGGGGGATCATCTTTATTGGTGCGAGCAACGGCTGACCGAACTCGGCAGCCACACCAGCCGTCTCGACCCGCTGTGGTTCGTCGGCTCCTGCGCCATCGGCATGGTCGCGGCCGCCAGTGGCGACCGCTGGAGCCTGGGCTTCGTCGAAGAGACCGAGAGGCAGGTGGTGGCCCATCTGGACGGTCACCTCGGTCGGCTGCCCGACGAAGATCTGCGCAGTCGCGCCATCGTGGCGATGATGCGCGACGACGAACAGCGCCATGCCGACGACGCCCAATTGCGCGGCGCGGCGCCCTTGCCGGCCGCGGTCCGTCAGGCCATGGGCTGGACCGCGCGGGTCATGACCACGCTTTCCTACTGGGTCTGAGCGCCGGCTTCTGCCGCGCCCGTCGTTGAAACCGGCGGAGCGCGCCCATACTCTCTGGCCCATGACCAAGACACCGACCTTTCTGCGAGCTTACGCGGCGCTGCTCGGCGCCTGCCTGTGGACCCTGAACGCGGCCGCGGCCCTGCCGCCGGCCATCGATGGCAATGCCCTGCCGAGTCTCGCGCCCATGCTCGAGAGCGTGACGCCGGCGGTGGTCAACATCGCCAGCGAGGGCCATGTCGAGATGCAGTTGAACCCCTTGTTCAACGACCCTTTCTTCCGGCGCTTCTTCAACGTGCCCGACCAGCCCATGAGCCGTAAGACCCAGAGCCTGGGCTCGGGGGTGATAGTCGATGCCGCGCAGGGCCTGATCCTGACCAATAACCACGTTATCGCCAACGCCGACAAGGTCACGGTCAACCTCCGCGACGGCCGCAATTTCAAGGCCGAACTGGTCGGCAGCGATCCCGACAGCGACGTCGCCGTCATCAAGATCAAGGCCGCCAAGCTCACCGCCCTGCGGCTGGCGGATTCCGACAAACTCAGGGTCGGCGACTTCGTGGTCGCGATCGGCAATCCCTTTGGCCTCGGCCAGACCGTGACCTCCGGCATCGTCAGCGCGCTGGCGCGCAGCGGGCTCGGCATCACCGGCTACGACGACCTCATCCAGACCGACGCCTCCATCAATCCCGGCAATTCCGGCGGCGCGCTGGTCAACCTGCGCGGCGAGCTGGTCGGCATCAACACCGCCATCTATTCCCAGAGCGGCGGCAACATCGGCATCGGCTTCGCCATTCCGGTCAACATGGCCCACCAGATCATGCAGCAGCTGGTGTCCCACGGGCAGGTCAAACGGGGCTATGTGGGCGCGCAGTTCCAGGATCTGAATCCCGAACTGGCGGAAGCTTTCGGGCTGCGCGCCGACAAGGGTGCGGTGGTGGTGGACGTCACCGACGGTTCACCGGCGGCGCGTGGTGGTCTTGTGCCCGGCGATGTGGTCACGCACGTCAACGGCCGCTCGATTTCAAATGCAGCCGAACTGCGTAACCAGCTTGGCCTCATTAGGGGCGGTCAGAAAATCGAGCTTACGCTGCTGCGTGAAGGGCAGCCGGCGCGCGCAACCGTGGTGATTGCCGACCGTGACGAGGGCGTCAGCGCGTCAGGTCAATTCCGTAACGAGCGCTTTGCCGACACCACCATCGGCGAAATTCCGCAGGACTCGCCGGCTTTCGGGCGCCTGCAGGGAGTGATGGCCTACAAGGTCGATAGAGGTTCACGGGCCTGGGCGGCGGGCCTGCGGGCCGGCGACATCATCGTCTCGGTCAACCGCACGCGCACGCCCAGTCTGCCGGCCTTTCTGGCGGTGGTGAACCAGGCCCAGGGCGCCCTGCTGCTGAGCGTGCATCGCGGCAACCAGAGCGCCTATCTGGTCATCAAGTAGCGCTCAGGCAATGGCGCTCAAGTGCAGTAGTCAACGCCCTTTAGTCTGGCCTCGCGCACCACCGTCGCGAGGCACTGGATGACCTGCGGACGCGCAAAGCCACGACGGTAAAACACCGCAATGGTGCGCGTCGGCTGCGGCGCCACGAAGGGCCGCACCACGAGGTGCTCGGCCAGGTCTTCGTTGATGCGCATGGTCGACGGCAGGATGGTGAGGCCGGCGCCCATCGCGACCATCTGGCAGATGGTTTCCAGGGAACTGCCTTCCAGGGTCTTTTGCAGGCCACCGGCTTGCGGCCCGACCGGGCAAATCTCGAGCACCTGGTCACGGAAGCAGTTGCGCGCCCCGAGCAGCAGCAGGGTGTCGCTGGCCAGGTCCGCCGGCGCGATGCGTTTCTTTTTCGCCAGTGGGTGACCGGCGGGCAGGGCCACGTTGAAAGGCTCGTCGTAGAGCGGCCGTGAAAGCAGCTGCGGGTCGGTGTAGGGCAGCGACATGATCACGGCATCCAGGTCGCCACGCTTCAAAGACGCCGCCAGCGCGTCGGTGAAATTCTCCTGCACCACTAGCGCCATGTGCGGCGCATGCTGTTTCAAGCCCGGGATGAGGCGCGGCACGAGGTAAGGGCCGACGGTGTAGATGACGCCGAGCCTGAGTTCTCGGCCCAGGGGATCACGCGCCGCCTCGGCAAGCAGTTTGACGCCATCGGCCGCGCTCAAGACATTTTCTGCCTGCGCAATGATGGTCGCGCCGATGTCGGTCACCAGCACATCGTTGGGACTGCGCTCGAACAGGCGCACGCCCAGTTCCTCTTCCAGCTTGCGCACCGCCACACTCAAGGTCGGCTGACTGACGAAGCAGGCTTCGGCGGCTTTGCCAAAATGGCGGTGCCGTGCGACGGCGACGATGTAGCGCAGTTCAGTGAGGGTCATGCTCGCGGGTACAGCAGTGGTGAAGTGCGGCAGGCGCCGAACCGCCGACGTTCAGGCGTGGGCGCGCAGGGCCGCACGCGGCTCGCTGTCGACAAAGCCATGGCGACGGCACAGGAGCGTTTCGAACAGCGCCAGATCGACATAGCAATGCCCCGCCGCGCAGCCTTGCAGCACCGTGAACGGCGCGTCGGGCTCGGCGGCGGAATCGACCACCAGGTCTGCATCGGGAAATTCGTGATCGCGGGTGAAGCGATGGACGGTGACGATGGTTACCAGGCCAGCGGCGCGCGCCGCTGCCAGGCCATTGCGGGTGTCTTCCAGTGCCACGGTGTGTTCGGCGGCGGTGCCGAGCGCGGCGAGCGCGGCAAGATACACAGCCGGCGAGGGCTTTTTCTGCGGCACCGAGTCGCAGGTCTCGAAGGCCGTGAACCACTGTCGCCAGCCGGGCGGCAGATTGTTGTCGAGCAGGGTTTCGATGTTGCTGCGCGCGGAGCTGGTGGCGATGCCGAGTTTGAGTCCGGCGCCGCGCGCCTCGTCCAGCAAGCGCCGGATACCGGGTCGCAGGCGCACTTCGCCCTCGGTCAGCATGGCGGCGTATTTGCGCGTCTTGGCCTTGTGCATGGCCACCACGAATTCGTCGAAGGCAGCGTCCGACGCGAAGCGCCGGCGCAGGCGGCGGCCATAGTCGGCGATGCGCTCGCGGCCGCCGGAAATGGCCAGCAGTTCGCGGTAGAGCTCAGGCGTCCAGTGCCAGTCCAGACCGTATTCCTGGAACACGTGGTTGAACGCCAGGCGGTGCACGTCCTCGGTGTCGGCCAGCGTACCGTCGACGTCGAAAATGATGCCTTGCAGTGTTTTCACCTAGCGCGTTCGACTCTCGATGCGGGCCCGACTTCCGATTTCAGTCTAAGCCAGGCCCTCTGATTAAGCGATTGATTGCGGGCATTCACGCCCGTTTTCGTCCGTGAATTGTGCACCGCCAGCCGTGAGCCGCGGGTGCGTATTCATACGTCCTTGCCAGCTTGTCGGTCCGAACCGTTAGAAACTTCAGGCCCTTCGAGTTCCACCCGTTCGATTTTTTCGAAGCGCTCGGTGATCTTGCGGGCCGAAATATTGACCTCGTCGACATCCTTGCTGGCCTGCTGGATGTGCGCGGCGAGCTTGTCCATGCGGGTGCGGAAACGCTGGAAATCGTCGGCCAGGTAGCCGAGATGTTGCTGGATGATGTCGACTTGCTCACGCGTGGCGGCGTCCTTCAGCACTGCGGCGGCGGTATTCAAGATGGCCCACAAGGTGGTCGGCGAGGTCAGCCACACGCGGTTGGTCTGGGCGAAGTCGACCAGATCGGGATGATGGGCCTGGATTTCGGCGAACACCGCCTCGGCCGGGATGAACATGATGGCGCTGTCGGCGGTGACGTCGCGCACGATGTATTTCTCGGCGATGTCCTTGATGTGTTTGCGGATGTCTTGCTTGAACTGGCCTTCGGCGCGCTTGCGATCGAGTTCCGCGCGGCTGGGGTCGGTCATGAAGCGGAATGACTCCAGTGGAAACTTGGAGTCGATACAGATGGTGCCAGTGGGATAGGGCAGCAACAGCACGCAGTCCGCGATGCGGTCATTGCCGAGGCGATACTGCAGGGCGTAACTCGACGGCGGTAATACGTTCGCCACCAGTTGCGCGAGCTGCACCTCGCCAAACGCGCCGCGCGAACGCTTGTCGACCAGGATCTCCTGCAGACTCACCACTTCGCCGGACAGCGCCGTGATCTTCTTCTGCGCCTCGTCAATCAAGGCCAGGCGTTTGATGACATCGGTGAAAGTGGCGGTGGTCTTCTCGAAGCCGTCGGACAGACGTTTGTCGACCTGACCGGCGATGTCCTTCAGACGTTCGCCGGTGACTTTGGTCAGCGCTTCGACCCGTTGGCCGAGATCGGTCGAACTGCGCAGCAAGGCTTCTCCCAGCTGCTGATGCAGGCTGTCGAAGCCCGCGCGCATGCTGTCATGCAAGGTGGTGAGCGCGCGGCTGCTTTGTTCTTCCGCGTGACGGCGATGTTCGGCCAGACTCAGGCCGAGCTGCTCGCGCAGCCGCGCGTGGTCTTCCACCAGCAGACTGTGCAGACGTTCGAGACGCTGATCGATGAGTGTGCTGGTGGCCTGCATCGCACTGAGTTGCACCGCAACGGCGTCGAACTGCGAGTGGTTTTGTTCAAGCCGCGCTAGGCGCCGCGCTATCATCGCCAGCAGGCCGATGACGACCAGCAGCGCCAGCGCGCCAGCGAGAGCAAGGATGGCCGGGGTATTGGAGAACAGCGGCGGCATGTTCTCAGCAGCGTCTCAAGCTGCGACGGGCACGGATGCGAAAGCTCGGTGGCATACTGACCTCATGGCAAAGATTCCCGCGTGACGCGGACTATTTCGATTCTAGCGCGCGACAATCCACATGGTCGAAAATAGCGATGTACCGGCGGACGGCGGCAAACCGCGCAAGGGACGCGGCGCCACGCTGTCGCCCACGCCGCGCTTTGTGGATACCGAGCGCGCCGGTTTCGACGATGGCTGGGGCAGCGCCGATGAAAGCCCGGCGCCGCTGACCACCACCGTTACCAACGAGCGCGTGCAGAGCGTCATCAATCGCAACCAGTCGCCGGATCTGCCGTTCAACCTGTCGATCAATCCTTATCGCGGCTGCGAGCATGGGTGCGTGTATTGCTATGCGCGTCCGGCCCACGCCTATGTCGACCTGTCGCCGGGCCTCGACTTCGAAAGCCGGCTGTTTGCCAAGCCCGAGGCGGCGGCGGTGTTGAAACGCGAACTTGCCAAGCCCGGCTATCGCTGTGAGTCGATTGCGCTGGGTGGCAACACCGATGTGTATCAACCCATAGAACGCAAACTCGGCATCACGCGCGCCATCATCGAGGTGCTGGCCGAGTGCAATCATCCTTTCAGCATCGTCACCAAGTCGTCGCTGGTCGAACGCGATATCGATCTGCTGGCGCCGCTGGCGGCGCGCGATCTTGTGCAGGTGTTCATTTCCGTCACCACCCTCGACCGTGAGCTGGCGCGCCGCATGGAGCCGCGCGCGGCCGCGCCGCAGCGTCGCATCGAAACCCAGCGACGGCTGGCGGCCGCGGGCATTCCCACGGGCGTGATGTTCGCGCCGGTCATTCCGGCCTTGAACGACCACGAACTCGAAAAAGTCCTGGAGCACGCCGCGCAGGCGGGCTGCCGTTACGCCGGTTACGTGATGTTGCGCCTGCCGCGTGAGGTCAATCCCTTGTTCAAGAATTGGCTCAGCTGCCACTACCCGCTGAAATACGAACGTGTCATGCACCGCATTCAAGACGTGCGTGGTGGGGAGGAAAGCGACAGCCGCTTTTCCCATCGCATGAAGGGCGAGGGCGTGTTCGCGCAGTTGGTCGCGCAGCGCTTCGCGCGTGCCTGCCGCAGCCTCGACTTGAACAAGTCGCGCTACCAGATGGATGTGCGTCAGTTCCGCCCGCCGCGCCCCGATTCACCGCAAATGGATTTGTTCTGAGCAGAGCCGAGCTCAGTTCAAGGTTGTCGCGCTCGACGGCGCGGTTACCGGCGGCAGGCTGGGAGGCAAGTCCCAGTCGGTCGCGAGCAGGGCTTGGTCCAGCAAGGCGACGAAGGAATGCAGCAGGGTCGGATTGAGCGCGAGGTCGATGCCGCCCCCCTGTTCCGGTGCAAGGGCGAGGGTGATGCCGCCATCGCTTTGCGGCCGCAGCTGGCCGCGCGTCAGCAGCACCGGCTCGGCGCCCAGGGGCAGCGCGCGCGAGGTGTCCTTGAACGGCGTGGCGAAGTCACTGTTCTGGCGCGCGACCTCGTGTTCAAAGCGCAGCAGTTCCTGCTTGGCCAGAGGGTCGGCCTGATGCTGGATGCGCGGATGGGCGGCCAGTGCCTGCTCGAGGCCCGGCCGGATGGCCTTGACGAAGCGACGGGTCAACCAGCAGCGAAACTCTTCGCCGGTGTGGGTCGATACCCGCAGAAGAAGGCGGTCGTCGCCGGCTGCGAATGAGATCTGGATCTGATCGAGTTGTGCCATGGTCCTGTCGCATCAATGGATTTGCATTGCCTGCCTGCGTAGCTGCGCGTGGCTCGGCCTGACATGGTCCCTTATCATGCGCCCTGACAATTCCAGCGCGGGCTGTGGTCCACGCGAACGACACGAAAGCACGACATGAACGCATCTCCCAGCAGTCTGGCGCGCACGCCGCTGGCGCGCTACCAGGCCGATCTCGACGCCGGCCGTATCACGCATGACGCCGCGCAGGCCGCTGCCGTGGCGCACATGGAGCGCATCTTCCAGCAGCTCAGCGGGCCGGCCGCCGAACGCTCGGGCGGCTTGATGGACCGACTTTTCGGTCGGCGCAAACCACTGTGGAGCGGCGTGCGCGGCCTGTACCTGTGGGGCCGCGTGGGGCGCGGCAAGACTTACATCGTCGATACCTTCTACGACTGCCTGCCGTTTGAAACCAAGCAGCGTATCCACTTCCATAATTTTATGCGCCACACCCACGCCGAACTGCGCAACTTCAAGCAGGAGGCCGACCCGCTGAAGCGGGTGGCCGAGCGCTGGGCGGCGCGTCAGCGCGTGCTGTGCCTGGACGAATTCCATGTTGGCGACATCACCGACGCCATGCTGCTGGCTAACCTGCTCGAAGCGCTGCTCGGTCACGGCGTAACCCTGATTGCGACCTCCAACGAAGCGCCCGACGAACTCTACACCGGTGGCCTGCAACGCGAGCGTTTCCTGCCCGCCATCGCCATGATCAAGCAATCTTTGGAAGTGTTCGAGCTGGCCGGCGAAACCGACTACCGGCTGCGCGCGCTCGAGCAAGCGCCGGTTTTCTACTGCTGTGCGCCAGGCGAATGCGAGGCCGAACTCGCGCGCAGCTTTGAACTCATGACCAGCGGTGAGGCCGCCGATTTCAGTGATCTCGAAGTCGAGGGGCGCAGCATTGCCACCGTGCGTCATGCCGATGGCGTGGCCTGGTTCGAGTTCCAGGCCCTGTGCGGTGGCCCGCGCTCGGCGCTTGATTACATCGAAATTGCCCGCTGTCACCACACGGTCATCGTGGCGGACGTGCCGCGTCTCGGCGTCGACGACAACGACGCCGCGCGCCGCCTCATCAACCTCATCGACGAGCTCTACGACCGCAACGTCAATCTCATCATGTCGGCGGCCGCGGAACCCGAAGAGCTCTATCACGGCGGCAAGCTGGCCAAACCCTTTCTACGCACCGCCAGCCGTTTGAGGGAAATGCGTTCCCATGACTATCTGGCCAAGCCGCATATGTCATGAGGAGCGGGTAAATTTATACAGAACATCGAGATACAGGATTTTCTTGACTTAGAAAATTATCTAACTAATCTATCCATCTAATAGTTAGACGAATTGCACGGGCGCCGCCCAAAGCGCGCCCGACCAGAATCAAGATGGACATGCACAACACTTCGACCTCCACCTCGACCTTGCCCGATCACGAACAGGCCATCGCCCAGCTCATTGCGCGGCGTTATGGCGATGGCGGCGTTTACGTGCCGCGCCAGCAGCCGCGCCGCGGCGCCCTGAAGGACGCCATCGCGGGCGGTTTCGTCAGCGAGGATGGCTTCATTACCAGCAAGGGGCGCCGGCTGTTGGCGCGATTCGATCTCTAGACCTCCGTGGGTGAGTTGACAGGCTAGTCCTGTCACCAGCGTATTGGGGCTGCTGTTGCAGCCCTTTTTTTTTGCCCGCATGCGAGCCGGCAAGCCCCGACTGCTTAGCTATAAAGGCATAAACAAAGAAATAAATATTCTTTTTAAGAATATAAGACCGTTGTTACTGTGCGCGGCCTTGGATGAGTGGCGGCCCGTGGCCCCCTGTCGGAGTGCCTTCGATGTATACCTATGACGAGTTCGATCAGCGCATGGTCGATGAGCGCGTAGCGCAGTTTCGCGATCAGACCCGGCGTTTCCTGGACGGCAGCCTCAGCGAAGAGGAATTCCGGCCATTGCGCCTGATGAATGGCCTGTACATCCAGCGCCATGCGCCGATGCTGCGCGTGGCCATTCCCTACGGCCTGTTGTCGTCGACCCAGTTGCGCAAGCTCGCTCACATCGCCCGCACCTATGACCGCGGCTATGGCCATTTCAGCACCCGACAGAACATCCAGTTCAATTGGCCGAACCTGGAATCGGTGCCGGACATCCTGGCCGAACTCGCCACCGTACAGATGCATGCCATTCAGACCAGTGGCAACTGCGTGCGCAACATCACCAGCGACGCGTTTGCCGGCGTGGCGCCCGATGAACTGGATGACCCGCGCCCCTATTGCGAGCTGCTGCGCCAGTGGTCGACTTTCCATCCTGAATTTTCCTACCTGCCGCGCAAATTCAAGATTGCGGTGAGCGGCGCCACCCAGGACCGTGCCGCTACGGCTTTTCACGACATCGGGCTGCGCCTGGTGCGTGACGCCGAGCGCGGTCTTGGCATGCAGGTGTGGGTCGGCGGTGGCCAGGGCCGCACGCCCAAGGTCGCGGTGCTGCTGCGCGAATTTCTGCCGCTGGCCGATCTGCTGTCCTACACCGAAGCCATTCTGCGCATCTACAACCAGTACGGCCGTCGCGACAACAAGTACAAGGCGCGTATCAAGATTCTGGTTGCGGCGCTCGGCATCGACGAATTCGCGCGGCTGGTCGAAGCCGAGTGGGCGGCCATTCGCGATTCCGTGCTGCGCCTGGACGAGCGCGACATCGCGGCGATGCGCGCGCATTTTCCACGCCCGTCCTACCTGGCCGCGAACGAGGAAGACATCATGACCGCCGCCTGGGCCGCGATGGAGCCCGAGTTCGCGCGCTGGCTGAAGCGCAACACGCGCGCTCACCGTGAGGCGGGTTATCGCGCGGTGGTGATTTCATTGAAGGCGCCCGGTGTGCCGCCCGGCGATATCACCGACGTGCAGATGGACGCGCTTGCGAACCTGGCCGACCGCTACAGCTTCGGTGAAATCCGCGCGACCTACGATCAGAACCTGGTGCTGGCCGACGTGCGCGAGTGCGAACTGCACGACCTGTGGCGCGCGCTCAGCGATCTCGGCCTCGCCACCGCCAACATCGGCCTGCTGACCGACATGATCTGCTGCCCGGGCCTGGATTTCTGCTCGCTGGCCAATGCGCGCTCGATCCCCATCGCGGCGCAGATCAATGCGCGCTTTGCTGACCTCGATTACCTGCACGATATCGGCGAACTGGAATTGAAGATGTCTGGCTGCATGAACGCCTGCGGGCATCATCATGTCGGCCACATCGGCATCCTCGGCGTCGACAAGAACGGCGTCGAGTACTACCAACTGACGGTCGGCGGTGTGGCGGGCGACGGCGCCCGGCTCGGCGAACGCCTGGGCCCGGCCATCACCGCCGACGCGGTGGCCGACACCATCGAGTCGTTGTTGAACGTGTACGTGCAATTGCGCGAAGGCGATGAGCGCTTCATCGACACCGTCGCGCGCGTCGGCGTGGCGCCCTTCAAGGACCGCGCCTACGCGGTTGCCGCCTAGGAGAACGCAAGCATGAGATTCGTGCGCGAAGAACAGGAAGGGCAGGACGAGTGGCGTCTGCTCGACGACGACGAAGCGCCCAGTGACACGCCGGTGCTGCTGCCGCTGGCGCGCTGGCTGGAGACGGCGCCCGCGCAGGCCATGCATTGCCACGGTCTATGGGTGCGTCCCGATGATGACCTGGCGCAGGTGCTCGCCGCCGCGCGGCGCAGTCCTCTGGTCGCCGTCGAGTTCCCCAATTTCAATGACGGGCGGGGCTACAGCATTGCGCGTCGCTTGCGTGTGGCGGGGTACGAGGGCGAACTGCGCGCGGTCGGCGACATCCTGCGCGACCAGGCGTTTTATCTCGCGCGTTGCGGCTTTACGAGCTTCGCGCCCGCCGCGCATGTGGATAGCGCCGTGTTCATTGCCGGTCTCCAGGATTTTTCTTTCGCCTATCAGGGCGCGGCCGACCAACGCAGCATCATCCAGCGCTTGCGCCGCGCCTGATGCCGCACGCGGCGCGTCGTGCGCCGCGCGATTCAAGCTATACTCCGCGTGCGCCGACAACACGCGGATGACTGTTCCTCTCATGGCCGTATTCACATGACTGCGCCACCGGCTGGGGGGACGAAGCCGCTTCGGCGACTGCGTGTGATGATCATCGACGCGTCGCGCGAGCACAGCGCCAATCTGCGTCGCCTGCTGGCGCGCGTCCTGCCCGATGTCGAAGTGACGGAATACGATCCCGAACAGAAGGGCCGGCCGTCGTCCGATTTCGTCTGGCATCTTTACGATGCCGTGCTGCTCGACTACGAACTCGGCATGGGTGAAACCGGCCTCGACTGGTTGAAGAGCTATGCGCGCCGCACCGGCTTCCCGCCGACGGTCCTGATGGCGGCGGGTGGTGATGATTACCTCGCCGCGCGCGCCATCAAGCTCGGCGCCTGCGACTACATCCGCAAGACCGATATCGAAGAGACCCGACTGGCGGCGCTCATCTGCGAGGCGGTCGCGGAAGCGCGCGCCGCCGACCACTTCGATGCCACGGTGCGCGAAGATCGCATCGCCAGCCACATGGCCATCCTCGATCGCCTGCATCTGCCTGCGTCGCTGGACGGCGAGAGCGCGCCACCCGGCTCGGTCGGCTATCGATTTGTCAGGCTCATCGGCCAGGGCTCGAGTTCGCGCGTCTACCTCGCCGAAAGGACCACCGATGCCACCACCCTGGTGCTCAAGGTCATCGACATCCGGGGCGTGCAGGACAACCAGGTGATCGAACGCTTCATGCGCGAGGCCGAAATAGTGTCGGCCATCCGCAGTCCCTACGTGGTGCACTTCTACGATTACGGCCTGACCCAGACCTATGGCTACATCGCCATGGAGTTCTTCACGCGCGGCGATCTCAAGCAGCGCATCGAACACGGCGTGGCGGTCAACGACGCGCTGAATTACCTGCGGCACATCGCGCTCGGCCTGCACGCGATTCACTCGCAGGGCATCGTGCATCGCGATCTCAAGCCGGGCAACATCATGTTCCGCGCCGACGACAGTCTGGCGCTGGCGGATTTCGGTATCTCCAAGCGCCTCAACCAGACCAGCGATCTGACCAATCTCGGCAGCGTGCTCGGCACGCCCAACTATTTGAGTCCCGAGCAGGCGCTGGGGCAGAGTGCCGATCATCGCGCCGATCTCTACAGCGCTGGCGTCATCCTCTATGAAATGCTGACCGGCCGTAAGCCGTTCCGCGCCGACAATGCCTCGGCCCTGGTCTATCAGCATGTGCATGCCGATCGGCCACAGCTGCCCGAGCCTTTACGGCGTTTCCAGCCTCTCATCGCGCGCCTGCTGGCCAAGGATTGCGAGGATCGCATGCCCAGCGCCGCCGCCCTCGTCGATGCCCTCGACCGCCTGCTCGCCGCCTGATGCACCACGCCGCCGGCGGCGGCTTGAAATCCTTCACGCTGGCCGCATCTGACGTAGACGCGGTCGCGCGCGATGCGACCGTGCTCATCCACAGGGCGCGCACGACACCATGAACGACGACTCGAATCCGACCGCTCACGACCAATCCGCGGCGCCGACCCTGGCCGGTGTGCCGGCGCGTCTGCAGGAGATCCTGCCCGACAAGCTGCTGGTGTTGCCTTTGCGCATGCGCCCGTTCTTTCCGGCGCAGTCCATGCCCATCGTGCTGGAGGATGAGCTGTGGCGTGAAACCATCGAGCGCGTCGGCAACACCCCGCAGCGCCTGGTGGGCCTGGTCTATGCGCGCCATCCGCTCGATCAAGGCGCGCCGCAGCCGCAGGACTTTGCGACCTTCGGCACTGTCGCGCGTGTGCACCATGCGATGCGCGACGGCGGCCGCATCCAGTTCATCGCCGAGGGCATAGAGCGCTTCCGCATCGCGCGTTGGGTGCAGAACGATCGGCCGTTCGTCGTTCAAGCTGACTATCCGCGCCCGGCGCCGGACAAGGGCAAGGAAGTGCGCGCCTATGCCTTGGCCATCATTAACAAGATCAAGGAACTGTTGCCGCTTAATCCTTTGTACAAGGAAAGTCTGAAGGCGTTTCTTGACCGCTACACGCCCGACGACGCCTCGCCCTTGACCGACTTCGCGGCGGCCATGACCAGCGCCGATGGCGAGCAGCTGCAGGAGATCCTCGAAACCGTGCCGCTGTTGCGGCGCATGGAGAAAGTGCTGCTGCTCATCCAGCACGAACTCGAAGTGGCGGGGCTGCAGACCGAGATTCGCCAGCGCGTCGAAAGCCGCATCAGCGAACAGCAGCGCGAATTCTTTCTCAAAGAACAGTTGAAGGAGATACAGAAGGAACTCGGTATTTCAAAGGACGACAAGACCGTCGAAATCGAGCGCTTTCGTGATCGACTGCGCGACTGCGTGGTGCCGGACGACGCGCAGAAGCGCATCGACGACGAACTGCAGAAGTTTGCCTTGCTCGAAAGCGGTTCGCCCGAATACGGCGTGACGCGCAATTATCTTGACGCCTTGACGTCATTGCCGTGGGGCAAATACTCCCATGATCGCCTCGACCTCGATCACGCACGCAAAGTGCTGGACCGCGATCACGCCGGCCTCGACGACGTCAAAGACCGCATCATCGAATTTCTCGCGGTCGGCAAGCTCAGGGGTGAAATGGCCGGCTCGATATTGCTGCTGGTCGGGCCGCCCGGTGTCGGCAAGACCTCCATCGGTCATTCCATCGCCGACGCCCTGGGCCGCAAATTTTTCCGCTTCAGTGTCGGCGGCATGCGCGACGAAGCCGAAATCAAAGGCCATCGTCGCACCTACATCGGCGCCATGCCGGGCAAGTTCATCCAGGCCCTGCGCGACACCGGCGTCGCCAACCCGGTGGTGCTGCTCGACGAGGTCGACAAGATAGGCACGTCTTACCAGGGCGACCCGGCCTCCGCGTTGCTGGAGGTGCTGGACCCGGAGCAGAACGTGAGCTTCCTGGATCATTACCTCGACGTACGTTTCGATTTGTCCAAGGTGCTGTTCGTGTGCACCGCCAATCAACTGGATTCGATTCCCGGGCCGCTGCTCGATCGCATGGAAGTGATACGGCTGGCGGGCTACCTCACCGCCGAGAAGGTCGCCATTGGCAGTCGTTACCTGTGGCCCAAACAGCGCGCCAAGGCCGGGCTCAACGCGCGCCAGGCGCGCATCAATACCGGCGCGGTCAAAGCCATCGCCGAGAACTACGCGCGCGAAGCGGGTGTGCGTAATCTCGATAAGCAACTCGGACGCATCGCGCGTAAGGCAGCGCTGGCAGTGGTGCGCGACCCACGGCATGAAGTGCTGGTCACGCCGCAGAATCTCGAAAGCTTTCTCGGCGCGCCGTTGTTTCGCAAGCAGGTGCCGGAACGTGGCATCGGCATCGTCACTGGTCTCGCCTGGACGGCGCTGGGCGGAGCGACCCTCGACATCGAGGCGACGCTCGTGCACAGCAAGAACCGCGGCTTCAAATTGACCGGGCAACTAGGCGAGGTGATGCGCGAATCGGCTGAGATTGCTTATAGCTACGTCGCGGCGCATCTCGGCGATTACGGCGCCAGCACCGCGTTCTTCGATGAAGCCTTCGTGCATCTGCATGTGCCGGAAGGCGCCACCCCCAAGGACGGTCCGAGTGCCGGTGTGACCATGGCCACCGCGTTGTTGTCGCTGGCCCTCGGCCGTCGCATGAAGCGGCCGATGGCCATGACCGGCGAACTGACCTTGACCGGCAGGGTGCTGGCGGTCGGAGGCATCCGCGAGAAGATCATCGCGGCACGGCGCTCAGGCGTTAAGGAAATCATTCTGCCGGCGGCGGTGCGTGGTGAGTTCGATGAACTGCCGGACTACATCCCCGAGGGCCTGCGTTTTCATTTCGTCGAAAATTTCAGCGAGGTGGCAGGCATCGCGTTTGCTTGAACCGAACAGCGCGACAGGCCGCGGTGGCGCGCGGTCTTTGTGCGATACTCGGCCGAACCCACCGTGACGAGGCCGCAATGTCGATCGTAACCGAGCCCTCACTGCTCATTCATCGTCGCACCAAGATAGTCGCCACCGTCGGGCCGGCATCGAGTTCAGAGGAAGCCATCACCGCCCTCATCGAAGCCGGCGTGAATGTCTTCCGCGTCAATCTTTCCCACGGCAGTCACGCCGCCCACGGCGCGGCGATAGCTTTGATTCGACAGGTCGCGCAGCGCCTCGGCACACCGACGGCGATACTCGCCGACCTGTGCGGCCCCAAGATTCGCACCGGCAAGTTCCGCGACGGCAGCGTGGAACTCATCGCTGGCAGCAGTGTGACCGTGACCACCGCCGAGGTGCTCGGTGACGAGAAACTCATCCCGTCGCAATACACGGCCTTACCGCAGGACGTAGCACCCGGCAATCGCATTCTGTTGAACGACGGCGCGGTGGAACTGCGGGTGGTGGCGGTGCGCGGCCAGGACGTCGAATGCGTGGTGGTGGCAGGCGGCCCGGTCGGCAATCACAAGGGCATCAACCTGCCGGGCACGGCGGTGTCGGCGCCATCATTGACCGACAAGGACCGCGCCGACGCAGTGTTCGCGCTCGCCGCCGGCGTCGACTTCATCGCTTTATCTTTCGTGCGCAACGGTGAAGACATCAGTTCCCTGCGCGCGATAGTCGACGCCGCCGAGTCCAAGGCCGGCATCATCGCCAAGATTGAAAAGCCCGAAGCGCTCGCCAACAGCGAAGACATCATCGCGCGCGCCGACGGCATCATGGTGGCGCGCGGCGATCTCGGCGTTGAACTCAATCCCGAGCAGGTGCCGCTGGCGCAGACGCAGTTGATCACCCGCGCGCGGCAACTCAACAAGCCGGTCATCGTCGCGACCCAGATGCTGGAGTCGATGATCACCAATGCGCGGCCAACCCGCGCCGAAGTCTCCGACGTGTCCTTCGCGGTGGCGAGCGGCGCCGACGCCGTGATGCTGTCCGGTGAATCGGCGGTCGGCAAGTTTCCGGTCGCGGCGGTGCAGATGATGGACCGCGTGGCGCGTCAGACCGAGGCCTACTACTGGCACGCCGGGCTGGCCTTTCCCGGCGGCCATGCACCGACCACCGTGCCGATGCCTTTCGGCGACGCGATCGCCGATGCCACAGCGCGTCTCGTGACTGATTTACGCGCGCGTGCGGTGATGGTGATTTCGATGCACGGCATGACCGCCGCCACGATAAGCGCGGCGCGGCCGGCGGCGCCGGTGGTGGCCATCTCCTGCGATCAACAGACCTGCCGCCGCATGAGTCTCATGTGGGGCATGATTCCCCACTATGTCGCCAGCGTCGGCGCGGAGAATCCCAACCAGATAGCGCGCCGCGTGGCACGCGAACTCGGCTTGGCCAAGGATGGGGGTTACGTGGTGATGGTGCGCGGCTTCAATGCCGACCCCGCCATCAATTCACCGTCGATGACGGTGTTGCAGGTGTAATTTTAATTTCGCCTGTAGGTGCGAATGAATTCGCACCTACAGAAGAGTGCGACCTAAAACGGAATATCGTCGTCGAAATCCATCGGTGGTTCGGCTTGACCACGCGGCGCGCTGTCATTCCGGCCGCCACCGCCACCGCCACCGTAGTTTGAGCCACCGCGTTCACCGCCACCCGACGGCCCGCCACCACCACCGCCGCGGCCGCCGAGCATCTGCATGTCGCTGGCGACTATCTCGGTGCTGAATTTCTCGTTGCCGTCCTTGTCCTGCCACTTGCGGGTCTGGATGCGGCCTTCGATGTAGAGCTGCGAGCCCTTCTTCACATACTGCTCGACGATTTCCGCGAGGCGGCCGAAGAACACCACGCGGTGCCATTCGGTGCGCTCCTGGGTCTCGCCGCTGTCCTTGTCGCGCCAGGTGTCGGCGGTCGCCAGGCGCACATTGGCGACGGCGGCGCCGCCGGCCGTGTAGCGCACTTCGGGGTCGGCGCCGAGATTGCCGATCAGCATGACTTTATTGAGGCCACGTGCCATGGGTATTTGCTCCTTCGGGATGTTGAGGCGACCTTCCGTGGTCGCTGTAAGGCCGGGATTCTACCCAAGCCGGCGCGCGTCGTCAGTCCTGTGGCGCGGCGTCCAGTGCCGCGCCGGGGGCGCGCAGCGCGGCGACCAACCACACCAGGCACAGCCCGGCGCAGACCGCCGGCACCAGGGCGAAGCCGAGGCGGCCTGCAACGAAGCCGCCCAGCGTGCCGCCGATGAACATGCCGAGGAACTGGAAGGTCGCGTAGGCGCCGAGCGCAGTGCCTTTGTAGGCCGGCGGCGCTACCCGTGAGATGAGGCTCGGCAAGGAAGATTCAAGGAAGTTGAAGGCGGTGAAGAACACCGTCAGGGCAATGTAGGTGCCGACTCGCTGGTGCCAGGTCAGCCACAGCAGGATCTCCGCCACGCACAGCATGGCGATGGCCGAGCAGGAGACTTTCATCAACCAGCCCGGCCGCATGGACAGGCGAATCAGCGGCGCGACCAACACGATCGAGGCCAGCAGCACCGGCAGGTAGACGGTGTAATGGCGGGCGGTGGGCAGACCCAGGCCCTCACGCAAATCGACCGGAATGGCGACAAAGCTTGCCGCCAGCACCAGGTGCAAGGCCAGCACACCGAAGTACAGCACGCGCAATTGTGGTGCAGTGACCGCGGCCCACGAGATGCGCGAGCTGCGTTGCGCCTGCGCGGCGGGTGAAGGCACCACGTAGAACAGCACCGGCAGGGCCAATGCGCCGGCCAGACCCGAGGCAATGAACAAGCCGTTCAGGCCGACCGCGCCATCGATGATCGGACCCACCACGAAGGCCACCGAGAACGCGATGCCGATGCTTATGCCGATGATGGCCATGACCTTGGTTCGCTGCGATTCGCGGGTCAGGTCGGCCGCCAGCGCGAGGGTCGCGCCCGACACCGCGCCCGCGCCCTGCACGGCGCGGCCGATCAAGACCGGCAAAATATGATGGGCAAACGCCGCGATGCACGAGCCGAGCGTAAATATGACGAGCCCCATGGCGATGACCGGCTTGCGGCCCAGGCGGTCGGACAGCGTGCCGAAAGGGATCTGCAGGCAGGCCTGGGTCAGGCCGTAGATGCCGAGCGTCAGTCCGACCATGAACGGCGTGGCGCCGGCCAGTTGATTGGCATACAGCGCCAGCACCGGCACCAGCATGAAAAGGCCGAGCATGCGCAGAAAGAACACACCTGCGAGGGCGAAGGTGGCGTGGCGTTCGGCGGGGGTGAATGCAGTGCTGATTGACACGGTTGAAACGAATTGAGCGCTGGTGAAAAAACGCCGTATAGTAATCGTTTGATCTTTGCCGGCGCCAGTCGCAGCCGCACGCCTTCGGAAGCCCACAGTACTCCATGGATACGATTCACCTTCGCGGCGCACGCACGCACAATCTCAAGAACATCGATATTGATTTGCCGCGTGACAAGCTCATCGTGATCACCGGCCTGTCGGGCTCGGGCAAATCGTCGCTGGCCTTCGACACCATCTATGCCGAAGGCCAGCGCCGTTATGTCGAATCGCTGTCGGCCTACGCGCGGCAATTCCTGTCGATGATGGAAAAGCCTGACATCGATCACATCGAGGGCCTGTCGCCGGCCATTTCCATCGAACAGAAGTCGACCTCGCACAATCCGCGCTCGACGGTCGGCACCATCACCGAAATCTACGATTACCTGCGCCTGCTGTTCGCGCGCGTCGGCGAACCGCGCTGCCCCGATCACTCCGAAATCCTGGAAGCCCAGACCGTGTCGCAGATGGTCGACCAGGTGCTGGCCCTGCCGGCCGACAGCCGCTGGATGCTGCTGGCGCCGGTGGTGCGCGGGCGCAAGGGCGAGCATCACCAGGTGTTCGAGCACCTCGCGCGCCTTGGTTATCTGCGCGCAGTCGTGGATGGCGAAGTGGTGATGCTCGACCAGCCGCCAGTGCTGGCGTTGCGCAAGAAGCACGATATCGACGTGGTGATAGACCGCTTCCGTGTGCGTGAGGATTTGAAGCAGCGTCTCGCCGAATCGTTTGAGTCGGCGCTCGAACTCGGCGAAGGCGTGGCCCGCGTGGTGCCGATGGAAGGCGAACAGACCGGCGCCGGCGCGGAACTGGTGTTCTCGTCGCGTTTCGCCTGCAAGGTGTGCGGTTATTCCATCAGCGAACTCGAGCCGCGCCTGTTTTCGTTCAATAACCCGGTAGGCGCGTGCACCGCCTGCGATGGCTTGGGCGTGGTGCAGTTCTTCGATGAGCAGCGCATCGTGCAACGCCCCGATATCAGCCTGCCGGCCGGCGCCATCCGCGGCTGGGATCGACGCAACGCCTATTACTTCCAGCTCATAAGCGCCCTGGCCAAACATTACGCCTTCGACATCGATACTCCATTCAACGAAATTCCGGCCGACATCCGCGCCGTGCTCCTGCACGGCAGCGGCGAAACCGAAATCGAATTCACCTACTTCAAGGCGGGTGGCAAGGCGTACAAGAAAAAGCATGCCTTCGAAGGCGTGCTGCCCAACATGGAACGCCGCTACCGGGAGACCGATTCAAACATGGTGCGCGAGGAACTGGCGCGCTACCAGGGTTCGAAAGCCTGCCCGGAGTGTGTCGGCACGCGATTGAATCGCGCGGCGCGCAATGTGTTCGTGCTCGAACACAATCTCGCCCATGTCACGAGCATGGCCATCGGCGCCACGTATGCGTTCTTCGACCAACTGACCCTGCCCGGCAAGCGCGGCGAGATAGCCGAGAAAATCGTCAAGGAAGTCAAACTGCGTCTGCAGTTCCTGGTCAACGTCGGGCTCGATTACCTGACCCTCGACCGCAGCGCCGACACTTTGTCTGGCGGCGAGGCGCAGCGCATTCGCCTTGCCAGCCAGATAGGCGCGGGCCTGGTCGGCGTGATGTACATCCTCGACGAGCCGTCGATTGGTCTGCATCAACGCGACAACCAGCGACTGTTATCGACGCTCGTGCACCTGCGCGATTTGGGCAACACCGTGATCGTGGTCGAACACGACGAAGAAGCGATCATGGCCGCCGATCACGTGGTCGACATGGGGCCGGGCGCCGGCGTGCATGGCGGTCAGGTGGTGGCGCAGGGCACGCCGGCGGAGGTGTGTGCGAGCGCCGAATCCCTGACCGGTCAGTATCTTTCCGGTCGCCGCGGCATTGTCATTCCCGACCTGCGTCTGAAACCCGATCCGAAACGCATGCTCAGCATCAAGGGTGCGCGCGGCAATAATCTGAAAGGCGTGAGTGTCGATATTCCGGTCGGTCTCATGACCTGCGTGACTGGTGTGTCGGGCTCGGGTAAATCGACCCTGGTCAACGACACCTTGTACGCCGTCACGGCGCGCGATCTGAATGGCGCGACGGTGAGTCCCGCCGAACACGACGCCATTACCGGGCTTGAGCATTTCGACAAGGTGGTCGACATCGATCAAAGCCCGATAGGTCGCACGCCGCGTTCCAATCCCGCCACCTACACTGGCCTCTTCACGCCCATCCGCGAATTGTTCGCCGGCGTGCCGGAAGCGCGTTCGCGCGGCTATGAGCCCGGACGATTTTCCTTCAACGTCAAGGGCGGACGCTGCGAAGCCTGCCAGGGCGATGGCGTGATCAAGGTCGAGATGCACTTCCTGCCCGACGTCTACGTGCCATGCGATATGTGCAAGGGCAAGCGTTACAACCGCGAGACCCTCGAAATCCTGTACAAGGGGCGCACGATCAGCGATGTGCTCGACATGACGGTCGAGGAAGCGCGGGTGTTCTTCGAAGCGGTGCCGACCATCGCCAGCAAGCTGCAGACCTTGACGGAAGTAGGCTTGACCTATGTGCGCATCGGTCAGAACGCCACCACCTTGTCGGGCGGTGAAGCGCAGCGCGTGAAGCTGTCGCGAGAGTTGTCCAAACGTGACACCGGCAAGACCTTGTACATCCTCGATGAGCCGACCACCGGCCTGCATTTCTACGACATCGAGCAATTGCTGAAGGTGCTGCATCGCCTGCGCGATCACGGCAACACGGTGGTGGTGATTGAGCACAATCTCGATGTGATCAAGACCGCCGACTGGATAGTCGACCTCGGCCCCGAGGGCGGCACTGGCGGTGGCGAGATCATCGCAGTCGGAACACCGGAAGAAGTGGCGGCCGAAGCGCGTTCCCATACCGGCCGCTTTCTGGCGCAGGTGCTGGCGCGACCGGTGCCGGCGGCGCGCGCCTCGGCCTGAGGCAGCGGACGCCCGGCTTACATCGCGAGCTGCATGCCGAGCAGGTAGCCGTAGAGGATGACGATGGGGGCGACGGCCACCATGCCCATGGCGTGGCCGAACAGTTGCGCGAGGCCCTTGCCATTGCGGCGCGCATCGAGCCGCGCGCCAAAGTCCTGACCCAGACCGGCGGCGAGCGCCGGCAGCAAGGAACTCAAGCCGAGCAGCGCCAGGGCGCCGAGCAGGCCCGGCCACAGGCTGGCGCTGACCGCGCCCAGGTAATCGGCGAACCACGCGAATAGCAGCGCCACCGCGCCCATGCCTTGCAGCGCGTCGAGCAGCCCGGGTCGAGCCGACGGCAGCAGCATGGGCGCGACGACACGGGCCAGCAACACGGCGAGGAGCCATGCGCCCCCGCGCAGCGCATCGGCCGGCATGAGCGTGTCGAAGGACGGCGCGGCGCGAAAGCCGAACAGCGCCGGGTAGGCGAACAGCACCGCCGTCACGATCACGGCGCCACGCCACAGCGGCGCGCCGAGGCGCTGCCACAGGCCCGGCATGCGCGGATGGTCATGGGCGAGTCGCGCCAGTCGACGCGTCAGCCATAGTTCGAGACACACGCCCGCCACCAGCACCGCCATGAGGTCGAGCATTCCTATCGACGGTGACAAGGGCAACATGCGTCGGGCCTCAGTGCGTCGGCGCAAACGAATCAAGTATCATGCCGCCCATCCCCGACCTTACAGGTATCCACTGAATGTCCGTCCTGATCTGCGGCTCGCTTGCGTTCGATAACATCATGGTGTTCCAGGACCGGTTCAAGAACCACATCCTGCCCGACAAGATCCACATCCTGAACGGGTCCTTCCTGGTGCCGGAACTGCGCCGCGAATTCGGCGGCTGCGCCGGCAACATTGCCTACAACCTGAAACTGCTCGGTGGCGCGCCCCTCATCATGGGCACGGTCGGTATCGACTTCGCACCCTATGCAAGCTGGTTGAAAGGGCAGGGCATCGAGACCCGCTGCATCAGCACCATCGATCAATCCTTGACCGCGCAGGCCTTCATCACCACCGATCTCGATGACAACCAGATCACGGCCTTCCATCCCGGCGCGATGAATTTCTCGGCCAGCAACAAAGTGGCCGACGCCGGCGCGGTTGAGCTCGGCATCATTGCGCCCGATGGCCGTGACGGCATGCTCGCACACGCTAGGCAGATGCACGAGGCCGGCATTCCTTTCATTTTCGACCCGGGCCAGGGCATGCCGATGTTCGACGGCGATGATTTGAAAGCGTTCATCGACATCGCCACCTGGGTGACGGTCAACGATTACGAGTCGGAATTGATGCAGGAGCGCACCGGCCTGTCGCCCGAGGCGATCGCCGAAAGAGTCGAGGCTTGCATCGTCACGCGCGGCGGTGAAGGCTCCAACATCTATACCGGCGGCGGCCGCATCGACATTCCGAGTGCCAAGCCGGCCAGCCTCACCGATCCGACAGGCTGTGGCGATGCCTATCGCGCCGGTCTGCTGTATGGCCTGGTCAACAAGCTGCCGTGGGAAACCACCGGTCGCATCGCGTCGCTGCTCGGCGCCATCAAGATTGCCCACGCCGGCACCCAGAACCACTACTTCACGCGCGATGAATTCGCGGCGCGTTATGCGGCGGAGTTTGGCGCCAAGCTCGACTGGTAGCTTTCACTTCAGCGCGCGCAGGAAGTCATCGATGGAGGTCGCCGGCGCGCTGCAGTGCGTGCCGCGACACACGTAGGCGGTGACCGTGGCGCCCGCCTGCGCCGCGCGTGAGTCGAGAATGCCGGGCAGCGCTTTCTCATCGCTGGGGATGGCGTAACAGGTGATGTCCGACCCCGCGAGCTGTGCGAGCCGTGCCCGCCATTGATCCATCTCACGGTGGTCGTCGCCGCGCAGCAGCACATGGGGCGGCGCGCTGGCATGGCGAAAATTCGCGCCGAGCGCACTGGCGTGGGCCGGCGGCGCGCGATGCGCGGCCTGCATCGCCGCTTCGAGCGCGCGCTCGGCGGCGCGTTGATAGCGTGCATCACCGACCAGGTGCGCAAGCTCCAGCAGCGCCGTGGCGCTCATCACGTTGCCCGACGGCAGGGCGTCATCACTGAAGCTGCGCACGCGCACCAGCAGTGCTTCGTGATCGCGCGCGGTGAAATAAAAGCCGCCGCGCTGCTCATCCTCGAACTGCGTCAGCAGCACGTCGGCCAGCGCCACGGCGAATTCAAGATCGCCGCGCCGCCAGCGGCAGTTCAGCAATTCCACAGTGGCCGCCAACATGAAGCCGTGGTCATCGAGATAGCCCGGCACGCTCGCCACGCCGTGGCGACTGGTGGCAAGCAAGCGGCCGTCGCGCCAGTGATGCTGGATGATGAAATCGAACGCACGCTCGGCGGCGGCGATGAAATCCGTTCGCGACAGCAGACGACCGGCGCTGGCCAGCGCACGTATGGTGAGCGCGTTCCATGAAGTGAGGATCTTGTCGTCGCGGGCCGGCGCCACGCGGCTGGCGCGTGCGGCGTGGAGCTTGCGCAACTGCGCAAGCGTGGTGGCCGAGGGCGGCGTGAGCGGCTGGTTGCTGCCCGGCGCAGGGCGGCGCAAATGCCAGCGGCCTTCGAAATTGGCGGCGCCGGCCAGGCCATATTGTTCGGCAAACCCAGCGTAGTCGGCGCCCAGCAGGCTTTGCACTTCGTCGCGCGTCCACACGTAGTAGCTGCCTTCCTCACCCGCCGCGTCGGCGTCGATGCTGGAATGGAAGCCGCCGCGCGCATCCTGCATGTCGGAAATCAGCCACTCGGCCGTCGCGCAGGCCACGGCCTGCACATCGTCGAGTCCACGCTGCGCACCGACCTGTGCATAGAGACCGAGCAGTGCGGCGTTGTCGTAAAGCATTTTTTCGAAATGCGGAATCGACCAGTGCGCGTCGGTTGAATAGCGATAGAAGCCGCCGCCGACATGGTCCATGAGGCCGCCGGCCGCCATCGCGCGCAGACTGAATTCAACCAGGGGTGCGTGGTCGGTGAGCAGCAAGGCCAGCGCTTCGGGATGAGGGAATTTCGGTGCGCCGCCGAAGCCGCCGTGGCGGGTATCGAAGCTTTGGCGAAACTGCATGACGGCGCGCGCCATGAGCGCCGGTTCGAAGCCGGCCGATTCATCCTCGGCGCCGGCCAGTTGCGCGTCGAGCGCGGCGCGCATGTTGTGCTTGAAGTCCGCCATCTCGCCGCCGCGTTCGCGATAGGCCTGCGCCACCCTTTGCAGCACATCGGCAAACCCCGGCCGGCCGTGACGCGGCGTATTGGGGAAATAGGTGCCGCCGAAATAAGGCATCTGGTCGTCGGGCGTCAGGAACATGGTCAGCGGCCAGCCGCCGTTGGCCTGGGTCAGCAACTGGTGCGCGGCCTGGTAGATCTTGTCGAGGTCCGGGCGCTCTTCGCGGTCGACCTTGATGTTGATGAACAGGCGGTTCATGAGCGCGGCGATGTCGGCGTCCTCGAATGACTCGTGGGCCATGACATGGCACCAGTGACAGGCCGAGTAGCCGATGGACAGCAGTATCGGCTTGTTCTCGGCGCGTGCCCGCGCCAGCGCGTCCTCGCCCCAGGGGTACCAGTCGACGGGGTTGTCTGCGTGTTGCAGGAGGTAGGGGCTGGTGGCGTCGTGCAGGCGGTTCATGGCGCGGATTTCGGGCTCAAGCAAGGGGGCGCAACGCTATCACGTCGGGCGCCGCCGAGTCCGCCTCCCGGCGCTTCGAACAGTGCATAATGGCGGCCGGTTGCTGTGACGTCTCTGGCCATGATTCCGTTTCCTCCTATCGATCCCGTCGCTTTCACGCTCGGCCCCGTCGCCGTGCACTGGTACGGCCTGTCCTACATCGTCGGCATCGGCCTCGGCTGGGGCCTGCTGCACGACCGCGCCGGGCGCAGCAACGGGCGCTGGACGCGCGACCAGGTGGCGGATCTGGTGTTCTACGCGGCCCTGGGCGGCGTACTCGGCGGCCGCATCGGTTACATCCTGTTCTACAACCTGCACACCTATCTTTCACAGCCCTTGTCGATACTCGCGGTGTGGCGCGGTGGCATGTCTTTCCACGGTGGCGCCATTGGGCTGTCGCTGGCCTTGGCATGGTTCGCGCGCGCCAATCAGCGCAGTTTCCTCGAGGTCGCGGACTTCCTGGTGCCGGTCGTGCCGATAGGGCTCGGGCTCGGCCGCATCGCCAATTTCGTCAATCAAGAGCTATGGGGCGCCGCCACCAGCCAGCCATGGGGGGTGCTGTTCACCAACCCCGCCGCCGGCGGCGTCGCGCGCCATCCGACCCAGTTGTATGAAGCGTTCCTCGAAGGACTGGTGCTGTTCCTGATCCTGAACGCGGTCGCGCGCAAGCCGCACGCCCATGGCACGGTGATGGCGTGGTTTCTCATGCTCTACGCCGTATTCCGTTTCACCATCGAGTTCGTGCGCGAACCGGACGCGCATATTGGCTACCTGGCTTTCAACTGGCTGACCATGGGGCAGTTGCTGTCATTGCCGATGTTCATCATCGGCGCGGTAATGCTGGTCGCGGTCAGCAATCGCAAGGGGTAGACGAGGATGCAGGCGTATCTCGATCTTCTGCGCCATGTGCGCGAGCACGGCGTGCGCAAAACGGACCGCACCGGCACTGGCACCTTGAGTGTTTTCGGCCACCAGATGCGTTTCGATTTGAGCCGTGGCTTTCCGCTGCTGACCACCAAGAAGCTGCATTTGAATTCGATCATCCATGAACTGATCTGGTTCTTGCGTGGCGAGTCGAATGTCGCCTACCTGCGCGAGCACGGTGTGTCGATCTGGGACGAGTGGGCCGATGCCGCCGGCGAACTCGGGCCGGTCTATGGTGTGCAATGGCGTTCGTGGCCGCGTGCCGATGGCGGCGCCATCGATCAGATCACTGAAGTCATCGACGCCATCAAGCGTACGCCCGATTCGCGACGGCTGGTGGTGAGCGCGTGGAACGTCGCCGACATTCCGCGCATGGCGCTCGCGCCCTGTCATGCCCTATTCCAGTTCTACGTGGCCGACGGTCGCCTGTCCTGCCAGATGTATCAGCGCAGCGCCGACATCTTCTTGGGCGTGCCCTTCAACATCGCGTCCTACGCCTTGCTGACACTCATGATTGCGCAGGTGTGTGAACTCGAAGCGGGCGACTTCGTGCACACCCTGGGCGATGCCCACATCTATCTCAATCACCTGCAACAGACCGATCTGCAGCTGACGCGCACGCCCTATCCCGCGCCTCGCATGGTGCTGAACCCGGCGGTGCGGTCCATCTTTGATTTCAAGCGTGAAGACTTCGTGCTGGAAGATTACCAATGTCATCCGCATATCGCCGCGCCGGTCGCGGTGTGATGGCGGCGCGACGCGCGTGAAGCTGGCGCTGGTGGTGGCGATGGCGCGCAATGGCGTCATCGGCCGTGAAGGCACTTTACCCTGGCATCTGCCGGCCGACCTGCAGCGCTTTCGCGCCATCACCATGGGCAAGCCAATCGTCATGGGGCGACGCACCCACGAATCCATCGGTCGGCCCTTGCCGGGGCGGCGCAATATCATCTTGAGCAGTGCGCCCGATTACGTTGCGGCCGGCTGCGAAGTATTTGCCAGTCTGGACGCCGCGCTCACGGCGCTGGCCGCGGTCGACGAAGTGATGATCGTCGGCGGCGCGGCACTCTATGCCGAAGCGCTGCCGCGGGCCGCGCGCCTGTACCTCACCGACGTCGAGGCGACGCTCGACGGCGACGTGTTCTTTCCCGCCTTCGACCGCGCGCAGTGGCGCGAGGTCGCGCACGAGCCGCACGACGCGGATGAACGTAACGAACACGCTTACTGCTTTCGCGTGCTCGAACGCATCAGTCAAATGGCGCCGCCGTCGTCGACTTGACCTGAAACAGGGCGCCGTCCTCGAGGCGCATGGCGGTCAGCTCGCCACCCCACACCGCGCCGGTATCCAGCGGATAGACGCGCAAGCTCTGCCATTCGGTCGCCGCCAGGCGCAGGGTCGACCAGTGACCGAACACGATGCGTAAATCACGACTGGCGCGCGCCGGCATGCGGAACCAGGGAATGAGACCGCTGTCGGCCGTGGGCTCGCCCTTGTCCTTGAGATCGATGCTGCCGTCGGCGCCGCAATAGCGAATGCGGGTCAGGCAATTGGTGATGTAGCGCAGGCGCGCATGGCCGCGCAGCGATGTCTGCCACTGGGCCGGTTCATCGCCATACATGTGCTGAAGGAAATCGACGAAGTCATCGCCACGCAGGACTTCTTCCACTTCACGCGCACAGGCCTGCGCGGTGGCGAGATCCCACTGCGGCGCCAGGCCGGCGTGCACCAGTGTGTAATCGAGCGTGGCATCGTGATGCAGCAGCGGCTGGCGACGCAGCCACGCCAGCATCGCGTCGCGGTCAGGCGCGTCGAGAATGTCGTCGAGCGTGTCGCGCCGCCGCGGCTTGATGCCCGGCACACAGGCGCAGGCCAACAGATGCAGGTCGTGATTGCCGAGCACCGTCACCACGCTTGCGCCGAGCGCCATCACGCTGCGCAGCACCGCGGCCGACTGCGGCCCGCGGTTGACCAGGTCGCCCACCAGCCACAGCCTGTCGCGCATTTCATTGAAGCTGACGGCTGCCAGCAGTGCCATGAGTTCGCGATGGCAGCCTTGCACATCGCCGATGGCATAGGTGGCCATGCGCGTGGCCTCAGTTGAGTACGCGCGGCACGGCCAGACGGAAGATGGGAATGGCCGCCGTGAATTGCTCGCCGTCGCTGGCCTTCATCTGGTAGCTGCCGCTCATGCTGCCCAAGGGCGTTTCGAGCACCGCGCCGCTGGTGTACTGAAAGGCCTTGCCCGGTTCAATCAACGGCTGCTGACCGACTACGCCATCGCCGTGCACTTCCTGCACGCGGCCGTTGGCATCGGTGATCAGCCAGTGGCGGCTGAGCAACTGCGCCGCCACCGTACCGGTGTTGGCGATGGTGATGGTGTAGGCGAAGGCGTAGCGATTGGCGGTCGGCTCGGATTGCTCTTCGAGATAGGTGCTCTGCGCGTTGACGCGGATGTTGTATTTGCTGTCGTTCATGCGGTGATTCCGTGGCTATGGCGCCGGGCAATATGCGCCGGGCGCCATTGTAAGGGCCACGCCAGTTCAATAGCGCGCCATGACGTGCGTGGCGAAGTCGCGAAACACGCGGCGCGCGTGGTCCATTGGCGGCAGCAGCGTGATCTCGCGCAGGCCCGCTGCCTCGGCGTCTTTCAAGCGCGCGATGATCTGCTCGGGTTCGCCGGCCAGGATCCAGGTCTCGATGGCCTCGGGGGTGATGAAGCGCCGTTCCTCCGGCACCAGCCACGAGCAATGGCCTTCATGGATCTGAAGATAACGCTTGTGTTCGGGGGTCGACATCTTGTCGACGTACGCACAGTACTCGTCCCACACATTGCGCACCGCCGGCGGCAGCGCCGAATCGTCGCCCGTCAGCTTCCAGTTCTCGTAGCAGTAGTGCAGCGCCGCTGCGACCTGCGAACCGCACTGGTCGATGACGCGTGGGCTGTTGAGCTTCTCGCCCGGCCCCAGCACCACCGCGCTGGTCAGCGCGGCGCTGTGGAAATCGGCTGGAAAGGCGCGCTTGACCTCGGCGGCGCCGGCACGCATGAGCTCGTAGCTTTGATGCACCAGCGCCGGCGGCTCGTTGAGCGCCGAGATGCGGCCGTCGCCGTAGGCGCCCGCGGCGCGCAGCGCGCCTGGACCATTGGCCGCCACCCAGATCGGGATCTCGTGGCTGATATCGATGAACTTGCGCTCGAGATGTAGAAAGCGGATGTCGCGGGTTTCGCCGTTCAAGCTGTACTCGACTTCATCGCCCGCCAGGAGGCCGCGCACCACGCGCAGGTATTCACGGAAGGGCTTGGGCTTCATTGGCTTCATGCCCATCACGCGCATGGCCGTGTGTCCGGTGCCGAGGCCGAGGAACACGCGTCCCGGCGCCAGTGCCGCGATGCTGGCAATGGAGTGGGCGGTGACCGGCGCGATGCGGGTCGGCGCGATGGACACTCCGGTGCCTATCTTGATGCGCGAGGTGTTGACCGCCGCCAGTGCCAGCACGGCGTAGCAGTCCGACCAGATCATCTGCGAGTCAGGCACCCAGCCATGGTCGTAGCCAAGGTCCTCGGCCAGCTTGATGAGCTGCCAGTCGTTGATATGCGTGCCGATCATCGCGCCGAATTTCATGCTCGTCCCCTCAATTACCCGTGGTCGTTCCCCGCATCGTTTGCCATCGCGGGCGGGCGGTCAAGCATGGTGGCCGGTGATTGCCGCAGGGCTGGGCGGCTGCTAGGGTGCGGCGCCCGCCACTTTCATCACGAGCCCGACCCATGTCCGAAAATTTGAGGCCGCGTCTGCAATTGCGCTCACCGCAAAGGAGGATGCGCATCGCACTGCTGCTGATAGTGCCGGCCGCCATTGCGTTCAACCTGTACGTGAGCAACATCGCGCTGTCGCGCGACATCGACGGCATCACCTTCGTGCAGCCGCCCGGTTGGAACTATCACACTGATACGGCCGTAATCCCCGACACGCGGCGTATCCATTTCAGCGCCGCCGGCCTCGCCAATGCCATACGCGACGAGCATGGCGTGCCCTTGTTCGTGACCACCAAGTACCCGGCCGACAAGGGCGGACTCAACCCGCTCATAGGCGTCAATGTCTTCGCGCACAAGTCCGACGTGCAGCTCGCGCCGGAAAAATTACTGGAAGCGAAGCTCGCCGAAGTGCAGCGCGGTTCGAACAATGCGCTGGAAGTCATCGAGCCGATCACGGCACTGGGGCTGGCAACCCTGCCGGCGGCGCGCGTGGTGGTGAAAATCGTCGGTGGCAAGGAGGCCCAAGGGCTCAACCGCACGACCGCCTATGCGCTGGTCGCCGGCCACCTGAGCTTCACCATCATTGCCTCGGACGCCGAGCAGGGCGAAGAAGCGATGAAGAGCGAACTCGACGATTTCGTTTCTTCGATTGCGGTCGATTGATCGTCATCGGGCCACCTACAACGCTGTAATCAGATAGCCGCCGAGGATGACGGCGGTTACCACCGCCACCCATATTTCCGCCACCAGCCGCCACGGCATGGCGCCGCTCGACAGCTCCATGAAATGCAGGAACACCAGCCGCAGCTTGAACGCTGCAATCAGGATGATGGCGATGGTCGCGCTGCGCGCGGGTGCGTCGTTCTCGACCAGCACTGCGACCGTCAAAGTCGCGGCGAACAGGGCCAGCCACGCGCGCGTCATGGGCAGTTTGAACAGCGAATTCATGGTGTGTGCAACAGATACAGCATCGGGAACAGCACTAACCACAGCAAGTCGACCATGTGCCAGTAGCAGGCGCTCGACTCAATCCAGATCACGTATCGGTCATCGAGATCATCGCTGCGACTCTTGGCCAGGCATACCGCCAGCACCATCATGCCGACCACGAAATGCAGGAAGTGCAGGCCCGTCAGCGCGAAGTAGAACATGAAGAAATCGTTGCTGAGCAGGGTGATGCCCGCCGCAATCTTGTGCCAGTACTCGACTATCTTGCTGACCGCGAAGCCGGCGCCGACCAGCATGCCGAGCGTGAGATAACGACTGACCGCCGCGCGCTGACCGAGACGCGCGCTGTGCACGGCCAGCGCCACCAGCCACGAACTCGTCAGCAGGATAAGGGTGTTGAGCACGCCGAGGCGCGGGTCGAGCGCCTGGCGTGACTGTTCGAACAGGGCGGGCGCCTTGCCGCGTTCAACCATGAACAACAGGAACAGCAGCGCGAAGAGCGTGATGTCGGCGCTTATGAAAAACCACACGCCCTCGTCACCGGCCAGCTTGCGCTGACCGGTGAACGATGCCGAGGCGTGCGGGTGGTCGTCAGGCCGATGCACCCACGGCCTTGCCGACGCCGGCGGCAGGGGTGTGTGCGTGCTCGGTTGCACCGCGCGCTTCGGCTTCCAGACGCTTGATGGACGAGAACAGGTAGGTGGTGACGAACACTATCCAGAAGAACCACAGGAAGAACTCGACCCAGAAATTGAGCGTGCCGCTGCGCGCGAAGATGCCGCTCTTGAAAAACGGCATGAACACTTCCGCCACGAAGCTGAAGCCGACCCAGATGCCGTACCAGGCCAGCCATTTCGGCACCAGCGGCACGGCGCGCCGGTCTTTCAGAAACGCTACCCCCATCGCCACCATCTGCACGGTCGTCACCATGTAGCCCATGTCGATCAAGAGCCAGGCGGTGTCGTAGAGCAGTTGCAGAATTGAATCGTCAAGTGCCTCGGGGCGGTAGGCGCCGGCCAGCCAGAACACACAGGACACCATGATCGGCACCACCGTCAGGCCCGCGCCCCACACCGCGCAGGTCGAGAGGATGTTGTTGTCTTTTTCGATGCCGTATTCGATGACTTTGCCGATGGCGAGGCCCCACAGGAAGTACAACACCGTGAAGCTCATCGCCATGCTCATGCCGAGGCGGATGAGATTGGCGTCGCTGCGAAAGTAGTCGCCGATGACCTTGGCCGGAACATCGGGCTGGAAGGGCGGGATGTTGTGGCCCATGAGCCCCCAGAACACGATGAACACCACCAGGAAAACCGGGCCGCACCACGCCAACACGCGCAGGTATTTCAAGCGCTCCAGCATTTCGTTTACTCCCCTTTTCGAAGAACTGTGATGGGCGCGCGACCGTGGGTGGCGGCGCACCGGATGTGGCCAGACCGCTTGATGGCGATCGGTGCCCAGAATAGTAAGCATGCGTACCATAACCGTGCAAGCTTTCGATGACGGTGCCGCAGGGGTGGCTCCATGAGCAGGCGACGCCCCGCGCCGCGGGCCCGACGTTACACTGAGGCCACACAGCACAGGGGGACGGACACATGGCACAACTCGACGGCACGGCAATCATCGCGCGCAGCCTCAAGCGTCAGGGGGTGGAGCACATCTTCGGCGTGATGGGCTTTCCCATCGTCGACCTCGCGCAGGTCGTGCAGCGCGAAGGCTTGAACTACTACGGCTTTCGCAACGAACAGTCGGCCAGCTACGCGGCCGGTGCGGTCGGCTTCATGACCGGGCGTCCCGGCGTGTGCATGACGGTGTCCGGGCCGGGCATGGTGCACGCGGTCGCCGGCCTCTCCAATGCGTGGGCCAACTGTTGGCCGATGCTGTTGGTGAGCGGCGCGCCCGATTCCTACCAGCGTGAGCAGGGTGCATTCCAGGAAGCGCCGCAGCTCGAAGCGGCGCGGCCCTTCGTCAAGCTCAGCACGCGCCCGGATTCGCTGGCGCGGGTGCCGGCCTATATCGAAAAATGCGTGCGCACTTCGATGGCCGGCCGCCCCGGCGCGGTCTATCTCGATCTGCCCAATGACATCATCGCGGGCAAGCACGATGAAGCGTCGGTGCCGTGGGCGCCGTGCTGTGGGGCGCCGCCCAGACCGCTGGCCGACCCGCGCGAAGTGGAGCGCGCCCTGGCCGCCTTGCGCGCCGCCAAACGGCCGCTGGTAATCGTCGGCAAGGGCGCGGCCTACGCCCATGCGGAGCATGAAGTGCGCGCTTTCCTCGAAGCCTCGCGCCTGCCGTTCCTGGCGGCGCCGATGGGCAAGGGCGTGGTGCCGGACGACCATGCGCAATCGGTGGCGCCGGCGCGTTCGTTGGCCCTGCAGGAAGCGGACGTGATTTTCCTCATCGGCGCGCGCCTGAACTGGATCATGCATTTCGGTCTGCCGCCGCGTTTTGCGCGCGACGTGCGCGTCGTGCAACTGGACATCGCCGCCGAAGAGATAGGCACCAACGTGCCGGCCGAAGTGGGATTGGTCGGCGATGCGCAGGCGGTGATGTCGCAGCTCAACGAAGCGCTGTCAGCGGCGCCCTGGCAGTTAGCCGCCGACAGCGCCTGGTGGACGGCGCTGCGCGCCAAGATTGCCGAGAACGATGCACAGGTCGCCGCCATGAGCCGCGACGACGCGCTGCCGATGGGCTATTACCGGGTGTTTGGCGAGATTCGCGCCCAGCTGCCGCGCGACGCCATCATCGTCAGCGAAGGCGCCAACACCATGGACATCGGCCGCAGCATGATGCCGAACTTCGCGCCCCGGCAGCGCCTCGATGCCGGTACTTTCGGCACCATGGGGGTGGGGCCGGGTTTCGCCATCGCGGCCGCCGTCACCCATCCCGACAAACGCGTGTTCTGCATCGAAGGTGATTCAGCTTTCGGCTTCAGCGGCATGGAAGTCGAAACGGCGTGCCGCTATCGGCTGCCGATCACCTTCATCGTCGTCAACAACAACGGCATCGGCGCCGGCGAGACGGTCCTGAGCGATCCGATACCGCCCAACACCTACACGCCCAATGCGCGTTACGACAAGGTGATTGAAGCTTTCGGCGGACGAGGGTTTTTCGTCAACACGCCGGATGAACTGCGCAAGGCGCTCAGCGACGCCGCGCTGGAAAGCATGCCGACACTCATCAACGTGATGATCAACCCGGTGTCGACGCGCAAGCCGCAGAAGTTTGACTGGCTGACGCGCTGAAGCTGGTACGCGTTCTGTAGGTGCGAATGAATTCGCACCTACAAATTTTCCAACTCGCCATAACGCTTCACCACCGCTTCCAGATCCGCAATCAACTCCAGCGCCGCCGGCGGCAATGTGCGGTCGACCAGGGTGCCGATCAGCATTGGCAGCACCAGCAGCCGCGCCTGCGCCACCGGCAGACGCAGCGGCACGAAGGCGCCGCTCGAGACTTCCGCATGCAGTAGCGCACTGGTGGCGAAGCCCACCGCGTCGGTCTCGCGCACAATGGCGCGCACTACACCGAAATCGTTGACGATGACGGCCGCGTCGCGTCGCGCGCCGGCTTCGACTTCATTGCGCAGCTCTTCGCCGATGCGGCGTATGAACCAGCGCGGTCCCGGCCCTTGCACGATGGGATAGGCCATGATGCTCGCGAGTCCATGGGGCCTGCCGTTCGCGAGCGGATGGCCGGGCCGCACGAACGGTTGTGCGTGAATCAGGCCGATTTCGCGCAGCTCGAGACCGGCGGTCGGCACGTCGGGGCGCACGCCGAAAAAGAAATCGATGCGCTTGTCGCGCAGTTCCTGGGCCAGCGAACTCGAGTCCTGGGCCTGCAGGCGAAACCGCAGGCTTGGGTAGCGGCGCATGCCGCTGACGATGGCTTCGGTGAGATAGGGCTCGATGAGGCCGGCCTCGGCGCCGATGGCGAGGCGGCCGATGGCGGAGCCCTTGATGAGGCCGATTTCGCGGTGCGCTTCGTCCATCAGGCGCAGCGCCTGCGCGGCGGCGTCAATCACCACGCGGCCGTAGACGGTCGGGTGCGAACCACGCCGGTCGCGTTCGAACAGGGGCGCGCCGTAGGCGGCCTCCATGCGCGTGATGACATCGCTCAAGGTCGACTGCGAGATGCCGAGCGCCTCGGCCGCACGGCGCATGTTGCCGGCATAGGCCAGCTCGGTCAGAGCCTCAAGTTCTTCGCGGTGATTCATGGCAGTGCTCCGCGCCAGGTCACGTGCTTGACCTGGATCTAGTTTGACCGGATAGCCGAACGTATCGAGTCTATTATCCGGTTTTACGAACGACAATCTTTGGTGCCAGACTTTCCCGCCACAGCGATGCTCGCCCCGCGAGCCAGTCGCGACGCCCGCCAGAGGCGCACGCCGGTTGCGATCTCGCCACCGTCCACCGGTCCAACGCAGCATTTCGAGAGGAGAGGAACCATGGCTCAATTCGACACCCTGATTCAGAACGGCACCATCATCGATGGCACGCGCGCACCGCGCTTCAATGGCGACATCGGCATCCGCGACGGCAAGGTGGTGGCGATTTCGCGCACACCGCTGGCCGCCAGCGACGCCAAGCAGGTGATCGACGCCAAGGGCCTCATCGTCGCGCCCGGCTTCGTCGACCTGCACACCCACTACGACGCGCAGATTCAGTGGGACCCCTACTGCACCTTGTCCGGTTGGCACGGTGTGACTTCACTGGTGCTCGGCAACTGCGGCTTCGGCTTTGCGCCGGTCGCCCCCAATAATCGTGATCGCGTGATGCTGTCGATGTCACGCGTCGAAGCCATTCCTTATGACTCGATGAAAGAGGGCATGCTGTGGGACTGGGTGACCTTCCCCGAGTGGATGGATTCCCTGTCGCGCATGCCGAAGGGCGTCAACGTCATTTCCTACGTGCCCTTGGGCCCGCTCATGATCTGGGTGATGGGTCTCGAAGAAGCCAAGTCGCGCGAACCGACCGACGCCGAAATGGCCGAGATGTGCCGCCTTATCAACGTCGGCATGGATGCCGGCGCACCGGGCTGGTCAGTGCAGAAGCTCGGCGATGGTTTCACCTCGGTGCAGCGTGATTACGACGGCACGCCGATGGTCACCGACATGATGAGCAACGAGACTTGCTTGAAGTTCGCCGAGGTGCTGAAGAAGCGCGGCAACGGCCACATCCAGATCACCCAGGCGCGCGAAGACATCTACGAAGACCTGGTGTTCGTCGAGAAGCTCGCCGAAGTGTCGGGCTGCCCAGTGCTGTTCAACGTGGTGTCGGCCAACAACTACCATCCGCGCCAGAGCCGCCGTCTGCTGCAATGGGCCGAGAAGGCCCAGGCCAAGGGCAACCAGGTGTGGTTGCAGGCCATCAACGTCGGCAACGAACAGACCATGACCTTCGAGGATTTCAATCTGCTCGACGGCCAGGACGATTGGCGCAATGTCACGCTCGGCGACGTGCCGACGCGCAAGGCCAAGATGCAGGACCCGCAGATTCGCGCCAACCTGCGCGAAGATTATGACCACGGTCGCATGCCGGTCGTCACGGGCCCCATCAAGTACTTCGTCGTGCACAAGACCTTCAAGCCCGAGAACAAGCAGTGGGAAGGCATGACGCTCGAGGCCATCGGTGCCGCGCAGGGTCGTCACCCGATCGACTGCCTGCTCGACATCGTGGTGGATGAAGACCTGCGCACCGAGATCTACACGCCGCCGTTCAACACCGATGTCGAACTCAACCGCGAGATCTTCAGCAGCGAATACACCGTGCCGGGCGTATCCGACGGTGGCGCGCACACCAAGTTCGTGACCATCGGCCGCTACACCACCGAGTTCATCACTGACTTCGTGCGTGACAAGGGCATCCTGGGTCTCGAAGAAGCGCATTACCGCCTGTCGTGTCTGCCAGCCAAGATGGCGGGCTTTCTCGACCGCGGCGTGCTGATCGAGGGACGCCCGGCCGACGTGGTTATCTACGATTACGATGCCTTGAAGTGCACGCCCTCGGAAATCGCCCACGATTTCCCCGGCGGCGAATGGCGCCGTATCCAGAAGGCCGAAGGCTATCGATACATCATGGTCAACGGCGATGTCACTTTCCGTGACGGCGAATGCACCGGCGCGACGCCGGGCAAACTGCTGCGTCACGGGACTGCTTGAGGCGAGGAGAGGCCTTGCGGTGGCGGCAGCTTCGGCATGCCGCCGTCAGGGAGAGGGGGGAGCGTGTTCGAAGTAATTCGGGCGCGTCCTCTCCCTGGCGATTCTCTTTCTTACTTTGCCTGCTGGGTTTGACGCACGGGTTTGATTCAAATGTCAGACTGAAGCCTGACCCACAGAAGTAGGCCGCCCTCGTCGTGGGTCAGACTTCAGTCCGACATTCGACGCCGCGATGGAATGGCAAACGGCCAGTGTTGCCAACAGCCGTCAGCCGATATACCGCGCGTACTCGTCCAGCGCCTTCAACACCACGCTCTCATCGCCTATCGGCAAGCGCATGATCGCGCGTTTGACGCCGGTCGCGCGCGCCTTGGCCAAGGTCTCGGCTGACTGGATTTCATCGTTGAGGAAAAATAGCGACACTTCGAGCCTGGCAGGATCGCGGCCGAGCTCACGCATCTGCCGGTGCACGTCGGCGATGTTGGCGGCGGTCTCATCGACATCGAAGGCGAGCGGCAGCCAGCCATCGCCATGACGCGCGACCTGGGCGCGACCGAAAGGCGTGTTCAAAGTACCGAGCACCACCGGCGGCCCTTCGGGTTTGAGCGGCTTGGGATATTGCCAGCTCTCGGCAAACTCGACGAACTCACCTTTGAAGCTGGCTTTCTCCTGCGCCCACAAGGTGCGCACCGCCGCCAGGCGTTCGCGCAGCTCGCGCCAGCGTGTTTCGAACGCCACGCCGTGGTGGCCCATCTCGGCGACGTTCCAGCCGGCGCCGATGCCAAAAATGAAGCGTCCGTCGCTCAGGCGATCAAGCGTCGCCACGTGCTTGGCAATGTTGATCGGGTGGTATTGGTTGAGCAGGCACACGCAGGTGCCGAGCCGCAGGCGCGTGGTCACCGCTGCCGCCGCTGCCAGGGACGTGAACGGATCGGACATGTGGCGATACTCTTCCGGCAGGAAGAACAGGTTGCCACCGGCCATCGGCATGCCGGTCTCGGGATCGGCGGGCTCGCCCGGCAATGGCACCGGAATGTGCGTGTGCTCGGGCACCCACAGTGATTCGAAGCCGCGCTCCTCGGCGGCGCGCGCGAGCTTGTCGGCCCGCAGTGTGTATTCCGTATTGAATGAGAAGACGCCGATATCCACTGGGGAGTTTCTCCGCTGCCGATGGTTCGCCGGAGTGTAACCAACTCGGCGTGCGCGTGTCACAGTCGCGGCGTCAGTGACCCGCGCCGCCCTGCGCCATGTCGACCTTGCGCACCAGCGGCATCAACAGCAGCGATGCGAAGAACATCGCGCCCAGCAGTTGAAACATCTGGTTGGTGGTCATGACTTCCGCTTCACGCCAGGCCAGACGCGCGAGCATTTCGAGACCGGCGCGCGCCGCATCGGGACTGCCATGGGCAAGTGCGCCGGCCTGCATCTGCTGCAACAAGGCCATGGTCTGTGTGTCATCAACGCGCATGAAGCTACGCAGGTGCGCGTAGTATTCCTTGCGCCAGCCGACCATCAAGGTATTGGCAACCGCCAGACCGATGGCGCCACCGAGATTGCGCATGAGGTTGAACAGACCGCTGGCGTTCTGCACTTCCTCGGGCGGCAAGGTGCCGAGCGCGAGTGCGTTGATGGGCAGGAAAATGAACATCATGGAAATACCGCGCAGCGCCTGCGGCAGGAACATTTCCGCGTAACCCCAATCGGCGTTCATGGCGCCGTTCATCCAGCAGCCGGCGCCATAGATGGCGAGCCCCAGCGCCAGCATCACACGTGAATCCATCCAGCGTGCGGCGGCGCCGGCCAGAAACGCCGACAGGAACTGAAAGCCGCCGGTCACCATGAGGTATTCGCCGATCTGCAGGCTGTTGAGGCCTTTGACCGTGGCCAGATGCACCGGCATGAGATACAGCACCGTGTAGATGCCGACACCCATGATGAAGCTGTAGATGCTGCCGACGGCAAAATTGAAATCGCGGAACGCACGCAGCTCGACTATCGGCTCTTTGATGGAAAGCTCGCGCACCAGCATGCCCACCCCGCCGAAGATCGCGAGCGCCGTGAACAACACGATTTCATGGCTCTCGAACCACTGCTCGCGCACTCCTTCTTCCAGCACGAATTGCAGACTGCCCAGAAACACCACCACGCACAGCACGCCGAGGAAATCGATGCGTTTGAGCAAGGACCAGTCGGGCTGATCGACCTTCACGAATATCGCCACGCATAAGGTGATCAAGGCGCCTGGCAGCAGATTGATCAGAAACAGCGCGTGCCAGGAGTAGGACTCGGTGAGATAACCACCGAGCACCGGGCCAGCGGTCGGCGCGATGGTCACGACCAGACCGGCGACCACCGTCATGGGCGTCTGCAGACGTGGCGGGAACAGGGTGTAGATGACCGAGAACACGGTCGGAATCATCACGCCGCCGAAAGCGCCCTGCAGGGTGCGGAATGCGACCATCGCCGGCAGGTTCCACGCGAACGCGCACAGCGCGCTGGTGAGGGTGAAGCCGCCGGCGGCGACTGCCACCAGCACGCGCGTCGACAAGGCGCGCGCCAGCCAGCCGGTCAAGGGAATGATGATGACCTCGGCGATGAGATAGGAGGTCGTCACCCAGGTGATCTCGTCGCGCGTGGCGGAGAGCCCGGCCTGAATCTGTTGCAGCGAACTCGAAACGATCTGGATATCGAGAATGGCGATGAAGATGCCGAGCACCATCGCCGCGAAGCCTATCCAGTCGCCAACGCTCAGTACCCGCTCGGTGGCGCCGTTGCCGTTGGCGACGTTCTCGCTCACGGTGGGGCGGCGCGCACGCGCACTTTCACCACGCACGACAGGCCCGGCTTCAGGAGTGTCAGGGCGCGATTGGCGTCGAGGCGAATCTTGACCGGCACACGGCGCACTATCTTGGTGAAATTGCCGGTGGCATTTTCGGGCGGCAGGATGCTGAACTCGGCGCCGCTGGCGGGCGCGGTGCTGTCGACCATGCCGGTGAATGCGGCCTGCGGATAGGCGTCCACTTCAATCGCCACCGGCTGGCCGGCGCGCATGTCCTGCAACTGCGTTTCCTTGAAATTCGCCTCGACGAACAGATCGTCCTGCGGCACCAGGAAGGCGAGTACCGCACCCGGCTGCAACAACTGGCCGACCTGCACCGTGCGATTGCCGAGCACGCCGCCGATGGGCGCCACGATGCGGGTGTGGGACAGAGCGATGTCGCTACGGCGTAAGGCAGCGACGGCGGATTCGTGCGCGGCATCCGCCTCGGCCATCTGTGCCGCGAGCGTGGCGCGTTCGCGGGTCGCTTCGTCGGTCAACGCGCGTTGGCGCGCGAGTTCGGCGCGCGCGATGGCAAGCGTGCTGTCGGCGGCGTCGCGCTGCTGGGCCGGCACTGAGCCGTCTTCCACCAGGCCGTCGAGCCGCGCGAGATCTTTCTGAGCGCGCGTGAAGCTGGCGCTGGCGGCGGCGAAGCTTGCAACGTGCTGCGCGATGCGCGCGTTCTGGGTGTCGAGTTCGGCCGTCAAGGTCGTGCGCCGCAACGCGCGGGCAACGACTTCAGCGGCGGCCTGTTCGCGCTCCGCGAGCAGCGGCGCGTCGTCTATCTCGACCAGCAGCGCGCCGGCCTCGACGCTTTGATTGTCAGTGAAGTGCACCGCTTTGACGTGGCCGGTGATGCGCGCGCTGATCTGCGCCATGTGGGCGCGCACGTAGGCATTGTCGGTGCTCTCGAATGGGTGCACATGGGTCTGCCACCAGGCGTGGCCGAAATAGCCGATCACGGCCAGCAGGCCGCACCACAAAAGCAAAGTCAGGAAACGCGTCAGTGCGCGCATGGCTAGAATCTTGTACTAAACCGTGTAGTGTAGAATAATCAGCCCGCCCGCAATCCGCAATGCCTGGTGCCGGACCGCCATGACGCAACTCAGTGACGCCAAGCGCGACGCCATCCTGGTGGCCGCCTCGCGCATGTTCCTGGCCGAGGGCTTCAGCGCGGTCAGCATGGACGCCATTGCCTTGGCCGCGCCGGTCTCCAAGCCCACGCTATATAACTATTTCCCGGGCAAGCAGGCCTTGTTCCTGGCGGTGGTCGAGCGCGACTGCGCGCGGCTGGCGGCCGCCGTCGACAGCGCGGTGGCCGACGAAGGCGACCTGCGCACCGATCTCGAAACCATTGCACGCGCCTATGTCGACATCGTCTATGCGCCGGAATGCCTGGCGCTGTACCGCGTGATCATCGCCGAGCTGCGTCATTTTCCGGAACTCGGGCGACTCACCTACGACAGCGGCGCGATTCCGATCATCGATGCCATCAGTCGCTACCTGCGCGGTGTCGGCAGCAAAGGCGATGTGCGCTTCACCAAGGTCAAGGAATCGACGCTGCTGTTGATCGGGCTTTTGACCGGCGACGAATTCCATCGCTGTCTGCTCGGTCTCGCAACCACGCTCAGCACCCGCGAACGCGGCCAGTTGGTCAAGCGCGCGGTGGAGTGCTTTTTGAATGCGCATCGCGAGCATGGCTGAGCGCCGTTCGTGCTTAATCGCCTTGCCGCTGCTGCTGGCGAGCGGCTGCGCGGTTGGTCCCGATTACCACGCACCGGCGCAGTCCGCGCCTGCCAGCTGGCAGGCAACCGCGGCCGCGCCCGACAGCGCCTTGCAGTCCGCAGCGGTCAGCGATGATGCGCAGGCGCTCAAGCATTGGTGGACGTGGTTTGAAGACCCCAGTCTCACCGCGCTCATGGACATGGCCATCGCGCAGAACATCGACGTACGCACGGCGATGTCCCGCGTCGCCGCGGCGCGTGCGGAGCGGCGCGCCGCGCAAGCCGGTGTCGGCCCGCAGCTCGGCATGGGCATAGGCAGCGAGCGCACCCAGAATCCGATGCCGGGTCTCGCGCCCGGCCTAACGTTCACACAGCATGAAATCGGCTTCGATGCGCGCTGGGAGATTGATCTTTTCGGTCGCCAGAAGCGGCGGGTGGAAGCCGCCACGGCCCATATCGACGCTACGCAGGCAGACGTGCAGGCCGCCATGACGGTGCTGTGCGCGGAAGTGGCGCGCAGCTACTTTGAACTGCGTGAAGCCGATGCCGAGCTTCGTTATCTTGAGGCGGCGATCGCACTCTCCAGCAAAGATGCACAGCATGCAGCGCGTCTTGCCGATGCCGGCATTGGCAGCCGCGACGCCGCGCTGGCGGCCGACGCGCGCATTGCAACGGCACGCACGCGCCTGATTGCCGAGCAACTCGCACGCGACACGCTGCAACGGCAGATTGAACAGTTGCTGGCGGTCGAACCCGGCAAGCTGGCCGTTGCGCTCAGCGCCCGTGAACAGGCTTTACCACAGTTCGCGCCACGCCTGTTGCTGACGCCGGCGGCGGTGTTGCGTAACCGCCCGGATATCCAACGCGCCGAGCGTCAACTCGCCGCCGCCACCGCGCTGAAAGCTGCGGCCATCGCCGACATGTATCCGCGTGTTTCCATAGCGATGTTCTTTGGTCTGCGCAACACCGCGCTGTCGGCGCTGATGAGCATCGCCTCGAAGTCATGGTCGGGCGGCGGCTCGGTGCTGCAACCCTTGTTCGATGGCGGACGCCTGCGCGCCATGGTCGAAGTGCGCAACGCCGATATCGATGCCGCGCTGCTGGCCTACGAAGGTGCGACGCTCGCAGCGCTGCACGAAACCGAAAGCGCCTTGGCGCAATGGCTGGCCGCCGAACAGACACGCGAAGCGCAGCTGGCGCGCCTGCGCGCGAGTGAAGAATCAGTGGCGCTGGCCAGGCACCGTCAGGCGCAAGGCATCGCGAGCGCGCAGGATGTCATTGCCACTGAACTCGCTGAACTCGAGGCGCGCGCGCAATGGAGCCGCAGCCAGGCGGCCGTGACGATTGCCACCGTGGCGGTGTTGAAGGCCTTGGGTGCGGGCATTCAGCATGAGGACCTGGGCGGGTAGGTTCCCGGCCTTCACGGTCCCGCCAGCCACGCGGCTACGGCCTGCATCCCGTGCGGCGAGCGAAGCCACGCCAGCGCAACGCAATTGATGATCACGGTCGCCCAGAAAGCGACGCGGAACGACACCTTCCTGGTCTTATGGCGGAACATGCTCTGCGCCATCATCGCGCCCGGCCATCCGCCCAAGGCACTCATCAAGTGCAAAGTGCTTTCCTGGGTACGCCACTGGCCTTGCATGGCGGCCGCCTTGTCGAACGCGTACAGCAAGTACGCGACACAGCTGAGCGCGAGGTAGGCCACCAGCACCAACGCGTGGAGCTTGCCCTGCGCGACGCTGAGGCCGACAAAGCAAAACATGAGCACCGGCAGCACGGCGCTGGCCGGCGTCAGGCGCACGTCGCGCGACGGCGGCCTGTTTTTTCGGGCTACGACAAACGAGACGTTCGCGGCCTGTGGCCTTCTTTGCGGGTCGAGAACCACTTCATAGGTGACGAGCTCGTTGCCGCTCGGTCGGGGTCCGCGCTTGCTGAAAGCTTTGATATGGATGAAGACGTTTGCACCGCCGGCATTCGGTGTAATGAAACCGAAACCCTTGTCGTCCTTCCAGTCGGTGATCCGGCCTTGATAGCGCATGCTGATTCCAGTTGAGAGTAGGCGTGTGCCTCAGAGCAGCCGCCAACGCATGCCGCCTGTAATGAATTGCGCGCCGTCGTGTTCGATGCCATGGGCGGCGAGCGCGCCCAGCACCGCGGCCTTGTCGGTGCACACGATGTCGAGCCCCGCCAGTCCTTGCGGCCGGCCATCGCGACACGGCACGAAGCACAGGCCGGCGTTATCGAGCTTGAGCAGCGACAAGTCGCCCTGCTTCTGCACCGGCACCTGCAGAATGCGCCCCCAGTGCGCGGCGAGCGCGGCGGCATCGTCGGCTTGAATCTCGGCGGCGGCGATGGCGTTGATGCGCGACTCGCGCACATGCGCCCGCCAATGCTCGCCCGCCGGCACCCAGTCTTCGCTGTCGTTCAGTTGTTGGTCGATTTCGAGAAACGAGCCACCGGTATCGCGCGGATGGAGCTGCATGTTGCGAAAGCCCGGCGCCTTGAATTCGTGGGCGATGCGCACACCCAGCGCATCGACATGCCGTCGCCGCGCGTCGTGGTCGTCGCATTGCAGGATGACCATGTAGCCGCCGTCGCCGTCGCGTCGTTCGAGATAGCGACCGGCGGCCGTGTCGGCGCGTGTGGGGGCGACGATTTCGACGAACTGGCGGCCGATGGGCAGCAGCACATTCTGCAGTCCGTAGGCGGCGACCGCCGGGTCGCGATGGCAGGGCGACAGCGCGAAGATATCGACCAGGGTCTGTTCCAGCGGCGCCAGCCGTGCCGCCACCAGCGCAATCTGACGTAATGCGAGTGCCATGTGCGTAGCGCCTTGTGCAGGTTGTTGGCGATTTTAGTGTTGGTGATTGTAGTCAATGAGGCGCCGGCGCTTCGATAGCCCGCGCGTGGTGTATCTTGCGGCCTGGGCCATCACCACCATAAGCACGAGCACGGGCGCAACGCATGGATGTTCAAACACGCGCAAAGAGTAGGGGGCCATGGACTGGCTGAGCGTTGGCCTGTGGGTCGGGGTGGCGATGGTGATGCTGTTCGCCGCGCGTTATGGGCTAGTGCTCCTGACCTTGCATCGCCTGCGGCTGGCGCCGGCGGCGCCAGCCGTGCACATCGATATCACGGAGGTGCCGGCCTCCCATGCGGAGCTGCTGGCCTTGGCGGCGCCGCGTCTCGAGGCACTGGGCTTCACCTTGCAATACGCATCGAGGGGGCAGGCCATGCTGGTCACCAACCAGCCCTGCCCGAGTTACAGCACCACCTGGTGGCAGGCCGAGCATGGCGTGTGGGCAGTGGTATCGCTCGACGAGCAGCCGGAATACGACAGGCTCTATCACGTCGCCTTCTACAGCTTCTACGCAGCGCCACCGCATCTGTACAGCGTGGCGTGCCACGCCCATGAACTGGTGGCGGTGCATCCGCAATTCAGCCTGGCCGACAGCGGGGCCGATCTCGCTCACCAATGGCAGATGCATCTCGAGCGCATGGCGACACGCAGCGCGGACCGTCTCATCACCGAACATGACAAGGTTGCTGACATCGAGCGTCGCCTCGCCGCCGAGACCCGCGCGGCTTTGGGGGATACGGACGACTTCACGGTGCATGCCGACGGCACAGCGCAGCTGACGTGGCGTGGCGCTTGGCGTTACATGCGGCGTTACCTGGCCGGCATACAAGCTCTGCATCAGCACCCACTCGCAGCTGCGGATGCCAATGGCATCGCCGCGACTGAGCCGCAGGCACGCCGCCTGCGGGCGCAGGCCGATGTCATTGCCATACGCACCGCACTCGCGGCCGCGCAGGTCGACACCAGCTATCGCGCCAAAGGCCTGTTGTTGCTCATCACCGGCATCGCCTCGCTGCTGCTGTTTGGCTGGCGTTTCGACTGGCTGTTCAGCGTGGTGCTGGTGGCGGTATTGCTGTTGCACGAACTCGGGCACCTGGCGGCGATGCGTTGGGCAGGCTATCGAGACCTCAAGATATTTTTCATTCCCTTCATCGGTGCGATGGTCAGCGGTCGCGAACAGCAGGCGACCGCGGGCCAGAAAATGCTGGTGCTGCTGGCCGGACCCGTGCCGGGCATCGTGCTCGGCTGCGCGTTGTTGCACGGTTATGCCAGTCAATGGTGGCCGCCATTGTCGTGGCTGCCCGCCGCGGCCAGCCTGCTCATGGTCGTCAACGTCTTCAATCTCCTGCCGTTGGTGCCGCTCGACGGCGGACGGTTCTTCGATCTTTTGTTGATGGCGCGACTGCCGCGTTGGCGCGGTGTTTTTGCCGCGTGCAGCGCGCTTGGCATGCTGGCGGCGGGCCTATGGTTCGAGGCGCCGCTCATGATCGGCCTGGGCAGCGTGCTGTTGCTGGGAGTGCCATCCGCGCTGCGTGAGGCGCGCCTGGTGGCGGCATTGCGCCGCGTGCACCGCGAAGGCTACGACAGCGACGGCGCATGGCTCACGGCCTTGACCGGATTACTGCTCGATGCGCCCTACGCCGCGCTGCCCTATGGGCGTCGTCAGTTGCTCGCACGTAGCATCACCGCCAGCAGCCTCGCGCCCGCGCCGTCGCTGACGACCGTAGCCGCGGGTATATGCCTTTATGTGTTTGCACTGGCCCTGCCGGTGTGGACGTTCGCGCAGCATGGCGTCGATATCCTCGGCACCATCGGCATGGGCGCCGTCAGCGCAACGCTGCCACCGTCGCAGGCCGACATCGACGCAAACCTCGAGGCTCACATTGCCGCCGCGGCGGATGACGCGGCGCGTGCGGCGCTGGTCTTGCGCGCCGCCAGCGCGGCCGAGGACGCCGAAGACTACCCACGGGCGCATGCGTTGTATCAACGCGCGCTGGCGTTGGTGGGGGAAGGCGCCAACGCGCAAACGCAGCGCGTGGAGGCGACGCTGGGCATGGCACGGAACGCTGAGGAACCCGCAACCATCAAGCCCATGCTTGAACGATTGTTGACGACCCTCAACGCTTCAGACAACGCCACGCGTTTGCTGCGTGCCCGTGTATTGAGCGCCATGAGCCAGGATTTCACGCCCGCCGGCAGGCCATCTGATATTGCGCGTCTCAGCGAAGTCGTGGCGATACGCACAGAGCTCCTGCCCGCCGACGACTTCGGTGTGCTCGATGCGCGGCAGTCGCTCGCGTGGCAACTGTGGCAGGACGACCAAGCAGCAGAGGCGGTGGTGCAGTTGCGTGCCCGATTCGAAGCGGTCATGGCCGCGTGCCCGCCTGACTGTGCACCGGACCAGGCCTGGCTGCGCAGCCAGGCGTATCTTGATTACGGATGGTTGCTGCTGGCGCTGGGCAAGCGTGCCGATGCCACGCGGCTGGTGAATGACTACGCCGCACGTATCAGCGCCACGACGCCTGCCGACTTCGCGAAGGATGAGCGCGTGGCGGTGCTGCATGGGTGGATACGCGATGCGGGGGGCGACCACACTGGCGCTGCCGCCGGGCTATCGAGCTTGATTGCACGGCAAGCCGACTCCCACGCCACGTTCACGGATCTCCAGGGGCTGATCGATCTCGCCATCTTCAGCGAGCGCGGTGGTGATGAACTGGCGGCGGCGCGTTGGCGCGAACGCCTGCAGGCGCGCGTGGCGGCGCTGCGGCAGCGCAATCCGGCACTGAACCTGGCTTGGCTGCAGCACGCGCGCAGCGCGCCCTATGCCTGGCAGCGCATACGCCTCGATGCCGAGTTGGCATGGCTCGCGCAGCGCGAGCCGGCTTTGCTGGAAGCGGCGCCGTAGCTCAGCGCACGCGCATCAACTCAGGATCACCGGCGGCGCGAGCGGTTCCATGCCGAGCATCATGCGCCCGGCTGATTCAATCTGGTTGACTGCCACTGCGAAATGCTGAGTCGCGGCGTGCGCGTCGCGCAGCGAACGCTGCAGCGGGTTGCGTCGATAATTGGCGTTGGCGCCCGACAGTGTGAACATGATGTCGGTGGCGCGCGCGCAGTTGTGCACGGCCTTGGTCGCGGCCAGCAGCATGTTGGCGCGCGCCTCGAACGAGACCTCTTCTTCGCGCGCGATGAACTCGCCGAATTCGCGCAAGGCGTCCTTCAACCATGCGCGCGAACCGCGCACCAGCGCCACCGCATCGGCGAGACCGATGTGGAAAGTCGGACGCTCACGCAGGGTGACCTTGCTGGCGACACCGGTCTTGGTCTGCGCAATCTCAACCGCGCGGTCAATCGCACCTTGCGCAATGCCGATGGCAATGAAGCCGGCCTGCATCACGCCCGTGGCATAGGATGGGTAGCGATACAAAGGCCCGCTGAAATGTCGCGCATCGGGCCGCATGTTGCGACCGAAAGCCCAGCTCATGTCCTGCGGCACGAATACGTCGTCGAGAATCACATCGTGACTGCCGGAGCCGGCGAGGCCGCTCACGTCCCAGGTCTCGTCGATGGTGTAGCTCGAGATTGGCACGAAGCACGCGCGCGTGCGCGGCGCGCCGTGCTCGTGGAACAAGGGCGTAGCGCCGTCGTATTCCTGGCACAGCACGAAATACCAGCTGCAGTGCTGGCAACCGCTGGCGAATTGCCAGCGGCCCGTGACGCGATGCCCACCCTCGACACGCAGCGCGCGGCCGAAAGGAAAGAACGCCGAGCCGGTCACGACTTCGGGTTGATTGGCGAAGATGGTTTCGATGGACGTCGGCGCCATCGGCGAAGTGAACAAGGTGTTGACGTTGCCGATGAAGGCACACCAGCCGGCCGAGCCATCGATGCGTGAAATCGCTTCCAGGCACTCGGCGAATTCGAGCGGTGCGAGTTCCGAGCCACCGAGCGAGCGCGGCAGGTAGAGCTTGAACAGGCCCGCCTCGATCAGCGCCTTGACCACCGGCGGCGCGAGGCGACGCTGCTGCTCGGCGCTGTCGGCGTGGGCTGCGATGAGCGGTGCGAGCCGCGCGATGCTGGCGAGGTGCTCTTGCATTACTTCGGTGCTCATGGCGCTCCTGCTCGAGTGATGGAAGTCGCACGCATCATGTGGCGCGTCATGGCCGCTGTACAAGCCCGTGCGGCGCCGCCTTTCAGTCCTCGGCGATGCGGCTGTGGCGCCGGGTGTCGGGCATGAACACATAGACCAGCAGCGAGCAGGCGATGACGATGCTCACATAGCTGTAGAACCAGGTCTCGTGGCCAGCCTGCTTGAAGGCCAGCGCCACATATTCGGCGGTGCCGCCGAACAGGGCATTGGCCAGCGCGTAGGGCAGGGCGACGCCGAGCGCGCGCACCTCGGTCGGGAAGAGTTCGGCCTTGACCACCGCGTTGACCGAGGAATACAGCGACACTATCAGCAGCGAACCCGTCACCAGCATGAAGGCGGTGAGCATGTCGCGCGTCGCCGCCAGCGTCGACAACAGCGGCCAGGTGAGCGTTGCACCGAGCACGCCGAAGGCCAGCAGGATGACGCGCCGTCCGACCTTGTCGGACAGCGCGCCGATCACGGGCTGCACCAGCGTGAAGACCACCAGTGCGCCGGCAATGATGCGGCTGGCCTGATCGGTGCTGAAGCCCGAGGTATTGACCAGGAATTTCTGCATGTAGGTCGAGTAGGTATAGAACGACAGCGTGCCGCCGGCGGTGAGGCCGATGACGGTCAGCGACTCGCGCGGGTGGCGGCGCAAGAGATCCATGGTGGTCGTGCGTGGTCCACGGCGCTGTTGGAACGACGGCGTTTCGTCCATGCCGCGTCGCAGCCAGAACACCGCCATTGCAAGACCGCCACCGACGAAAAACGGTACGCGCCAACCCCAGGCCTGCATCTCGGCCGGCGACAGCAGCGCACTCAAGGCCAGCAGCAGGCCCATGGCGATGAGCTGGCCGAGAATCAAGGTCGAATAAAACACACCAGACCACATGCCGCGATTGCGCCGCGCCGCCATTTCCGCGAGATAGGTGGCGGATACGCCGTATTCACCGCCCATGCTCGCGCCCTGCAGGATGCGCGCGAAGACGAGGATGGCCGGCGCCGCCGCGCCGATCTGCGCCTGCCCCGGACACAGCGCAATCATCAATGACCCGAAGCACATGAGATTGACCGACACCACCATCGCCGCGCGGCGTCCGGCGCGGTCGCCATACAGACCCATCAGCCACGCGCCGACAGGCCGCGCAAAAAAGCCCACGCCGAACACCGCCGCGGTATTGAGCAACTGGCTGGTCTGGTCCTGGTGCGGGAAAAACACCTTCGAGAAGTAGAGGCCGAAAGCCGCGTACACGAACCAGTCGAAGCTCTCGACGACGTTGCCGGCCGCGCCGGCGATGATCGAGCGCAAGCGGTTCGCGCCGTGCGTCTCGGGGTGGGGTGCGGTCAAGTTTGATCCTCAAGGGCAGAACAGGGCGTCGGCCGTCGGCCATTGTCGCCGATTCGTGGGCTGAAGTCCGAGGCCCGGACGTGCGGTGTTGGCTGGCGCATGCCGCGTCCGCAGTCGCGGCGTCTCGCGCTCGGCGAGGCGTTCAGGCGGTCAGCAGAAGCCCTCATCGCGCATTTCGCGCACCGTGTCCTCGAAGGCTGATACGAGTGTATCGATATCGCTCATCGTCATCGGTGTAGAGAGCGCGCCGATGCCGCGCATCGAGAGCTGGATGCCGCGATTGCACAGGCCGAGAAAGGTCAGCAGGTTGCGCGTAGCGTCGGCGCTCTCGACGGCGCGCGCGTCGGTGAGTGGCACCTCGGTCCAATGCACCTGGAACAGCGAGCCGGCGCCGCACACCTGGGCCGGCAGGCGTTGTCGCTCGATGACCGTCGTGAGTTTGGCGCGGGCGGCATCGCCGAGGCTGTTGATATGGGCAATCGCGCTTTCGTCCAGCAGTTCCATGGCGGCGAGTCCGGCCGCCATGGTCATGGGATTGGCGCTGAAGGTACCGAGATTGGCGACCGCGCCATCGGCTTCGAGGCAGGCCATGAATTCCCTCCGTCCGCCGACCGCGCCGACCGGAAAGCCGCCGCCGATGATCTTGGCCATGGTCGTGAGATCGGGATCGAAGCCGTAATAGCCCTGCGCGCCGCCTACCGCATGCCGCAGCGTGATCACTTCGTCGCAGATGAGCACGATGCCGGCACGGCGCGTCTCGTCGCGCAGGGCGCGCAGGAATGCCGGCTGTGCGGGAATGACGCCGCCGGCGCCCTGGATGGGCTCGACGATGATGGCGGCGAGTTCGTGACCATGGATGGTGATGGCTTCGCGCACTGCCTCGACGTCGTTGTAGCGCATCAGCACGACGTCGGCGCAGGCGGCCTGCGGCAGACCGCCGACGTCGGCGTGAGGGGCAGTCACCCCTACCGGGTCATTCGGTGCGCGCAGGCCGTGACCGCCCACCATCACGAAATCCGACCAACCGTGATAACCGCCTTCGAACTTGCCGATACGGTTGCGACCGGTCACCGCGCGCGCGATGCGCAGAGCGACCATCACCGCCTCGGTGCCGGAGCTGTTGAACACTACCTGCTCGAGGCTGTGCACCCGTTCGCACAGGTATTCGGCGAGCGCCAGCTCCTGCGCGCCCGGTGCTGAATAGGTCGTGCCGTGCGCGAGCTGACGATGCACCGCGGCGATGATGTGTGGATGGCCGTGACCGTGCACCAGCGTGGTGTAGTTGTTATGGAAGTCGATGCGCGTGTTGCCGTCGATATCGATGCCGGTCACGCCGTCGGTCTTATCGATATAGAACGGGAACGGAGGATGGCGCAGCAGCGAGCGCGAAGTGCCGCTCGGTATGCGCTGCCCGGCGCGTGCGGCGTGTTGGCGCGAGCGCGCATTCTGGGCGAGATAGGTCTGCCAGGCGCGGCTGTGTTCGATATTCATGGCTGTCGACTCCGCACGCTTTCAACGAAAGCGCGAAACTGTTCGAGGTCGCGCTGCTTGATGCCCTGTGCTGCTTCGGCATCATGCGCCGCGATGGCTTCGATCAGCGCTGCGTGGTTGGACCACGACTGCGCAAAATAGGCTGGGCGTTCGGCCAGCATGACGCGCACCGCAGCGCTACAGTGCGGCACGCTCTGCATGCGCAGCACTTCGATGAGACGCAGCAGCACCGGGCTTCTCGCCGCCTGGTAGACGGCGAATTGAAACGCGTTGTTGCGTTCGAGCGCGCCGTGCAGGTCGCTGGCGCGGCCAGCGACCTCCACTTCGCGGCACAGGGTCGTCATCTGTTCGATGTCAGCGGTCGTGGCGTGGCGCGCCGCGCGCGCCGAGGCGTCGCCTTCGAGCGTGATGCGCAGATCCCAGATGTCGGCGGCGGCGGCGCTGTCGAGTTGCGGCACCACGATGCCGCGATTGGGCAGCACCGCGAGGGCGTTCTCCGCCGCGAGCCGCGACACCGCCTCACGCACCGGCATCATGCTGGTGCCGAGTTCATCGGCGAGTTGGCGCAGGGTGAGCACCGCGCCCGGTTCGAGGCGACCGGACAACAGCGCGCTTTTCAAACCTTCATAGGCGAGCCCGTTGAGCGTCACGCGCTCGACGCGGGAAAAAACCGGCGCAGGACTGGCCATGGCGGCTCCATGTGGCGAGGACCGCCGCAGTCTAATTGACATCTGTGATCACAGCTACCTATAGTCCGGCGCAATGTACGAATGACGGATGAGCGGCATGGCAGACCGGCGTAGCGAACAGGCTTGGCGCATCAGCGTTGATACCGGCGGCACGTTCACCGACGTGGTGGTGGTCGATGACAGCGGACGCTTCACCATCGGCAAGGCCTTGACCACGCCGGCCCGCATCTTCGGAGGCCTTACCGCGGCGCTGGCCGACGCGGCGCAGAAGCTTGAGCTCAGCATGGCTGAAGTGCTGGCCCGCACATCGATCTTCATCTACGGCACCACGCGCGCGACCAATGCCATCGTCACCGGCTCGGTGGCGAAGACCGCCTTCCTGACCACGGCCGGCTTCCCCGACATCCTCGTGCTGCGTGAAGGCGGCAAGTTCAATCCCCACGATTTCTCCACGCCCTTTCCCAAGCCGTATATCCCGCGCCGCCATACGTTCGAGATCGAGGAGCGCATCGGCGCCACGGGCAAAGTGGTGAAGCCGCTCGATGAGGCGCAGGCTGAAAGCGTGCTGCGCGACATCCGCGCGCTGGGATTCGAGGCGCTGGCGGTGGCCTTGCTGTGGGCTACCGCCAACCCCATGCACGAGCGGCGTCTGGCCACACTCATCGAGCAACACCTGCCGGGCGTGCCCTATACGCTCGGCCATGCGCTCAACCCGATACTGCGCGAATACCGGCGCGCGTCGTCGGTCGCCATCGATGCCTCGATCAAACCCTTGATGCAGGCGCATCTGCGCGACCTGCAGAGCGATCTGCGCGACGCTGGCTACCGTGGCGAGCTCTTGATCAGCACCACCATCGGCGGCTGTATCGATGTCGAAAGCGTCATCGAGCGGCCGATTCATACCGTGCGCTCGGGGCCGGCCATGGGCCCGGTCGCGGGGCGACGCTACGCCGCGCTCGAAGCGCGCGCCGAGCCAGCGCTGGTGGTCGACACCGGTGGCACGACTTTCGACGTCAGCCTGGTGCGCGACCAACACATCGCCATCACCCAGGAAACCTGGCTCGGCGAGCGCTTCACCGGCCACATGCTTGGCATTCCCGCCGTCGACGCGCGCAGCGTCGGCGCCGGCGGTGGTTCCATCGCGTGGCTGGACGACGCGGGCTTGCTGCATGTCGGACCGCACAGCGCGGGGGCGGAGCCAGGGCCGGCCTGCTATGGCCGTGGCGGCACGCGCGCCACCGTCACCGATGCGGCGCTGGTGCTCGGTTACCTCGACCCGGAATTCTTCCTCGGCGGTCGCATGCGTCTCGACACCGACGCGGCACGGCGCGCCATCAACGGCATTGCCGCGCTGCTCGGCATCAGCGCCGAGCAGGCGGCCTATTCCATCTTCGCGGTTTCCAACGAGACCATGATCAACGCCATCAAGGACATCACCGTCAGCGAAGGCATCGATCCTTCTGAAGCGGTGATCGTGGCCGGCGGCGGCGCGGCCGGACTCAACATCGTTTCGATAGCGCGCGAGTTGCAATGTCGTGCCGTCATTGCGCCGCGCACCGCCAGCGTGCTGTCCGCCTGCGGCATGCAATTCTCGGACGTCCAGGCCGAAGCCAGCGCCGCGGCGCCGACCCGCTCCGATGCCTTTGACAGAGCATTGGTCAATCGCGCGCTGGCGGATATCGACGCACGGCTTGATGAATTCGCCGCGCGACTCGCCGCGCGCGGCTTCGATCGGCTCTCACGCCACTACCGCGTCGATGCGCACTACACCGCACAAGTGTGGGACTTGAGCGTCGAACTGCCGAGCGCGCGCATCGAAGATGCGGCCGCCGAGGAAGCGCTGGTGGAAGCCTTCCACGCCGCCCATCGCCGCGTGTTCGAAGTCGAGGATCGCGCCAGCGCGGTGGAATTCCTGAGCTGGACAGGGCGTCTCTCGGTATCGTTGCCCGATATCACGGTGGTGAGCCAGGGCGCGAGCCATGAGCAAGCGCCGACCCGGCGCCAGGTGTGGTTCGACCTCGACGGCGCAGTCGAGGCGACGGTGGTGCGCGGCGATGCGCTCGCGACAGGCGCCGAGGTCAGCGGCCCGGCGATCATCGAGGAGGCGACCACCACCTTGATCCTGCCGCCCGGCACGCGCGCGCGGCTGACCACCAACGACAGCTATGTCATCGAGTTGAGCGCTTGAACGAGGAGACGCCCGTGACCCGCACCCACCACGCTGACGGCGCAGCCCGCAGACTGTCGCCCATGCTGCTCGCGGTACTCGCCAACCGCTTCGATGGCGTGGTGCGCGAGATGACCAACACCATGTTGCGCACCGGTCGCTCGGCGGTAATCAACTCGGCGCGCGATTTTTCCTGCGGCATCACCACTGCTGACAATCAATTGTTCGCGACCGCTGAAGGTTTGCCGGCCCATACCTATGGTCTCAACCTGCAGACTGCGGCGATGTGCGCCTTCCATGACGACATCGCCGAAGGCGATGCCTATCTGCACAACGATCCCTACAGTGGTAATTCCCATCCCGCCGACCACACGCTCATCGTGCCGGTGTTCTGGCAAGGCCAGCACATGTTCAATGTGTGTGCCAAGGCGCATCAGGCCGATATTGGCAACAGCCTGCCCACCACCTACCACGCCGCTGCGCGCGACATCTACGAGGAAGGCGCGCTGATCTTCCCGGCCGTACGCGTGCAGCGCGGCGGACGCAACATCGACGACATCATCCGCATGTGCCAGCGACGCATTCGCGTGCCGGACTACTGGTACGGCGATTTCCTGGCCATGCTGGCTGCGGTGCGCACCGGCGAAAAGCGCATCCATGAAGTGTTCGCGAAATATGGCGCCGAGACGCTCGCGCGTTTCGTGACCGAGTGGTTCGACTACAGCGAAGCGCGCATGCGCCAGGCTATCCGCAATCTGCCGGCGGCGACCGTCGAGCGCCGCAGCGCGCACGATCCCCTGCCACCGATGATGCCTGACGGCATTCCCGTGCATGCGAAGGTGACGGTCGACCCGCAAGCCGCGCGTGTGGTCATCGACCTGACCGCCAACATCGACAACATGGACAACGGGCTCAATCTTTCCGAAGCCTGTTCGATCAGCAATTCCGTGGCTGGCATCTTCAACTGCCTGCCGAGTGATATCCCACGCAACGGCGGCTCCTATCGCTGCGTGGAAGTGAAGCTGCGTGAAGGCGCGGCTATAGGTATTCCGCGTTTTCCCCACAGCTGTTCGGTGGCGACCACCAATGTGTCCGACCGCCTGCTCAACACCGTGCAGGCGGCGCTGTCTGATCTCGGTGAAGGCTATGGTCTGGCCGAGGGCGGCATCGGCATGGGCGCCGGCTTCTGCGTGATCTCGGGTCGTGATCCGCGCCATGGCGATCATCCCTACGTGAATCAACTCATCATCGGCAACAACGGCGGCCCGGCCAGTCCGACATGCGATGGCTGGGTGACCTACGGTATTCCAGTCGTCGCCGGCCTCATGTATCGCGACAGCGTGGAAGTGAGCGAATTGAGTTACCCCATTCACTATCGCGAGATTCGTCTCACCACCGACACCATGGGCGCCGGCCGGCGGCGCGGCGGACCCGGTGTCGAGATCACCTATGGGCCGAGCGACGGGCCAATGACCGTGGTGTTCGCGGCCGACGGCCAGGTCAATCCGGCGCGCGGCGTGCGCGGCGGCGGTGACGGCAACATCGGGGCCATGCACGTCATCGAGCGCGACGGCAGCCGTGTACGCGCGCCCAGCGTCGGGCAAATCGTGCTGGATGTCGGCATGTGGCTGAACGGCGTTGAAACGTCTGGCGGTGGCTATGGCGACCCTTTGGATCGGGAACCGGAGCGCGTGCGTGAAGACGTGCTCGAACGCCACGCGACATTCGAACACGCGCGGACAGTCTATGGCGTGGTGTTCAACGACGCGCGCCTCAATGACGCGCTGGCGGTGGATGTCGAGGCCACGCACAAGCAACGCGCTGCGTTGCGCGCGGCACGGCTGCGTGCACATTGATAACTTGCGGGAGCACTGACCATGGCCACCAGCGCAATCCGAACCGCCGAGGATGAACGTCTGCCGATGCTGCTCGGCTTTCAGCGCGTCTCCGACAACACCGCGATTGCAACGCGCTTCATGGAGTACGGGCGCGGCATCTACGTCTACGACACGGACGGCCGTGAATACATCGAGGCCACTGCGTCGTTCTATGTTGCCTCTCTCGGTTATCAGAACGCCGAATTGATCGACGCCATCGAACGCCAGTATCGCGAGCTGCCGTTCTTCGTGTCGGCGCTGCATCGCACCAGCCGCGCATCGTTGGAGCTGGCCGAGAAACTGGTCAGCCTGGTGCCAGTGGCAGGCGCGCACATGTTGTTCGGCTCGACCGGCTCTGAAGCGATCGACTTCCTTATCAAGCTGCTGCGCTTCGGCGCCGTCGCGCGCGGTGAGCCGCAACGCACGACCATCATCGGCCGCCACGGCAGCTATCACGGCGGCACCATTGCGTCCGCCAGTCTCACCGGCGGGCATCACGAGGAGTTCGGCCTGCCCATCGCTGGTTTTCGCCATGTCGCGCAGCCGGACTATCACGGCGAGCGCGAACCCGGTGAAAGCCAGACGGCGTTCTGCCAGCGCCTGGCGCGCGAACTCGAAACACTGATAACACACGAACCGGCTGACAGCATCGCCGCGTTCTTTTGCGAGCCGATAAGTTTTTCGGCCGGCTTCAAGTTGCCGCCGGCCGACTATTTCCCAAGCATCGTGCCGGTGCTCGACGCCCACGGCATCGAACTCGTCGCTGACGAAGTGGTGACCGGTTGTGGCCGCACGGGCCAATGGTGGGGCAGTCAGAGTTTTGGCCTGACGCCCGCCCACGCGACCATGGCCAAGGGCATCACCTCGGGTTACTTCCCGTTGTCGGCGGTGGCTATCGGCGAAAACCTGTATCGCGATCTTGAGCGCGGCTCGGAACGCATCGGCACACTGGCTCATGCCGGCACCTATGCCGCGCATCCGGTCGGCGCCGCCGCGGCCTTGAAGACCCTCGAAATCATTGAGCGCGATGGCCTGGTCGAGCACGCCGCGCGCATGGGCGAGCGTCTGGGTGCGCGGCTGCTAGACTTGGCGGAACATCCCTTGGTCGGTGACGTGCGCAGCGCGGGGCTCGCCGCGTGCCTCGATTTCTTACGTCGCGATGGCGACGATCGGCCGATCAACGACGACGCCGATGCGGTGCTGGAACGCGTGTATTCCAAACTCCTCGAGCGCGGGGTGGTGGCGCGCCCGGCAGGGCGCAGCCTCATCATCGCGCCGCCGCTGGTGATCGAGGCCGATGAAATTGACGAGATCTGTCGACGCGTGAGCCTTGCGCTCGACGACGCGCTGCGCTGAACGTCGCGGCGGACCTCAGCGCGCCGCCACCGGCGACCGCTTCAAAGTACTGAACACATCCAGCAACTGATCGGCCAGACTGACCGCCGCGCGCCGAGTCATGCGTTCGTCGTTCATCGCGCCGCGCAGATCGGCCTCGACACGCGCGACCGCGAGATCGCGATGGACGTCTACCAGGAACACCCGCAGCCACGACACCAGGAAACTGAATTTGCGCTGCACGCCGAAGGCCACCCAGTCGGCGCCCGCCGCACGGCCGAGCGCCGCGACCGCGGCGGGGTGGGCGATGAAATAGCCATTTGACGCCAGCGCGCGCGTCTCGGCGTCCACGCTGTGCTCGATGATGGTCACGCCGCTGGCTTTCAGGCGCTCGCGCAGGAACGGCGCGAGCGCCGCCGAGCGTGCGAGTTCGGCAGGCACGCGCGGCAGCAAGGTGTCGTCCTCGAGCCCGAAGTCGAGCACCAGCACCCGTTCACCAGCTGCGTTGGCGGCGCCGGCAAAGAGCATGAGTGCGGCGAACAGTGCGGGGAACAGGCGTGAGCGATGCAGTGCACGCATGGTGAATATCCAAGGTGCGGCCCATTGCCGCGATGATCAAGTTAGCGCGCAGAGGCGTTTGTGCGAAAGGTCAGGCTGCCCGCCGCGGGCCGGGCATTTTGCCCGAGGGTCACGCAGGCTGCCCGTCGCGCTGCTGTCGCTGTAGAGCGCGCGCCGGCGCGAAGTACCTCACACAATCCGTCGGCGGCGCCCGCTAGCGCGTGGGTATACTCGAGGCACGGTGCAAGGGCGGGGAGTAGGAGAGGGAACCATGGAACGACATCGTGCACGACCGCGCTGCCTTGCAGCCGCACTCGCCTCGGCGCTCGCGACTGTTACTGCCGAGGGCGCTGACCATACCCGCGAGGTCGTACGCGCGGGCGACGACTTCGGTGGTCCGGGCAGCGCCTTCACGTCTTTCATCGCGCCCACCATCAACAATGCCGGCGCGGTGGTGTTCAATGCGCGTCTTGCCGGCGACGCCATCACCGGGGCAAACAACAGCGGCGTCTATCGTTACCAACTGACTGCGCCCGCGTTGCCGGTGGTCAACGGCTTGGTCGAATTACTGCGCGAAGGCAACTCGTTCGCTGCCGGCAGCGGCGCACTCACCCCGGCCGACCTGTTCCTGGCGCGCGTACAGCTCGAGAAGCCGGTGTTCAACCTTGCGGTGCCGGTAGTCGGCAAATTCGACGCCATCGCGGCGCAGGTGCGCACCGTCGGTGGCCTGGCCGCGGGCGATTCGGTCATCGTCGTGGAGGAGCTCAACCTGCCGGGGTTCGCGCTCGCCGGTGTCGAAGGCGAAGACCTGCCGGGTGGCAACGGCAGCTTGCGCGATCTGGCCGGTTTCAATCTGTTCGGCGTGGGCATCAACGGTGAAACCGGCTTCTTTGCCGCGATGAATAACACCACCGGCGGCACAGCGGACGACACCGCGCTGTTCCGCTATCAGAACGGTGTGCTCACCGAACTGGTACGCGAAGGCGATGCGCCCAGCGGCACGACGCTCTCCGGCGTGTTCTCGCCGCGCATGAACCGCACGGGTGAAGTGGCCTTCCTGGGCGGACTCGCGAGCGGCGACGTCACCACCGACAGCGCCGTGTTCCGCATCGCCGGCAATGGCACGGCGACCTCGCGCATCGTGGTCGAGGGCGACGCCGTGCCCGGTGGTGATGGTGAATTCGGCACGTTTGGCGAAGTGAGCATCAACGGCGCGGGCGATGTGGCATGGACCGCGCTGTTGCGCAACACCGATGGTCTGCCGGGCACGCCTTTCGCCGGCAGCACGGCGCTCGACGACAGTGCTCTTTATCTAGCGCGCGCCAACGGCACGCTGCTGCAACTCGCGCGGGAAGGTGACGAAGTGAGTCCCGGCGGTGCGCGCCTGGGCGCGCTGGCCGATGCGTTCAGCGGTGACGTGCCACGACCGAGTTTCAACGACGATGGCGCGGCGGCCTTCCGCGCCGAGCTGTTCAATGGGGACGCCGAGACCAGCACCGGCATTTTTATCGCCGCGCCTGATGGCCTCACCGAGATCGCGCGCAGTGGTGCGGCCTACGACGACGGCCTGTTCGGCAGCTTCGATCACCCGGTCATCAACAACCGTCGTATGGTGGCCTTCAAGACCGAGATAGTGGCCGGCGATGTGAGCGGTGAAGAAGGCACGGTGCCCGTCCTCGAGACCGCGCTGGTGGTCTCCGACGGTATCGATTTCGCCACCGTCGCGCGCGAGGGCGATGTGCTCGATGGTGGCACCGTGTTCGACATCGACTTCAACGCTGACCCGACCGGGCCGTCCAATGGTTTCGACGATCTCGGACGCGTCGCCTACCAGGTGACCTACGCGAACGGCGTGCGCGCCATCAACGTGTGGACGCCACGCGCCCTGTGGCGCGGCAGCTTCGCGCCGCCCGATGGCGAAGCGCAGTGGGACGACGCGCACAACTGGCGTTTCGGCATGCTGCCCGGCGCGGCGCAGGATGCCGATATCGTCACTACCGGCGGTGTCATCCATGGCCCGGGCCACGACACCACGCTGGCCTCGCTGACGGTGGGCGGCTCCACCCGTCTGCTACTCGGCAGCGGTGGACTCGGCACCATCGGTGGCTTGGCCATTGGCGCCGACGCGAGTGTAGAAGGTGGCGGCGCGGTGTCCGGACCGGTCTCCAATGAGGGCGCCATCCATGTCACGCCGGGCCACGCGCTGACCATGAACGGCGAACTCGTGAACGGCGGTGAAATCCGCGTCGACGCTGTCGCCACTGTGCGCTTTGCGGGCGGCTATGCCGGCAGCGGCTTCATCAGCGGCGCGGGCGCCAGCCTGTTCGAAGGTGGGCTCAGACCCGGCGACAGCCCGACGCTCATGCAGGTCGAAGGCGATATGGTGCTCGGCGACGCCAATGAGACCGTGCTCGAAATCGCCGGGCTGGCGCGCGGCATGCAGTACGACGCGCTGGACGTCGGCGGTCATCTCACGCTCGGCGGCTCGCTGCGTATTGCGCTGCTGGACGGCTTCCAACTGGCCGCGGGGCAGAGCTTCCTGCTGTTCGATGCCGGATTGCTGGACGGTGGCTTCGCTGACCTGCTGCTGCCCGAAATTGATGGCCTGACGCTCGCCTGGGGGCGTGACTCGCACAGTCTGCGGCTCTCGGTGCAGGCGGTGCCGGTGCCGGACATGGCCTGGATGTTCGCCGCTGTTGCCTTGTGGATGCACCGCCGCCGGCGCCCTTGAGGCCGGTGGGGCGTCGCGGTTCTCCATCCTTGGCCATGGCGGTCGCTAACGGCTGACGGTCTGCCGCGTCACGGCGCATGCTCGAACTGTCGGGCCGCGGCCCGGGTTTCGCCCTGCATGGGCACTATCTTCTGGAGGTGAATTGACATGACATCATCGAAATCACGCGAAGCCTGGGTCGAGATCCCGGGCCCGGCGAGCCACAGTGAGCAGGCCGGCCCCTATGACTTCGGCTTCGTGCCGGCCATGGGACGGCTGCTGGCGGCTCATCCGCTCATCGGCCCGGCCTTCATGGCGCTCTATGGCGCCGTCATGTTCGCCCCAGACGGCGCACTCAGCCGCGGTGAGCGTGAATTCGTCGCAGGCGTGGCCGCCGCTGCGCAGGGCTGCACCTACTGAACCGAGTCCCATACAGAATTCCTCCGTGTCGAGGGAGAAAGCCTGGAACTCGCGCAAGCCATCAAGCATCGGCGTTGGCGTGAAGTGGTCGACCTGACCGCCCGCCAGCGTGCGCTGGGTGAGCTCGCGGAAAAACTGTCGGCGACGCCGACCCGCATGCTGGAGCGTGACTGGCAGCCGTTGCGTGATCTCGGGTTCGATGACCGGGCGTGCCTGGAAGTCGCGCACATCGTCGGTATCTTCAACCACCTCACGCGGCTTGCCGACGGACTGGGGCTCGAGCTCGACGCCGCCACGCGGGCCGCTGCCGAGTCGGGTGTGGCGCTGCGACGTCCGGACTGATACGTGCCTATCCCTGGCCGGCGAGGCCGCCGCGCGGCGCGGCCTACGGCGGGTGAGACGTCGAGAAAGCGCCACGCCACGCGGCCGCGGGGTGAGGAGCCTGCAGGCGGTCGTGACCGAAGAGCTTGCGACGCAGGCTGCCGGGCTGGTAGCCCGTGGCCGCGAGGCCGCGCCGGCGCAGCACCGGCATCAAGTGTTCGATGAATTCGATGTAGCTGCCAGGGATGACAGCATTGATGACGTTGATGCCGGCGATGCCTGCCGCCTGCCAGACGGCGAGCTGGTCGGCGATGCCCTCGGGGGTGCCGCTCACGCGGCTGCTGCGGCTGGCCAAGAGGCCGATGTCGCGCACCGTCGGCACACGCCCGTGAACGCTCGCGCGCACCCAGTCGAGCAAACTCTGCGCGCCTTCAGTGTGCAAGGTGTCGATGGGGCGATCGAGTGCGTCCACTTCTAGGTCTATGCCCATCACGCCGCCGAGATGGGAGATCATCGCCTCGTGGTCGATGGCCTCGTCGAGTTCGCGGTCGCGCCGCGCGACCTCTGCCTCGGTGCTGCCGATGATGAATGACAGACCCTGGAAGAACTTGATGGCGTCCGCCGCACGGCCATAGGCGGTAAGGCGCGCACGGATGGCTGCGATGGCCTGCGCCGCCAATGCCGGCGCCGGCGCCATCAGGAACACCGCCTCGGCATGGCGCGCCGCGAAATCCATGCCGGCCGGCGACGAACCGGCCTGGAACAGGAGCGGCGTGCGCTGCGGTGATGGCGTCACCAGGTGCGGCCCTTCGACGCGATAGCGCGGCCCGCGGTGATTGATTCGGTGCACTTTGTCCGGGTCGGCGTGCACGCCGCGCGTGCGATCGGCGAGCAGCGCGCCGTCGTCCCACGAGCCCTCCCACAGTTTGTACACCACTTCCATGTATTCCTCGGCCCACGCGTAGCGTTCGTCGTGGGGCGTGAGGTCGTCATGACCGAAGTTGCGTGCGCCATTGGCGAGCCCGTTGGTGACAATGTTCCAGGCAATGCGTCCCTGGCTTGCGTGGTCCAGGGTCGAGAGCTTGCGTGCGAAAGAGAAGGGATGGTCCTGCACGATGCTGCTGGTGATGGCCAGGCCGAGGTGCTCGGTGTGGCTCGCTAGCGCGGACAGGATGACCGCCGGGTCGTTGCTCGGGATCTGCAGCCCGGCTTTGATCGGGCGCCGGAAAGAGGCGTCGGGCGGACCGTAAACCCCGTGTACGTCGGCAAAAAAGATCACGTCGAAACGGCCGCGCTCGAGGGTCTTGACCAGCTCGACCCACAGCGCGAGCGCGTTGAAATCCAGCTGCTGACCATCGTCGCGTCGCCACAGGCCATGCAGTATGTGAGAGGCCGTGTTCATGACGAACGCGGAGTAAAGCAGTGGTTGCGGCACGACTGTCTCCTGGGTGCGGAAGCGTCTGCAGTCTAGCCCGGTTTACCGTGCCCGTGGCGCGCGGCCGCCAGGTTCGCGACCGCCCCGGGGGGGCGTGGTCGAGCGTCGACGATAATTGGCTTGTGTCCCCGGCAGCGGGGCGGCAGCGCGCATTCATCGCGACACTGCACGCCGGTCCAGCGCACGAAAGGACACCGCCTCCGCGATATGCGATTCATCGATTTCATCGGCCTCTGCAAGGTCGGCGATGGTCAGGGCAACGCGCAAAATCTTGTGATAGCCACGCGCACTCAAGCCGAGTTTTTCCAGGGCATGGGCAAGCAGCCGCCGCGCTTCCTCGCGCAGCCTGCAGCGGGCAAGGAGCTCAGGGCCAGGCAGGCTGCCGTTGGTCACGCCTTGTCGGGCTATCTGCACACTGCGCGAATGTTCTACCCGTGCACGCACCGCTGCGCTGCCTTCTGCGCGTGTTTCGGGCACTTCCAGCAATTCCTCGGTCTGGCGCGGCACTTCCACGTGCAGATCGATGCGTTCCGCGAGCGGCCCTGAAATGCGCGCACGGTAGGCGGTGACGCGTTCCGGGGTACAAATGCATTGCTTGCGCGTATCGCCATGAAAGCCGCAAGGACAGGGATTCATGGCCGCCACCAGCAGGAAGCTGGCCGGAAAGCGCACTGAGCGGGCGGCCCGCGCCACCGTGATATGGCCGGCCTCGAGCGGCTCGCGCAGCGCTTCGAGGGCGCGCCGTTCGAACTCCGGCAGTTCATCCATGAACAACACGCCATGATGGGCGAGCGAGATCTCGCCCGGGCGCGGCACGCGTCCGCCGCCAACCAGGGCCACCGCCGAGGCTGAATGGTGTGGCGCGCGAAACGGCGGCGCGCGCCAGTCATCGAGGCGTGAGGCTTGCGCGGCAATGGAATGGATGGCCGCAACGGCCAGTGCCTGCTCTTCGCTCAGTGGCGGTAGAAGTCCCGGTACGCGCATGGCGAGCATGGTCTTGCCCGTGCCGGGCGGACCAATGAGCAGCAGGTTGTGGCCGCCGCAGGCGGCGATTTCCAAGGCGCGCCGGGCGCGAGGTTGACCAATGACATCTGCCAGGTCGGGCAGGCTGGCGGCGCTGCGCGCGCGCTTGGGCACGGTATGAGCCGGTAAACGGGCCTGGCCCTGCAGGTGCATGCAGACCGCCTGCAAGCTGTGCGCGGCCCGCACTTCGACGCCTTCGATGAGGGCGGCCTCGTCGGCGTCCGCGCCCGCCACGAATACGGCGTGGCCCACATCGCGCGCGGCCAGCGCCGCCGCCAGCGTGGTGCCGACGGCGCGCAGGCCGCCATCCAGGGCCAGCTCGCCGATGAACTCGGCGTTAGCCAGTGCTGCCGTGGGGATTTGATGGGAGGCGGCGAGTATGCCGATGGCGATCGCCAGATCGAAGCGCGTGCCTTCCTTGGGAATATCGCCGGGCGCGAGGTTGACGGTGATACGCCGCTGCGGGAAGTCGAATCCAGAATTGATCAGCGCCGAGCGCACCCGCTCGCGACTTTCCCTGACGGCGGTTTCCGGCAGCCCGACGATGGTGAACGACGGCAGACCGTTGGAGAGATGGGTTTCGACACAGATGGCCAAGGCATCCATGCCGTCCTGGCAACGGGTATAGGCGAGCGCGATGGACATGCTTTCCCTGCAAATTCGACCCCGCATCCTGCGAGGTAGGTGGGTGACACTACGACGTCGGTCAGTCTAGCGAAGCCAGACGGCGCGCGTCGAATGAAATCTCGCGGCGTCAGGTGAGCGGCGCGCCCGTCTCCCGTTCCGCGATCTGCTTTTCGAGTCGGTCCAGTTTCTCGCGCGTGCGCCGCAGCAGCGCGCTCTGCGCGTCGAATTCTTCCCGCGTCACCACGTCCATGCGCGCGAGGCTCGCTTCCAGCACCGCCTTGACGTTGGTCTTGAACTCGGCGCGCAGTGCAGCCAGGTCCGCAGGGAGCAGTGCGCCGATGCGTTCGCTCATGGCTTCGATGGTCTTCAAATCAATCACGACATGTCTCCCGCGTGTCAGGCAAGCGTAAAGCGCACTTGCGCAAGCCGCCAGCCCTGAAAATCGCACCGCAGCAGTGCAATCCCGGGCGAACTGCTTCGCGGTGGTGCGCTCGTCTTCGAAAGTTCATCACATTTTCTCAGATCTTTCATTACAAAGATCTTGTAACTATAAAATTTTAAATTATTATTTCATCCATGGCACACATGGTGCATACGTTGGTCAACGGCTTTTTCCGGCTGCTCCCAGGAGCGCCAGGAAAGCGACCAGTCTTTGAAAGTCCGGAGGAAACGAAAGTGATGAATAAGCTCAGTGCAATTGGCGCGGCCGTCGCGCTGGCAAGTGTGGCAATGGGTGCGACCGCGGAAGAGGCTTCTTCGCCTCATGTGTTCGCCGCCAACGTCGCCTTGACCACCAACTACATGTTCCGTGGCATTACCCAGACCGACAACGGTCCGGCCATCCAGGGCGGTTTCGACTACCAGTACACCCCGGTCGGCTTCTACGCTGGCGCGTGGGCTTCGAACGTTGAACTGGCGGTGCCGAACAGTGCGGCCATCAGCACCAACAATCGAGCGTCGGTGGAACTCGACTACTACGGCGGCTTCGCGGGCGCTCTGGCCAATGGCGTGGGTTGGGACATCGGCGGCATCTACTACTCCTACCCGGGGCAGAACGAAGACGGCAAGCTCATCAAGAACGGCGTGGTGACATCCGCTGGCGCCGACTACGACTACGCCGAAGTCTATTTGAAGACGAGCTACGCCTTCACCGGCGTCACCTACAGCCCGACCGTCAAGGGCGGCGTGTACTACTCGCCGGAATATTTCGGTGAAGATGGCGACAGCGTGTACGGCTTCGGCACGTTCGGCGTGACCCTGCCCTATGACGTCGGCCTGTCGGCCACGGTCGGCTACCTGACGGTTGACGGTGACAAGACCACCGGCCTCATCGATGGTTACGACTATGTCCACTATTCGATCGGCGTGAGCAAGGCGGTTGGCAAGCTCAACCTCAACCTGTCGTGGAACGACGCCGACGGCGGCTGCACCGACGTGACCGGCAAGGCTGGCATGTGCGAAGGCGTGGTCTTCGCAGTTTCCAGCGCCTGGTAAGTCGGCGGTCGTATCCGCTGGCTCGACGAGCCGTTATTCTTAATTGACTTAGAGACTCTGGAATCCGCCTGCGGCCGTCACCCGGCCGCAGGCGCCGGCCGCCGACAGGGCGACGAGGAATGCTTCAATGAAACTGGTCACTGCGATCATCAAACCGTTCAAACTCGACGATGCCCGCGAGGCTTTGTCGGAAATCGGCATCCAAGGATTGACGGTGACGGAGGTCAAAGGCTTCGGGCGTCAGAAGGGGCATACCGAACTCTATCGCGGCGCCGAGTATGTCGTGGATTTCCTTCCGAAATCGAAACTGGAAGTCGCTGTTGCCGACGACCAGGTTGACGCGGTCATCGAGGCCATCAAGAAAGCGACCGGCACCGGCAAGATTGGCGACGGCAAAATTTTCGTCACGGAACTGCTAGAAGTGGTGCGCATCCGCACTGGCGAAACCGGCACGGAAGCACTGTAAGCGCAGCGCGCTCGGCGTGATGCAAGCGTGCCGGGACAACTGAATTCGAATAAATAATCAAATCCGGCCGGCCTGTTCTGGTCCGGCCGCGATAGCGAACCATACTGCAGTCGTGCAACCTGGGCGGACGCACGACAGGGCAAGGTGATTTGCACAGGCGGTGTCAGCGGCGCGGCATCACGGCAAGCGATCATTGAGATTTGCCGGCTGAAGCGTCACCACCGCACACGGACTCACCCAACAACACTGCCAGTCGCACGGCAGCGGTGAGTCACCAATAACAATAGATCTCTGGGGAGGACTCCCATGTCGCGCATTCTGCTTGGGTTGATTCTGGCAGCGCTGCCATGGGTGGCAAGCGCCGAGGGCGTGAACAGCGGCGACGGCGCGTGGTTGCTGACCGCCACGGCGCTGGTCTTGTTCATGACCCTGCCCGGCCTCGCGCTGTTCTACGGCGGCCTGGTGCGCGCCAAGAACGTGCTGTCGATACTCATGCAGTGCTTCGCACTGACTTGCATGGTTACCCTCCTGTGGGTGGTGGCGGGCTACGGACTCGCGTTTGGCGACGGCGGCGCCTGGAACAAATTCATCGGCGGCGGCAAGTTCCTGCTCGCCGGTATCACGCGCGACAGCGTGAGCGGCACTGTTCCCGAGTCGGTGTTTCTCATGTTCCAGATGACGTTCGCGATCATCACCCCTGCGCTGGTGGTCGGTGGCTATGCCGAGCGCATGAAGTTTTCCGCGGTGCTGGTGTTCAGCACATTGTGGTTGATGCTGGTTTACGTGCCGGTGTGCCACTGGGTATGGGGCAATGGCTGGCTCATGCAGATGGGATTGCTGGATTTCGCCGGCGGCACGGTAGTGCATATCAATGCCGGTGTCGCATCGCTGGTGGCGGCGCTGCTGCTCGGCAACCGGCGCGGGTTTCCGCAAAGTGCCATGCCCCCCCACAACCTCACCATGACGGTGACCGGGGCCTCGATGCTGTGGGTCGGGTGGTTCGGTTTCAACGCCGGCAGCGCGGTGGCGGTCAACGGTGACGCTGGTATGGCGATGCTGGTGACACACATCGCCGCGGCGGCTGGCTCGTTGTCGTGGATGGCCATCGAATGGTTCAAGCACGGCAAGCCCAGTGTGCTCGGCATCGTGACGGGCATGGTGGCTGGCCTCGGAACGATCACCCCGGCTTCCGGCGTGGCCGGCCCGATGGGCGCCCTTGCCATTGGCCTGACGGCCGGCGTGGTCTGTTATCTCAGCACGCAACTCGTCAAGCGCGTGCTGCGCATCGACGACTCGCTGGACGTTTTCCCTGTCCACGGCGTCGGCGGCATACTCGGGACTTTCCTTGCGGGTGTGGTGGTGTCGGCGGATTTTGGCGGCAAGGGCCTCGCCGAAGGTGTCACTCTCGGGCACCAGATGACCGTGCAGCTCATCGGTATCGTCAGCATCGGTCTGTACTGCGCGTTGCTGACCTTCATCCTGCTCAAGGTGACGCAGGCCTTGGTCGGTCTGCGGGTCGCGCCCGAGACCGAGACCGAAGGTCTCGATTTGGGTGAGCACGACGAGCGCGGCTACATACTGTAGGCATTCGGCGCGCATGATGTCGCGCTGTCCTGCGACATCATGTGCTCCAATTGCGGCCCCGTCGGGGTGCTGCGCGACAACAAAGCCGTTCCCATGATTTGCGGAGTCGGCATACAATGCTGGCCAGTGATCGCGCAGCGGATGGGCCTTGCTGGCGCGGTCCGACGCCGCGACTTTTTCCGTCACTGCCTTCGCCGAAAAGGCGGTCGCGGAGACTCAGGACCGCAGTTCTCATCAAGCAGCCCAGGCGTTCATCCGAGCAGTCAAAATCCATGGCAGACGGTCAACTCGTAGACAAGAACATCCTCAAGACGCTGGTTCCACCCAATGCGCTCAATGCCGAGAACTTCCAGGAGCTCTCGGGCAAGGCATTCATCGAGGAAGTTGGTCCTGGCAAAGTCATCTTCAAATCCGGCGACGTCGACCGCAAGACGGTCTACCTGCTGGAAGGCGAAATCACCCTGGCCGACGATGCCGGCGGCGTGACAGTGGTCCGCGGCGGTTCCGATGTCGCCAAGCACCCGCTTTCCAATACCCAGCCACGCAAGCAGACCGCGCGCACCAAGTCCCCTTGCAAGATCACGCGTTTCGACAGCGACCTGCTCGACATCCTTTTGACCTGGGACCAGCTCTCGGGCATCGAAGTCAACGAAATCATCCTCGGCGAAGGCGAAGATGATGCCGATTGCGACTGGATGACCCGCATTCTGCAATCACAGGCTTTTCTGCAAGTGCCGCCGGCCAATATCCAGGCGATGTTCATGCGTATGCAGGAACTGCCGGTACGCGCTGGCGACGTGGTCATCAAGCAGGGTGACGACGGCGATTTCTACTACATCATCAAGCACGGTCGGGCGAAGGTGACGCGTGCGTCCAAGACCGGCACCGATTTGGTGCTGGCGACGCTCAAGGACGGTGATGCCTTCGGCGAGGAAGCGTTGCTGTCGGAAGCCAAGCGCAACGCCAATATCACCATGGAGACCGACGGCACCCTGATGCGTCTGTCCAAGGAAAATTTCAACGCGTTGCTGAAAGAACCCATGCTCAACTGGTTGAGCCTGGACGAGGCCAAGGAGCGTGTCGCCAAGGGCGCCAAGCTGCTCGATGTGAGGCTCGAGAGCGAGCACTCGAACAATGGCATCCCGGGCAGCCTGAATATTCCGCTGTTCATGCTCAGGTTGAAGACCGACAGTCTCAACCCCGATGTCCCCTACATCGTCTATTGCGATACCGGCAGGCGCAGTTCGGCGGCGGCCTTCCTGCTGGGTGAACGTGGCTTCGAGACCTACGTCCTGCAGGGTGGCCTCATGGAGCAGACGCCTGGCGCGGCCTGATCTCCGTGGCTGAATGGTTTCACCGGACTGTCGGAGTCCCCTATTACTGCGTGGTCGGCAGCCCCGTCGCCCATAGCAAGTCGCCGCTCATCCACGCCGCATTTGCCGCCCAGTGCGGCATTGACCTGGTCTACGAGAAAGTTGAAGTCGCGCCGGGCTGTCTGTCGGCGGCGCTGGCCGAATTCCGCGCTGTCGGTGGCCGGGGACTCAATGTCACCGTGCCACTCAAGGAAGAGGCCTGGGCCCTGGCCGACGTGCGCATGCCACGTGCGGCGCGCGCTGGCGCCGCCAACACCCTGTGGTTTGAAGACGAAAAGCTCATCGCGGACAACACCGATGGCCTGGGGCTGGTGCGCGATCTGGAGATCAATCACGGCGCGCCGCTGGCCGGTAAGCGCATTGCCCTGCTCGGCGCCGGCGGTGCGTCCATGGGGGTGCTGCCGGCGCTCCTGGACGCGCAACCGTCGCGGGTGCTGATCACCAATCGGACCCTGGCGCGCGCCGAGCGACTGGCTGCAAGCCATGCCGATAGTGGCCGTGTGGAAGTCCTGCCGTGGGGCGCCGCCGCAACTGAAGCCTGCGATATCGTCATCAACGGCACATCGCTCAGCTTGCAGGGGCAGACGCCCAACCTCCACTCAAGCCTGCTAGACGGCAGGACCCTGTGCTACGACATGATGTACGGCGCGCAACCGACCCACTTCATGGAATGGGCGGCCGAGCGCGGCGCGGCGCGTGTGCTGGACGGCCTCGGCATGCTGGTCGAACAGGCTGCCGCGGCATTTTCGATCTGGAACGGTCAGCAACCCCACACGGCACCGGTCATCACCATGGTGCGTGAACGGATCGCCGCAGGCACCTGAGCCAAGCCCCCCGCAGCTGCGGACTTTCGGCCACCCAAAAATATTTACTGCGTGACCGCTGACAAGCCTTGCAAATGCCGCCGAAAGCAAGTCCGAAACAAGCTCGCAAGCCCTTGCGCGGTCGATGTTATGCACACCAGCATCCACCACTCTCAAATTGTTCGGCACTTATCGAATTTTGCCGCGATTCAACAATAGATAATAAATTTAAATAATTGATTTTTATAAAATAGTGTTTAAATTGGCTAATTCTTGGCCAATTCGATTGGAATCGCTATCAGGGCATTGGATCGCCCCATCTGGACGCCGCTCATACACAGGGTTATCCACAGAATCTGTGGGTAACGTAGTCGTCACATTTGGATGTCGCAGCGCACCAGGCAGCGCTGCACTGAAGGCGAGAATCGCGCGCCTTGTGGTGCCGATACCACGCCGCCGCTGCGCCGCGGCCAAAGGTCAGCGGTGGGTGACTTCCGCCAGCCGCACGAAGTCGGCCACGCTGAGTTGTTCGGCGCGTGCGCCGGGGTTGATCCCGGCCGCCGCGAACGCCGCGCTGTCGATGTGACCGCGCAGCGCGTTGGCCACGGTCTTGCGGCGAGCTGAAAAGGCCAGGCGCACGACATCCGCCAGCCATTGCTCAAACCCTTCGTCCAGCTGGCGACCATGGGGAATGAGCTCCACCACGCTGGAATCCACTTTGGGGGGCGGACGGAAGCTGTCCGGGCCGATGTCGAGAATGGAACGCACCTGGCAACGTCGCTGCACCATCACGCTCAGGCGACCATAGCTGTGGCTGCCTTCCACGGCCGCCATCCGCTCCGCCACCTCGCGTTGCACCATCACTACCAGCCGCGAAAAAGTCTGGGCGTGGGCCAGCAGCAGCATGATGAGCGGGGTGGAGATGTTATAGGGCAGATTGCCCACCACCTTCCAGCCACCCACTACTGGTGGCAGCGCGCCGAAGTCGAATTTCAGGACGTCGCCGCTGTGCAGGCGGAAATTTGCCGCTTTCTCGAACCGGCGAGTCAGTCTCGTCACCAGGTCGCGATCGATTTCGATGGCCAGCAGTTCGGCGCCCGTGGCGACCAATTGACCAGTCAGAACTCCTTCGCCAGGACCAATCTCGATGACGTGCTCGCCGGGACGGGCATCGGTACAGCGGATGATGGTGTCGACGGCGTAGGCGTCGATGAGAAAGTGCTGGCCGAAACGCTTGCGCGCCGGCGCGCTGTCATGACGCTCCATGACACTTCCGCGCCTGGGCCAGCGCCGTGGCCAGTTCAATGGCGGCCTCGAGACTGCCAACGCGGCTACCTGCTTTGCCGGCCAGCGACAGCGCGGTGCCGTGGTCGACCGAAGTGCGCACGATGGGCAGACCGAAAGTGACATTGACGGATTCACCAAAGCCCACTGCCTTGAGGGCGGCTAGGCCTTGATCGTGGTACATGGCGACGATGGCGTCGTAGCCCTGGCGCTGCTCGGCCGTGAACGCCGTGTCGGCAGGGATGGGGCCCTCGACAGACCAGCCACGCGCCCGCATCTCGTCGACCGCCGGTCGAATTTCATCGTCGTCCTCATAGCCCAGGTGACGATTTTCTCCGGCGTGGGGATTGAGGCCGCACACCGCGATGCGCGGCGCCGCGATACCGAATTGTTCGCGTAACTGGCGATGGATGATTGCGACCGTCGCTACCACCCGCGCGCGGGTGATGAGTGCGGGCACCTTGCGCAAGGCAACGTGGGTCGTGACCAGGCCAACACGCAATTCACCGGCGACCAGCACCATCACCGGCAGTGGCGCCGCGAGGCGCTCGGCCAGGTATTCGGTGTGACCGGAAAACGGTATGCCCGCTTCGTTGATGATGGATTTCTGTACCGGGCCGGTGACCAGCCCATCCAGTGCGCCACTGGCACAGGCATCGCAGGCGGCATCGAGGCAGTCGAGTACGTAGCGTGCGTTGTGCGCGTCGAGGTGACCGGGGGTCGTGGGCGTCGCGCAGCGCAGCGGGAAGACCTGCAAAACACCGGCGGGAACGTCATCGAGCGCCGCTGGCGCGTGCACCTCGCGCAGCTCGACCGTGACGCCAAGCGCGGCAGCACGTGCCGCCAACAGGGTGGGGTCGGCAAAGCACAGGATCCGGGCGCGACCGGCATGATGTTGAGCGAGCGCCAGCGCCAGATCCGGCCCGATTCCGGCCGGTTCGCCCGGCGTCAGCGCCAAGCGGATGGGCGCGAGGCTATTTATTGCGATATTCGACATAGGCCTCGTCGCGCAGGCTACGCAACCAGGTTTGCTGTCTTTCCTGCATCTTCTGCTCGCGGATGGCGCGGCGTGCGCTGGCGCGCTTCACTTCCTCGGTGCCGTCGTACTCGCGCACATCGGTGACCTGCAGAATATGCAGACCAAACTCGCTGCGGAACGGCTCGCTGACCACGCCTATCGGGCTCTGCTTCATCACTTCTTCGAATTCCGGCACCATCTGGCCCTTGCTCACCCAGCCGAGCTCGCCGCCCTTGAGGGCCGAACCTCGGTCGTCCGAGTTGGTGCGCGCCAACTGTGCGAAATCCGCGCCGCCTTCGATACGCATTTTGAGTTGCAAGAGGCGATCCCGGGCCTGCTGATTGGTGACCAGCGCGTTGGGCTTGATCAGGATGTGCCGCACCTTGTGCTGCTCGACCATGATCTTTTCGCCGCTGCGTTTATCCACCAATTTGACGATGTGATAACCGCTGGGGCTGGTGATGATGCCGCTGTTCTCGCCAATCTTCATGGTGCTGACCGCGTCGGCGAACAGCGAGGGGATCTCCGCGCCTTTGCGCCAGCCGAGATCACCTTTTTCGAGAGCCTGCTGGCCATCGGACACACGCAGCGCGATGTCACCGAAATCCTCGCCCGCGTCGATGCGGCGCAGCGCATCATCGGCCTTGTCACGTGCCGCTTTCAGTTCCGCCTCGCTGGCGCCGCTGGGAATCGTGATGAGGATATGGGAGAGCCGGTACTCGAGTTCAGATTCGCTGCCACTCGCCTGATTACGAAGGAAATTCTCAATTTCCTGATCGGACACCTTGATGCGATTTTCGACTTCTTCGTGGCGCAGCTTGGCGATCAGGATCTGTTGACCAATCTGCTCGCGGAAGCGCGCGAACGTGATGCCTTCCGATTCGATGATTTTCTCGAACTGCGGCAGTTCGAGCTTGTTGCGCTTGGCGATGTCAGTGACCGCGCGGGTCAGTTCCTTGTCGGTGACCTTGATGCCGGCCTGGGCCGCGACCTGGGCCTGGATCTTCTCCAGAACCAAGCGTTCCAGCACCTGGCGTTCAAGCACCGTGGTCGGCGGCATCTCGGTGTGTTGCTGGCGCAGGGCGTCACGCACCCGCTCGGCCTGCTCGTCGAGCTCGCTCTGCATGACGACGTCCTCATCGACCACCGCGATGATGCGGTCCAGTTCGACGGCCTGCACCTGACCGATAAACAGCAGGGCAGCCGCACTAACAATTCGTCGCAGGCGATGGAATTTGAGGGTTTCAAGCATGGGGATACACGGGTACCAGATCGGATTCGGCGGCTGTCTTCGAGCCAGGACCACGGAAGGGCATCGGCACTGGCGAAGACGGTGACCGCGCGGCGGGCGCAATTGTAACCCAAGGATTGCGGCTTGCGGCCGCCCGTGAGCACCCCCCGTCGTCAGCCAGGGTCGGGGTCAGCCAGGGCTTATTCGAAGGGATCTTCGTAGCCGGGGATGCCCCGATGCAGCACCGAGCCGGACTTCTTGCCGATACCGCCCAGTCCACGGAACTGGAATTGCAGAAAGAAGCCATTATCGAATTCACCCTCGGCGTTGCGCAGGAAGCGGCGGCCAACGAAACGCACGCCCCAGCAGCAGCTTTCGTATTCGACGCCGGCCAGGGTTTCAAGTGAGCGCTGCTCCTGCACCGAGTAGTTCCACCGCCCGACCAGGGCGATGTTGTCGGTGACCGGCCAACGCATCGAGAAATCGGTCTGTTGAATGTCACTGATGGCACGACGAAAGCGATAGCTGAAATTCAATACCGTATCGAGGTCGGGCCGGTAACGCAGCGTCGCCGCCGCCAGTTCAGTGCGGGAATCGTGCGGATCCCACTGCAGAACGCCGCGCGCCGTCCAGTCCTCGATGACGTTGGTCGCGACCTCGGAAATCAACTCTGACGTACCCGAGGTCTGCGGACCCTCGTTGCCAAGTTCGACCTCACGGTCACGAAAGTAATAAATCTGACCGACGCTGACGCGATAGGTTTCGCGTCCGCTTTCGGCATCGATCATGCGCGAGGTGACCGCGGTCGCGACCTGGTTGGCGTCCGCCACGCGGTCCTGGCCCGAGAAGCGGTTGTCGCGGAACAGGTTGCGGAATGAAACACTGAAGTTGCCGCTGTCGAAGCGCGGGATGTCGTCCTGCTGCACCTTTGGCACCAGCAGGTAGTAGATCCGCGGCTCGAAGGTCTGGATGTGTTCGCTCTCAAAAAAATTCAGACGCCGCTCGAAATACACGTTCGAATCGACGCTGAAAATGGGCACCGTGCGCGACAGCCGGTCATCAAACCGCGCCTTCGGATCGTCCAGAAAATATTCGGATCGCATCACCGCTATCTTGGGCGTGATGTTCATGTAAGGACGCACGAACGGATAGGCCAGCGCTGGAGTCACGTCGATGCGCCCGCCGGTTACGCTGGCATCGCGATCAAAATACGTGGTGTCGGCCTTGAGCATCGGCAGCAGGCCGAAATAGCGGGCGCGGGTGCGGCCGTCGAAAGCGAGTTGCGGCAGGCGGCGGTAGGGGCCGCTGCCGGCGGGCAGCGTGTTGTCGATGGTCTGATAGCTCTGTGCCACGCCGCGTATGCGGTAGGTGCCGCCGTTGTAGAAAAAATCCGCACGCCGGTCGAGGAAGCGCTGGCTGGTGGCCGCGATGCTGCTGCCGAAGTCCTCGAAATACTGGTCGTCCGACACGTTGTTGAAAATCACGCGCAGGCGACCGCGGTCATTGAGCATCTTCTGGCGGTGCCGGAACGAGATCAGCGAGCGCGATTCGTCGTCCTTCAAGCGGTCGCTCGGCAGGTATTCGACATCGAGCTGGCCGTCGTACTGCGTGCCCAGGTAGCGATATTGGCCGTTCAGCATCACGCCTCTGTCGGTCAGTCCGCGCGGCGTCAGCGTGGCGTCCTGGTTCGGCGCGATGTCCCAGTAGTAGGGCAATTGCACGTCGAAGCCCGACTGGTTGGTGTTGCCGAAAGTGGGCGACAGAAAGCCCGACTTGCGCTTGTCGCTGATGGGGAAATTGACGTAAGGGAAGTAAAACACCGGCACGTCGTAGACACGCAGAATGGCGTTACGCGCCGAACCGCGTTCAGAGGCATGGTCGAGCCGAATGCGCGAAGCGGACACCCGCCAGGCCTCGTCGGATAGCGGGCAGGTCGAGTAGTCGACCCCTTTCAGAATCGTGACCTTGGCATCCGAGTCGTTGCGCATGCTGCGCGCGTGGCCACGGCCATGGCCGTCGTGCACCCAGTAGTCGCCATCGCGCAGGCGCGAAACGCCGTTGCCCATATCGTACAGGGCTTCGGCGCCAGCCCACACCATGGTGCTGTCCCACAGCCGCGCGCGCCCTTCGGCGGCAAACGTATCGTGTTCGCGATCGTAGGTGACGACGTCGGCGCTGAGGGCCTGTCCGGCGCGTATGACTTCGACATCGCCGGAAAACTGACTCAATCCGTCCTTCAACACCCGCACGGCATCGGCCCGCACCTCGGTGCTGTCGGTGTCGGTATTGCTAGCGCCATAAGGCGGCGCGATGGGCACCATGGTGGCCGGCGGGCATAGCCGCCATTTGTAATCGTTACTGCGCTTTTCGAGAATTCCGGCGCGAGCGGGGCCGCACCAGGCAAGCACGAGGGCTGCCACCAGGACGAGCGAGGCCACGGGCGCGGCCGCGGCCTGCGCACGCGAGGAGATTATTTTTATCATTTAACGCAGTGATGCGTAGGGTGAATCAGCGTAGGGCTAAAAATCGCACAGTTTCCCAACCGCAGCAACACGCACCGCTACGGGTCGTGGTCGATGACCGAAGTCAGTGCGTTCCCTTGGGGGCGGGCGACGAGGCGGCCTGGATGCCGGCGTCCAGGCGCGACAGTGCGGCGAGGCCATCGTCGGCCTGCAACACCGCCACTTTGGTGGCGGCAGGCACCGGCAGAAGTTCCGCCAGGCGGTAGGCCACCCACAGTGCGCTGCCCAGTTGCAGTTCCCGATAGGGAAGATGTTCGGCATTGGCCGTGAAGATGTCCTGCAACAGGCTGGGCAGGTAGGCGAGGTCGGTCGGCACGGTGTGATCGGTCGCCGGCGGCACCGGCACGATGTCGGCGACGGTCAGGCCGTCAGTCTGTATGCCATGCTGCTCGACCCGAAATCTTTCAGTGCCCAGCACCCGCACATGCAGGAGCCCGTCAGCGCCCTTGTCGAAGGATTCGATGGCCGTCAGCGTGCCGAAGGGAAAGAAATCAGCCGGCGCGCCAACCTCGCGTCCGAGCCGTATCGGCACGATGCCGAAAGGGCGCTTGTGGCGCAGCGAGGCGCTGATCATGTCGAGATAGCGCGCCTCGAAAATACGCAGCGGCAACAGGCTGCCCGGATACAGTACGGTCTGCAGCGGGAACAGCGGCACGTCGCGGGCCTGATCGGCGACCGTGCTCATGGCCGTTGCTCGAGCGCGGCGAGCAGCCGTGCATGGACATTCTCAAAGGCGCCATTGCTCATCACCAGCAAGGCGTCGTCTGCATGCGCCCAGTTCGAAACCGCCGTCACCAGTGCGGCGCTGTCGGTGAAGATGTGATGGTCGGGGAGCGCTGCGAACGCCGCGTTGATATCCCAGGGCAGATCGGGCGGTGCGAGGATGGCGGTGCGGTCGGCGCCGGCAAACGCGCCAGCCAGGATGTCGCGATGCACGCCCATGCGCATGGTGTTGGAGCGCATCTCGCTGACTGCGATCAGCCGCCCGGGCGCGGTGACCCGCGGCCGCAGCGCGGCGATGGTCGCGGCGATCGCTGTCGGGTGGTGCGCGAAGTCGTCGAACACGCTGACGCCCTTGATGCAGCCGCGCAATTCGAGACGCCGTTTGACGTTGGCGAAGTCGTGCAGTGCAGCCAGCGCCTGCGCCGGCGTCAGGCCGACATCGGCGACGGCGACCATCGCCGCCGCGACGTTATGTGCGTTATGCCCACCCAGCAACGGGCTGACGCCTTGCACATGCTCGCCCGCGGGCGTCGTCACGGACAGCATGCCGCTCGCGCCGTCATAGTCATAACGCCATGCCGCATCCGCGCCTTCGCCAAAGCGTGTAACGCGCGACCACGCGCCCATCTCCAGCAAGGCGTCGATGGCTTCATCCGGCGTCGGGCAGACGATCAGCGCTTCGCGCGGCAGGGTGCGAATGAGGTGATGGAACTGGCGTTTGATGGCGTCGAGATCGGCAAAGATGTCGGCGTGGTCGAATTCAAGATTGTTGACTATCAGCGTGCCTGGCGCGTAGTGCACGAACTTCGAACGCTTGTCGAAAAACGCGGTGTCATATTCGTCGGCTTCGACCACGAAAAATTTGCCGTGGCCGAGACGCGCCGAGACGCCAAAATTTTCCATCACGCCTCCGACCAGAAAGCCGGGTTCCATCCCGCCATGCTCCAGCATCCAGGTGACGATGCTGGTCACGGTGGTCTTGCCGTGGGTGCCGGCGACTGCGATCACATGGCGATGGCGCAGCACTTCTTCATACAACCACGCCGGACCCGAGGTGTAGCGCAGCCGATTGCTCAACACATATTCGACGCTGGGATTACCGCGCGACAGCGCGTTGCCGATGATGACCATGTCCGGTGCCGGGTCCAGCGCGGCGGCGTCGTAGCCGTTGTATACGGCGACCCCCAGTTCATCCAACTGGTCGCTCATCGGCGGATACAGGTGGGCATCGGCGCCGGTCACGCGATGGCCCATTTCAACGGCGAGTCGCGCGATACCGGCCATGAAGGTGCCGCCGATCCCGAGGATGTGAATATGCATGGCGTGAGCTGTCCGTCAGGCTGCGGCAACGCCGAGCAGGGCGTCGGCGAGCATGAAAACTTTATTGAGGAGCAAGGCGTAGCCGAACGCAAACAGCAGGCCGGCAAGAAACCAGGTGCCGGTCGCGTGCCGCAGAATGTGCGCGATGACGAGCAGGTTGAGCAGGAAATTCACGCGCAACAGCGCAAGGCCGAGATCGGCGGGCAAGACGGGCGCGAGCACCATGGTCAGAAGCGCCACCGCGCCGAGCAGGGTGCCGCAGCCCATCATGGCGGTCATGGTCTGGGTGAGGCGGCGACCGTAAGAAAGCAGGAACAGCAGGATGAAGGTCAGTGCGAACAGCACCAGCGTTTCCAGCACCGCTTTGAAAAGTGCCTGCGACAGCGGCGATTCCAGGCCGTAGATCACGACCGACAACACCATGTTGCCGGCGGTAGTGGCTGCCAGCAGCACGGTTGAGCGTGGCAGATCCTGTGGCGCGAATTGAAAGATGCAGATGCCGCCGAAAGCGCGCAGCAGCGCCCACAGTGCGCGCAACATACTGTGCTGTCCGCTGCGAGGCTGACTCAAGCCGCCGACGCGTCTTCCTTGGCAGTGAGCGGCGCGCTCTGGCCATAGCGGGCATCGACGTAGGAATTGAGAATTGCCTTGAATTCGTTGGCGATGTTGTCGCCGCGCAAGGTGGTGAATTTCTCGCCGTCGACGAACACCGGCGCGGACGGCGCTTCGCCGGTGCCGGGCAGACTGATGCCGATGTCGACGTGTTTGCTTTCGCCCGGGCCGTTGACCACGCAGCCCATCACCGCCAGCGTCATCGACTCGACGCCCGGATAGGTCTTGGCCCAGGCCGGCATCTGCGTACGCACGTAGGCCTGGATGTCGCCAGCCAATTCCTGGAACACAGTGCTGGTGGTGCGTCCGCAACCCGGGCAGGCCGTGACCAGCGGAGTGAACGAACGCATGCCCATGGTCTGCAACAGTTCCTGCGCGACGATGACTTCCTTGGTGCGGTCGCCGCCCGGTTCCGGCGTCAGCGACACGCGAATGGTGTCGCCTATGCCGCGTTGCAGGAGGATGCCCATGGCGGCGGCCGACGCCACCATGCCTTTCGAGCCCATACCGGCCTCGGTCAAGCCGAGATGCAGGGCGTAATCACAGCGTGACGCGAGTTCGGTGTAGACCGCGATCAAGTCCTGAACGTCACTGACCTTGCACGAGAGGATGATGCGATTGCGCGGCAGACCGATTTCCTCGGCCTTGGCGGCGCTGTTCAGCGCCGACAGTATCAGCGCCTCGCGCGTGACTGCCTTGACGTCGCGCGGCTCGGCGAGCTTGGCGTTGTCGTCCATCATCTGCGCGACCAATGAAGGATCGAGACTGCCCCAGTTGACGCCGATGCGCACCGGCTTGTCGCGCGCGATGGCGACTTCGATCATGGTCGCGAACTGGTTGTCCTTCTTGCGCCCGAAACCGACATTGCCGGGATTGATGCGGTATTTCGCCAGCGCCTGCGCGCAATCGGGATACTTGGTGAGCAGCAGATGGCCGTTGTAATGAAAGTCACCGACCAGTGGTACACGGCAGCCCATGGCGTCGAGCAGATCGCGGATGCGCGCCACCTGGCGCGCGGCGTCTTCGGTGTTGACCGTGATACGCACCAGTTCCGATCCGGCAGCGGCCAGCGCCTGCACCTGCTTGGCGGTGCCCAGTGCATCGGCGGTGTCGGTATTGGTCATCGATTGCACCACCACCGGTGCATCGCCGCCGACGGTGATGTCGCCGATCTGCACCGGCACACTGTGATGACGCTGGTACCCGGCTTCTGAAATCATGATGAGGCTCTGCTTAAAAACGTGGATGCGAACGGCGCCGGAAATTCTACAGTAGCATGGCGGAGGCGCCATAGCGGCGAGGGCGAAAACATGCGAACAGGCATCGATTTGGGCGGCACGAAAATCGAAGTCGCGGTGCTCGGCGAGGACGACCGCACCATTGTGCGTGAGCGCGTGCTGACACCACGCCACGACTACCACGCGATCTGTGACACGATCGCAAACCTGGTGCTGGACGCCGAACGCGCCCTGGGCAGGCGCGGCACGGTCGGTGTTGCGATTCCCGGCGCGGCGTCGCCGAGCAGTGGACTGGTCAAGAACGCAAATACCGTATGCCTGATAGGGAATCCCCTCGAGGCCGATCTCTCACGCCGTCTCGCGCGTCCGGTGCGACTTGAGAACGATGCCAATTGCTTCGTGGTGTCGGAAGCGGCTGACGGCGCTGCCGCCGGCGCGCACAGCGTATTCGGTGTGATCATCGGCACCGGCTGTGGCGGTGGACTGTATCTCAACGGTGCGCCCATCCGTGGCGCCAACGGCATTGCCGGCGAATGGGGCCACAACCCTGTGCCGTGGCCGCGCAGCGGGCGCCCGCCGCGGCCTTGCTATTGCGGCCGCACCGATTGCATCGAAGGCTATCTGTCAGGGCCCGGCCTGACGTTCACCTATAACGAGCTGGGTCCGGCCCAGCGCGCCACCGTGCAGGCCATCGCCGACGCCGCCGCGCAGGGCGAGGCCCAGGCGCAGCGCGCACTGGACATGCATCGCGAGCAACTGGCCGTTGCGCTTGGCACCATCATCAATGTGTTCGACCCCGAAGTGATCGTGCTCGGCGGTGGTTTGTCCAATTTGCCGGGCATTGCCGCCGATGTCAGTCGGCGTCTGCCGCCCTATGTGTTCGGACCGGAATTCGAAAGTCGCGTGGTGACGGCCGTTCACGGCGACAGCAGCGGTGTGCGCGGCGCGGCGTGGTTGTGGTCGAAAGCGGAAGCGGCGGATTTTCGCTAAGGCGCGCGCGGTCGAAGTTGTGCCGTTCTTGCGCTCATGCGCGAGGCCCGGGCATCTGTGACCACAATCACAGCAGGGTGAGGGGGCGGCTCCTAGACTCCCTTGGAAGTCGCAGGAAGACCCTCAACCAGTCTCTGTTTGACGAGCTCGGTGGACGCCCACCCCCCCCAAACCCCAGGGCGCGCACCGGGCTTTTTTTTGCCTGTCGTGCGCGCGCCCAAGCGGCGTGCAAGGGGAGGAGCGTCAGCGCGTCAGTTGACGGCCGTCTTTTCCAGCCGATAGCCGTGCTGATAAATCGATGACAGTTTCCAGCCGGTGTCAGGCGCCAGCGCCAGCTTCGAGCGAATGCGGCTGACGTGGGTGTCGACGGTGCGGGTATTGATGTCGGGATTGCGACCCCACACGCTTTCCAGGATATGGGCGCGCGACAACACGCGACCGATATTGCGGAACAGGAACACGATCAGCTCGTATTCTTTCTGCGTGACTTCAATGCGCTCGCCGCTGCGCTGAATCTGGTGGTTGCCGAGGTCGATGAGGAACGGCTCGTATTCTATGGTGGTCTGGGCATCGTCGACGCTGGCCGCGCGGCGCACCACCGCGGTGATGCGTGCCACCAGCTCGCGTTGCTTGGCCGGCTTGACCACGTAGTCGTCCGCGCCTTGTTCCAGAGCACGCACGATGTCGTCTTCTTCATCCTTGGCGGTCACGAACACCACCGGAATGGGCCAGTCGAAATTCTCGCGCACCCAGCGCAGCACTTCGAAACCGTCCATGTCGGGCACCATCCAGTCGAGGATCAGTGCGTCGTAGCTGTCGTGCTTGATATTGCGCACGAAAGCTTTCCCGGTATCGAAGTGTTCGCAGGTATGACCGGCAGCCTTCAACCATTCGGTAAACAAGGCGGCTTGGTCCTGATCATCTTCTAGCAGTGCGACCCTCACATGACTTCTCCTGGCTGTCGGTTCTGTGCGGCGAACTGGGCGGCGCAGACTCCTTGGCGGCAGGCGCACAGGAATCTTTATTTTTTCGGGTCAAGAACGGTCTTATCATACCGTCTCCATCAGGGGCCGGGAACGGTTTCAGAGCGCCTCGAGCATGCTCCATAGCAGCCCTCCCACAACCCATTGCCAACCCTCATAAGGCGCAAATCACCATGAGCAAGATCACCAAGACCGAGCAGCAATGGCGCGAGTCGCTGTCAGCGGAAGAATTCGCGGTATGTCGCCAGCAGGCCACGGAGCCGCCTTTCAGTGGCCGCTATTACAAGCTCAAGGACGACGGCATCTACCGCTGCGTGTGCTGCGATGCCGAACTGTTCAGCTCCGAGCATAAATATGATTCGGGCTCGGGCTGGCCGAGCTTCTGGCAGGGAGTGGATGAAGGCCGCTTGCGGCTGCGCTCCGACAACAGCCACGGCATGGTGCGTACCGAAGTGGTGTGCGCGGCCTGCGACGCGCACCTGGGACACGTCTTTGATGACGGTCCGCGCCCGACCTGCAAGCGCTACTGCATCAACTCCGTGTCGCTCAAGTTCGATCCTAAGTCTTCTGCGTGATGGCCTGCTCGAACCATTGCAGCCGCTCGCGCAGGCCGACCACTGCGCCGACGATGATCAGCAGCGGCGACTGACAGCCGGCCTCCGCGACCAGCGCCGGCAGGGTCGTGAGCGTGCCGCTGACCACGCGCTGAGCCAGGGTGGTGCCGCGCTCGACCACGGCGGCCGGCATGGTGCTATCCATGCCGGCGCGCTGCAGGCTCGCGCAAATTGTGTCGAGATTGCTGGCGCCCATGTAGAACACCAGCGTCTGCTGGGGTCGCACCAGGCCTGCCCAGTCAGGCTCACCGCCGTCGGCGCGGTGATGGCCGGTGACGAACGCGCAGCTTTGGGCGAGATCGCGATGGGTAAGAGGAATACCGGCGTAGGCCGCACAGCCAAGAGCGGCGGTGATGCCGGGCACCACCTGAAACGCCACGCCGGCCGCCGCCAGCTCCTCGATTTCCTCACCGCCACGCCCGAACACAAACGGATCACCGCCTTTGAGCCGCGCGGCGCGCTTGCCGGCGCGCGCCAGACGCACCAGCAGCTGATTGATTTCATGCTGGGGCAGGGCATGGCGGTCACGTGACTTGCCGACATAAATCCGCTCCGCGTCACGCCGGCACAAGTCGACGATGGTGTCGCCTATCAGCCGGTCGTAGACCACCACATCGGCGTTCTGCATGAGGCGCAGGGCGCGAAAGGTGAGCAAGTCCGGATCGCCCGGCCCGGTGCCTATCAGATAGACCTCGCCTTCAGGCGGTCGCGCCGTCTCCACTGCGGCGAGTCCCCGTTCGATGTTGGCCAAGGCCTCGGCGCGCCGTCCGGCGAACATCAATTCCGCGGCTGGCCCCTCGAGCGTGCGCTCCCAGAAACGCCGACGCGCCACGCCGTCAGGCACCGTCTGGCGCACGCGCTCGCGCAGCGCCCCCAACAGATTCGCGAGTTCGCCGTAAGCTTGCGGGATCAGCGATTCGAGCTTGGCGCGCAGCATGCGCGCCAGCACCGGCGCATTGCCGCCAGTGCCGATGGCTATCACGACAGGCGAGCGGTCGACGATGGAGGGCATGACCACGTTGCCGACCTCGGGCTGGTCGACCACGTTGACCGGTACACCCGCGCGCTGCGCGGCGGCGGCGACCTGTTCATTCACGCCCGGCGCATCGGTGGCGGCGATGACCAGCGCCGCGCCGTCGACATCGGCATCGACGAAGGCGCGCCTAAGGGCCACGACCTGACCGCTGGCTGCGAGACGCAATAACTCCTCGCTCAAGGCGGGCGCAATGACGTCGACCTTGGCGCCGGCACGCAACAGCAAGGCGAGTTTGCGTTCAGCGACATGCCCGCCGCCCACCACCACGCAGCGGCGTTCGCGCAGGGACATGAAAATGGGCAGGAAATCCATCGCGCGCGTAGCGTGACCAGCGGGGAGACAGGTCATGGCAGTATAACAGCGCGTCGCGAGTCTCGGTCCCCGGATTGCCCCGGAACACGCGTGAGCCTGGCGACGCACCGCCACATGAACGGTCAAAGAGAAGCAGGCTATGAGCACCGAGAGGCGACGTTATTTCCGTATCGACGACAGCGCCTTGATCAAGTATCGCGGCCTCGCGCTTGCGGAACTCGATGCAGCGCGCGCGCAACTTGCCGCGCACCACGTGCAAGCCGACAACCTGCGCACCGCGCTTGAGCCGCTCGATGCACGTATCGCCGAGATGATGCCGGCGCTCAGACGCGAAAGTCGTGTGCTGGCCGAAGCCATCGAACTCATCAATCGCAAGCTCGGCCTACTGGGCGCCGCGTTGGTCACATGCCACGGCGCCGGCGGCGGTGAGACGCGCGACGAACACGAGCCGCGCAGCGTGAACCTGAGCGGCGGCGGCATCGCCTTGCGGGCCCGCCAGGCGCTGCCCGCCGGTAGCTGGCTGCTGATTGACCTTGTGCTGCTGCCGGCCAATCACGCGCTGCGCGCCATCGGCCGTGTGACGGATGTGCGTTGTCGCGGAGAGGATGCAGTGATGGGGATCGAGTTCGAAGGGCTGCGCGAAGCGGATCGCGACGCCCTCACGAGCCATGTGCTGCGCACCCAGGCGCAACGCCTGCGCGAGGGACGCGAACGGAAGTGATGCGGCTCAGGCGCGCGGCAGGGTGACGCCCAACTGGCCCTGGTATTTGCCGCCGCGATCGCGGTATGACACTTCGCAAGGTTCATCGGACTGCAGGAAGATGACCTGCGCCACGCCCTCATTGGCGTAAATCTTGGCGGGCAGCGGCGTGGTGTTGGAGAACTCCAGCGTCACATGACCTTCCCATTCCGGCTCGAGCGGCGTGACGTTGACGATGATGCCACAGCGCGCATAGGTCGATTTGCCGAGACAGATGGTCAGGATATCGCGCGGGATGCGGAAGAATTCCACCGTGCGCGCCAACGCAAAGGAGTTGGGCGGAATCACGCACACTTCGCTGTGCACGTCGACGAAACTCGCAGAATCGAAGTTCTTCGGGTCGACTATCGTCGCGTTGATATTGGTGAAGATCTTGAATTCCGGCGCACAGCGCAGATCGTAACCATAGCTCGACGTGCCATAGGAGATCACTTTGTGGCCGTTGATCTCCCGCACCTGGTTGGGCTCAAACGGCTCAATCAGGCCATGGGACTCCGCCATTCGCCTGATCCAGGCATCCGATTTGACCGGCATAGCCTTCCGTCTCCGCGCGCGCGCCGCGCTCTATTAAGTGTTTTGAATGACAATCTTGGGGAATTTCGCCGAGAAGTCGCGTGCCCGCAGGGCGAGCTTGGCGGCTACCCGCCGCGCGATTTCACGGTACATGCCCGCCACCTGCGACTCCGGCGCGATGGCGACCGTCGGCCGACCATTGTCCACGGCCTCGCGAATGGTGATGTCGAGCGGCAGCGAACCGATCAGATCGACGCCGTACTGGGTGGCCATCGACTGGCCGCCACCACTGCCGAAGATGTGCTCGGCATGACCGCAGTTGCTGCAGATGTGCACGCTCATGTTCTCGACGATGCCGAGCACCGGCACGTTGACCTTCTCGAACATCTTGAGCGCCTTGCGGGCGTCGAGCAGGGCGATGTCCTGCGGCGTGGTCACGATCACGGCGCCGGACACCGGAATTTTCTGGCACAGGGTCAACTGAATGTCACCGGTGCCGGGCGGCAGGTCGATGACGAGGTAGTCGAGGTCGTGCCAGTTGGTATCGGAGAGCAGCTGTTCCAGCGCGCCGGTCACCATCGGGCCACGCCAGATCATGGGCGTGTCTTCTTCAATGAGATTGCCGATGGAGATGGTCTGCAGCCCGTAGCTGACGCGCGGCTCCATGGATTTGCCGTCGCGGCTCTCGGGGCGTCCGCCGCTCGCCAGCATGCGCGTCTGGCTCGGGCCGTAGATGTCGGCATCCAGCACGCCGACCTTGCCACCTTCCTGCTGCAGGGCCAGCGCGAGGTTGGCGGCGGTGGTCGATTTGCCCACGCCGCCCTTGCCTGAGGCGATGGCGATGATGTTGCGGATCTGCGGCAGCGGCTTGGTGCCTTTCTGCACTTCGCGCGCGACGATTTTCGAGGTGATTTCGAAATTCGCCGCGACCCCGGCCTTGGCCAGCACTTCGCGCAGGCGGCCCTCGAGTTCGGCCGCATAGCGCGCCACGGGAAAGCCGAGTTCGATTTTGACCGTGGCCGGTGAGGCCTCGGCGTCGATGGCCACTACGGCCCCGGCGGTGACCAGATCCTGGCCGAGATACGGGTCTATGTCGGCGCCGAGTGCGGCGCGGATGGTTTGTTCTGTATGGTTCATGGCAGTACTTTCGCGAGAGGCCGGCATTCTACACCAGCAATGGCCGCGCCCGTCGCCGAACCCTATAATTCGCGGCTTATTTCCCTGCGAACCAAGAGGCTATGACCGCCACACGCCAGATTCTGGTCACCAGTGCCCTGCCCTATGCCAACGGCCCCATTCACATCGGCCATCTGGTCGAATACATCCAGACCGACATCTGGGTGCGCTTTCAGAAACTGCGCGGCCATGAGTGTCACTACGTGTGCGCCGACGACGCCCACGGCACGCCCATCATGCTGCGCGCCGAGCAGGAGGGCATCACGCCCGAGCAGTTGATTGCACGCATCGCCGCGGCCCACCAGCGCGACTTCGCCGATTTCAACGTCGCCTTCGACAACTACTACTCGACCCATTCGCCGGAAAACCGCGCCATCGCCGAGACCATCTACACGCGGTTGCGCGACGGCGGCTACATCGCCAAGCGCGCCATCCGCCAGGCGTTCGACCCGGTCAAGCAGATGTTCCTGCCAGATCGCTTCATTCGCGGCACCTGCCCGAAGTGCAAGTCGGCCGACCAGTACGGTGACTCGTGCGAAGTGTGTGGCGCGACCTACGCACCGACCGACCTCATCGATGCGGTGTCGGCGCTGTCCGGCGTTACGCCGGAACTCAAGGAATCAGAACACCTGTTCTTCCGTCTCGGCGCTTTTGAAGACGTGCTGCGCCAATGGCTCAAGAACAACGACCTGCAAAGCGGCATCGTCAACAAGCTCAACGAATGGTTCGAAGCGGGGCTGCAGGATTGGGACATCTCGCGCGACGCGCCGTATTTCGGTTTCGAGATCCCGGATCATCCCGGCAAGTATTTCTACGTGTGGCTGGATGCACCCATCGGCTACTTCGCGAGTTTCAGGAATTACTGCGCGCGCAGCGGCGTCGACTTCGAGCATTTCGTCGGCCCCGACAGCAGCACCGAGCTCTACCATTTCATCGGCAAGGACATCATGTACTTCCATACATTGTTCTGGCCGGCGATGTTGAAGGGCGCGGGCTTCCGTCTGCCGAGCAATGTGTTCGTGCATGGCTTCCTGACCGTTGATGGTTTGAAGATGTCGAAGTCGCGCGGCACCTTCATCACCGCGCGCACCTATCTCGATCATCTGAACCCCGAGTACCTGCGCTATTACTTCGCGGCCAAACTGGGCTCGGCCATCGAGGACATCGATCTCAATCTCGAAGACTTCGAACTGCGCGTCAACGCGGACCTGGTCGGCAAGATAGTCAACATCGCCAGCCGTTGCGCCGGCTTCATCACCAAGCGCTTCGACGGTCGCCTGGCCGATACGCTGGACGATGCTGACCTCGTGGCCGAACTGCAGGCGGCGGCGGACGGCCTGGCCGGCTGCTACGAGGCGCGCGAATACAGCCGTGCGATGCGCGACATCATGGCGCTCGCCGACCGCGCCAATCAGTACATCGACCGTCGCGCGCCGTGGGTCATTGCCAAGGACAGCGCGCGCGACGCCGAACTGCAGGCGGTGTGCAGCATGGGCATTTTCCTGTTCCGCATCCTGCTCATCTATTTGAAGCCGGTGCTGCCGGCCACCGCCGCGCGCGCCGAAGCGTTTCTGGGCGGCGGCGCCTTGTGCTGGGCCGATGTGAACACGCTGCCGCTAGGCGCCAGCATCAATAAATTCGAACCGCTCATGCAGCGTGTGGATAGGGAGAAAATCAATCTCATGGTGGAAGCAAGCAAAGAACAGCAGCCGGCCCAGGCGGTTGCTCCCGCACCGGCAAGCACGCCGGCCAAGAGCGAAGCGCCAGCCAAGGTCGAAGCGGCTAGCGATAGTCAGACTATAAGCATCGACGACTTTGCCAAGGTCGATTTGCGCATCGCGCGGGTGGTCGAAGCCAAGGCCGTGGAGGGCGCCGACAAACTGGTGCAACTCACCCTCGACATCGGCACCGAACAGCGCAATGTGTTCGCCGGCATCAAGGCCGCCTATGCGCCCGAGGCACTGGTCGGTCGCCACGTGGTGATGGTGGCCAACCTTGCGCCACGCAAGATGCGCTTCGGTGTGTCCGAAGGCATGGTGCTGGCCGCCGGCCCCGGCGGCTCGGACCTGTTCCTGCTCGGTGTCGACAGCGGCGCCGAGGCCGGTCAGCGCGTCAAGTAAGCGCTGGCACGAAACATGGGCAGCGCGGCAGGCAGCGGCACGATGAATCTCATCGCTGCGGTCGATGCCCTGCTGCCGCAAACCCAATGCCGCCGCTGCGGATACGACGGCTGCCTTCCCTACGCCGAGGCCTTGGTGACGCACCAGGCTTCGACGGCTCTGTGTCCACCGGGCGGCGAGGCGACTCGCCAACGCCTGGTTCAATTACTGAAGCGCGATGACGAGGCGGAGCTTCTGACGCCCGAGCCGTCGCGCATTGCCGAAATCCGCGAGAGCGACTGCATCGGTTGCCGCCAGTGCCTGGACGTGTGCCCGGTGGACGCCATCATCGGCGCCGCCGGGCGCATGCATACGATCTACAACGCGTGGTGCACGGGCTGCGAACTGTGCGTGCCGGTGTGCCCGACGGATTGCATCACCCTGCCGTTACGCAGTGACGCGGCGCCGAGCGCGGACGACAACCGCGCACGCCATGCGCGCCGCGCCGCGCGGCTCGATGGTCGTCACGAGTTGCGTCGCGCACCGGCCCTGGTCGAAGTCGGGTCGCCGGCGGAAGACCTGCGGGCCGCGGTGCTGGCCGCGGTCACGCGCAAACGGGGCGGCGCATGAACAAGGCCAACAAGGCGGAGTTCTTTCGACGTCTGGCGGCACGTGATCCTGCGCCCAGGACCGAGCTCGAATACCACACGCCGTTTCAATTGCTGATTGCGGTCCTGCTGTCGGCGCAGGCCACCGACGTCAGCGTCAACAAGGCCACCCGTACGCTGTACCAGGCCGCGCCCGATGCCGCGGCGATGCTGACGCTGGGCGTGGCCGGCGTCAAAAGCCATATCCGCAACATCGGCCTGTTCAACACCAAGGCCGAGAATGTCATCAAGACCTGCCGCATTCTGCTCGATGAACATGGCGGCGAAGTGCCACGCGATCGCGCCGCGCTGGAAGCTCTGCCAGGGGTCGGGCGCAAGACTGCCAACGTGGTGTTGAACGTCGCTTTCGGCGAGCCGACCATCGCCGTCGACACGCATATCTTCCGCGTCGGCAATCGCACCAGGCTGGCGCCCGGCAAGACGCCGCTGGCGGTCGAGCAGGCGCTGTTGCGCGCGGTGCCTGGTGAGTACCAGTTGCATGCCCATCACTGGCTGATACTGCACGGCCGCTATGTATGCACAGCGCGCAAGCCCCATTGCGCCGAGTGCGTGGTGGCGGATTTGTGCGAGTGGCGTGACAAGCGCAAATATCTCGATGCGTGATTGGCGCACCTCGGTCCCGCGCTGGTAGAGTGCAACCATGTTCGTTGAATCACGCGACCAGTCCCGGCAATTCTTTTTCGTGGTGTGGGAGAAAATGGCCCGCGGCGAGGCGTTGTCACCGCTGGAAGCCTTGATTGCCGAAGTGATACGCGCGCATCCCGAATACCATGTCGTGCTGGGGCAGGGCGAGCGCGCGCTCGAGCGTGACTTTGGCGCGGGCGACACCAATCCGTTTCTGCACATGGGCCTGCACGTGGCCCTGATTGAACAATTGCAAACCGACCGGCCCGCCGGTATCACCGCGCTCTACAAACAACTCGTCAGCCAGGCGTCGCACGACGTGCACGGACTCGAGCATCGCATCATGGAACAACTGGCCGGTGCGCTGTGGGCCGCCAGTCAGCGCGGCGGCATGCCCGACGAGCAGGATTACCTGGCGCGCCTTAGCGCCTTGCTCAGATGAGCGAAGCGGCGCCACCGAAGTTGCGGGAGGCGCCGGAGCTCGCTGCCAGTTTTCTCGCCGACCTCACCCAGGAGTTCGCCAGCTCGCTCGACATCGACGAGACGCTCAAGAACGCCATCGACCGCTTCATGGTGCACCTCGATGCCGAAGCGGCATCGATATTCCTGCTCGAGGACGACGACACGACCCTGGTGTGTCGCGAATGCGCGGGGCCGGTCGATATCCGCGGCCTGCGCCTGGCGGCGGACCAGGGCATCGTCGGTCAGACCGTGGCGCGCGTTGAGCCGCGCATCGTGCGCGATGTGGCCGAGGACGCAAGCTTCGCCGCCAAGGTCGATGCCGATTCCGGTTTTGCCACGCGCTCCATCCTGTGTGTGCCGCTGGCGGTGCGCGGTCGCTGTCTGGGCGCGCTGGAACTGCTCAACAAACGTGGCGGCGACGGGCTCTTCGAGCGTAACGATCTCGAGCTTGCCAGCGTGGTGGCGGCGGCCGCCGCGCTCGCCATCCACAATGCGCGCATGGCGGCCGCGCTGGTCGAACAGGAACGGGTGCGCAAGGAACTCGAACTCGCGCGCCACATCCAGGAAAGCCTGCTGCCGCCGCGTGAAGGCGCCGAGTTCGCGGTGCATGGTGTGAATATCCCGGCGCGCGAAGTCTCGGGTGATTTCTACGACTTCATGCCCTTGGCCGATGGGCGCGTGTACTTTGCGCTGGCCGATGTCTCGGGCAAGGGCATGAACGCCGCCCTGCTGATGGCCAAGACCACCAGCCTGTTGCGCTGCCTGGCCAAGAGCGCCACCAGCGCCGGCGCTTTGCTGCACGAGGTCAACAACGAGATCTGCGAGCGCAGCACCCTCGGCATGTTCGTGACCGTGGTGGCCGGTTTTCTCGAGCCACGCTCGGGCCAGGTGGAACTCGCCAACGCCGGTCACCACCCGGCGCTGCTGCGCGGCGCCGACGGCAGCCTGCGCAGCTACGCCGCGGGCGCGCCGCCGCTGGGCGTACTGGCCGATATCGACTTTCCCGGCGAGCGCATCGCTCTCGATGGCGGCACCCTGTACCTCTACACCGATGGCATCAGCGAGAGCATCTCGGCCGACGGCGCCGAACTGGGCGTGCTGGGCCTGTCGGCGTTGTTCAGTGACGCCGCGCCGCTGTCGGCAGCGCTGAGACTCGACGCAGTGGTTGCCGCGTGGCGGGCGGCGGGCTATCGCTCCCACGATGACATCACGCTCATGCTGGTCGAGGTGCCGAAGGCGGACGCTACGCGCAGCGAAGCATTGAACTGGCGCTTCACCGCCGACGCCATGCAGTTGAAGCCGATGCGTGAGCGGGTGCGCGAGCTCGGACTGGCGAGCGGCTGGTCGGACAAGCTGACGGGCGACCTCGTGCTCGCCATCAACGAAGCGTGCATGAACATCATCGAGCACGCCTACGGGCCGGATAACGCGGGTGAAATCGTGCTGGAGATCCTTAATAATGAAAACGAAGTTGAAATCGTTCTGACCGATTTTGCCGCGCCCATCGAGCTCGACGCCATCCACGGGCGCGCGCTGGAAGACGTGCGCCCGGGCGGCCTCGGCACGCATTTCATGAGCACCATCATGGACAGCTTGAGCTATACGCATCTCGCGACCCGCCCAGGCAACGTGTTGCGCATGCGCAAGCGTCTGGAAAAAGCTGCGACGGACTGCTGACCATGGGTAGCGCTGGCGCGTATCAAAGAGACGTCTGAGTCATGTCTTATCAAGTACAACAGGAAAGCGGCTACGCCATCGTGTGCCTGTCCGGCGATGTCGACCTGTCCTGTTCTCCCGAAGCGCGCAAGACCATTCTGGCCAGCTTGAGTCGCGGCCAGCACACCTTGGTGGATTTGAGCGCGGTGTCGTACATCGACAGCTCGGGCGTCGCGAGCCTGGTGGAAGGCTTCCAGACCGCGCGCAGGAAATCCCTGCGCTTTGGCCTCATCGGCGTCAGTGCGGCGGCCCTGGGCGTGCTCGAACTGGCGCGCCTCGACAAAGTGTTCCCGATACACGCCACCCTTGCCGCGCGTCTCGAGGCGGATGGCTGAGGGCGCGCGCCCCGCGCTGTTCGTCGCGCTCGAGCGTCTCGGCCGCGTCTCGGTCGAACTCGTCGAAGAATTCGGTTATTACCTCGCGCTGTGCGTCGAATGTGTGTACTGGCTGGCGATGGGCACGCTGCGGCGTCAGCCGGTGCGCGTGTCGGCGACCGTGCAGCAGATGGTCGAAGTCGGCCTCGCCGGCCTGCCCATCATCTTCATGTTGTCCTTTGCCATTGGCGTGATGCTCGCCATCCAGGGCATCCACACCTTGAAGCAGTTCGGCGCGCAGACCCAGGTGGTGCTCGGCATCGCCCTGTCGGTGACCCGTGAATTCGGCCCGCTCATGACCGGCATCGTGGTGGCGGGACGCTCGGGCTCGTCGCTCGCGGCGCGTATCGGCACCATGAGCATCAACCAGGAAATCGACGCCCTGCGCGTGATGGGCATCAACCCGGTGCGCTACCTGGTGGCGCCGGTGATGGTCGCGATGCTGATCATGATGCCGCTCATGGCCTTGTTCGCCGATTTCGCCGCGTTGTTCGGCGGCGCCCTGTTCTGCAAGCTCGAACTTGGTTTGAGCTATCGCGCATTCTGGGATCAGACGGTCAATTTCCTGGCCGTCGACGACATCATGCAGGGACTGGCCAAAAGCGTGGTGTTCGCGCTGGTGGTGGCGCTGGTCGGCGTCAGCAACGGCTTTTCGGTGACGGGCGGCGCTGACGGACTGGGGCGCGCCACCACGCGCGCGGTGGTGCTGTCGATTTCCTATATCGTGCTGACCGACATGTTCTTCACTTATTTCCTGAATCGCGGATGACGGCCGCCATCGAGGTTCGCGACCTCGTCACCCACTATGGGTCGCGGCTGATACTCGATCATGTCGCGCTCGAGGTCGGCAGCGGCGAGATCATGGTCATCATGGGCGGCAGCGGCTCGGGCAAGAGCACGCTGCTGCGCCATCTGCTCGGCTTGAATCGCCCCACCAGCGGCTCCATCAAACTGCTCGGACAAGACATCACCACCGCCAGCGCGGCCGAGATGCACGCCCTGCGCCGGAACATGGGGGTGTCGTTCCAGGGCGGTGCGCTGTTTGGTTCGATGAGCGTGCTGGAGAACGTGATGCTGCCGCTGCGCGAGCACACCGAACTCGACGAACAGACCATGGCCATCATGGCGCGCATGAAACTCGAAGTGGTGAGTCTCGGCGGCCTTGGCCATCTGCTGCCGTCGCAGCTGTCGGGCGGCATGATCAAGCGCGCGGCGCTGGCGCGCGCCATTGTGATGGATCCGAAACTGCTGTTTTTTGACGAGCCCTCGGCCGGCCTCGACCCGGTGGTGTCGGCCGAACTCGACGAGCTCATCTTGAAGCTGCGCGACAGCATGCGCATGTCGATTGTGGTGGTGACCCATGAACTCGACAGCGCTTTCAAGATAGCGGATCGCATCACGGTGCTCGATCATGGCAGAATCCTTTTGACGGGCACGGTGGCGGAAGTCAGGAATTCCTCCAATCAACGCGTCCAGGATCTTCTGAACCGTCGACCAAGACAGGAAGAAATCGATGCCGATGCCTATCTGCGCCGTTTGACGGGGGGCTGAATGCGGCGCATGAGGCGAATCGAATCAGCATGAAGCGGGACAGCATCAACTACCTCGCGGTCGGCAGCTTCGTGCTGGCGATGGGCGTGGCGCTGGCGGTGCTGCTGTTCGCGGTGACCGGTCGCGGCGGCGCGTCCGACACCTACTATGTCATCTATGACAACGTCGCCGGTCTCAACTTCGGCACCGGTGTGTTCTTCGAGGGCTATCGCATCGGCCAGGTCGAAGCCATCACGCCCGAGCCGCAGGCCGCCGGCATGCGCTACAAGCTCGAATTGAGTGTGCGCTCGGGCTGGAAGATCCCGAGCGACAGCGTCGCGACGGTGGCCGCCTCTGGCCTCATCTCGGCGGTCACCATCGACATTCAGCAAGGCCAGTCGAGCGCCGCGCTCAAGCCCGGCGAAGTCATCGAAGGCCGCGCGCAGACCGACCTGTTCTCGGTGCTCAACCAGGCAGCCAACGATTTCCGCAGCTTGTCGCAGGACGGCCTCATGCCGGTGCTGAAGAATCTCGATACGCGCATCAGCGCGGTGACCGACGAGATCTTGAAATTCCGCCATGACGATCTGACGCCGCTGGTGACCATGTTGCACGAACGTCTGGACAAGGAAGTGCTGGGCGGCACCATCTCCATCATCAAACAATTGGATGAAAGCGCGCGCGGCCTCACGACCATGTTTGGCGAAGCCAACCAGGCTCATGTCAAAGACATCCTCATCCACGTCGATGGTGTGGCGGTGAACCTCAACGAACTCGTGACGCGCGTCGAAAGCAGTCGCGCCGAAGCTGACAAACTGCTGGTGGCGCTCGACAAGCTGGTGGCCGACAACCGCGGTGGCGTCAACGCCAGCGTCACTTCCGCCCAGGTGTCGATGCGCGAACTTAAGGTGGCATTGAAGACCGTCAACGAGCATCTCGCGCAGATTCTCGTCAATCTCGAAGGCGGCAGCCGCAACATGAACGAATTCGCGCGCACCATCCGCGGTAATCCGGGGCGTCTCCTGCGCAACGCCGAAAGCACGGAGCCCGGACAAAAATGACGCGCCCGTTGCGTATGGGCCTGCTGCTGTTCGGCCTCGCGACGCTGCTGGCCTGTGGCGGCACGCCGCACAAGGACAGCTTCTATCGTCTGCCGGTGGTCGAGACTGGCGAGGGGCAAGCCGCAATCAGCGATGGCCCTATCATCTACATCCCGCCTTTCGATGCCGATGGACTGCACGGCGAACGCGCGCTGGTGTACGCCCATGATGATGGCACGAGCCTCGAACAGTACACTTACCACTATTGGGCCGACAGTCCGCGCCTGCTGTTGCAGCAGGCCCTGGCGGCGCGCGTGCGGGGGACGCGGCGCGTGGTGACGACGCCGAGCGCGGAAGCGGGCTATACCTTGCGCGGTCGCATCGTGCGTCTGGAGGTCCAGGACACCGGTAAGGGCGCGACGGCCGAGGTCGGTCTTGAGTTCGAGCTGTCGCCTGTCGATACAGACGTGCCGGTGTTCTCGCGCAGCGTCAAACGCAGCGTGGCGCTCGGCAACGAGGATATCAGCGCGCGCGTCGGTGCTCTGGCGACAGCGGCGCAAGATGCCCTGGCGAGCGTGGTCGAAGATTTGAACGGGTTTTGGGGGCGCTAGACCGGCACGCAAGCGGCCGTCTGGTGAGGTGAATGCCAGCGGGTGGGCCAATGCGGCGCATCCGCCATGGGCGCGGGCCGCCAGTGCGGGCCCACACTTGAGGAGCGCAGGGCGTGGGGGCAGTACTCGCTAAATTAAAAGACAACTGGTCCCGCGTCGCGATGAGCGCCGCGGTGCTGGCGCTGTTCCTGGTTCACGCGACCGACACCTGGCGCTTTGAATTCATCGAACAGATGGAAAATCTGGCTTATGACAGCCATCTCGAAGTCACCATGCCGCGCACCGTCGATGACAGCGTGGTGATTGTCGACATCGATGAGACCAGTCTCACTGCGGAAGGGCGCTGGCCGTGGTCGCGCGACAAGCTTGCCCATCTGCTCGACCGCCTGTTCCAGCAGTACAAGATCAAACTGGTCGGTTTCGACATCGTGTTCGCCGAACCAGATGAAAGCTCGGGTTTGAAAACCCTCGAGCGGCTGGCGAAGAACGATCTCGCCGGCAACCAGGATTTCGTCAATCGCTTGGACGTCATTCGTCCGCAGCTCGATTACGACGGCATCTTTGCCGAGACCATGCAGAAGTACAACGTGGTGCTCGGCTACTACTTCAACTTCGACAGTGAAGACGAGGTGGCCAAGATAGGCGAACTGCCCGAGCCCTTGTTCGACAAGAGCGATTTTCAGGGCAAGGCCGTGCAGTTCCTGACGGCGACCGGCTTTGGCGGCAACATCAAGGCGCTGCAGGCCAGCGCGCTCGGTGCCGGCCACTTCACTCAGCAACCGGATCGCGACGGTGTGGTACGGCGCGTGCCGATGCTGGTGCGTTACAACGACCGCTACTACGGCTCGCTGTCGCTGGAGATGGTGAGGCGGGTGTTGGGAGTGGATGCCATCACCACGCGTTTTGAAAAGCCCTTGTTCGAGGCGCGTGGCTATCCGGGGCTCGAGTGGTTGCTGGTCGGCAATGCCGGCGTGCCGGTGGACAAGAACGTCAAGACACTGGTGCCGTTTCGCGGCCCCAAGGGCAGCTTTCATTACGTGCCGGCGACCGACGTGCTGAACGGCAAGGCTGATCCCGCGCTCCTCAATGACAAGATAGTGCTGATCGGGACCAGCGCGCCGGTCCTGCTCGATCTGCGCGCCACGCCGATGGAAGAGGCTTATCCCGGAGTCGAGGTCCACGCCAACCTGATTGCCGGCATTTTGAGCGGCAGGATGCTGGAGTTCCCGGCCTACACCATGGGCGCTGAAGTGCTGATGCTGCTGGCCGTCGGTATCGGCATGATACTCGGCGGTGTGTTGCTGAGCCCGCTCAACACCACGCTGTTCACCTTGGTCGGCATCATGGTCTATATCGCCTTCAACCACCTGGTATGGGCTTTTGGCCACACGGTGCTGCCGCTGGCGTCCGGCATCATGATGGCCCTGACCATGTTTCTCTTGAACATGTCCTATGGCTACTTCGTCGAGACCAGAGGCAAGCGCCAGATCACCGGGCTGTTCGGTCAGTACGTGCCGCCGGAACTGGTCGACGAGATGGCCAAGGCGCCCACTCAGTATTCGCTGGCGGCGGAAAGCCGCGAACTGACGGTGCTGTTTTCCGACGTGCGTGGTTTCACGACCATTTCCGAAGGGCTCAAACCCGAGGATCTGGCCGATCTCATGAACCAGTTCCTGTCACCCATGACGGAGGTCATCCACCACTGTCGCGGCACCATCGACAAATACATGGGCGACGCCATCATGGCCTTCTGGGGCGCGCCGCTGGCGGACGGTGAGCATGCGCGCCACGCGCTTGAGGCGGCGATGGAGATGATCGTCAAACTCGACGACATCAACGCCCAGTTCAAGTCGCGCGGCTGGCCAGAGATCAACATCGGCGTGGGCCTGAACACCGGTCTCATGAACGTCGGCAACATGGGCTCGTCGTTCCGCATGGCGTACACCGTCATTGGCGACGCGGTGAATCTCGGTTCGCGCCTCGAGGGTTTGACCAAGAAATACGGCGTGCGCCTGATTGTCAGCGAAACCACCAAGGACGCGGTGCCGGAATACGCCTACCGCGAACTGGACCGCGTGCGGGTCAAGGGCAAAGCCAAACCGGTGGCTATCTACGAGCCGCTGGGGCTGGCCGAACAGCTCGACCCGCAGTGGAAGAAGGAATTGCGCCTGTTTGCTGAAACCATGCGGCTGTACCGCGCCCAGCAGTGGGACACCGCCGAACTCAACTTCGTCAACCTGCAGCGCGGTTCGAAGTCACCGGCCTTGTACAAGGTCTACGCCGAGCGCGTCGCGCATTTCCGCAAGGCGCCGCCCGCGGCAGATTGGGATGGCGTGTTCGAGCACGAGAGCAAGTAAGAGGCTCAAGGGCGCCTTTGCATGCTGGACGCCTCGGCAAAGGCATTGGAATGTCAGACTTCAGTCTGACATTCGACGCGGAGTACGGAATTAAACGCGCGAATGATTTCGCACCTGCAGGAAATGCGGGAATACCCCCGCCGCGACCGCGGCGAGGGCTGAGAGGCGTTACTTAACGAGACTGAATTCCATCTTGATGCCGGCGAGTTCAATGATGTCGCCGTTCTTGATGGCATAGGCCTGCGGGCCTATCGGGGTGTTGTTCACCACCGGGAAGTTGTCGTTCTTGCCGTCGCCTTCGATGTGGGTCAGGAAGTAGCCCTGGGGACGACGCGAAATCACCGCCACCTGGGTGCCGGGCTTGCCAAGGGTGATGAGCGCCTTGGTCAGTTCCAGCTCCTTGCCGGCTATCGGGCCATTCAGAACGTGCAGCTTGGCCAACGGCATGCCGCCGCCAGGCACCGGTGCGATGGGCGCCACACGCGGCGAACCACCTGCGGTATGGTCCATGGCGGCGGGCGCGGGGGCCTTGGCTGCGGCCTTTTCGACCGCCTTGGCGGCTTCCACCGCGGCACTGGCCGAGCCCGGCCGGATGATCATGGTCTTTTCGAATTCTTCGTCGTCGGCGGTGGCATGCTCATTGATGTACTTGAGCTCGTGCTTGCCAAGACCGATCACGTCGCCGTTGCGCAGCGCGTGCTTCTTGACCAGCTTGCCGTTCACGTAAGTCCCGTTCGTGCTGCCGAGATCTTCCAGAAAGGAATCGTCGAGAATCGTGATAATGAGTGCGTGCTTTCCGCTGACGGCCAGGTTGTCGATCTGGATATCGTTGTCGGGCTTGCGGCCGATGGATATCCGTTCCTTCCCTAGCTGGAATTCCCCTTGCACCGCCCCGTTCATGCTCAGAACCAACTTCGCCATTGTTCTGTCCTATTCAGCTGCCCTTTTTCAGAAAGCTATTGAATTTAGCCATGATCCCCGCCTGGCCATTCGACGGGTTATGCGGTCGTACCAGCACAACGGATACGTTGTCCTTGCCGCCATTTTGATTCGCCAGTCGGACCAGTTCAGTGGCCGCTTCGACAAGATTAGCACTATATTTACTTAGGGTTAAGTGAATTTCTTCATCATCTACCATATCATTGAGACCGTCCGAACAGAGCAGGTAAATCTCGCCTGCCTGCAAGTCCTGTTCCTGGACGTCCACCTCAACTGACTGCTCGATACCAAGCGCCCGCGTGACGAGATTCTTGGGCGTGTTCTCGGCAGCCTCCTCAGGTGTGAAGAAGCCCCGGTCTATCAGCTCCTGGATGAGCGAGTGATCGCGGGTAATCTGCTTGAATTCATTGCCCCGCAGGCGATAGACCCGCGAATCGCCCACGTGCGCGATGCTGACCTTGTCACCGTGGTAGAAGACCACCACCACCGTGGTGCCCATGCCCTGGCACTGCGGCACTTCCTGGGCGGTACGAAAGACCTCGGCGTTGGCCTTGGCCACCGCGTCGCGGATGACCATGGTGGCGCGACTCAGGCCCGCACCACCGATCTTGGTGTTGGCATCGCCATTGGCGACCCCGGCCCGCACTTCGTTCAGGATCAACTGCGCGGCAATGGCGCTCGCCACTTCGCCGGCTTTATAGCCGCCCATGCCATCAGCCACCACCGCCAGCCCCAGGGCCGTGTCGGTCACCGCGCTGTCTTCGTTGTGCGGACGCTTCAGACCGGTGTCCGAAATGTTCGCTACTTCGATGATGCCCTTGGCCACGGCGTCTGGTCCTTCGTCCTTGGAATCAGGCTGACTGGGTCTGCTTGGCGCAACGCTGGATGTCGCGTGCCATGTCGGCGCCGGTCTGGTAACGCTTGGTCGGGTCTTTCTCCAGCGCCTTGTCGATGATGGCCGAAATGCACGGCCGCTGCTTGGCCAATTCCGGCTTGAGGCTGGTCACTTCGATATGCGCTTCGTTGGCGATCTTGTACATGAGGGTCGCCATCGAATCCCCCTGGAAGGGCAGCTTGCCGGTGATCATCTGGTAGAACATCACGCCCAGCGAGAACAGATCCGAGCGGCCATCGACCTTCTTGCCCGACAACTGCTCGGGTGACATGTAGGACGGCGTACCGAGCACCATGCCGGTCTTGGTCTTGCTCGAATCGGTGATGCGCGCGATGCCGAAGTCGGTCAGCTTGACCTGCTTGGAATCGGGCTCATACATGATGTTGGCCGGCTTGATATCGCGATGCACGACGTTGTGCTTGTGCGCGTAATCGAGCGCCATGGCGGCCTTGAAAATGATGCCCATCACGGTCGGCAGGGGCAGCAGGGTGTCGGGCTTGGTGTAACGCGCCAGGTCGTGGCCGGCCAGGAATTCCATGGCGATATAGGCCAGGTCGTGTTCTTCGCCGACGTCATAGATGCGCACGATGTTGGGTTGGTCGAGACGGCCGGCGGTCTCCGCTTCGCGGAAGAAGCGCTCTTTGACCTCGGTGAGTTCGTTGGCGTCGAATTCCTGCGATAAGGCCATGGTCTTGATGGCCACCACGCGGTTGATCTTGGGATCCTTGCCGAGATACACCACGCCCATCGCGCCCTTGCCGAGTTCCTTTTCCACCTCGTAGCGACCGAGCATCGGCTTGGAGATGCTGCCGTCCAGCAAAATGGTGCTGGCAGCGGTGGCGGCAGCCGCCGAGCCGCCGATGATGACGGTGTCGTTGAGCTGCTTGGCGCGGTTGACCTTGTTGCGGATGTCGCGGAAGTTCGGATCCTTGGCGGCGATGTACTCGTAGGCGGCGCCGGCCTTGTTGAACTGACGCTTGCGTTCGAAATCGCCGGCCAGGATGTAAACCGCTTCCAGCAGGCTTTCATCCACCGGGCAGCGGCGGAAATATTCCAGCGCCATGTCGAGCTCGCCTTCCTTCTGGAACTTGAGTGCGAGCTGCTTGTTGCTCTGCGCCGAATCGTAATCAAGTCGGCGCTTGGTCGCTTCGGTGACCAGGAAGCGCTTGGTGGTCAACAGCACATGGCCGACCACCAGCAAGGTGGCCGCACCCATGAGCTTCAGCCAGATGGCCTGCGAGGCCATCAAGCCGATTTCGGTCGCGAACACCACCACGAACAGACCCAGGCTGACCAGCGCCGCGGGGCCGGCATTGAGCTTCGGCAGCAGCGCGATGAGGTAGGCCGCCACCAGCGCCAGGATCAGCAGTTCGGTCAAGAACGCCCATGAGGGCGAAATGAAGAAATTTTCGTTGAGGATACTGGCGACGGTGTGCGCCATGATCTGCACCGGGCTGACCGGCTTGTCGCCGACCGGCACGTGGAAAGACGAACCCAGGCCAAAAGCGGTGGCACCGATAAGGACGATTTTGTCCTTGAAATTTTCCATCGGCACGGCGCCCTGCTGGACGTCGTAGAAAGAATAGATATCGAACGGCGGCCGGTCGCCCTGGCGATTGCCGTAGAAGAAAGTGTTCATGCTGAGCGACAGGTCGGTCTTGATCTTGAGGTTGCCGAGCTGAACGCTGTCGCCGAGATTGACCTTGATGTCCTCGGCTTTGAGATTGTGATAAGCGGCCGCAATCATGAGCGACTGCGAGGGATAGAAGGCGCCGTAGTATTCGACCACCAACGGTTCGAAGCGGATGCCGCCGTCGACGTCGGGCGGTGTCAGCAGATGGCCGATACCGCGCGCCGCGCTGCCGATGACGGGAATCGGCGAATCGGCGAGCACGGTCTGGATCGGCATCGGGAAGTCGCCCGTCGGGTCGACCACCTTGTCTTCCTTGATGGCGTTATGCAGGACGTAGTCGGGCAGCGCTTTGTCGGGCTTGCCTACCGGCTCACCCGGGGTGAACTGCATGCCGAGCACGACATTGCCGGCCTGTTTGAAAGAATTACCCAGTACGGTGTCGGTATCGAGCGCGAGTTCGGCGGCCGCGAATTTCTGGTTCAGGGCATCGACTGAAACGCCGGCCTGGGCCAGTTTTTCGGTTTCGGTGCGGAACTCGCGTATCCAGTCGAGACCCGGTGGGACTTCAGGTTCGGAGTAGATGACGGTGGAGCCAATGGTCTTGGCGCCGGCGCCGGCCAGCTTGTCGATCATCGCGGCGTGAATCTTGCGCGACCATGGCCAGCGACCGATGTTCTGGATGCTCTTGTCGTCGATGGCGACCACGACGACCTTGTTGCCGGGATCGCGCGACGACATCCTGACCCCGAGGTCGTAGGCGTCCCGCTCCAGGCTCTCAAGTAGTGGCACACGCCCCCACGCGAGGAAAAACACGAAGGACAGGGCGGCGCCGACAAACCAGTCGGATTTCCAGAACGCTTTATTCATCCGGTCATCAGGTCTAGCGAGTCAAAGAGATTCGCCATGTTACCTTCCTTTGTATTGAGAAAATAGGCAGATAGAACCGCGTTTTAACACTAGTCGCAGGAGTCGGCGACGGCTTGGCGCGCTTTGTCCATCACGGCTCTGTACTCAGCGGCGTTGAGCGCGCGTCGCTGGCCATCGGCGCTGCGCTCGTACAGGACGTTGATGCGCTCGGCCTGACTCTTGCGGGCCTGGGCGCGCGCGCAGGCCTGCGCGCGGCGCTCAGCAGCCGCGAGTGCGGCGGCATGCGATGCCTCGCGCGCCTGGCGATCCTTGGTATAGCTGTCGAGTATCTGGCGCAGACGTTCCTGACGGACTTCATTAGCGGCCGCGGCCGGCCCGCTCCGTATGGTCACGCTTTGGGCATTGCTCGCGGCGTCCGGCGGTTTGTCGCCAAAATGAAGATGACCGTCGCGGTCCTTCCATTTGTAGATCTCGGCGGCAGAGAGCTGGCCATGGGGCAGGCTGAACTGCAGTGCCATGACGAGCGCCATGCGCAAAACGGCGACTTTGCTCAGGCGCGCTCGGCCGCTTGCTGAGTGGAGCACGGGAATATTTCCTGATTCGCCCATGACCACTTTGCGTCGCGCTCCGTCCTGGCGGCCTAAGTCTTTGTAGTGACAGCGTAAACCACTATAGCGGCGGCAGGCGGTGCGGATTTGAGGGTAGCGCGCAGCGATGGCTAACTAGGAACACGGTGCGCATTCAGCAACGCACCTGCCGCCGCCAGGGAAGGCAGCGTCCACATCGATACGGGGTGCGGACAGGCGGCGGACCAGGGGGCGTCCAAGGACGGGCGCCTCCTGGCCCACTTCAGCGGGCGGCTGGCCGTGCGCGAGGCGAACGGCCAGTGTTTGAACTCAGCGCTCGAGCAGGTCGAGCTTGCCGGGCTTGCCTTTCCAGTCGTCGGCGTCGCCGGCCGGGTCTTTCATTTCGCTGATCACCGGCCACTGCTTGGCCAGTTCAGCATTGAGCCCCAGGTACTGCTGTTCGTCGTCCGTCAGGTCGTCCTCCGACTTGATGGCCTCGGCCGGGCATTCCGGCTCGCACCGCGTGCAATCGATACATTCATCCGGGTCAATCACGAGCATGTTCGGGCCTTCGTGAAAGCAGTCGACCGGGCACACCTCGACACAGTCCGTGTACTTGCACTTGATACAGTTTTCTACAACAACAAACGTCATGGCTGCTCTTCGTCAAAAATTCGGAGGTCGGCATTATATCTGCGCGCCGCGCGCTGCCAAACACTTCATGAGCGCTCGATGAGCGCGCGCAGGCGATAGAGCGTTTCCAGCGCCTCGCGCGGCGTCAGGGAATCGGGGTCAAGCTCGCGCAGGGCCTCCAAGGCCGGGTGCGGGCGCTCGAACAGCGGCAGTTGCGGCAGCTCTGGGTGGGTGCTTTGCGAGTGCCGCCGTTCGAGGGTGTCGAGCAGGGTGCGGGCGCGGGCGATGACGGCGTTCGGCACGCCCGCGCGGCGTGCGACGGCAATGCCGAAGCTGCGTGAGGCCGGTCCTTCGCTGACGCTGTGCATGAACACCACGTCCTCGCCATGTTCGAGCGCGTCGAGTCGCACATTGGCCACTGCCGGCACTTCGTCGGCCAGTGCGGTCAACTCAAAATAATGGGTCGCGAACAGGGTGAAGGCACGATTTTTTGTCGCCAGGTGCTCGGCCGCGGCCCACGCCAGTGACATGCCGTCGTAGGTGCTGGTGCCGCGTCCGATCTCGTCGACGATGACCAGGCTCGCGGCCGTGGCATGGTGCAGGATGTTGGCGGTCTCGGCCATTTCCACCATGAACGTGCTCTGGCCGCCGGCCAGGTTGTCGCCGGCGCCGATGCGCGAATAGATGGCGTCGATGGGGCCCATGAGCGCCGCCTGCGCCGGCACGAAGCTGCCGATGTGGGCGAGCAGGGTGATGAGCGCGGCCTGGCGCATATAGGTCGACTTGCCGCCCATGTTGGGGCCAGTGATCAGCAGCAGGCGGCGCTCGTCGTGGAGTTCTAGATCGTTGGCGACAAATGGCGTGTGCTGGAACTGTTCCACCAGCGGGTGGCGGCCAGCACTGATACTCAGGCGTGGCTCGTCGCAGAACTCCGGAGCGCACAGCCCAAGGCTCTCGGCGCGTTCGGCGAAACTCGTCAGCACATCCAGTTCCGCCAGCGCGGCGCTGGTGGCCTGCAGGCCGCGCACTTCGGGCAGAAGTTCTATCAAGAGGCTTTCGTACAGTTCGCGTTCGCGGCGCAGGGCGCGGTCGGCCGCCGTCAAAATGTGGGTTTCAAAGCCTTTGAGTTCGGGCGTGATATAGCGCTCGACGCCTTTCAAGGTCTGGCGGCGCGTGTAGTCGGCCGGCGCGCGCTCGGCCTGGGCTCGGCTTATCTCAATGTAGTAGCCGTGCACGCGGTTGTAACCGACCTTGAGATTGGCGATGCCGCTGCGCTCGCGCTCGCGCTGTTCCAGCGCCACCAGGAAGGCGTCGGCATCGGCGCTGGCGTTACGCAGTTCATCCAGTTCGCGGTCATAGCCGGGCGCCAGTACGCCACCGTCACGGATGAGATGCGGCGGCGCTTCCACCAGCGCCAGTTCGAGTCGCGCACGCACCGCAGGCATCTCATCAATGCTGGCGCGCAGTTCGTCGAGACGCGGGCTCGTGTCCTCGACCAGCAATTGACGAATCTCGGGCAGCGCGCCGAGTGCATCGCGCAGACGTGCAAGATCCCGCGGCCGCGCGGTGCCCAAGGCGACACGGGTGACGATGCGTTCGATGTCATGCACCCGCCGCAAGGTGCTGCGCAAGGCGGCCAGATCGTGTCGCGCCAACAGCATCGTGACCGCCTGCTGACGATTCTTGAGGGTGGTGTGACAGCGCAGCGGTCTGTGCAGCCAGCGGCGCAGGAGTCGCCCGCCCATGGCAGTGCGGGTGGTGTCGAACACGGCTATCAAGGTGTGCGTGTCATCGCCCGACAGCGCGCGGCTGATCTCCAGATTGCGGCGCGTGGCAGGATCGAGATGCAGGGCATCCTGCGGACGTTCGACCGCCACTGCCAGTACATGGCCCAGGGCGCCGCCGTGCATCTCCTGGCTGTAGGTCAGCACTGCGCCGGCGGCCGCCACTGCCAGTTCGAGATCCGCGCAGCCGAAGCCGTGCAGGCTGTCGACGCCAAATTGTCCGCACAAGCGCCGTTGCGCGGTCGCCAGATCGAAACGCCAGGCCGGCAGGGCCTGGGCGCGCGCCGCCCAGGTGGTCGGCACCTGCGCGCGTTGCTCGTCGGCGACCAGCAGTTCGGCCGGCTGCAGACGCTCGAGCTCTGCTTCCAGTGCGGCGGGGCTGTCGGGTTCGCAGACCAGGAAACGCCCGGCGCTGACGTCCAGCCACGCCAGGCCGCAGCGTTCGCCGCGGAAGGCGAGCGCCGCAATCAAGGTGTCCTGGCGCGCTTCCAGCAGCGACTCGTCGGTGACCGTGCCCGGCGTCAGAATGCGTGTGACCTTGCGTGCCACCGGCCCGCGCGATTCCGCCGGGTCGCCAATCTGCTCGCATACGGCCACCGACACGCCGAGTTTCAACAAGCGTGCGAGGTAAGGGTCGGCGGCATGCGCCGGCACGCCGGCCAGCGGTATGGGCTGGCCGTCGCTGAAGCCGCGCGCGGTCAGGGTCAAGTCCAGCAACTGCGCGGCGCGCTTGGCGTCGTCGAAGAACAGCTCGTAGAAATCGCCCATGCGATAGAACAGCAGCGTATCGGGATGCTCGGCCTTGATGCCGAGGAACTGCTGCATGACAGGCGAGTGGGCGGCTTTGTCGGTGGCCATGGCGCGAATCTTGGGCGGCGCGCCGCATGGCGCACTGACAGGCGTTCCTCGAACGATGCGGTCGCAGGGGTGCGACCATGGGGCGCTATGGTAGCGCGGCCGCCAGCCCGGCGTGCAAAGGACTTGAAATCAACGGCGCGCGCCCATAGTTTGCCCGCCTCATTCACGCTACTGGCGAGGACACCATGGCGCTCGACACTGCCAAAGAACAACGGGGCTTCCAGTCGGAAGTCACCCAGCTACTCGATCTCGTCATCAATTCTCTATACAGCAACCGCGAAATCTTTCTGCGCGAACTCGTCTCGAACGCAGCCGACGCGGCCGACAAGCTGCGCTTCGCGGCGCTGTCCGATGACAGTCTGTACGAGAACGACGCAGAGCTCGCCATCGAGCTCGAATTCGATGCCGACGCGGCCACCATCACGGTGCGCGACAACGGCATCGGCATGACCCGCGACGAGGCGACCGAACATCTCGGCACCATCGCCAAATCCGGCACCCGTGAATTCTTCGGCAAGCTGTCGGGCGACGCACGCGCCGATTCGCAGCTCATCGGCCAGTTCGGCGTCGGCTTCTATGCGGCCTTCATCGTCGCAGACAAGGTCACGGTCACCTCGCGCAAGGCCGGCCACAAGAACGAAGAAGGAGTGCGCTGGGAATCGGAAGGCAAGGGCGAGTTCACGGTCGAGACCGTGACTGCCAAGCGTCGCGGCACCGAAATCGTTCTGCACTTGAAAGAGGACGCCAAGGATCTCGCCAACGAATATCGCCTGCGCGAGATCTGCAAGCGTTATTCAGATCACATCTCGGTGCCGATCAAGATGGAGAAGAGCGGCGACGAGACGGGCTGGGAAACCGTTAATCAGGCCACCGCGCTGTGGCGCCGCTCCAAGAACGAAATCTCCGACGAGGAATATAAAGAGTTCTACAAGCACGTTTCCCACGACTTCAGCGATCCGACCAGTTGGCTGCATTCGAAAGTCGAGGGCAAGAACGAATACACCACGCTGTTCTACCTGCCGGCGCGCGCGCCGTTCGATTTGTGGGACCGTGAGGTCAAGCACGGCGTCAAACTCTACGTGCAGCGCGTCTTCATCATGGATGACGCGGAAAAGCTCATGCCGCGCTACCTGCGTTTCGTGCGCGGCGTCATCGATACGAACGACCTGCCGCTCAACGTGTCGCGCGAAATCCTGCAGCACAACAAGACCCTCGAAACCATCCGCGCGGCGTCGGTCAAGAAGGTGCTGGGCATGATAGAGACGCTGGCGGAAGGCGAGAACTACGCAGCGTTCTGGGAAGCGTTTGGCCGCGTGCTGAAGGAAGGCGTGATCGAGGATTACGCCAATCGTGAGCGCATCGCCAAACTGCTGCGCTTTGCCAGCACCCATACCGACACCGACACCCAGGACGTCAGCCTCGCCGCCTACGTGGCGCGCATGAAGGAAGGCCAGGACGCCATCTACTACATCGTCGCGGATGGTTTCTCCACCGCGCGCAACAGTCCGCATCTCGAATACTTCCGCAAGCAGGGCATCGAAGTGCTGCTCATGCACGAGCCCATCGACGAGTGGCTGGTCACGCATCTGTCGGAGTTCGACGGCAAGCAACTGAAGTCGGTGGTGCATGGTGACATCAAGGCCGCCGACGAAACCGGCGAGGACAAATCGCAGGATGAGGAAGTCAGCCCGCTCTTGAAGCGCATCAAGGGTGCGCTCGACGCGCGTGTCGAGGATGTGAAGCGCAGCCAGCGCCTGACCAGTTCGCCGGCCTGCCTGGTGTCGGCTGACGCCGCCATGAGCGCCAACCTCGAGCGTCTCCTGAAAGCGGCCGGCCAGGATGTGCCGGCTGCCAAGCGCATTCTCGAACTCAACGTCGAGCATCCCATGATCAAGTTCATGGACGGCATGCAGGACGAACAGCAGTTTGCCAACTGGGCGAGCCTGTTGTTCGAGCAATCGATACTCGCCGAAGGCGGCAAGCTCGACGACCCGGCGGGCTTCGTCAAACGCATGAATGACGTGGTGCTCGAACTGGCCGCCACGCGTGGCTGAGGCGGCCGCGCCGCTCACCGCGCGCGCCCTGATAGACAGCGCGGCGCGACGTTTCCGTCGCGCCAGGCTGTATTACGGACACGGCACCGACAACGCCGTGGATGAGGCGGCCTTCCTGGTGCTGCATGGACTGGGACTGCCGCCCGATGCCGGCGATGCCTTGCTCGATCAAGCGCTGACAGCCGAAGCCCGCGCCGCCGCCGAGCACTTGGTGCAGGCGCGCCTGACGCGGCGCTGTCCGGCGGCCTATCTCACCCACCGTATGTGGTTTGCCGGGCATGAGTTCTATGTCGACGAGCGCGTGCTGGTGCCGCGTTCGCCGCTCGCGGAATTGATCCATCAACAGTTCGTGCCGTGGCTGGCGCCGGGCGCGGTCAAACGCGTCCTCGACATCGGCACCGGCAGCGGCTGTATCGCGTTGGCCTGTGCGCTGGCTTTTCCCGCCGCGGAAGTCGATGCGACCGACCTCAGCGCCGATGCGTTGGCGGTCGCGACCATCAATCGCGCCCGTCATGCTCTCGAGTCGCGCGTGCGTCTCATCGAAGCCGATCTGTTCCCGGCCGATGGCGGTCGCTACGACCTCATCGTCAGCAATCCGCCCTACGTACCGGCTACGCGCATGACCGACCTGCCCGAGGAATATCTGCAGGAGCCGGCCATGGCGCTGGTCTCGGGTGAGGAAGGATTCAATTGTGTCGACGGCATACTCGCGCGGGCTGCCGAGCACTTGACCGATGACGGTGTGCTGGTGGTTGAGGTCGGCGAGATAGCGGAGGCCGTGGATGAGCGCTATGCCCACCTACCGCTCACCTGGCTCGAGTTCGAGCACGGTGGCGAAGGCGTGTTCGTGATCTCGCGTGAGGATCTGCTGGGCGCGACCGGCAAATGAGCCGCATGCGCACCGGCGTGATGAGTCAGTCGCACGACTTTGCCTGCTAGAATGCCGCCATGGCCGGTAATACGATTGGTAAACTGTTTTCTCTCTCCACCGCGGGCGAAAGTCACGGTCCAGGCTATGTCGCTATAGTCGACGGCTGCCCGCCGGGACTCGCGCTCAGCGAGGCGGATCTGCAATTCGATTTGGACCGGCGCAAGCCCGGCCAGTCACGCCACACCACGCAACGGCGTGAGGAAGACAAGGTGCGCATCCTGTCGGGCGTGTTCGAGGGCCGCACCACCGGCACTTCGATAGGCCTGCTCATCGAGAACACCGATCAGAAGTCCAAGGACTACTCCAACATCCAGGACAAATTCCGTCCTGGCCATGCCGACTACACCTACATCCAGAAATACGGTGTGCGCGATTATCGCGGCGGCGGGCGCTCGTCGGCGCGCGAGACCTGCATGCGCGTCGCGGCCGGCGCCATCGCCAAGAAATACCTGCGCGAAGCCTGCGGCGTTGAAGTGCGCGGCTACCTCGCGCAACTCGGTCCCTTGCGGCTGGCCTGCGAAGATCTCGGCGCCGTCGACAGCAATCCGTTCTTCTGCGCCGAGCCGGCGCGCGTGCCGGAACTCGAGGCCTACATGGATGCCCTGCGCAAGGAAGGCGATTCCATCGGCGCGCGGGTGACGGTGGTGGCCTGCGGTCTGCCGCCGGGCTGGGGCGAGCCGGTGTTCGACCGGCTCGATGCCGATCTCGCCAAGGCGCTCATGAGCATCAACGCGGTGCGCGCGGTGGAAATCGGCGACGGCTTCGCGGTGGTCGAACAGAAGGGCAGTGAGCATCGAGATGCGATGTCACCGCGTGGCTTCGCCAGCAATCATGCCGGCGGCATTCTGGGCGGCATTTCCACCGGCCAGGACATCATCGCCAGCATCGCCCTGAAACCGACGTCGAGCATTCGACTCGATGGCGAAACCATAGACATGGACGGTGAGCCGGCGTCGATCGTGACCCTCGGGCGGCATGACCCCTGCGTCGGCATTCGCGCCGTGCCGATAGCCGAAGCGATGGTGGCGCTGGTGCTGATTGATCACCTGCTGCGCCAGCGCGGACAGAACGCCGACGTCGAAGTCCGCACACCGATCATCACCCGCGATTCTTCGCGCTGAGTCGTCGCGCATGACGCCTGAAGACAAGGGCAACAGCGTGCGCGCGACGCTGGATGAGCCAGCCGTCGCGACGCTGGTGGCGCGCGTGAAGGCCGCCGCCGCGAACAACACACCGCTACGCATCCAGGGCGGCGGCAGCAAGTCTTTTTATGGCCGCAGTCTCAAGGGCGAGACGCTGGATACGCGCGAGTTGCACGGCATCGTGGCCTACGAACCGACTGAACTCGTCATCACCGCGCGCGCCGGCACGCCGCTCGCGGTGATTGAAGAGACGCTCGCCAGCCACAACCAGATGCTCGGATTCGAGCCGCCGCATTTTGACGGCGGCGCGACCATCGGCGGCGCGGTGGCCAGCGGCTTGTCGGGCCCGGCGCGGCCGTATCACGGCGCAGCCCGTGATTTCGTGCTGGGCGTTGATGTCATCGATGGACGCGGTGAACTGCTGAGCTTCGGTGGTCAGGTCATGAAGAACGTGGCCGGCTTCGACGTCGCGCGCCTACTGGCCGGGTCGCTCGGCACCTTGGGTGTGCTGGTGCAGGTCTCGCTGCGCGTGCTGCCGCGCCCGCGCGTGCAGCGCACGTTGTTGTGGCGACTCACCCACGCACAGGCACTGCAACGCATGATGGATCTCGCGGCGGCGCCATGGCCGATCACCGCCATGTGTTACGACGGCGAGCTGTTGCGCCTGCGCGCCGCCGGCAGCGACGAGGCCGTGTCCCACGCCTGCGCCGAACTCGCGCCCGACATCGAGAGTGACGATGTCGATTATTGGCGCGATCTGCGCGATCTGCGCTTAAGGTTTTTTGCCGATGACCCGCGACCGGTGTGGCGCATGAGTGTGCCGCCGGCCGCGCCCGACGCGCTCGGCGCCGACGCGGTGCTGCATGACTGGGGCGGTGCGCAACGCTGGTTGCATGCCGAGCTCGACGACATCACTGTGCGCGAACACGCCGCCGCTCTCGGTGGCCATGCCACCTGTTTCGCGGTGAGTGACGCGCCCTTCGCGGCGCCCGCCGCGCCGCTGCGCGCGCTCATGCAGCGCGTGAAACGCGGACTCGATCCCAAGGGCATATTCAATCCCGGCCGTCTGTACGACTGGTTGTAAGAGCCCATGCGCAGTCTTTTGAATGATCGATTGCGTGACGACCCGCTGGCGACCGAAGCGGCGGATATCGTGCGTTCCTGCGTGCATTGCGGATTCTGCAATGCCACCTGCCCGACTTACCAGGTGACCGGCGACGAGCGCGACGGGCCGCGCGGTCGCATCTATCTCATGAAGTCGTGGCTGGAAGCCGACGCCGCCGGCGCCACCACGCAGGCCCATCTCGAACGTTGTCTTTTATGCCGTAATTGCGAGACCACCTGCCCGTCGGGTGTGCGTTATGGGCGGCTGTTGGATCTCGTGCGGCCACGCGTCAACGAGACGGTGGGATTGACGCCCTGGCAGCGCGCGACCCGCGCCTTGCTGAAAAACGTGATTCCCTATCCACGCCGTTGGCGCGCAGCGGTGACGATGGGACGTTGGTTGCGACCGCTGTTGCCGGCCGCGATCAAGCGGCTCTACGCATTGTCCGATGTGCCGCCCGCGTTCAAGCCCGCCCTGCATGCGCGTCGCGTGCTGTTGCTCGGCGGCTGCGCGCAGTCGGTGCTCAATCCCGCCATCGATGCCGCCGCGCTGCGCGTGTTCGATGCCATCGGTATTGGTCTTGATCGCATACCCGGTGTCGACTGTTGCGGCGCCCTGCCTTATCACCTCGGCGACGAGCCGGTGGCGGTGCGCATCGCCAAGGCCAACATCGACGCGTGGTGGCCGGCCATTGAAGCTGGCGCTGAGGCGGTGATGGCGACCTCCTCGGGTTGCGGTCTGCAATTGCGCGATTACGGGCAATTGCTGGCGCACGATGCGCATTACGGACCGCGCGCCGCGCGATTGGTGTCGCTGGTGCGCGACCCTCTGGAGTTGGTGGACGCGTCGTCACTGCGCGACCGGGTGCGTGGCGCCGGACAGTGCGTTGCCGTGCAGACGCCCTGCACGCTGCAGCATGGTCAGCGTCTCGGCGGTCGCATCGAACCCTTGCTGCGCGCCCTCGGCTGGGAAATCGCGCCGGCCAATGAAGGCCATCTATGCTGTGGTTCGGCCGGCAGTTACTCGGTGTTGCAGCCCGGCATGTCCACCACGCTGCGTGAACGCAAGCTCGGCAATCTCATGGCCGCGCAGCCGACGGCCATCGTCACGGCCAATATCGGCTGTCAGCTGCACCTCGCGGCGCAGGCCGAAGTGCCGGTCAAACATTGGTTGGAAGTGCTGGCAACGGCCCTGGATTGAGCCGTTACCGAGGCCGCGAACCAGGACGGCTCGCGGCGCAAACTCAGCGCCTCGGCGCAGCGTGTCTCAATAGACCCGCAGTACCGCGGCGTCACCCTGACCTTCGATGTAATCCTCGTAGCCGTCGCCGGGCGGGTTGCCATCGTAGATGTCGTATTCACGCTGCTGGCGCCAGGCTTCGCGCACGAAGGTATAAGGATCGAGTGCAGCCTGGTCGCGTATGCGGGTCGCATCGAGCAGGTTGGCGCGGGTATTGACCGCGCTCACCACGCCGGCCGGAATAGTCACGACCGACGCGAAGTAGGTCAACGGGTTCAGGAACATGTCCATCACCGGCGAGCCGATGTCGCGGAATGAGCTCGGCCCCATCAAGGGCAGCATGAGGTAAGCGCCTTCCTTTGCGCCCCACTTGCCGAAGGTCTGACCAAGGTCTTCGTTGTGCTGCTTAAGGCCCATGCTGGTGGCCGGGTCGAAGAGGCCGCCGACACCGATGGTGCTGTTGACCAGGAAACGGCCCGAGTCGGAAGCGGTCTGGGTGAACTTGCCTTGCAACAGATCGTTGGCGATGGTGTTCAGGTAGCCGGTGTTATCAAAGAAATTGGTGATGCCGTTGCGGACCGGGTCGGGCGTGTACTGCGCGTATTTCTTGGCCACCGGCTCGACGAAATGTTTGTCGAGGGTGTCGTTGAACGTATAGAACTTGCGGTTCATGTTCTCATAGGGGTCGCCGCCATTCTTGGCCGCGTCATTCGACGCGCAGCCGGTGACGGCTAGCAGCACGGCAGTCGCGGCAAGCAGGCGCGACAGGACACTGAACTCAGTCATGTTGAAAGTTCCGCAGGCTTGGGTATTCAGTAAGAATATTGCCACATTCGTTGCTGATCCGCACTACGGCCAGACGCCGTCGGCTTACGAACCTTGACTCATGTCGGCTACCTTCTTTTCCAGGCGTTTGATTAATGAATCAAAGCCTTCGCTCTTGATAACGGCCGTGTAATCGGCGCGCTTGAGGGACAGGTCCGAAACGCCCTGGGCAACGACGTTCATGATGAGCCATTGGCCGTTGGTTTGACGCAACAAATAATTCAACGGCACCGGTTCGCCCTCGGTCGGGCGCAGGGTGGTGCGGACGATCAGCGCATCGTGATCTGCCTCGCTGCCCTCGGTCTGGAATTTCTCCCCCGAAAAGCTGGAGAAATTGCTGGCATAAGTCGCCACGCTGAGTTTCTTGAAGACCTCGATGAAGCGCGCCTTCTGCTCGTCGCTGGCCGCTTTCCAATGGCGGCCGGTGACGATGCGGCAAATCGAGTCGAAGTCGAAACTGCTGGTGATGACCGGTGCCAGCATCTCTTCGCGGCCCTTGAAGCCCGCCTTACTGCCGGCCTGCATGGCGCCGAGCAGGGATTCGTGAAGCTTCTCGACCACGGTCTTGGCGCCGGCATCGTCCGCCGCGGCGGCGAGACCCGACAGCAGCAGCAGGCTGGCGGCAAACAGGGACTTCAATAATTTCATGGCGACGTTCCTTTGCTGACCAGGCAGCTTGGCAGAGGCAGCTCCGCGGCTGCGAAGCGTGATGGCAACTTCATGGCTTGAGAGGGCAAGCCAGCGCGGTGGTTCAGTGGCCTTGAATCTTATCGTAGCTGCGACTCTTCCAGCGGCTGCGTTCGCCGGTCCAATAGCGCCACGCGGAGGTCCAGGTCATGGCCAGGAACAGACAGGCGGCGAGGCTCAAGGTCGGGATCCACTGCGGGCCGAGGCCGTAGAACTTGATGGTTGGACGGTAGGTCCAGCTCATCGCCGCCAGGGCCACCACCGCGGCGCTCACCGTTGCGAGGTCGCTGCTGAACAGACCGGCGACTGGCGCTATGAAACTCAAACCCAGCATCAAGGTGCAGACCACCAGCAGGGCGTTCGAATAGCGCAACTGCGTGAAGGCGGTGCGCGCCACCATGTTCCAGATGTTGGCCAAGGTTTCGTAAGGGCGAATCGCTCGCACGTCGCGACTCAAGCCCAGCCAGGTGCGGCCCCCGTGGCGCTTGACGCGCTTGGCCAGCGTGCAGTCGTCGATGATCGCTTCACGCAGGGATTCAAAGCCGCCGATGGCTCGCAGCATGTCGGTGCGCAGCAACACACAGCCGCCGGCCGCCGCCGCTATCGGTGACCGCGGCCGATTGGACAGCGCGAAGGGATAGATGAGTTTGAAAAAATAGATGAAAGGCGGCAGCAGCAGCTTTTCAAAGGCATTGCCCATGTGCAGGCTCGCCATCACCGAGGCCAAGGCCAGGTCGTGCTGCTGCATGTGTGTCTTGAGCGCCGCCAGGGCGCGCGGCGCCAATTCGATGTCGGCATCGAGCAGCAAGGTGTAGGGCGTTTCGACCTGGGCCGAGGCCTGCTGCAGCGCCCACAGCTTGCCGCTCCAGCCGGCTGGCAAGGGGCTGCCGTCGAGCACCATGAGATTGTCGAGGCCGACGCCGCGCGCCACGGCGCCGGTGCCATCACTGCTCTGGTCGTCGACCAGTACGATGCGCGCGATGTTGCCCTGGGCGGCGAGGGCGCGCAGCGTGGCGGCGATACAGCTTGCCTCGTCGCGGGCCGGGATCAGAACGGTGACATCGGCGAGATCGAGCGGGCCGAGGTCGGCAGGAATGTGCAGTCTCTCGGCGGTCGACCACGGTCGCCACGGCAGCACCAGCACGGTCAGCCACAGAAGGGCGGACAGGGCCGTGGCGGTCAGTAACATGGAGGGCTGTTCAATACCGCAGGTCGCGCACCCGTGAGGCGCGCGCCGGCGTGTTCAAGAACGGCTCAGGCGACGCGTTTGGAACTGCAGCTCGAGCCGCTGCCGGCTTCCGCCGACGCGACCAGGCGCGGCTTGGCCGCCTCTTCCTCGTAGGTGAAGGGCAGTTCTGGCGCCATCGGACCGTCGGTACGGGGCCCGAACAGTGCCACGCGCGCGGCCTTGAGCGGATGGGCGAAGGTGTCATCCACCGCCGTCATCTCATAGCCGCAGTGCATCATGCAGTTGTCGCACTTCGGATTGCGGCCGGTGCCGTACTTTTCCCACGGGGTGTCGTCGATGAGTGAGCGGTAGGTCGGTGCATAGCCTTCGCCGACCAACAGGTAGCAGGGCTTCTGCCAGCCGAACACATTACGTGTGACGGCGCCCCACGGCGTGCACTCGTAGGTCTGGTTGCCGGCCAGGAAGTCGAGGTACATCGACGACTGGTTGTAGCGCCAGTTACGGCCCTTGCCCAGGCGGAAGATGTCGCGGAACAACTGCTTGCTGCGCTGACGGCCGAGGAACACATCCTGCTGCGGTGCGCGCTCGTAGTTGTAGCCCGGAGCAATGGTCACGCCTTCGAGGCCGAGCGCCATCATCTGGTCCATGAATTCGCCGACTTCCTCGGCGGTCTCGCCCTGGAACAAGGTGCAGTTGGCCGTCACGCGGAAGCCGCGGGCGAGGGCCTTCTTGATGACTTCGATGCACTTGTCGAACACACCCTGACGGCACACGGAGGCATCGTGGCGCTCACGGCCGCCGTCGAGGTGGATGGAGAAGGTCAGATAGGGGCTGGGTTCGAATTCGTCCATCTTCTTGTCGAGCAAGAGTGCATTGGTGCACAGGTAGACGAACTTCTTGCGCGCGATGAAGCCTTCGGCGATGCGCACGATGTCCTTGTGAATCAGCGGCTCGCCGCCGGCAATGGACACCACCGGCGCGCCACATTCATCGATAGCCTGCATGCAGTCTTCGAACGACAAGCGCTTGTCGAGGATCTCGTCAGGGTAATCAATCTTGCCGCAGCCGGCACAGGCGAGATTGCAACGGAACAGGGGCTCCAACATCAGCACCAGTGGATAGCGCTTGTTACCCCGGAGCTTCTGCCCAAGGATATATCGACCCACGCGATACTGCTGAATGAGAGGAACGCCCATGCTTTAACCCTATAAAATAAACAGGAATTTCTTTTTGTGTTTCAAATAATTGCGGTTTGAATCACAATGGCGCGCAACCTTACTGTAATGAAACACGAAAGTACAGGCCCGTGGTCGGGAATTGCTGCATTGCAGGGGGCGGGCAGCAACCGCATTCCGAGCCGCGTTTCGACGCCTTTTCAAGGCCTCGTCCGTACGTTCCCGGATGCCCGTTCCGGCTTGCAAGGTCCAGACCCGCTCCCCATAATTCACGGCCCGCCGCCGGGTTGCCTGTATCGGTGAGATTCGACGCTCCATGACACAAAGTTCTCATTACCCCCTGCTCGACAAGATTGACCTCCCGGCTGACCTCCGCGCCCTGCCCGAATCAGCCCTTCCGCAGGTGGCGGCCGAAGTCCGCGCCTTCCTGCTCGAATCGGTCAGTCAAAGCGGCGGCCACTTCGCCGCTGGCCTGGGCTCTGTCGAACTCACTGTCGCACTGCATTATCTGTACAACACACCCGAGGATCGCATCGTGTGGGACGTTGGCCATCAGGCCTACCCGCACAAGATCCTGACCGGCCGTAAAGATCGCCTGCAGAGCATCCGTAAAGCTCATGGGCTCGCGCCGTTCCCGAAACGCGAAGAAAGCGTCTACGACACCTTCAGCGTCGGCCATTCCAGCACCTCGATCAGCGCCGCGTTGGGCATGGCCATCGCCGCCAAGCTCACCGGCTCCAACCGTCGCGCGGTGGCAGTCATCGGCGATGGCGCGATGACCGCCGGTGTCGCCTTCGAAGCCTTGAACCACGCTGGCGACCTCAACACAGACCTGCTGGTGATCCTGAACGACAACAACATGTCGATTTCGCCCAACGTCGGCGCGTTGTCGAACCGCTTCGCGCAGATCCTGTCGGGCAAGCTCTACACCACGGTGCGCGAAGGTAGCAAGAAAGTGCTGTCGCAGATGCCGTCGGTGTGGGAGCTGGCGCGGCGCGCCGAGGAACACGTCAAGGGCCTGATCGTGCCTGGCACGCTGTTCGAGGAATTCGGCTTCAACTACATCGGCCCCATCGACGGGCACGACATGGACGCGCTGCTGCACACCCTGCGCAACGTCCAGCAATTGCATGGCCCGCAGCTTCTGCATGTGATCACCAAGAAGGGCAAGGGTTATGCCCCGGCCGAGGCCGACCCGGTCAAGTATCACGGTGTCAGCCCTTTCGATCCGCATCAGGGCATTGTGCCGTCCGCCAAGAAGAGCGCCATCAACTACTGCGATGTGTTCGGCAGCTGGGTGTGCGACATGGCCGCCAAGGACCGTCGTCTGGTCGCCATCACGCCGGCCATGCGCGAAGGCTCGGGCCTGGTGCGCTATGAGCGCGAATACCCGACGCGCTATTTCGACGTCGCGATTGCCGAGCAGCACAGCGTCAACGTCGCGGCCGGCATGGCCTGCGACGGCTTGAAGCCGGTCGTGGCCATCTATTCGACCTTCCTGCAGCGTGGTTACGATCAGGTCATCCACGACGTCGCCAACCAGAACCTGCCGGTCTTGTTTGCGCTCGATCGCGCCGGCCTGGTCGGGGCCGATGGCCCGACCCACAACGGCAGCTACGATATTTCTTTCATGCGCTGTCTGCCCAACATGACGGTCATGACGCCGTCGGACGAGAACGAATGCCGGCAGATGCTCTACACCGGCTTCATGCTCGACGGTCCGTCGGCGGTGCGTTATCCGCGCGGCACGGGGCCGGGCGTCGACATTCAGGAGGAGATGCAGGCGCTGCCGCTGGGCAAGGCCGAGTTGCGTCGCCGTGGCCGCCGCGTGGCGGTGCTGGTGTTCGGCGTGATGTTGGCGCCGGCGCTTGAAGTGGCGGAAAAGCTCGACCTCACGGTCGTCAACATGCGCTTCGTCAAACCGCTGGATGAGGCCATGGTGCTGGAGATGGCGCGCAGCCACGAATTGCTCGTGACGTTCGAGGAAAACGTGGTGGCGGGTGGCGCTGGCAGTGCGGTCAACGAATGCCTGGCAGCGCACGGCGAGAGCGTGGCGATTGCCAACTGCGGCTTGCCTGATCGCCTGATTCAGCACGGTTCGCGCGAAGAAATGCTGGTTGATGCCGGCCTCGATGCGGCCAGCTTCGAGCAGTTCGTGCGCGCGCGCATCGCCACGCTCGACGCACAGACGCCGGCGGCGCGCCGCGCCTGAAATCGGCAGGCGGCCGGCTAGCAGGCTAGGTCGCCAATACCTCTTCCAGGGCCCGGCACAGCCGGGCCATGTCGTCGGCGCTGATGTCTCCCATCGCGGAAATGCGGAACACCCGTTCCGACAGCGCCCCTTGACCTGCATAGATGATGAAGCCGCGCGCTTTCAGCGCGTCGTGCAGCGTCGGGTAGTCGCGACCCTCGGGCAGTTCAAACGCATGCAGAGCACAGGACGTCTCGTCTGTCGCCAGCAGCGCGCGCACGTTCAGGCGGGCCAGCGTTGCCCGCACCGTCGCCATGCGCGACTGAAACAATTGCTGGCGGGCGGGCTGGCCGCCAGCCGCGAAGAATTCATCGAGCGCGGCATCCAGCGCATAGAAGGTCTGCACCGATTGCGTGAAGGGTGTGCCCTGACCATCCTGCTTGGCGAGGTAATCGCGCAAATCGAAATACACCGAGCGTGATACCGCCGCCGCCGCGAGCGCCGCGCGGCGCAGCATCACGAACGCGGTGCCGGGCACACCGTGCAGGCACTTGTTGGCGGTCGCCGCGCAGGCATCGATACCCCACGCTTCGAAATCGATGTCTTCAGCGCCAAAGCTGCTGACGCCGTCGAGCAACAGACGTGCACCGGTCTCCTTGCACACCGAAGCCAGCGCCGCCAGATCATTCAAGCGACCGGTGGTGGTCTCGTGATGGACCACCGCGACATGGCTGTGGGGCGTTGCGCGCAGCGCTGTGGCAATTGCTTCCAGATCGAGGCGCTCACCCCAAGGGGCGCGGATGCGCGTCGTGGCGATGCCGTAGGTTTCGGCGATGCGGCTCATGCGTTCGCCGTACACGCCGTTCTCGGCGACCAGCACTCGAGCGTCGCGCGGCACCAGGCTCGTGATCATCGCTTCCACCGCGGCGGTGCCGGAGCCGGTCAATAAAGTTGCGCCCCAGGCGTCGGCGGGCAGGTCATAGACCGCCATCAGCTTGCGTCGCAGGCCATCCTGCAGGGTCGCGAATTCCACTTCGCGATGGCATAGATCGGGGCCGAGCAGCGCGCTGCGTACGCGCTCGCTCAAGGTCACGGGGCCGGGATTGAGCAGAATGGTTTTCATGGCGCGCTGCCTATGTGTTGCATGAGGCGTGCGCGCACGGCCGGCGGTGTGATGGCCGGGCGCGGCAGGTCGTCGCGCGCGCCGGTCGCTATCTTCATGTGTATGAAGGCGCTGCCTGCCTGATCTCGAGCGGCGAGAAACTGCGTGAGTTCGTTCACATCGTCGCTGCGCATGACGCGCGCATAACCGCAGGCGGCGGCGACGCCGGCAAAGTCGGTGCAGGCGCTGATCGTCGCTTGCGCGCCAGTCGAATCGTGGGCTTCGTTGTCGAGCACCAGGTGCGTGAGGTTCGGCGCGTTGTAGGCGCCGACGGTGGCAAGATTGCCCATGCGCATGAGCGCGGCGCCATCGCCGTCCACCACCAGCACGCGCAAATCGGGGCGCGCGAGCGCCAGGCCGAGACCCAGGGACGACGCGCAGCCCATCGAGCCGACCATGTAGAAATGCTGGGGCCTGTCGGCCAGGGCGTATAACTCGCGTCCCGTAAAGCCGGTGGTGGCGATGACCACGCTCTGTGCGTCATCACTGGCGGCCAGCACCTCAGCCAGCGCGGCGCTGCGTGACGCACGCGCTGCCACGGCACGCGCGTGACCGCTGCCCTGCACGGCGACCGCGGCGCGCGGCATGGGCATGGCGCCAGCCGTCAAGGCGAACGGCTCGCAGCTGCCTTTCTGCATGATCAATGCGTAGGGCTCGGAGTGCGCGCGCATATGCGTGTCGATGTCGTCCAGCATGCCGTCGATGGCGGCGGCCTCACGCGGAAACGTCGCCCACGGTATGCCCATGGTCTCGAACAATTGTTCAGTGATGGTGCCCATCAAGGCGTGCTGTGGTTCGTCGCTGACGCCCGGCGCGCCGCGGTGAGTGCAGATCACCAGCACGGGAATGCCGAAGGTATGGGTCAAGGACGTCAGCGGACTGACGGCATTACCGAGTCCCGAGTTCTGCATCATCGCTATCGAACGCTGGCCACCTAACCATGCCCCCGCGGCAATGGCCACCGCGTCGCCTTCATTGGCCGCGGACAGGTAGCGCAGGCCGTCGGCGCCGATCACGTAGTTGATGAAGGGCGTCAAAAATGAACAGGGCACGCCGGCGTAAACCTTGAAGCCGCGCCGCCCGGCCGCGTCGACGAAGTCGCGCGCATGAATCATGACTACAGTTCCTCAGCGTTGGCCAGCGGTGAAACGCCCGGCCTGTTCCAGATCGCGAATCGAATTGACGTCGAGCCAATGTCCGTGAATGTAGATGACGCGCACCGGATGACCGCGCGCGACGATGTGATTGAGCAAATCGCCCATGCCGAGCCGATCAAAATCGGGGCTATCGGCCAGCGCATCCAAGGCGTTCTCCAGCCATTCACGGCCGCGCGCGCGGGTGCGCAGCATGCCTATCCAGCGGCCGTGGGCGGCGCCGTCAGCCGAATGCGCATCGGGAGAAATTCGCTCCAGCAGCACGTCCTGGCCCCACAGCGAACGATCGTCGGCAACGCTGCAATAGGCGTAATCAGGTTTGCCGCTGCTGGTGGCGCTGTTGTAATGGGAGTCGACCACCACTGTCAGGTCGCGATCCGATTCCATGAGGCCGCGCAGCACATAACTGCGGAAGAGCAGGTCGCCATACATCACCACCATGTCGTCGCGGAATATCGGCCGCGCGCAATTGAGTGAGGTCAGCTCGCCGCTGTCGGCGTAGCGCGGGTTGTGCACGATGTCGATGCCGCCGACATCGATGTGTTCGGCCTTGTAGCCGGCCACCACCGTCACCGAATCTATCTGCTGCTTGCGGCAGCGCTCGACCAGGCGTTTCAACAAGGGCTTGCCGTTGACCGGCAGCATGACCTTGGGTCGTTCCTGCGTCAGGTCGTCCAGACCGTCGCCGCGCGTCGCGGCCAGGATTACCGCGCGCGTGTCGCGCCGCGACTCGTAAAGATAACGACGCTCGGCCTGCGCCAGTTCGTCGGCGCCCTGCAGACGAAAAATTTCCTTCACGCTCGCAATCTGATCTTCGACGGTGACCAGGGTCTGGTCGGCGTGAATCTGGCGCGCGGTCTCCTGCATCGCATCGACCGCGCTGCGAATGAGGTGGTTGGCCCAGATCACGAGACTCACACCGGCGTCGCGAAACACCTGGGTCGGCGTGCTGTAGTACTTGGTCGGCACGATCACCAGCGGCGCGCGATTGGCCCACTCGCGTGCGAATTCGAGGATCTGCTCGGGCGTCGACCATGCGCTGTGCACCAGGATCGCGTCCGCTCCGGCGGCGTGAAAGGCGCTCGCGCGGCGCAGCGCTTCGCGCGTGTCCCAGCCAGCGATATAGGCTTCGATGCGCGCCACCACGCAGAAGTCGTCATCGGTCTGCGAGTCCTTGCCGGCGGCAATCTTGCCGCAGAATTCATCGACGTCGGCCAGCTCCTGGCGCTCGCCGTCGATGAAGCTGTTGGTCTTGGGGAAGAGTTTGTCTTCGATACATACGCCGGCCACGCCGCGCTGTTCGAGCTTGCGCACCAGGCGGCGCATGTTGTTGAAGTTGCCGTAGCCGGTATCGCCGTCCAGCAGTATCGGGATGCGTGTGACGTCGGACATGAATTCGACCATGTCGACCACCTGCGTCCAGCTGGCTTCGTTGTTGTCGCGCACGCCGAACTGCGCCGACAGGGCGAGACCGCTGGCCCAGATGCCCTTGAAGCCCGCCTCTTCAACGATGCGCGCGCTGATGCCGTTGTGGGCTTCGAGAATGAATTCGAGCTCGCGACTGGCCAACAGTCGACGCAGCTGCGTGGTCTTGCGCATCACCGGCATGGCATCGTGGTCAGCGCCCATCTAGCAAGGGCAGCACATGTTGTTCGGCACGGATGAGATCCTCGGGGAAATCGATTTCCAGCCACGGCAGGCCGGTGATGTCTTCAACGCCAATGGCGAGTTCAGGGCGCAGCGCGAGATCGCGCAGCGCTTCTTCATGGGGCTCGGCGCGGCGGCCGTCGGCCACATAGGCGTCGAGCAGACGCGCCAGCAGCAGCGCGGTCGCGGCATCGAACTTGAAGAAGCCGACCGATTCGCCGATGCGATCATAGGCGAGACCGTCGGCCACGCGCTTGCGGAATTCAACGATGCGCGCGCCGGCCATGCACAGCTTGACCGGTTCATCGCCGGGCGCGAAATCGCGATCCAGCAAATAGCAATTGCGCACCGGGCTCGTGACCAGTCGTCGCAGGATGTCAGCGTGGTAGAGCACATCGGCGTCCATCACCAGCACATCGTCACCACAGGCGAGCGTCGCGCGCGCACTCCACAGACTGAAGCTCGAACCCAGGGTGTAGAGCGGGTTGTAATGCAACAGCGTGGCAGGGCCGGGCAAGCTCCGCAGCGCGTCCGCAATCTGTTCTGACTCATGCCCCACGCACACCGTCAGGTTGTCGACGCCGCAGTCGAGGAGATTGCGGCAATGGCGTTCAAGCAGCGTCATGCCGCCGAATTCCAGCAGACACTTCGGCAGCGGCCGGCCCTGGTTCAGGCGTCGGCCGACGCCGGCGGCGAGGAGGATGGCGTGCAAACGCGTGGCTCAGGAACGCTTGGCGCCGGAGAACACCTGGCGAAAGCCGAAATAGGCGATGGCGTCCTTCATGTTGGAGACGAAGCGTCGCAGCGGATGCATGCCGAGCGTGGTCACGTATTCGAGCGTCAGCACCACGCGCCGCTCACCGGCGGCCGACGGCGTGACGCGATGCCAGAGCTTGTCGCCGTTGAACACCACCAGCATGCCGGGTGACAGCGCCGTGGCGCCGCTCACGGTCGCGCGCTTGGGGTCGTCACGATAGAGCTCGTATTCGAGACGGCAGCTGGACCTGTCTTCGAGGCCCAGCAACACCGTGTAGCGCGCACCCTTGTAATAAGAGGTGTCGTAGTGCCAGCCGATATGGTCACCGGCTTCGGTGTAATAGTAGAGCGCGTAGGTATGCGGGTCGTCGGCGGGACACTGCAGCAACGGCCGTCCGCACAGCGTCTGCAGAAAACCCTGCAGGGCCGGGCTGCGATAGAAATCCGGGAACGACGGTGCATGGGCGTCGAGGTCGTAGCGCGAAATGCTACCGCCCTTCTTGTGACCGGGAATGAAATTGCGATGCACGCGCGACTCGAGGGCGGGCAGGGCGTCGAGCAGCGGCGCGATGTCATGGGTCGACAAGAACTCGGGGATGGCGATGAATTCGGCGTTGGCTTCGAACTCGGCGCGCAACGCCGCCATGTCCAGGCCCGACAGATGCGGCTTCAGCGTGGCGAAGGACGAAGATTGTGCAAGCATGGATGGCTTCATGGCATGGGTGAACGGCGGCGGCGATGCGCAGCAAGGTTACTTGGCCCGTTGCAGGCTCGCAACCGTGGGCCGGCCGACGTGGCGATAGGGCTTGCGCGGGATCAATCGCCCCTCACCGCGCCGCGGCCGCGCCGTGGTCTGCGACGCGCGCCTGTGCGATAGTCAGCGCCTCATGCAAGGCCGGGACCGTGGGTGGTCCGGCGCGAGTAACCATGGTCCGATTCGCCAAACTGTCATTCCTCTTGCTCGGCATCGCACTGCTCGGTGTGGTTCTGCACAACACCGACATGCAGTCGCTATGGCAGCAGGTCGAGCGCATTGGTTTTGGTGGCATGGCCGCCGTACTGTGTGTGTACGCACTGTATTTCGGCGCTGACGCCGTGAGCTGGCATATCGTGCTGCCGGCGGTTGCGCTGGACGGGCGCTGGATGGCGCGCATGTTCGCGGTGCGCATGATCGGCGAGGCCTACAACAACATCACGCCGACCGCGTCGATGGGCGGTGAGCCGGTCAAGGCGTGGCTGCTGAAATCCAACTGGGGTGTTCCGCTGCGCGATTCCGGCGCGTCGCTGGTGATAGCCAAGACCACCAGCATGTTTTCATTGGTGCTGTTCGTTGGCATCGGCGCGGCGATGCTGCTCGTTCACGAGCGCTTCACCACCCAGCACAAGCTCATCGCCGCGGCCGGTTTCGCATTCATCGTGCTGTCGGCGGTGGTGTTTTTTCTCATGCAGCACCTCAAGCTCTCGACGCAGGTCGCGCGCTGGCTGGGGCGCACGCGTTTCGGCCAGCGCGTGGGCGGCGCGCTGCTCGCCGCCGAGGATATCGATCGTCAGTTCGCGGCCTTCTACAGCGGCCATCGCGTGCGGCTCTTGTGGTCGTTGCTGTTTGCGATGGCGAACTGGATGCTGGGCGCGCTCGAGGTCTATCTCATCATGAGCCTGCTCGGCGTGCCCTTGAGCTTTGCCGAGGTGTGGATGATCGAATGCATGGTGCAACTGGTGCGCACCATCGCGTTCTTCATTCCGGCGGGGCTGGGCGCGCAGGAGGGCGCATTCCTGGTTGCGGTCGGCGCCCGGACGGGCGCTCCGGCGGCGGGTGTGGCGACGGCGCTGGTGCGCCGCTTTCGTGATGTGCTGTGGATAGCCCTGAGCCTGGCCGTGGCGGCGGCTTATGCGGTCACGCCGGCGCGCTATGCGCGCGGCGAACTCGACGCAGCAAAATCCTGATCAAACTGCGCTATCCGATCATGCCCTGCGCGCGGAACCATGCCACTGCGTCGGCAATCGCTTCGCCGGCCGGACGACTTGCATACCTGAGTTCGCGGCGCGCGCGACTCGAATCAAAATACATCTTCTTCGACGCCATCTTGAGGCCGTCCATGGTGACCTGTGGTTCAGGGCCATTGCGCAGGCGCGCATAGGTTTCCGACACCCACGCCACCGGATACAGGAGGCGCCGTGGCAACTCGATGGTCGGCGGCTTGCGTCCGCACAGGCGCGCGACCAGGGCAAGAATCGCGCGTAATGACAGATCCTCGCCGCCGAGAATATAGCGCCGCCCAATCACACCGCGTTCGAAGGCCAGCAGGTGCCCGTAGGCCACATCGTCGACGTGCGCGACATTGAGGCCGGTGTCGACAAAAGCCGGAATGCGTCCGAGGGCGGCATCGCGCACCACGCGGCCGGTGGGTGTGGGTTTGATGTCGCGCGGTCCGATGGGCGTGGACGGATTGACGATCACGGCCGGCAGCGCGTGGCTGTGCACCAGTTCATCGACCACGCGCTCGGCGAGAAACTTCGAGCGCTTGTAGTGGCCAATCATGTCGTCGACGGTGACCGGCGTGTCTTCATCGGCCGGCCGGCCATCACGGTGATAGCCCAAGGTCGCGACGCTGCTGGTGTAGACCACCCGCGCAACGCCCGATTCGAGCGCCGCCAGCATCAGTGCGCGCGTGCCTTCGACATTGCTCTGGTAGAGCTCATTGGTGTCGCGCACCCACAGACGGTAGTCGGCTGCCACGTGATAAAGCCCCGTGCAATCGCGACACGCGGCGCGCAGCGAGGCGGCGTCGCGCAGATCGCCATAGGCGATTTCCACCGGCAATCCATCGATGTTGGCGCCCGCGCTGCTGGGCCGCACCAGCACCCGCACACGATCGCCGCGCGCCAGCAACAGGCGCGCCACGGCGCTACCGAGAAAACCGGTGGCGCCGGTCACCAATACCGTCATGCGCGATATCCGCGTGGTTCGCGCATCACGCGCAGATAGCTGACGGCGACCAGCAGGCAGGCCAGCGGCGCGCCGACCGCCGCTGCGTACAGAAACCAGTTGAGGCCGCCGCACAATGTGACCACCGGGATGAGATACAGCACGTCTTCGGCTTCGAAGCCGGCCCAATGGGGCTGGCGCGTGGCGTCCTTGCCGTGGGCGCTCTCCATCTGGTTGCGCAGATGAAAGATCACCGCGACCGCGGCGCCAGCCAACAGCCCGAGCACCATCTCGAGGATGCTGTCGTCGTCCTGCGCGAGGCCGATGCCGATGCCGGCGAACAGGCCGACCGTGACCAGCGCGTCGGATGCCAGGTCGTAGTAGTGACCGAAGCGGCTGGTCTTGCCGCTCATGCGCGCGAATTCACCGTCGGTGTGATCGAGAAAGTTCGACAGCACCACCAGCAGCGCGGCGAGGTTGGGCCACACGCCACTGGCGAAGGCGCTGGCGCCGGCTACGCCGACCAGCAGTCGAATGGTGGTGAAGTGATTGGGATGCACCCAGCTTGATCCGAGCAGCGGGCGCACCAAGGCCGCGGCGAGGCGCGCGTCCCAAGGTTTATCTGTGGCCGAACCGTCTGCCTGTTGAGTCATCGCTGCGCGTCTCTTCTCGTTTTCGGATGGTAGGTGGCGCGCCGGCTCATCATCGCACTTGACTGCACAGCAGCGCCCCCGCGCTGCGTAACGCACGCAGGGCGTCACCGTACCACAGTGCAAGACGAATGAGGTTCGGCAACTCCCAGGGGCGCGTGAGCACGGCGACGGCGGTGGCCATGGGCCGGTTGCCGCCGTCGTCCGCCATGCCGACCAGGGCCGCGCGCGGCAAAGTGAAATCACACGGGTCGACCACACAGCGCAGCACCGCGAACGGCGCATCGTGCTCGCCGGCGACGCGGCCGATAGCGGCCGATTCCATGTCCACCGCGACCGTGCCGCGCGCAGCATGCAGCACGCTTTTGTCGACGCTGGTGACGAGCGGCGCATCGGCGCCGTACAAGGGCGCGTCGTGCACGGTGATATCGCTTAGCGCGTCACGCAACAGTAATCGCAGCGGGTCCGCGCACGACAGCATTTGCCCATTGGCGTTGCAAACCTTGCTCGCGTTGACCAAAGCGCCGGGCCGCAGCGCCGGCGCCAGGCCGCCGGCCAATCCGAAACTCAGCAAGGCGTCGCAGCCTTGAGCGAGTAAACGCCGCGCGGCATGCTCGGCGCGGCGCGGCCCCGGGCCGGCGAGCATCACTTCATACTGATGGCGCCCTGCGAACACGCCGCTGCTGGCTGGCAGCGTGCGCGCCTCGGCATCCAGTGCAACGACGATGCCGATACGCATGAAAAGCTTTGAACCTTGCCGAGCCGGGCTTCAGTGCGCGATGGAATTGCCGGCGATGCCCGCCACGCTGGCGAGCGGCGTGGCGATGCGACGCTGCGGCATGCCGGATGAGGCCAGTGCGAACAGGCCATTCAGCAGCCAGTCGGACGACACCAGCAGATTGGTGGTGACGATGGTCGCCTTGACCGCGTTGCGCGAGATCTTGACCTCGGGGCCGCTGGCGAAATTGCGATGGCCGTCGAGCTTGCGCAAGGTCAGCACCGCCATGCCGATGGCCCACAGGCAGAAACGCCGGATGCCGGGTTCACTGGCGGGAATGATCAGCGTGTAGCGCAGCGCATTGCGCAGATGGCCGTGGGCAATGGCAATCAATTGGCCGAGACCCTCGGCAAACGCCGCGCCGCCCTGGCCGGGCTTCACGTCGCTCAGCACCACGCCGTGGGCGGCGAACAGATCGCGCGGCAGCCAGCATGCGCCACGCGCGCGGTCGTCCCAGATGTCCTTGAGGATGTTGGTCATCTGCAGACCTTCACCGAAAGACACGGCAAGGTTCATCATCTCGGTCTCGCGCCCGGCCAGCTCCGGGCAGTGATCGCAGAACAGGCTGGTGAGCATTTCGCCGACCACGCCGGCCACGTAATAGCAGTACCTGTCCATGGCGTTCTGGTCGTCGACGCCGTCGAGCGTCTCCTGGCCCTGATAGAACACCATGCCTTCGCTCATGATGCGCACGCAGCGCGCCATGGCCGCGCGCACGCGGCTGTTGAGGCTGTGGGTGATGCGGATTACACGCGCGGTCTCGGTGATGAGTTCGCGCTCGGCGGCGGTGGCGTGGTCGGCGAGGCGTGGCGCGAGTTCGGCGGCGAACGGTTCGGCGGCGGCCTGGCCCTCGACTATCGCGATGAATTCGGCGGCATAGCGGCGCTTGTCGTCGAACGAGAGACCAGCGTCGTCTTCGATGGTGTCGGCGATGCGGCACAAGAGGTAGGCGTTGGACACCGCGCGGTCGAGGCCGGCCGGTAGCTGCGGGATGGTCAACGCGAATGTGCGTGACACGCCCTGCAGGATGTGGCGTTGGAACTGTTCGTCTTCGACGGAAGGCAGGGCGGAGGACATCGCGACTCGCTGGCGGCTGGGTGCGTAACGGCGCGCCGGATTCTACACCGGCATGCCGGCGCGCGCAGCCCGGGGCTGCTCAGGCTCAGCCTGAAATGACGGGCACCCCAACCAGGGCGCGATGCAGCCCCATGATGAAGGCGCCATAGATGATGAGGCCGACCGCCACCGCCAGCACGTCGAACAGCGCACGCGGCTGCTCGACCACCGAGCTGCGGCCGCTGCGTTTGACCGCCATGAGGTCCACCACCGCGAAGCCCAGGAACGCGCCGAACAGCAGCATCGAGGCCAGGTCGCCGTTGATCAACAGATGCGCCAGCGCCCAGGTCTTCAAGGCCAGCAGCATGGGGTTGCCAAGCCGCGCCTTGATATGGCCCGGCACATAGGCGGCGGCCAGCAGCACGAACACCGGCAGCATGAGCAGCATGGTCACATGGCGCAGCGCCACCGGCGGCAGCCACACATCGATGCGCGGCGCGTGGGCGTAGCCATGCACGATGAGGGCGAAGCCGGCCAGTGACACCAGCGAGTACAAACCACGGTAGGGCAATGCGCCGAGCCGCGCCACCAGCGACGCCCGCGCGTCGCGGAACATGCTGAAGGTATGGGCGGCGAAAAACAGTGCAAGGCCGGCGGTCAGTTCGAGCATG
>JADLGE010000084.1 GCA_020849475.1 Gammaproteobacteria bacterium
CGACTGCGGATCGTAGGCCGTGGCGAAGCTCACTACTTCTTGTTCGGTGACGGTGGTGGCGCCGAATTCGAAGACCGCGCCGGGCGTGTAGTCCTCGAAGTAGCGTTGTGAAAGCGGGACAGTGAACTGCGTGAGGGTCATGACGGGATACGATCCTTGGCGTGACGACCGCGCGGTGGCGGTCGTCACCCAATTTCAGCTCAGCGCTTGGCCGCCGGCACGTAGTCGCGGTGCGTGTAGCCGGTGTAGAGCTGACGCGGACGGCCGATGCGCTGCGCCGGGTCGTCGATCATTTCCATCCACTGCGCAACCCAGCCGACCGTGCGCGCCAGCGCGAACAGCGCGGTGAACATGGTGGTCGGGAAACCCATCGCCTTCAAGGTGATGCCGGAGTAGAAGTCGATGTTCGGGTAGAGCTTCTTCTCGATGAAGTATTCATCCGACAGCGCAATGCGCTCAAGCTCGATGGCGACGTCGAGCAGCGGGTCGTCCTTGATGCCGAGTTCGGCCAGCACTTCGTGGCAAGTCTGCTGCATGACGCGCGCGCGCGGGTCGTAGTTCTTGGACACGCGGTGACCGAAACCCATGAGACGGAACGGATCGTCCTTGGACTTGGCTTTCTTGACGTATTCCGGAATGCGGTCGACGGTGCCGATCTCGCGCAGCATGTTGAGCGCCGCTTCATTGGCGCCGCCATGGGCCGGGCCCCACAGGCAGGCGATGCCAGCTGCGATGCAGGCGAAGGGGTTGGCGCCAGACGAGCTGGCCAGACGCACGGTCGAGGTCGAGGCGTTCTGCTCATGATCGGCATGCAGGATGAAAATGCGATCCATGGCGCGCGCCAGGGTCGGGCTGACCTTGTACTCACCGGCCGGCACCGCGAAACACATGTGCAGGAAGTTGGCGGTGTAATCGAGATCGTTGCGCGGATAGACGAACGGCTGGCCGACCGAATACTTGTAGGCCATGGCCGCGATGGTCGGCATCTTGGCGATCAGGCGACGGCTCGCGACCATGCGCTGGTAGGGATCGTTGATGTCGGTCGAGTCGTGGTAGAAGGCCGACAGCGCGCCGACCACGCCGCACATCACCGCCATCGGATGGGCGTCGCGGCGGAAGCCGGAGAACAGATGGCGCAGCTGTTCGTGAATCATGGTGTGGTGGGTAATGGCGTGTTCGAATTCTTCGAACTTGCCCTTGGCCGGCAACTCGCCGTTCAAGAGCAGATAGGCCACTTCCAGGAAATTGCTCTGCTCGGCCAGCTGATCTATCGGGTAGCCGCGATACAGGAGCACGCCTTCGTCGCCGTCGATGTAGGTGATCTTCGATTCGCAGCTGGCGGTGGACGTGAAGCCCGGGTCATAGGTGAACTGGCCGGTCTGGGCGTAGAGCTTGGAGATGTCGATCACGCTCGGTCCAACGGTGCCCTCCATGATCGGGAAGGAATGGGTGCCGCCCAATGTGTCGAGCTTGGCGGTCGCGCCGGGCTGTTTGTTCTTGTCCGTGCTCATGAAATACGCCTCTTGGTTCGTTGATCTGGGTAGCCGGCCGACACCCGCGCTCCCCACGTTCGGAATGCGGACACTCTTCTGGCGTCCTGCACCGTTCGTCGCTGGCCGTTACCAGCTGCGAATCTACAATAAACGGCCACTCCAGCGATAGCCGGCCAGCCCTTCGCATAGTCGCGCAGGTGTCGCATTTAGCGGCACGAACGTGCAGGTATTGACTCCGTGCGCATTCCACGGCAGGCCGCGCCAATGGCATTGCTCGAGTCGCGCGCGCGACTCACGCGCCAACCGCGACGTGCACCATGCGTGTCAATTTCGCCTCCGTCCGCGGTGCACGGCAACGGTGCACAGATGGCCGCGCGGCGATGCGGAGAGTTTCCCGTTCAAGCTTTGGCGCGCGCCGCCGAAAAAGTTTGCGCAAGCAAGGACCGGACGCCGTCAGCGCGTTCGGGCGATTCACCAGGCAGCCGCCCACACGCCCGCGGCTACTAGAAAGGACCCGGCATGTTCAATCGCAAACCGAAAGCCACCGTCGCCCCCGTACTTCAACAATGGCTGTCCGCACTGGCCGCTGGTGAAGCGGTGAGCGCCGCGCCGATGATGCCGCTGTGCGAGGACCACACGCTTGCCGAGCGCTTTGCGGCGCAGGTGAACGAGCTGCAGCATGTTCGCCAGGACAGCACCCACAACGCCTCGCGACTGCGCCTGTGGGGCGCCCACGCCGGCGTCGGCCTGTGGGATATCGATCTCAGCGCCGACGGCGCCGTCAGCGTCGACACCCCAGCCTACTGGTCACCCGGCTTCCTGGCCCTGATTGGCTATCAAGATTCGCGCGAAGTCCCGGCCGTGCTTGGCAGTTGGACCAGCCGCCTGCATCCCGACGACGTCGACCGCACCTTCGTCAATTTCAATGCCCACATCCGCGACCGCAGCGGCACGACGCCGTTCGACATGGAATACCGCGCGCAGACTCGCAGCGGCGCCTATCGCTGGTTCCGCGGCCGCGCTGGCACCGAGAGAGACGCCGCCGGCAATCCCATCCGCTGCTGTGGCTCCATCGTCGACATCGACGAAGAGAAACGAAATGCTGCCGCCAAGCAGGATCAGGACGCGGCCTTCAACGCACGCATCCATGAAGTCGGCGAGACAGTCGCTGAGATGGCCAATTCCATGCGCGGCTTCATCGGCAACCTGCATGCCAGCACCAGTGAATCGAGCGCCACCGCCGAAGTAGGCATTAGCCACATCAACGATCTGCGGGGTCTGATTGAAGAAGTCGCGAACAAGAACGATCTCATCAATTCGCTGGTCACGCAGATTCAAGGCATCGCCGAACAGACCAATCTGCTGGCCTTGAACGCCGCCATTGAATCGGCGCGCGCCGGTGAAGCCGGCCGCGGCTTCGCGGTGGTGGCCGATGAGGTGCGCAAGCTGGCCGGCAGTTCACAGGCTTCGGCGCAGGAGATCACATCAATAGCGACCAGCGCCTCGCAGGCCACGCGCCGCACGGTGGAGATTGCCGCGCTGGTGATTGCCTCGGTCGACAATCTCAACAACAACATCGGCGAGTCACAGCGCCTGCTGCAGCAGGCGCACGAAGTGCTGGATGCGCAGGACCGCGCGATTGCTTCGATAATTTGACCTGCGGCGCGCTCAGTCCTGGGCGCGCAGGAACTCCAGCAGCGCGGCGTTGAATGCCGCCGCGCATTCCAGGTTCGCAAGATGCGCGCCGGGCAATTCGACATAGCGCGACCCCGCGACCCGTCCATGCATGTCCTGCATGGCCGCGAGCGGCACCGCCGCATCCTCGCGGCCTGCAATGAACAGCGCCGGTACCTCCACACTCTGTAAGTGATCGCGATAGGCCAAGCCCTTCAGCGCTTCACAACAGCCGATGTAGCCCGTCACCGGCGTGTTCAGGATCATGCGCCGCACCGCGGCTATCTCCGCCGTGCGCGTATCGAGCATGGCGGGCGTGAACCAGCGCCCGAGCGTCGCCTCGACCAGCGCCGTCATGCCCTGCGCACGCGCGACCGCGATGCGCTCGTCCCATAATGCGACGCCCGCCTCGGGGGTCTGCGCCGTGCAACAGGCGGCGGTGATGCTGGCAAGGCGGGTGCGGTGCTCGAGCGCGAGTCCCATGGCCGTCATGCCGCCGAGCGACAGCCCGACGAAATGCACGCGTTCGATGGCCAGCGCGTCGAGCAGCGCAATGACGTCGGCGCACAGCATCGGCAGGCTGTACGCACCGTCCGGCGCCTCGCTCGCGCCGTGGCCGCGCGTGTCGTAACGCAGCACGCGGAACTCATCGCGCAGCGCCGCCGCCTGCGGCTCCCACATTTCGACGCTCGCCGCCAGCGAATGCGACATCAGCACCGCCGGCGCGCCGCGCGGGCCTTCATCGAGCACGTTCAAACGCAGCTTGCCTGTGTCTATCAGCATGTTCATTCCATCGTTTCGCCGAGCGCGCGATTGACCATCGGCATCACTTCGCGCGCCATGAGTTCCATAGAACGCCGCGACAAGGCAACGTCCTCCCAATCGTGGCCGGCATACACCAGCGTACCGAATTCCCCCACTTGCTCGCGCAACGCCAGGATGCGCTCGGCGACCTGCGCCGGCGTGCCGTAGATCACCAGTGACTCCATCACGAACTGGTGGGTGACGTCGGCATCCGCCATGTCGCGATGGCTCTTGAACAGCTCCGGGCGGCCGTTGCCGATGAGCTTGCGCATGAGGCTGCGGTAGTAATTGCCATAGGGGCCGCTGGCATTCATGGCGTAGGCGCGCGCGGTCTTTTCATCGTCGGCGACGAAGATGCTTTTCGCCACGCGCCAGTCGGCGAAATTCAGCGCGCGCCCGGCGCTGGCCCAGCCCTCGACCAGCTTGGCGCGATGACTCGCCACCCACGCCGGCTGCAGAAAATTGGCCGAGATGATTGACCATCCGCGCGCCGCCGCCTGCGCCACCGAATCGGCAAACGGCGACATGGAGGCGACCATGATGGGTGGATGCGGACGCTGCAAGGGCGACACGATGGCGCCCTGGCCGATCTCAAGATCCATGGTGCGGCGCGTGGAGATCTGCCAGAACTCGCCATTCAAATCATAGGGCGCCGAGCCGCTCCAGATCGCGAGCACCTGCTCGATGGCTTCGGCGAACATGGCGCGCCGGTCCTTGTCGAGATTGCCGAACACTTCGGCGTCGGAACGCAGGCCGCCCGGGCTTATGCCGAAGATGAAACGGCCGGCCAGCATGTGGTCAAGCATCGCCACCTGGGCGGCGACCGCCGCCGGGTGCGCATTGGGCAGGTTGACCGTGCCGCTGCCAAGCGTGATGCGCTTGGTGTGGAACGCGAGAGACGCAAGAAAGATCAGGCACGAGGTGATGGTCTCGGCGCGGTCGGTGACGTGCTCGCCGCAGAATGCTTCGGCAAAGCCGAGTTCGTCGGCCAACAGGACCGCGGCGCGATCCTCGTGCAAGGTCTCGCTGTAGTCGCGCCCCGGCGGATGCAGGGGCATGGTGAAATAACTGAGTTTCATGGCACTCCCGCGACGCGCTCCGGCGTCTGCCCGTGATCAAGTGGAGAGAAGCTGGCGACGCGTCGACTCAGACGTTCTCCATCACCAGTTCAATGACCGCCGCCGTGTCGGCCGCCAGCGCCGCCGGCAGCACCGCATCGAAAGCCGCATTGTCGGCAACGCGCGCGCCGTATAGACCAAACGACTTCGCGAACAGCGCGAAATCCGGGTTGCATAAATCGTTGGCGATGCGCCGGCCGGGATACCGTCGGTCCTGGTGCATTTCGATGGTGCCGAACTTGCTGTTGTTGAACACCAGGATGAGCGGCTTGGCGCCGTACTTGGCGGCGGTCGCGAGTTCCATGCCGGTCATGAGCATGCCGCCATCGCCGACGCAACCGACCACACGGCGCGCGGGTTCGGCCAGCGCCGCCGCAATGGCGGCCGGCACGCCCCAGCCCATGGCGCCATTGATGGGCGCCAGCAGGCGCCCGGGCCGCGAGTAGTTGCGATAGCGCTGCGGCCACAGGGTGAAATTGCCGGCGTCGACGCTGACGATGGCGTCGCGCGGCAGACGACGATTGAGCGTCGCCATCACCTCGCCCGGATCGAGACCGCCTTCGACCTGCGGCGGCTGGCGCGCCGCGAGGCAGGCGTCGCGCAGACGCTGACACCACGCACCGCGCGCATCACTGGCCTCGAGCGTGGTGGTGGCGAGCGCGCCCAGGGTTTCGCCGATGTCGGCGCAGATGCCGAGCGTCGGTGTGTAGTTGCGGCCGATATCCGCCTGGTTGGGATAGACGTGAATCAATTCACGCGCGCGCTGGTCGCGGAACAGGGTGTAGCCACGCGTGGTCGGCTCATCGAGACGCGCACCGACCACCAGCACGCAGTCGGCTTCGGCCGCCAGGGTGTACAGCTCGGCATGGGCGCTCAAACCCAGCGCGCCGGCAAAGCAGGCATGCTCGTTGTCAAACGCATCGTTGCGGCGCCACGCCACGCACACCGGCACGCGGTTGCGCCGCGCGAATTGTTCGAGGTCGCGGCTCATGGCATCGGTGGTGACGCCGCCGCCGAAGATCACCAGCGGCCGCTCGGCCTCGTTCAAGCTCGCCTTGATTTGCGCGAGCTGCGCCGCATCGAGGCCACGCCGTTGCACCGGCCGCGCCGGTTCTGGCGCCGCGAAACCCGGCTCGCTCAATACGTCTTCCGGCAGCGCCAGCACCACCGGCCCGGGTCGGCCACTGCGCGCGATGTGAAAGGCCCGCGCCACCGCGCCGGGCAAGGCCTCGCCTATCGTCACCTGTTCGACATGCTTGGCGAAAGGCGCGAAGAACGTCTCGTAGTCGACTTCCTGAAAAGACTCGCGGCCGAGGTTGTCACGCGCCACCTGGCCCACGCACAGCACCATCGGAATCGACGCCTGGCGCGCGACGTGCAGCGCTATCGAGGCATTGGCCGCGCCCGGCCCGCGCGTGACGAAACATACGCCCGGCTGGCCGCTCAACTGCGCGCGGGCGGCGGCCATGAAGGCGGCGCCGCTTTCATGGCGACAGGTGATGAGCGGCAGGTGTTCGGGCACGTCGTAGAGCGCGTCCAGCACCGCCAGAAAACTTTCCCCCGGCACACAGAACAGGCGCGGCACGCCGTGTTCGATGAGCGCCTCGACCAGCAGTTGTCCGCCGCTCAAGCGCTCACTCATGGCACGAGAATCGGAATGGTGTGCTTGCTGCGGTCTTCGAGATGGCGATGAGCGGCGGGCGCCTCGTCGAACGAGAAACGCTCGACCGGATGCGGCCACACGATGCCGCGTTCGAGCGCCTCGAAGAAGCGGCTGGTGGACAGTTCGAGTTCGGCGCGCGTCGCGACGTAGTGACCGAGATTGGGCCGCGTCAGGTACAGCGAACCGTGGCGCGACAAGGCCAGCACATCGAGCGGGTCGGGCTTGCCCGAGGCATTGCCATAGGCCACCATCAAGCCGCGCGGACGCAGGGACTCAATCGACTTCATGAAGGTGTCGCGGCCGATGGAATCGTAGGCGACGTCCGCGCCACGACCGCCGGTCAGTTCGCGCACTTGCGCGACAAAATCCTCGGCGCTGTGCAAAAGCACATGATCGGCGCCCGCTTCGCGCGCCATGTCGAACTTGTTCTCCGCACCGACCGTGGCGATGACCGTGGCGCCGAGATCCTTGGCCCACTGGCACACCATGAGGCCGGTGCCGCCCGTGGCGGCGTGCACGATCACGGTCTCGCCGGCCTTCAGTTCATGCAGTCGGAATAATAGATATTCGGCGGTCATGCCGCGCGTGAGGCTGGCCGCCACCACGTCGTCGGCAATGGCGTCGGGCAGATGCACTATCGACTCGGCCTTCATCACCCGCGCTTCGACATAGGACGGCCCGGCCGAGCCGTAACCGATGCGGTCGCCGACCTTGAAGCCCTTGACCTCGGGGCCGAGCGCTTCGATGACGCCGGTCGCCTGGTCGCCGATGATGGCGGGCAGCTTGATTGGATACAGGCCGCGGCGGAAATAGGTGTCGATGAAGTTGACGCCGATGCCGGTGTGTCGCACCAGCACTTCGCCGGCGGCGGGCGAACGCAGCTCGACGTCCTCGACCACAAGATTATCCGGGCCGCCCAGTTCTCGAAGCACGATGGCGCGTGTCACTCAACTCTCTCCCGCTGGTCGATGTCGCTGGCAGTATACCCGCGCCGTCCATGCTGCGAAGGGCTCATTTTGCGGCGCCACGTCAGCTTCGCGGGCACGCTTGCGGCACTGCTAGAATCGATGCTCAGCCTCTCACCGGCAGGACATCATCCATGAGTCGCACCGCCGTCCGCATCTTCTTCAACTTCCGCAGCCCCTATTGTTACCTCGCCTCCCACAGCCTGTTTGCGCGCCTCGCGGCTTTCGATGTCGACATCGCGTGGCGCTCTCTCGGGGGCTGGGACGGGCGCTCGGCGCCGGACCGCGCCAAGCTCAAAGTGCCGCTCACGCGCCAGGATGTCGCGCGCTGGTGTCGACGCATGCAGGTGCCGTTCAATCCACCGCCGATTTCGACCGATCCCACGCCCGCCGCGCTGGTGGCGTTCGCGGCCGAAGACGCCGGCCTGTTAGAGCGCTACGTGGAGCGCGTGATGTGGCGTGAATGGGCGGAAGGTCAGGACATCGGCTTGACCGAGGTCCTGCAAGGCGTGGCCCGCGACGTCGGTCTTGCGGCGGGTGCGGTGCAGACCGCGCTGGATGATTTCACTCATCTCGCGCGGCTGCAGGAGAACTGGCAGGAAGCCGAAAGCCTGGGCGTCATCGGCGTGCCGAGCTTCGTGGTGGGCGATCAGATCTTCTGGGGCAATGATCGGATGGACTTCCTCGCGGAACATCTCACCGAGCTCGGCTTGCGCAAGCGCTGATATCGCGCGCCTATTTCCGCAGCGCCGGCATCACCTGTTCGACGAAAAGATCCAGCGAGGCCATCTCGTCGCGATGGGCGAGGTCGCCATAGGCCATCTGCGCGATCACATAATTCACGCCAGTGGCGTCAATCTGCGCGGCGAGTTCATCGGCCACCCGTGCCGGTGAACCGCACACCAGCATACCGACCGCGCGCGCCGTTTCGAAGTTATCCAGCGAGCCTATCAATGGCGCCTCGATGCCACGCTCGCGCCACAGCTTGATGAGCTTGCTGAACCAGTTGAGATAGGACGGTCGCGCGAGGCTTTCGGCCTCGGCGTCGGTAGGCGCGACCAGCACCATGCGGTACATGCCGTTCAAGGGCGCGGCCACGCCGAACTGCTGTCGCAAGGGATCTTGGGCAAGTCGGGCAAACGCTTCGCGATAGGTGCTGACGGCGCTGCGTATCATTTCAACATTGCCGAGCGCGGCAGTATGCATGCCGGCGCGCGCGGCTTCGGTCAAACCTTCGACCGACATCGATGCCGACCAGAACGGTAAAGGTTTCTGCAAGGGTGCGAGCGGCAGCGGCACGTCGTCGTAGTGAAAGAAGCGGCCGTGAAAAGTGAGCCGCTCGGCGCCGAGACCCGCGCGCAGCACCGCCAGCGCTTCCGCGGTGCGGGCCTGGGCAATGTCGTCACCGACCCCGTAAAACGCGAGCTCGATGGGTGAGATGGCGCGCCCCACGCCGACTTCCAGGCGACCGTTGCTCAACTGATCGAGCAGCGCTATTTCGCCGAGCAAGCGCAAGGGATCGTAAAGCGGCAAGAGATACACCAGCGGCCCGAGACGCAGGCGCGAGGTGGCCTGCGCGACGGCGGCGAGAAACACGCTCGGCGACGAGGCCATGCCCAAGGGTGTGCCGTGGTGCTCGGCGAGATGGTAGGCGCGAAAGCCGCCGGCTTCCGCCTGGCGGATGAATTCGATGCGGTCGGTCAGCGTGCGCGCAGGCGCCTCGGGCTTGTGATCAAGATGATCGAACAGTCCAAACTGCATGTCTCCCCCGTGTTGCGCCCGACGGGCGCGGTGATTGTCCGCCATGCCGCCGGCCCCATCCGGGCAGCCGCGCTAGCGTACAACAGCGGGGGCTTGGCGAGGGTAGCGGCGCCGGCTTATGCCGTCCGGCGGCGACGCAGTGCCACCAGGCCCGGCAGCAACAGCGCAAGCGTGGTCGGCTCCGGCACATACTGCTCGCCTTCGATGGTGTCGTTGGCGCAGCTCATGGCCCAATGCAAGGCGATGGTGTCGCTGTTGACGAGCGCGGTGTTGCCGATGTCGAACACGAAGCTCAGGTGCCGCTTGCCGGGCGTGCTGTCCACCGACCAGCTGCCATGCCCCACGGCCTGCACCGTATTCGATGCGCGGTCGACGCCCACCTCTTGCCCGTCACGAAAGATGGCGCCCGACAGGAAATCATTGCTGAGCAGCGCATTGGCGTCGTTGCTGGCGCCGGTCAGCGCATACAAGGTGCCGCTGCCGCCGGCGTCGGTCCAGCGATTGCCATCGATGGAAAAGCCGTAGGTCCAGTGCGTGCCGGTCACGTTGTTGTCGTTCAGATGATGCGGATCGTTGCCGAAAGGCGTCCAGTCGCTGGCCAGGAACAAATCGCCGTAGCCGATGCCCATCGACACGCCGTTCAATTTGCTGGCGGCGCGGTTGGTGTATTGCGGAAACAGGAATTCGTCGGCATGGCCGGCGAAGTTGGTGTAGATGTTGACGGTCAACTGGGTGCCACTGCGCGTCACGCTTGCGCCGAGCACGTCGAACACCGGCGCGCCGACGATATCGCCATAGCCGTGATCCTGACCACCGTAGTAGCTGTCGTTGATGGGAAAAGCCATGACGTTGCGGGCAAAAGCCAGCACGCTTGCGATGGCGACGATGCGCAAACCCTGTGACAGGCTGGGCATGATGTTCTCCTTCAATGTCGGTTGCAGAGTGGCTGGTCTTCGAGCGCCAGCCTGGGGTATGCAGTGACGATTGCAGGATGCGGGCCAAACGCGGATGGCGCGCGCGGCGACGGCAATTGCGGACTTGCGTCGCACCGACAGCCATTAAAAATGTGAAGTGACGCAGAGGGGTGTCGCTGACAGGCGACGGACGCAGCTCAGGCAGGCCTCGGCACGCGTCGCCGCGCGCCGAGGCGGGAACGCAGTCAGTCTTTGAGATAGCCGAGCTGCGCGAGCATTTCCTCGCGGCTCATCTTGAGCTGCGGCGCGAGCATCACTTCGAGGCCGAGCTTGTCGCGCGGCTCATCGCAGGTGAAGCCATCGTCATGGGTGACGGTCGCTTCGAACATCGCGCCCGACGGTGTACGCACATAAATCGAATCGAAGTAGCCACGATTTTTCACATCCGAGACGTCGGTGTAACCCATGGCCTCGAGATGCAGCTTGAGCTGATCCTGCTCGGCATGGCTGCCGACCTGGAAGGCCATGTGGTGCACGGTGCCTTCGCCGACTATCCAGGTGCCGGCCTTGCGCGAGGGTTCGACTTCGAAATCGATGATGGTGCCGCTGCCACCCTTGCCCAACTGATAGCGCAGGAGGTTGCGATCTTCGGCCACGCGCGTGCCGCCCCAGCCGAGCTGCATGAATTCTTCCATCGGCTCGGCGTCGCGCGTCGAGACGCAGATCGAATGGGTGCCGCGTATCATGAGTTCGGCCGGCACCGGGCCCTTGCTGTGCGGCTTGCGCGCATCGTCGGCCACCGCCACCAGCGAATAGTCGACGCCGCAGGGATGCTGGAAATCGAGATAGCGCTCGCCAAAGCGCTCGGTGTCAGTGACCTTGAAACCGTGGGTGGTCAGACGCTCACGCCAGAAATCCAGCGCCGCCGGCGGAATCGACAGGCTCACATAACTTATCTGGCCGCTGCCCTTGCGCCCCTTCACGCCGGTATGCGCGACCGGGAAAGTGGTGACCAGCGAACTCTCTTCACCCGCATCATTGCCATAATAGAGGTGATAGATCGGCGCCTCGCCGTCGTAGAAGGCGGTCTTCTTGACGCTCTTCAGTCCCAGCACCTTGGTATGGAAATCGTAATCCTGCTGCGCACCGCCAGTGGCGATGGTGATGTGATGATGACGGGTGATAAAGCTGCCGGGCGTGGCTGACATGGGCGCTCTCCGTTCGTAGGAATGATGATGCGTGACGGCTGCGCTTGCGGCGACCTCGGCGCGCATCGGCGTTTCAAGGGCCTGCAGCAAGGCCGGGCCAAGCTAGCACGCGCTTCCGGCCAGCGGCAAGGCGGGCGCCGCCCGCGGCTCGCGGCGGCGCAAGGGCTCCCCTATCATGCCCCGAGAGGTCGCGAGGAGCGCACAGCATGATCAATCTCTACACCTGGTCGACACCCAACGGCCGCAAGGTCTCCATCCTGCTCGAAGAGCTGGGCTGGCCCTACACCGTGCACACGGTGGATATCACGCAGGGCCAGCAGTTCGTGCCGGACTTTCTGAAAATCAGTCCCAATAACAAGATTCCCGCCATCGTCGATGAGGAAAGCGGCTTCACGCTCATGGAGTCGGGCGCCATCCTCATCTATCTCGCCGAGCGTGCCGACCGTTTCCTGCCACGCGCGCCGCATGCACGCATGGCGACGCTGGAATGGCTGATGTGGCAGATGGGCGGCTTCGGCCCGATGCTCGGCCAGGCCCATCACTTCGTGCATTTCAATCCGGACAAGTCCGACTACGCACGCGAGCGCTATGCCAGCGAGGCGCAACGCTTGTATGGCGTGCTCGATCGACGACTGGCCGAGCATGCCTACGTGGCCGGCGCCGACTACACCATCGCCGACATCGCCATCTGGCCGTGGGTGGCGCGCTACGAATGGCAGGCGGTGTCGCTGCATGACTTTCCGGCCGTGCTGCGCTGGTATCGCGAACTGGCGGCGCGGCCGGCGGTGGCGCGTGGCTACTCGGTGCCGACTGCCGGCGCCATCCCCATGCCGTGAACGACGCGCCGCGTTTTCGCGTGACCCTGTGCGCCGACGATGGCGCGCGCGTCGAATTCGATGCCGCGCCGCGGCAGTCGCTGGTCAAAGCCGCGGCCCGCGCCGGCTACCTCATCACCACCGGCTGCCTGCAGGGCCGCTGCGCAATCTGCCGCGCGACGCTGCTGCGCGGCGTGGTGGCGCCGCTGCGCCGCGCCGCGCCCAATATGAGCGCCGTGCACGCGAGCGACGGCGAGGCGGTGGTGCGCCTGTGTTCGGTGGTGGCTGGCAGCGACCTCGAGTTGGCGCCGTTCAGCCCTTGGCGCGTGGCGGCGGCGCCCTGATCCCAGCATTGCCTTGCACGCATCGCGGCAGGCACCATGCGTGAAAACCGCGATCGGAAAGGTCGCGTCCTTCCCCACCGCAAGCCAGGAGCCCGCTGCCATGAGCACCGCTACACGTTTTGCTTCGACCGATGACTATGTCAAAGGCGGCGTCGAGATCATCGGCGCCGACAGCGCGCCGCGTTACCTGTTCTCCAACATGTTCGAAGTGGCGAGCAAGGCGCAAGCCTGGGAGCGAGTGGTGGTGGCGCGCAATCTCGAATTCACCATCGAGTGCGCGCGCGCCGAAGGCGAATCACCGTGGTTCATCTGCGCCCATGACGAGACCTGCCTGGTCATGCAGGGCGACATCGACATCCATTTCATCGCGGCCGAGACCAGGCCCGCCGCCGACAGCAACGGCGCGCAGCGTGTGGCCGGCGTGCCGGCCGGCGCGAACATGGGACATGTGCGCCTCGCACGGGGTCACATGGCGCTGCTGCCGGCCAATGCCGCCTATCAAATGCGTGCACGGCAGCTCGGCGTGGTGCTGCTGCAGTCCATCGAGGGTCCGCTGTCCGTGCAGCGCTGGGCCAGCATCTGCCAACACTGAGGGAATGCACGCCATGAACACCGCCATCAATTACGACGCGCACCGCGCCACGCCCGACGCGCGTTACGGCTACCAGGTCTTCACCATCGGCAGTTTCAGCTTCACGCGCGACGAATACTTCGTGCGCGTGAGCTACCCCAAGGGCACCTATGTCAGCGACGTCGGCCTGTTCCTGCGCGCCATGATGCGCGACGTGGCGTGGGGCTTCTTTTATGGCTGGGTGAATTTCGATGACGTATTCGGCACCGTCAATCATTACGGCTCGGTGGATGTGTTCGTCGGCAGCTACAACGCCGGCTATCAAAGCGCTGGCACGGATTTCTGTGAACGCTTCGACGCCAACAAGCTTTACGACTGCTTCCATGCGCTGCTATCGGACTGGACCAATGAAGGTTTCGATCCCTTCGCCGCGCCGCTCGAAACCGGCAGCCCCTATGGCTCCAAGCACGGCAACAACGACGCCGCCGTCAACTTTCAACGCGAACTTGCCGAGCGCTTCGTCGGCAGTCCGGGCGACACCGAACTGCGCACCGACGCGCGCGGCTTCACGGTCAACCGCCAGTTTGCCGACGTGCCGCAGGACGAACCCGAGGTGCACACCGAGCCGGGCTTCGAAGGCCAACTGTCAGCCTTCAATCTGTTCGCTTATCTGTCGCGCTCACCGGTGACATGGAACCCGTCCATCGCGTCGGTGGTGGGACAGAGCGCCTACTGCCCGACCTCCGAAGAGCACATGCTGCCGATACTGCACGGCAACGATCGCGTCGAGTGGTTCATTCAATTGTCGGACGAAATCACCTGGCAGGTGGCGGACAAAGCCACCGCCGCGCCACGCGCGATGATCACCATGAAAGCCGGCGACATCGCCGCCATGCCGGCCGACATCAGCCACCGCGGCTTCTCGCCCAAGCGTTCGATGCTGCTGGTATGGGAAAACATGACGCCGGGACTTGAAGAGCGTTATGGCTCGGGCGAGCTGGCGCCGACGGCGGCGGAGTTCTGAGCCGCCGGCGGCATTTCGTTCGCTCATTCGAATGTCAGACTGAAGTCTGACCCGCAGAAGATCATCTTCCTTGATGGGCCGAATTTCAGTCTGACCTACAGAAGAGCGGCTTCGTTTGTGGGTCAGATTTCCGTCTGACATTCATCCCGACAGCCAAACCGACATTCGATCCGAAAGGGAAACCCCCATGACTCTCACCCCTCGCCACGTCAACCTCGACACCCTGCCGCGCCAACTTTTCATCAACGGTGAATGGGTCGACGGCCTCGCCGGCGCGCGACTCAGCGTGCGCGATCCTTACGACGATCACGAAATCCTCACCATCGCCGAAGCGCGCGAGGCCGATGTCGATCGCGCGGTGGCCGCCGCACGCGCGGCGTTTCCGGCGTGGGCGGCGATGAACCCCTCGGATCGTGGCCGGCTGTTGTACAAGCTCGTTGAAAAGATGGAAGCGTGCTTTGACGAACTGGCCGAGCTCGAAGCCATCGACACAGGCCATCCGATCCGGGACACGCGCTTTCTCGATGTGCCGCGCAGCTTGCTCAACTTCCGCTACTTCGCCGGCCTCGCCGACAAACTCGACGGTCGCCAGGTGCCGGTCGAGCCCGGCTTTCTGAACGTGGTGAAGCGCCAGCCGGTGGGTGTGGTCGGGCAAATCGTGCCGTGGAATTTCCCGTTGATGTTCTGCAGCTGGAAACTCGGGCCGGCGCTGGCGGCCGGCAATACGGTGGTGATGAAGCCGTCGGAAATCACGCCGCTGTCGACCCTGCGTCTCGCGCAGATGATGCATGAAGTCGGCTTTCCGCCGGGCGTGGTCAACATCGTGCCGGGCTATGGACACAGCGCCGGTCAACGCCTGGCCGAGCATCCCGACGTCAACAAGATTGCCTTCACCGGCTCGACCGCCACCGGCCGCAAAATCGTCGAAGCCTCGAGCGGCAATCTCAAACGCGTGTCGCTGGAACTCGGCGGCAAGGGCCCGAATATCGTGTTTGCCGACGCCGTGCTGCCGGCGGCGGTCGGCGGCTCGGCCTTCGCCATCTTCCACAACCAGGGCCAGGCCTGCATCGCCGGCTCGCGGCTGCTGCTGGAAGAAAGCATCGCGGACGCCTTTCTCGAAAAATTCATCGCGCTGGCCGAATCCATACGCTTGGGTCATCCGCTCGATCCCGACACGGAAATGGGCCCGCTGACCTCGCGCCTGCATCAGCAGCGGGTGCTGAACTATCTCGACATCTGCCGCAAGGAAGGCAATCGCATCCTGACCGGCGGCAGTTCGCCAGACGATGCCGCGCTCGCGCAAGGCTGCTTCATTCGTCCGACGGTGGTGGAAGCCCAACCCGGCGACACGGTGTTCACGCAGGAAGTATTCGGACCGTTCGTGTCGGTCACGCGCTTCAAGGACGAAGCCGAAGCGATTGCCCTCGCCAATACCGGCGACTACGGCCTCGGCAGCGGCCTGTGGACCACCAACCTCGCGCGCGCCCATCGCGTGGCTGACGCCATGCAGGCCGGCATGGTGTGGGTGAACTGCTACAAGCGCGTGCATCCGGGCTCGCCCTTCGGCGGTGTCGGACAGTCGGGCTATGGGCGCGATCTCGGCACCGAGTGCATGAACGAATACACCGAAGCCAAATCGCTGTGGATCAACTACGACGCGCAGCTGCCGCCGTTTTATAAGCGATGAGCAGCAAGACCCTATTGGTGACCGGCGCGTCGGACGGCATCGGCTTCGAGACCGCCCGCGCGCTGCTCAAGTTCGGCCACACCGTGCTGGTGCATGGCCGCCATGAGCAGCGCGCCATCGAGAGTGTCACGCGGCTGCGCAGCGCAGGCGGCGTGGCGCTGCCGGTGTGGGGTGATTTTGCAGAGCTTGCGCAAGTGCGCACACTGGCCAGCCAGGTGGCAGCGCTCACGCAGCGGCTCGATGTGCTCATCAATAACGCCGGGCTCTATGCCAAGCGCCGCAGCCTCACTGCTGACGGTTTCGAACTGACCATGGGCGTCAATCATTTCGCGCCGTTCCTGTTGACCCATCACCTGCTGCCGCTGCTGCGCGCCACCCCTGGCGCGCGCATCGTCAATGTCAGCTCCATGACCCACGACGGCGCGGCCTTCGATATCGAGGACCTCGACCTCACGCAGCGCTGGGACGCCTACGGCGCCTATGCGACGTCCAAGTTCGCCAATGTACTGTTTACGCGTGCGCTGGCCGCGCGTCACGACAG
>JADLGE010000085.1 GCA_020849475.1 Gammaproteobacteria bacterium
AAGTCTCGATCAGACTGTCAGCGATATAGCGCGCCCATCGCGTGGGATCGCCGATCAGCGGCGCCGCGCCGGGATAGCCACCGAAACTCAAGTATTGATCGATAGACCAGCCAAAGGCGTCGCGCATCTCGGCGTAAGACCAATGTGGCAGACGCAGAACCTCGAAGCGACCCGCCAGGCTCTCCGTCAGTCCCTGCGCGATCAGCAGTGGTGCCGAGCCGAGCAGCACCACTTTGAGTGGGCGCTTCTTGCGGGTGTCTTCATCCCACAGCCGTTTGACCGTCTCCGACCATGCCGGGATCTTTTGAATCTCATCCAGCACGAGCACGGCGCCGTCTTTGCCACCAAGCTCCAGCCGTGCCGCTTCCCACTGCTGGTTGATCCAGTCGGCCCCTCGAAGCGTCGGCTCGTCTGCGCTAACGTAGCGTAGAGGCAGGTCCAGTTCAGCGGTGACGTGCTGAACCAAAGTCGATTTGCCCACCTGGCGTGGGCCGGCCACTACCTGCACGAAGCGGCGTGGCTCGGCGAGCCGCTCCGCGAGGACGAGGCCCTGGGGGCGCTGGTAGTCGGTTTTCTTTTTACTCATGACGCTGAGTATTTTTACTCAGTGTATTGAGCGAGGCAAGAAAGGGGCGGAGGCGGCATTGCGCTTGCCTCCGCCGGCACACAAAAAGCGTTGCCCGCGGATCCACCAGAACATTGTGAGTGGGGCTAGTTCACTCGACGTCACGCTCCATACATCACGCTCGCGCGGTAACACTGGCGGTACACCACCCAGTTTTGCCACCTTGAGCGAACCTGCGCCAAGCAATTGAATCAACAAAAATTAGGCTTATTTTGGCTGATTTCAATGATGCCAATATATTCAATAACCTATTGATTTAGCAGGCCCTTTTAATCCGAGGGTCGCAGGTTCGATCCCTGCACGGCCCACCATCATAAGCGTCAGTTTCGGGTGCCACTTCGATCTGATCGGGGTGCGCCACACCGCAGCCTGGGCTCGCCCGCGTCAGGCGGGCCGCCGCACGCGACGCACCAAGGGCAGCAGTGCCGCGCCGAGCAGCCAGGCCGTGCCGGGCAGGGGCACCGGCGCGGGCGTGTAGACCCCCAGCGTCTCGCCTTCTATCGGGCCACCGCCGGGCAGCAGCAGCTCCGCGTCGAAGGTCTGGCTGAAATCACCGACCACGTTGGACCAACCGTTGATTGAGAAGCTCTGGGCAAACACGTCCAGCGATGCCTCGACGCGCAGCCGGTGGCCGACGCTGGACGTCAGATTGAGATTCAACACACCGGTATTGACGCTGTAGCGCGTCTCGCCCGTGCCCTTGATGCCGGGCTCGTTGTGGCTGTAGTCGTAGCTGTCCTCGTCCACGGTCTGGCCGTTTTCCACCGCCCGCCAGTAGAAATTGGCGACTGATTCGCGTCCCGCGGCGCCAAAGCCACTGTCGAAGGAGGCGTAACCGCGAAAGCCGAAGCCGGCCAGTTGTCGCGGTCGACAGCCCTCGCCGCAGATCTGGTCATCCAGATCGACCACCGTGAAATCGAAATAGGTGTCGACCGAACTTAAAGAGCGGCCGTCAGCGAAGAATCCCCCGCTTGCGAGCACATTGCCGTCGAAGCGCAGCACCAGGGGCAGCGTCACCAGCGTGCCGGCGGCGCCTGGCACGACGAGGTCCTTGCTGAAATCGGCCTCGGTGTCCGCCGTGATCCAGGAACCTCGCGGTTCGTTGCCATATTGCTGCAGGCCGCTCCGCGCGCGCAGCGTCTCATGCTGAAACGACGCGGCGGCGGATTGATGGCTGGAGCCGAAATCGTAGTAGTGGATCTCATGCCCGGCTACCGGGCCGCTGGTCGATTCCTGTTCGGTGCGAGACCCGTCGCCGAGGCCGAAATAGATGCCCGAAATGGCCGCCTGCGTGGGCGCGGCGAAGCCAGCGACCACCACCAAGCCCAGCGTAGCGAAAGTGCGTGTAATCATTGTCGTTGTTGTCCTGCTGCTGGCCCCACCCTGAGGGGCGCGTGTCGACACTGCACCACGAGAGCACGCTTGATGAGTTGACCCGCGTCAGCGCGGCGGACGAATTGCCACGCGCCGCGCCGGGTTGCGCCGACCATCGCGCCCGGCCCGCGGCGGTGTCACGCCCCGCCTTGCCGCCATGCCGCCGGCGTCATGCCGAACCAGCGCCGGAAGGCTTTTCTGAAACTCGCCGAGTCCGCATAGCCGAGCCGCGCCGCGATGTCCTGCACGCGCATGCCGGGTTCGCCGAGCAGGCTTTGCGCGCGCACTTTCAGAACCGCGTCGAGCAAGGCCTGGTAGGTGGTGCCTTGCGCGCGCAGGTGGCGAATGATGGTGCGCGACGAGAGGTGCAGACGTTGCGCCACTGCTTCCAGCGACGGCAGCGCGGCGGGCGCCGGTTGCGCGAGCAGGTCTTCGAGCAGGCGCGCCACGCGGGTCGCGACGTCGGCGGTGTCGGTGCTGCGCAGCGCCGCTTCGCAGCGGACCAGGGCGGTCTGCCACGCGCCTTCGTCGAAATCGACGTTGATCTCCGCGCGCCACTCGGCGGGGATGATGAGGGCGTTGCCGCCGCGCTCGAAACTCACCGGGCAATCGAACCAGGTCGCGTAGCGTTCGCGATAGGGTGGCGCGGCGTGAGCGAACTCGATGCGCGCAGCGGTGGCCGGGCCGTTGCGCACCACCCGTACATATTCATGCATGACCATGATCGGGATCTCGATGGCGGTCTGCAGCACCAGGCCCAGGTCCATGCGCGGCGTCACCTCGCAGCGGAACTGCGCGGCGTCGTGGCGACCGCGCCATTCGAGATAGGGAATGCGGCTCGGCATGTATTTGATGAAAGCGTCGAGCCCGTCGCCCAGGGTCGGCGCGGTCAACCACGCCAGGGTCACCGCGCCGTGGAAATTCTCGGCCATGCGCTTGCCCCATTTCAGATGCCAGTCAGGCGTTGTGCGCAAGGGCAGGGCATTGCCGATGCAGCGCAGGTGCTGGCTCACGGTCACCGGGTGCGGGTAGTGGGCGAGCTCCGCGGGCGCGATGCCGGTGCCGGCCGCGAGCGTCGCGTGGTCATCGAACTCCTGGGCCAACAGGCGCACGTAGGTATTGGCGATGAGCGTTGTCGCCAGGCGGTCGGCAGGGACGAATTGGGGCGGCTTTGTCATAAATTAACCCCCTGATTGTCATGAATGACGGCTGGCTGTCAACGCCAGGGATACCGATACTGCGCCCCCGATCCGGTGGCGACCCACCGTAGATACGTGCTTGAGGAGAAAGACCGTGCAACAGACCGCCCCTTCATCCACCCCCCTGGAGTTCGACGCCCTCGTGGTCGGCGCCGGCATTGCCGGGCTCTATCAGCTCTATCGCCTGCGCGAGATGGGGCTCAAGGTGCGCGCCTTCGACGCCGCCGGTGAAGTCGGCGGCACCTGGTACTGGAACCGCTATCCCGGCGCACGCGTCGATTCGATGTCCTATGTCTACCAGTACTGGTTCTCCGACGAACTCCTGAACGAATGGGACTGGAGCGAGCGCTTCCCCGCCCAGCCCGAGACCGAGCGCTATCTCAATCACGTCGCCGACAAGTTCGATCTGCGCAAGGACATCCAGCTCAACACCCGCATCGCCCACGCCCACTGGAACGACAGCACGCGCCGCTGGACGCTGACAACCGAGGCCGGCGAGCGTTTCGCCGCGCAATACTTCGTGAGCTGTTCGGGCATGCTGTCGGCGCCGGTGGTGCCGCCATTCCCGGGCCATGAGAAATTCAAAGGTCAGATTGCCCACACCGCGCGCTGGCCGGAATCCGGCCTCGACCTCAAGGGCAAGCGGGTCGGCGTGGTCGGCACCGGCGCGACCGGCATCCAGGTCATCCAGACCATTGCCCCTGATGTCGCCGCGCTCAAGGTCTTTCAGCGCACCGCGCAGTACGCAGTGCCGATGAAGAACGACCGTTACGATGCCGCCGCGTTCGCCAAGTGGCGCGAGAAGTACCCCGAGTTCCGCGAAAAAGTCCATCACACCTTTGCCGGCTTCGCGTTTGATTTCGAATTGCCGCCCTACCGTTCGCTGACCCCGGCCGAGCGCATCGAGGCGCTGGAGAAACTGTGGGCCGACGGCTCGCTGTCGTTCTGGGTCGGCGGCTTCACCGAGACGCTGGTTGAAGAAGACATCAACGAAGAGATCTCGAATTTCGTGCGCGCCAAGATTCGCGCCCGCATCAAGGACCCGAAAGTCGCCGACATCCTGGTGCCGAGCGCCTATGGTTTCGGCACCTACCGCGTGCCGCTCGAAAACGGCTATTACGACGCCTTCAATCGCGACAATGTCGAACTCATCGACGTGCGCGCCACGCCCATCGAGCGCTTCACCGAAAACGGCCTGGTGGTCGACGGCCGCGAATTCGAACTCGACGTGGTGATTCTGGCGACCGGTTTCGACGCCGGCACCGGCGCGCTGGCACGCATGGACGTGCGTGGCCGCGAGGGTTGTTCGCTGACGGAAATGTGGAACAAGGACATCCGCTCGACGCTCGGCCTGCAGGTGCATGGCTTTCCGAATCTCTTCACGGTCGCCGGCCCGCTGGCGCCGTCGACGGCGTTCTGCAACATGGCGACCTGCCTGCAGCAGCAGGTCGACTGGGTGAGCGATTGCATCGCCTTCCTGCGCAAACACGACAAATCAGTCATCGAGCCGACCGTCGAAAAAGAGAACGAGTGGGTGACCCATCACGACGAAGTGGCCAATGCCACCCTCATGATGCGCACCAACTCCTGGTACACCGGCGCCAACGTGGAAGGCAAACCGCGGCGCTTGTTGTCCTACATTGGCGGCGTCGGCAATTACCGCAAATTCTGTGATGAGGCCAAGGACAGCCATTACGCCGGGTTCGAGGTGGCGTGAGGCGGGAAGCCCGCGCCAATTGAAATCAAGCCGCTGTCGATAGCGGCGGCTTGGCATATCATCCTCCTCGATCACGAGGAGGACCCCCGATGTCGACTGCGCCCGATCTCATCGCGACCTACTGGACCATTGCCGGCCAGGTGCAACCGCTGGCGGCGCCTGAACTCGAAGCCAGCCCCCTCGACTTTCGTGCCCGCGTCGCCGCCGCGCAGCGCGCCGGCTACCGCGGCATCGGTCTCATGCATTCGGATCTCATGAACGTGCGGCGCAAGGTCGACTTCGCGACCATGCGTTCCATCCTCGCCGATCACGACATGCAGCATGTCGAACTCGAATTCCTGGTCGGCTGGCTGGATGACGACGCAGCGTATAAAGCCGTGCTCAAAGACTTGTGCGTCGCGGCGGAAGCGTTGGGAGCGCGTCATCTCAAGGCTGGCCCCGACATGCAGGGCAAGGCCTGGCCGCTCGAGCACATGGCGGCGCGCTTTCGCGCCCTGTGCGGTCGCGCCCGTGAAGCGGGCACCGATGTCGCGCTCGAAATCATGCCGTGGAGCAATCTGCGCAGCATCGATGACGGCCTCGCGGTGGTGACCGCCGCCGATGCCGCCAATGGCGGTCTGTTGCTCGACATCTGGCATCTCGCGCGCGGCGGCGTGCCCTACGCCGATATCGCCAAGGTGCCGGCGCAGCTACTCAAGCATGTGGAACTCGACGATGCCGACGCCGAGGTGGTGGGCACTTTGCTCGAAGACACGCTCGACAGACGGCGCCTGTGTGGCGAGGGCGCGCTTGATGTCGCGGCCTTCGTGCGCGCCGTCCAGGCGACGGGCTATGACGGTCCCTATGGCGTCGAGATCATTTCCACCGCACACCGCCAGCTCGGGCTCGATGAGGCCGCACGCGTGTCTTTCGATACCGCGAGCGCGCAGTTCGCGTGTTGATGCGGCACCACCATTCTTATTTAATGGGCCGGCGCTTCGCGGCCCGCGCTTGAGTCCGCAGCTTTCGGGGAGAGAACATGCAGATGCCGGTGGATTCCGCGCTTGCCGACTGGCGCGCGCGTGCGCTCGATTTCGAGCGCGAGGTCAAACGCGCCATCATCGGCCAGGACCGCTCGGTGCGCCTCTTGCTGATCGCGCTGTTCGCACGCGGCCATGCACTCCTCGAAGGCGATGTCGGCGTCGGCAAGACCACTTTGCTGCGCGCCATCGCACACGTGCTCGGCGGCAACTTCGCGCGCGTCGAGGGCACCATCGACCTCATGCCGAACGATCTCGTCTATCACACCTACATCAACGAACACGGCCGCCCGGCGGTCGATCCCGGCCCGCTGCTCAAGCATGGCGAAACCCTCGCCACATTCTTCTTCAACGAAGTCAACCGCGCGCGGCCGCAGGTGCATTCGCTGTTGCTGCGCGTGATGGCCGAACGCAGCGTCACCGCTTTCAACCGCGAATACTATTTTCCGCACCTGCAGGTGTTCGCTGATCGCAACCGCGTGGAAAAGGAAGAAACCTTCGAACTGCCGGCCGCCGCCCGCGACCGCTTTCTGATGGAACTCAACATCACCATGCCGGCCGAGCGTGAACTGCAGCATGCGCTCATGTTCGACACCCGCTTCTTCAATGTTGACGCGCTCATCGACGACCTGCGCAGCGGCGTGCTGCCCTACGCGGAATTGAATGACATCGGCGCCGCCATCCAGCGCCACATCACCACCACCGCCACGGTCGAACACTACGCGCTCGATTTATGCGCGGCGACGCGCGCGCCGGCGGATTTTGGTATCGCCATAAGCGGCGTCGACATGGGCAAGCTGGTGTTGTCCGGTGTCAGCCCGCGCGGCATGGGCATGCTCATGCGTGCGGCCAAGGTCGCGGCCTGGCTCGAAGGTCGCGCCGCCCTCGTACCGGAAGACATCCACGCGGTGTTGAACGAAACCATCGCCCATCGCATTTTCTTCACGCCGGTCTACGAACTGCGCCGCGCCGACATGGTGACGGCCTTGATGCAGCAGTTGGTCGACAAGGTCGCCGCGCCGTAAGCCTCGCCACGGCGATGAACCCGGCCGAGATCCACTATCGCATCGCGTGGCGGGCCACCAGTCATTTCCCCGGCGCGCACGCCAGTCGTCAGCAGGGCGGCGGCCTGCGCTTTCGCAATCATGCCTCGTTGCTCGATGCGCCTGACCCGCGCCGCTTCGACATCCATGCCAGCCTGCGCGACCCTTTTGGGGAGCTCAAGGTGCGCATCTACAGCCAGACCAGCACCATCCCGGTCTTCGTGGTGGCGGATTTGTCAGCCTCCATGGGCTTTGTCGGGGTGCGCGCCAAGATGGCGACGCTCGCGCAGCTGGTGGCGTCCTTGAGTTATTCGGCGTTTCGCGCCGGCGATCGCTTCGGCTTTGTCGGTTGCGGTGACGGCAGCGCCGAGCCGTGGCTGCTGCCGGCCAGCATGCACCGCGCCGGTGGCCATGAAGTGGCCGAGGCGCTGCGCGACTTCGAGCCGCAAGCGCGCAATGCGCAAGGCATGCTGCGCGCCGGCGAACTGATGGGCGCACGCCGCGCGCTGGTGTTCCTGGTGTCGGATTTCCATTGGCCCGAGGCCTTGCTCGATGAGGTGATGGCGTCGCTGGCGTGGCACGACGTGGTTCCCGTGGTGCTGTGGGACAGGGACGAATATCAGCGCCTGCCGCGCTTTGGCCTCGCGCGGGTGCGCGACCCGGAAAGCGGCGCCAGTCGTTTGTTGCTCATGCGACGCAGCCTACGTCAGCGTATCGAGCAGGCCTTCGCCCGGCGTCAGGCAGTCCTGGCCGAGCGTTTCGCGCCTTGCGGACGGCTGCCGCTGATGCTCGACAATGGCTTCGATGCCGATGCCGTCAGTCACTACTTCTATGACTGAGCGGCGCCGCAAACCTGCCGGCGTCGCCATGGCGGCGCTCGCGCTGGCGACATCGCTGGCAGCAGCAGCGGCCGATGAGCGCATCATCACGCGGCTCGACATCGAACAACCGCGTAGTTTCGGTTATCACATCGGCGATCGCTTCAGCCGCGACATCAAGCTCGAACTGCGCGCGCCCTATGTGCTCGACACCAAGGCGCTACCGGCGGCCGGCCGCTTCAGTGAATTCCTGACGCTCGACACGCCGCGAATTACGAGCAGCGCGCGCGACGGTGCGACTTCTTACGACATTCGCTTCGACTACCAGGTGGTGAATGTGGGTCTCGAGGCCGCCTCAATCGCAGTGCCCCATCACGACCTTCAGTATTCCAACGGCCAGGAGGTTTTGAAGGCGCTGATTCCGGACACGCGCATCACCGTCACACCGCTGCGCGCCAAGGACGATGCCACGCTCGCGGCCAACACCGCGCCGGCGCCACGGGTGTTTGATGCCACCGCGTTATGGGCTTGCGCGACAAGCCTCGTGCTGTCCGTGCTGGGACTGGTCTTCATGCATGGCCGGCTGCCGTCGTGGCGTCGCGCGCGGCCGTTCATGCTCGCCTTCGACGAAGTGCGCGCCGCGCAGCGTCGCGGCTGGCGCGACGAAGATTACACAGCCGCCCTGCGCGCCGTGCATCGCGCCTTCAACGCCACCGCCGGACGCACGGTGTTCGCCGACGCGCTCACCGAGTTCTTCCACGAGCACCCAGCCTACGCCGGTCTGCACGCGCCGCTCACGGAATTCTTTGCACGCTCGCGCGGGTTTTTCTTCGCGCCGGGCGTGGTCCATGATGAGCGCTACTCGGCGTCGGAACTTGCGGCGCTGGTCAAACGCTGCTGCGACGTCGAGCGTGGCCTCACGTGAACTACGGCCTCGCCACGCCGTGGGCGCTTGCCCTCTTGCCGCTGGCCTTGCTGCCGCTGCTGCGTCACGGCCAGCAGACCTTGGGCTATTCGTCGCTCGCAATGCTGCCGCGCGATGGTTTGTCCGACCTCGTCGATGGGCTGGTGCGGGTGGTGGCGATGGCAGCGGTGATAGCGATGGTGTTCGGCATCGGCGGCCTGTTTCGTGCAGCCGAAAGCGTCGAGCGTATCGGCCAGGGCGCGCAGACCGTGATGCTGCTCGACAGCAGCGGCAGCATGGACACCGCCTATGCCACCGGCACCGCCAACACCTCGCGCGCCGCGGTGTGGGGCACCTACCTTTCGAAAGGTCAGGTCGCGCGGCGCATGCTGGCTGAATATGCCGCGCAACGCCCGCAGGACATGTTTGCGCTGTTCGTGTTCAGCGGTAATCCGATACCGGTGCTGTCCTTGACCGAGAAGCAGAGCGCCATCCAGGCCGCCATCGCCGCCGGCGGTATCGAGCGTGGTCTCGCATCGACGGACCTCGGCACCGGCCTCATCCGTTCGCTGGAATATTTCAAGGACCAGCCCTTCACCGGTTCACGGGTCGTCATGCTGGTGTCCGACGGCGCCGCGAGCCTCACCATTCCCGTGCAGGACGAGATCCGCAACCTGTTGCGCAAATATCGCGTGTCGCTCTACTGGTTCTATCTGCGCGCGCAGTTCAGCCCCGGGCTCGATACGAAAATGAGCAGCGATACCGCCAGCCAGATAGCACCCGAACAACTCGTGCACAAATTCTTCGCCGGCACCGGCGTGCCTTATCGCGCCTACTCGGCGGAAAATCCCAATGCGCTGCGCGAAGCGATCGCCGAAGTGAACAAGCTGCAGAACCTGCCGATTCGCTACCAGGATGTGATTCCGCGGCGCGATTTGTCGGCGCGCTGCTTCGGTGTGGCGCTGGCCTTGATGGCGGTGCTGCTGGCCGCCAAGTGCACGGAGCTCGAGCGATGGCACTGAAGCGGCCATTGACCGTGATGCTGGTGATGATCGCCGTGCTGAGCGGCGCGGGTGTTGCGCGTGAAGTGGCGCGCGGCTGGCAGCTCGCGCATTACAACCAGGCGTTGGCGGCGGGTGAGTTGGCGCGCGCGGCCGACTATGCCGGCGATGCCGGTCGCTTTGCCGCGGCCTATGCGCTGCAACAGGCCGGTAAATTCCAGCAGGCACGCATCGCCTACGCCAAGCTCGAACACAGCACCGATATCAGCCTGCGCAGCGCGGTGCTCTACAACATGGGCAACACCTATCTCGAACAAGTGGCCGGCATCGACATGCAAAAAGATGCCGACCGCGCACTGCCGCTGCTGGAATTGGCCAAGAGCAGTTATCGCGCGCTGCTGCGCGTGGCGCCCGAGCATTGGGACGGCCGCTACAACCTCGAGCGTGCGCTGCAACTATTGCCCGACGTCGGCGAGCAGAAAGTGATGAACGTAGAAGGGCGCCGCAGTCCGGTGCGCACCATCAACTCGGTCGACCCGGAAGGTGCGCTGCCTTGAGGGCGTGGCGCCGGCCACCCGCGCTGCTGTTGCTGCTCGCCTGTGTGCTGCTGGCGGCGAGCTTCGGCGCGCCTCATGTGGATCTCGAACGGTCCATCTATCGCTACGTGCTGGTGTTCGACATCAGCCAAAGCATGAACGTGGCCGATGTCAGCGCCGGCGACACGCCGCTCACGCGCCTCGAATTCGCCAAGCAGCGCGCGCAGGAAGCGCTCAAAAGCCTGCCCTGTGGCAGCGAAGTCGGGCTCGCGCTCTTCACCGGCCACCGCGCCTTTCTCATGATGACACCCATCGAACTGTGCGCGAACTTCTCGGAACTGTCCGGCATGGTCACACGCGTCGACTGGCGTATGACCTGGGAAGAACGCAGCGAAATCGCCAAGGGCGTGTTCCGCAGCCTGGAGCTGCTGCGCGGCTTCAAGGACAGCACGCGCCTCGTGTTCCTCACCGACGGCCACGAGGCACCGCCCATCAATCCTGATGTGAAACCCGCGTTCGCCGGCAAGGTTGGCGCGGTGAAGGGCGTGCTGGTCGGGGTGGGCGGCGCGCGGCCGGTGCCCATCCCCAAGCTCGATGCCGAAGGCAAACAGCACGGCGATTGGAAAGCCGAGGATGTGATGCAGGTCGACAGCTTCCGTGCCGACGAGAATCAGCGCGAAGGGCGCGGCGCGGCCGCCGGCACCGAGCATTTGTCGTCGCTGAAGGAAGACTACCTGCGCGGTCTCGCCAAGGAGACCGGCCTGGATTACCTGCGTCTCGATTCGAGCGCCGGCTTCATGCGCGCCTTGACGGCGCCGGCCATGGGCATTCCCCGCCACCAGGCCACCGACATCCGCTGGCTGTTCGCACTGACGGCACTGCTGTGCCTATGCCTGTCGCTGCTGCGCGTGACGAGCAAGGACGCGCCGGCCTCTTCATCGCGCGCTTGAATTTCGTCGAGGGGGCCGTTAGCGTGGCCTGGCATCATTCACACGGCGGGCGTCGATATCCATGAGCCTTCATCGCAGCGGCGTCATCAGCGGCGTCGGTGAAACGCGCTATTCGAAAGTCTCGGGCAAGAGCGTGCTGGCCCTGCACCTCGAAGCGTCGCTGGCCGCGATCAGCGATGCCGGTCTATCGCCGAAAGACATCGACGGCGTGATTCCCTACGCCGGGCTCGGCACCATCGCCGAAGACTATGTCATCAATTTCGGCATCGAGGATTTACGCTTTTCCGCGCACACGCCCTTGGGCGGCGCGAGCCCGATAGCCGCCGTGCAGTGCGCACTGGCGGCGGTGTCCAGCGGCATCTGTCGCCATGTGCTGATTCCACTGGCGCGTAATGGCTCATCGGGCGGGCGCATTTCTTCACTCATGGAAGAAGCGCCGCAGTTTCGCGCGGTGGGTGAATTCGAATTGCCGATAGGCGCGTTCGCGCCGGCGCAGCTCTATGCTCCGATGGCGCGCCGCCACATGGAGCTCTATGGCACGACCTCGCAGCATTTCGCCGAAGTGGCGGTGACGACGCGTCAGCACGCGATATTGAACGGCCGCGCCATGATGACCAAACCCATGACGCTCGACGATCACCAAGCGTCGCGCATGATTGCCGACCCTTTGCGCCTGTTCGACTGCAGCCTCGAAAGTGACGGCGGCGCGGCGCTGGTGGTGTCGCGCGCCGACTGCGCACGGGATCTGCGCCAGCCGCCCATTACCGTGCTCGGCATCGCCGAGGGTCATCCCGATTCGCCGACCGCCATCACCCAGCGCGCCGATCTGGTGCACATCGGTCTCGACAAGGCCGCGCCGCGCGCGTTTGCAATGGCGGGCGTCAGCCATGACGACATCGACGTCGCCGAGATCTACGACTGCTTCACCTACGTCGTCATTCGCCAGCTCGAGGCCCTCGGCTTCTGCGCGCGCGGCGAGGGCGGGCCGTTCGTCGCAAGCGGCGCGCTGCGTCTCGACGGCGCCTTGCCCAACAACACCCACGGTGGGCTCTTGTCCCAGGCCCACATCGGCGGACTCAACCACATCGTCGAACTGGTGCGCCAGCTGCGCGGCGAAGCCGGCGCGGCGCAGGTGAAAGAGGCGAAGGTCGGCCTCGTTACCGGCTACGGCGACATGGGTGATGGCAGCATTGCCATCATGGCCCGCGCATGAACATCGACAGCCTGCCCGCGCGCCCGCGGCCGACCCCCACCGAAGAATCGCAGGGCTATTGGCAGGCCCTGCGTGAGCATCGCCTCGCGTTTCAGCAGTGCGCCGACTGCGGCAAGCTGCGCCACTATCCGCGCCCGATGTGCGACGCGTGCTGGAGCATGAAGAGCATATGGTTCGAAAGCAGCGGACAGGGCACGGTGGTGAGCTGGACCGTTGCCCACCATCCCTTCCATCTCGCTTTCAAAAGCCAGACGCCCTATGCCCTCGTCACCGTCGAGCTTGAAGACGGCGTGCGCATGCATGCGCCGTGGCGCGGCACGGTCGAGAGTCTTACCCTCGATTTGCCGGTGCGCGTGGTGTTCGAAGGTGTGGAAGACGGGCTGACGCTGCCGGCGTTCGTCGCCGCATGAACATCGACGGCCTCATCGGCCGTCGAATGCCAGCCCACTGGCTCCCCCTCAGCGCCGCGGCTCGATGGGCGTCATCGCGGGCGCGCGGTCTTCGATGGCCTGCGCCGCATCGAGCAGTCGCTCTTCACTGAAACGCGCACCGATCAACTGCACGCCCTGCGGCAAGCCATCATCGCAACCCACCGGCACCGCGCAGCCCGGCAGGCCGAGGATGTTGACCGCCACCACCATGCGCATGGCGTGGGCAATCTCGGCGACGCGCATGTGGTCGTCGTTGATCAACCACGGCCGTTCACAACACACCGGCGACAGCACGATGGGATGGTCTTCGAAGAACAGGTTCCAGTCACTGGCCTGCTGGTAGATGGTGGCCCACGCCGCGCGCTGGGCACTCTGGTCCACCGGCTTGAATACACCCGCGTCGAGGCAGGCGTTGACGAAGCCACACTCGCCGGGGCCGGTGATCGGCTCCATGCCCGGCCACATTGCGCCGACGTCGGCCCAGATGCCGTCGAACCAGCTCTGCGCGACTTCCAAAATGCGCGGCGGCTCGGCCTCGACGACCTCGTAGCCGGCGTTCGCCAGCCAGTCGGCGGCGCGATCGATGCCTGCCGCAACATGGGGGTCAATCCCGCCGCCCGCCGGATCGCGCAGCACCGCGACGCGCAGCGGCGCCTTCGCTTTCGGCAGGGCCAAGGGCGCCGGCACCCAGCGCGGGTCGCGCGCATCGGGTGCGCTGATGAGGTCCAGCGCGACGCGCAAGTCGACCACGCGGCGCGCCATCGGCCCCTGGCAGTTGGTCATCTGGAAGCTTAAGGGTTCGGGCCACGGCTGGGTGACGGCGTGGTGGGCGACGCGGCCGCGCGAAGGGCGGATGGTGGCGATGCCGCACATCTGCGCCGGCACGCGCAGCGAGCCGCCGAGGTCGTTGCCCAAGCCCAGCGGCGTCATGCCACTCGCGAGCGCCGCCGCTTCGCCGCCAGAGGTGCCGCCCGGCACGCGCTCGGCGTTCCAGGGATTCAAGGTGCGTCCGGCGTGGCTGCTCTCGACATCCCAGCGGAAGGCCCAGTCCGGCAGATTGGTGCGCGCCAGCGGTATCGCGCCCGCCTCGCGCAAGCGCGCCACCACCGGCGCGTCGCTGCTGGCGATCTGTTCGGCAAAAGCGGTGAGGCCCCAGGTGGTGGCCGCGCCGGCGAGGTCAATGTTCTCCTTGACCGTGAACGGCACGCCAGCCAGCGGCCCGAGTTGCGCGCCGCTGGCGAGCGCGCGGTCAACCGCATTGGCGGCGTCGCGGGCCGCCACCGCGAGGGTGGTGGTGACGGCGTTCACGGTCGGGTTGATGGCGGCGATGCGCTCAAGGTGGGCGTCCACCACTTCGCGTGAACTGACCTCGCGGTCACGAATCATGGCCGCGAGTTCCACGGCGCCCTTGCTGCATAGTGCGTTGATGGTCATTGCTGTCGTCCTATTTGTTGCCTGGAATCAGGGGTGGTCGATGTAGGATGAAGCGTGCGCCGCATGGGGTGGCGCCGACATCGGGAGGACTCCCCATTTATGTCCGGCTTGCGTCTTGGTGAACTGGTGGCAACCCTGGCCTTGGCGCAGGACAACGCCTTCGGCCAACCGCTGGAGTCGCAGCTGCGCTCCTGTCTGTTGGCGGTGTGGCTGTGCGAGGCGATGGGTGCGCCGCGAGCCCTGCGCGACACGGTCTACTGGGTGGCGCTGCTGCGTTACGTGGGCTGCACCGGTCACGCCCACGAAGTGGCGACGGTGTTTGGCGATGAGATTGCGATTCGCGCCCAAACCCTGGTGCACGACGCCGCCAATCCCGAGGAAGTGATGCGCGACGTGGTGGCCTTCGCCACCGCCGCCCATCCACCGGAAGCGCGCGAGCAGGTGATTGCGGCGCTGCATGCCGGCGTGCATGACTGGATCAAGGTGAATTTTTCTTCGGGCTGCGAAGTCGGCGAGATGCTGACGCAGCGTCTCAACTTCGGCCCTGAAGTGCGCGACGCGCTGCGCCATACCTTCGAGCGCTGGAATGGCCACGGCTTTCCCAGCAATGCCGCTGGCGAGACCATTCCGCTGGCGATGCGCATCGTGCATCTATCCCACGACATGGAAGCGATTGCGCGTTTGTTCTCGCCGGCACGCGCCATCGAAGCGGCGCGCGAGCGACGCGACCGGACTTACGATCCGGCACTCGCGGATTTGTTCGTCGCCCACGGTGGCGCATGGCTGGCGCGCCTCACGGCCCTCGAACCCTGGGACGCGGTGCTGGCGCTGGAGCCGACGCCCCATCGCCTGCTGGAAGGCAACGCCCTCGATGCGGCGCTGGAAGTGGCGGCCGACTTCATCGATTTGAAATCACCCTACATGGCCGGCCACAGCCGGCGCTGCGCCGAGGTGTGCATGGAAGCCGCGCGCACGCTCGGCTGGTCAGCGGATGCGGTGACGCAGCTGCGGCGCGCGGCGCTGGTGCATGACTTCGGCACCACCGCCGTGCCGAACTCCATCTGGGACAAACCCGGCACCCTGACCCGCGCCGAGTTCGACCGCGTCGAGCTGCATCCCATGCTCACCGAACAGATGCTGCGCCGTTCACCGGCCTTGGAGGTGTTGAATCCGATAGCCGCCGCGCATCACGAAAAGAACGACGGCTCGGGCTATCACAAGCGCCTGCGCGTGGATGCGACCAATCTTGCCGCCGCGCTGCTCGCCGCGGCCGACGTTTATGTCGGCCTCATCACCGAACGCGCCGACCGCCAGGCCTTCACACCCGACGACGCCGCCACCGAGTTACGTCGCCTCGCCGCGCAGAATGTATTGGAACCACGTGCCGCGCAGGCCGTGCTGGGCGCCACCGGTCACAGTGACACAGCGAACAGCAGACCACGCCGTGCGCGCCACGCCGGTGGGCTGTCGAGCCGCGAAGTCGAAGTGTTGAATCTGGCCGCCAAGGGTTTCACCACGCGACAGATAGCCGAGCGTCTGTTCATCTCGCCCAAGACCGCCGACCACCACATCCAGCACGTCTATACCAAGATAGGCGTGTCGACGCGCGCGGCGGCGGCACTGTGGGCGATGCAGAACGAGATGGTGTCCTGAGGGCTTAGAATTTCACTCCGCACGACTGCCAGGCGAGAAAGCGCCAGCCTTGCGGTGTCGCGGTCCAGGCCGCGAGCGAGCGCAGGTCGAGCGACTTGCGCACTTTCTCGCCGTTGACCGTCACATCGACTTCGATATGCGAGGCGCCGATGACGAGCGCCACGTCACCGATGAGACGCACCTCCTGCTTGATCTGTTCGACTTCGAGATAGCGCGTGCGGCCACTGCGGAGCGCTTCGAGATAGCTGGCCTTGTCGTCGACCAGGCCCGAAGAATGGGTGTAGATCATGTCGTCGTGAAAGAGCGCGGCGAGCGCTTCCAGGTCGTTGCTGGTCATGGCCGCGTAGCGGCGCGTTTCCAGCGCCAGAATGCCTTCTTTGTCCATTGCTCCCCCGGTGTTCGTGATGGTGGGCGCAGCATAACGCAGGGCGACAGACCGCCGCAGGTGACGATGAACGTCACATTCTGACCAGGCCTCGGTCGTGGGCCGGACTCACGTCACAAAAGGGCTGCGCAAAACTTGAGGGCGCCTTCACCTCGCTGCGATGCAGTTCCGCGGCGTTTGCACGCGCTGTGAAGTGCTGCCCATTGCATTAAAGCGCCCTTCGCAAAGGCCGAGCGCTGGCATCGGGCTTGCTCGCCATGGGCTGACTCAATCATCGGCCGTTCCATCCATGTCTGTCCGCATCTCGCCCGCCGCCCTTGTCCTGACCTTGCTGCTCGGCATGAGCAGCGCCCATGCCGCGCTGCTCAATCAAACCTTCCAGAACGATTTCGATACCAACGGCATCTACCTGTGGTCGGTCGACTTCCCGAAAATGCGCCTCGACGGCATCTCCTTCGGCAGCACCATGGAAGCCTGGGAAGCGCAGGTCAACGCGCCGAAACAGATGGTGCTGCGCGGACCGACGCTCGCCGCCGGCGCCGGCCGCTTCAATCTCCTCATGAATTACAAGAGCACGCCGTTCCGCCTGGAATGGGCGGAAGTGTTCTTCGACAAGGGCAGCACGCTGATGCGCGGCTTCGGCACGCTGACCTTCGATGGCAATGCCTGGAGCAACGCGAGCGTCGCCAGCCATGTCATCGATATTCCCCTGCACCCGGCCGTGGCCGCCATGCCGCTGCCGGCCTCGTGGTTGATGATGGCCTCGGCCCTGGCGCTGGTGTGCGTGCGTAAACGTGCGATGGTGTGATCAAGCCGCCATGACTTATGCTCGACGGCCATCGAGAGTCGTCGAGGAGTGGCCGGTCGGTGCCGGGTCTGCGTGCAGTGTTTTTTCTCATCGTGACGCGCTGAGCCATGTGCGGCTTCTGCGCGGTCTTTTCCGGTGTGCCCCATTGGACTGAAACAGCCAGCGACGCCGGCGATCGCGACAGCGACAGCGGCGGCCATGCCTGGCGGCTCGCGCGCCAGCGGCGGCTCGCCATCGTCAATGCCGTATTGGCGCATTACGGTTGCCGCGTGGCGGACTGGATGGGCGGCGAGTTCGTGGTGACCAGCCAACGCGGCCGCTCTGAGATGGTCCAGCATCTGCCGCAGGTCTGGCAGGTGGCGGAGAACATCGCCAGGCGACCACTCGATCCCCTGGACCCGACCCTGCTCGCCGCGCTGCGCGCGCGCGGCTCCTCGTCATGAGTCTCTACGCCGCACGTTGTCCGGTGGTGGTGGTGACCGGCTTCCTCGGCAGCGGCAAGACCACGCTTTTGAATCGCGCCCTTAAAGACCCCGCGCTCAGCGACTGCGCGGTGCTGGTCAATGAATTCGGCGCAGTCGGGCTCGATCATCATCTGCTCGAAATCATCGACGGCAACACCGTGCTGCTCGCGAGCGGCTGCGTGTGCTGCACCATACGGGATGACTTGAAGAGCGCGGTGCTGGAGCTGGAAGACAAGCGTCTGCGCGGCGAGGTGCCGCCCTATTCGCGCCTGGTGATCGAAACTACGGGTCTCGCCGACCCCACACCGGTGATCGCGACGTTCATGAGCGATGTATCGCTGCGCCACCGCTTTCGCCCGGGCCTGGTGGTGACCACGGTCGACGCTGCGCAGGGCGCGGCCACGCTCGATGCCCACGGCGAATCGGTCAAGCAGGCGGCGCTCGCCGACCGCCTAGTGCTGACCAAGAGTGATATCGCCAGCGCGGCCGCGGTCGACGCCTTGCGCGCACGCCTGCGACAACTCAATCAAAGCGCCGCTGTGCTCTGCGCCCAGGCCGACGATTTCGACGCCGCGGCGCTGCTGCGCGCCGACGTCTATAACCCCTCGCACCGCGAAGCTGAAGTGGCGCGCTGGTTCGAAAGCCAGCACCAACATCGACACGCCGACGGCCACAGCCAGCACGGCGATGGCATCCACGCATTCTGCATCGAAGTCGATGAGGCTTTGGACTGGTCAGCTTTCGGCGTGTGGCTGACTTTGCTGCTGCATCGTCATGGCGACAAGGTGCTGCGGGTGAAAGGTCTCTTGAACGTGAAGGGCGCCGACACCCCGGTCGTCATCAACGGCGTGCAGCACCTCGTGCACCCGCCGGTGCACCTCGCACGCTGGCCGGATGATGCGCGGCACTCGCGCATCGTGTTCATCGTCGAAGGTATCGGGCAGTCGGTGATTGAAGAGTCGCTGCGGATCTTCAACGCCTTGTAGGTCCGAATTATCTCGGAGCAGGGTGCTTGCCGCGGTACTCGCTGTTGATGTCGCCCAGGGTCATGAAGCGCACGCCGTCGTGGTGACGCATGTGGTCGATGAGGCGCTCGACCATCATCAGCATCTGCGGATGACCCGAGGCATCGGGATGCAGGCAGGCGTTGTAGATGCCGTAGTCCATGTTGCGATAGACCCAGTCGAACTGGTCGGTCCACATCTGGCCCAGATCGCGCGGCGGCACCCAGCCGTGGCTGTTGGGGAATTTCTTGACGAACATGACGGGCGGCGCGTCGTCGAGATACCAGCTGCAGGGGATCTCAAGCAGGCTGGTCGGCGGCCCCGGCACCCACGGTTTCATCCAGCTGTCGGCGGGCTTCGAATAATCAATCTTGCTCCACTTGTCATTGCGCCGCAGGTAATAGGGCGAGTGGTCGTTCTCCATGAGACTGTGGTCGTATTCGATGCCCTTGGCCAGCAACAGGTCGATGGTGTTGGGGCTCAGTTCCCACCATGGCGCGCTATAGCCCTTGGGCGCCTTGCCGCACAGCTCGACGACGAGATCGTAGGTCTTGTTGAGCACCGCCGCTTCCTGCTCTTTCGACATCGCGAGCGGATTCTCGTGGGCATAGCCGTGCAGGCCGAGTTCATGGCCGGCCTCGGCCACCATCTTCGATTCGCGCGGGAAACTCTCGATGGAATGGCCGGTGATGTTCCAGGTGGTGACGATGCCGTACTTGTCGAACAGATCGAGCAGGCGCGGGGTGCCGACCTTGCCGGCGTGCACACCGCGTGAGATATCACAGGGGGAATCCTCACCGCCGAAGGATCCGAGCCACAGCGATACAGAATCGAAGTGCACGTTGAAACAGACCTGGATGTCTTTGTCCGCCATGTCGAATTCTCCCTGGTGGTCGGTGCTGGTCGATGTTGTGCGGCGTGCTCGCCGGGCCACTCCACACTAACAATCCGCTACAGTAGTATGCAAGAAGCCGGCGCAGGGCCGCGGCTCTCGACAACGTCTTGAATGTTTTTAAGCGAGGTGTACGCCATGGCCAGAAAGGTTTCGATCGCCGCCTGTCAGTTTGTCATCAAGCCGGTCAAGGATTTCGACGCATTCGCCGCCCAGAGCGTGAAGCTCCTGGACCAGGCCAAGGGTGCGGACCTGGTGCTGTTCCCCGAGCTCTTCACCCTCGCGCTGTTCACCACTTTCGATGGCTGGCGTAGTCGCCCGGTCTCCGAGCTGGTCAAGGTTGACACTTATACCAATGCCTATCGCGAGTTCTTCGCCGCCGAAGCCAAGCGCCGCAAGCAAGTGATCGTGGCCGGCTCGCATCTCGAGAAGAAGAAGGGCGGTTACTTCAACGTCGCCTATGTGTACGGCCCCAACGGCCTCATCCACACCCACGACAAAACGCATATCTTTCCGGCGGAGTCAGCCTGGTTCACCCGCGAAGGCGACCGCATGGAGGCGTTTGATCTGCCGTTCGCACGGGTTGGTTTCAATGTTTGCTACGAGAGCGAGATCCCGGAATGCGCCGCCAGCCTCACCGAGCAGGGCGCCGAGATCATCCTGTGCCCGTCCTACACTTTCACCGAATACGGCTTCTGGCGCGTGCGCCACTGCGCGCAGGCGCGCGCCATCGAGAACCAGGTGTACTTCGTGCATTGCGCGACCGGCGGCAAGCTGCCCAAGGGTCCACTGCCCGGCGGCTGGACGCGCAGTTCCATCGTCGGCCCCTGTGACAAACCCTGGAGCGCACCCAATGGCGTCATCGCCGAAGCGCGCGCCAATGTGCAGATGGTGCTGCGCGGCACGGTCGATCTCGACAAGCTGCATGACAATCGCGAAACCGGCGTGGCGCCGACTTACCGCGATCGTCGTCGGCGCGCCGATGTCTACCGTGCGTGGCCCTCACATCTCGATGCGCAGGCGGCGCGCAAGGCGGCCGCCGCCAAGCGCGCAGCGAAGGTCAGGCGTATCGGCAGCTGAGATTAAACGAGCCGGTGAATGGCCCCAAATGTCAGGCTGAAGCCTGACCCACAAACACCGGCTTGGGTCTTCCGTGGGTCAGACTTCAGTCTGACATTCGGATCGAATGTGCGAATGAATTCGCACCTACCCCTTCAGGCGCTTGGCGCGCTGGCGCACTTCGGCCGCCATGCGCTGTTTGAATTCCAGAATCTTGGCCTGTAGCCGCGCATCACCGCTGGCGATGATCTGCACCGCCAGGAGACCTGCGTTACGACCGCCACCGATGGCGACTGTCGCCACCGGCACACCGGGCGGCATCTGCACGATCGACAACAGCGAATCCATGCCCTTCAGCGCACGGCTTTCCACCGGCACGCCAATCACCGGCAACGGTGTGAGGCTCGCGACCATGCCGGGCAGGTGCGCGGCGCCGCCGGCGCCGGCAATGATCACGCGCAGGCCGCGCTTATGGGCATTGCGTGCGAAGCGCACCATGTCCAGCGGCAGGCGGTGGGCGGATAACACTTCCACCTGGCAATCGATACCAAACTCGGCGCAGGCCGTGACCGCCGCCTCCATGGTCGGCCAGTCGGAATCGCTGCCCATGATCACGGCAACGGCGGGAGCGGCGGCTTTCATGCGTGTCATTCCTGTGCAAACCCCAAGGCGGCGGCGCCGCTTTCGGCGCGCTCAAGCGCACTGTCGATCGTTGCACCCAGCGCGGTGACGTGGCCCATCTTACGGCCGGCCGCGACCCGCGTCTTGCCGTACAGATGGACGTGAATGTCGGGGATCGCGAGCGCTTCGGCGAGACCTTGCGGGCGGCCCGGTCCGGCGTGGCTGCCTAGTAGATTCACCATCACGGCGGCCGGCGCGCGCAGCGCGGTCGAGCCCAGCGGCCAGCCGAACACCGCGCGCACATGGTTTTCAAACTGCGAGCAGGCGCAGGCTTCGATGGTGTAATGCCCGGAGTTGTGCACGCGCGGCGCGAGTTCATTTAACTTGAGGCTGCCATCCGCCATCAGGAACAGCTCGACGCCGAAGCTGCCGACGCCGCCGACGGCCGCGACGGCGCGCTCGGCGAGCGCCTGCACCTCGGCCTGCTGCGTCGGCGCCAGCGGCGCCGGCACCATCACGCGATGGCACACATGGTCGCGTTGCACGGTTTCGGTGACTGGATACACCACGCTCGCGCCGTGGCGGTCGCGCGTCACGATCACCGCCACCTCGGCCACGAACGGACACCATTGCTCGACGTACAGCTCGCCATCGGCGCCGCCGAGTTTGAACCATGCCGCGCCGATGTCGGCGGCGCTGTGCAGCGTGGCATTGCCTTTGCCGTCATAGCCGTTGCGGCGCGCTTTCAAGACCAGCGGCCAGCCGAGTTCGGCGCCGGCCTGCGCGACTTCCGCTTCGCTGTTGACGGCGCGAAACGTCGGTGTCGCCACGCCATGCGCCGCGAGCACGGATTTCTGCACGAATTTGTCCTGCACCTCGCCCACGCATTCGGCGCTCGGAAACAGTAATACACCCTGCCGCTCCAGCGCCGCGAGACTGCGTGCATCGACGAATTCGTTTTCGAGGGTGACGACGTCGACCTGCGCGGCGAGCTGCGCAAGCTTGGCCGCGTCGTCGCGGTCGCCGATGACACAGCGGGTGGCGAGTGCGCAGGCTGGTTCGTCCTGGTGGGCCGCCAGCACCACCACTTCGCAGCCGAGCTGCGCCGCCGCGATGGCGGTCATGCGCGCCAATTGGCCGGCGCCGATGATGCCGAGGCGAGGTGCGTGATGGGTGGCTGCGGGGCGCGACCCGTGATGTGTGTCGCTCGCGGCGCGTGCTGCCTGACACAGTGTGGGCACAGCTTCCTCCAGGGCCGCGTGACCGCGGCATACATTGATTGATGGCTGCGCATGCTAGTCGCCAACGGCTGCCGCGCTAATCAGTTAAAGCCGAACGATGAAGCAATTTTAATCGACTGGTTCGAAACGAACGGCGATCGCAGGATGGCTCCCGCAACCAAAGTTCAGGAGCAAAGCATGGACATCGAGATTCAAGCCCACGGATTTGCCGTCACCGACGCCTTGCGCGCGCATGTCACCAAGCGCATCGGCGCGGCGCTGACACCTTTCAAACGCCATGTGCGGCGCGTGGTCGCACGCCTCGCCGACGAAAACGGGCCGCGCGGCGGCTACGACAAGACCTGCCGCATCGGCGTCAGTGTCGGCGGCGCGCCCGACGTGTTCGCGGCCGATACCCGCCCCGATTTGTATGCGGCCATCGATTTCGCGGCCGACAGACTCGCGGCGGCGCTGGCGCGGCGGCTGGACCGGCGGCGCAATCTACGCCGTCACAGCGCCCCGCGCGATGCGCAGCCCGGCGCCCGCGCGCCACAGCATGACGAAGACGCGCACTCGACGACATCTTGAAGATTGACTGACAGGAAATGATGAAAGGAGCTCTGACATGAAACGCATATTTTTATTCCTGGCCACCAACCTGGCCGTGATGCTGACGCTGTCGGTGGTCGCGCACCTCCTGGGCGTCAATCGCTTTCTCGATGCGCAAGGCATGAACTTCGGCGCGCTGCTGGGCTTTGCCGCACTGTTCGGCTTCGGTGGCGCGTTCGTGTCGCTGGCCATTTCAAAGTGGTCGGCGAAGATGGCTGTCGGCGCGCGGGTCATCACCGAGCCGGCCAATGCCGGCGAAGTGTGGCTGGTGGAGAGCGTGGCGCGCCACGCGCGCAGCGCCGGCATCGCCATGCCCGAGGTCGCCATCTACGACGCCGACGAGGTCAACGCCTTCGCTACCGGCATGCGCCGCGACAATGCGCTGGTGGCGGTGTCCACCGGCCTGTTGCGCCGTATGACCAGCGATGAAGCCGACGCGGTGATTGCGCATGAAGTCTCGCACATCGCCAATGGCGACATGGTGACGCTGGCGCTGATCCAGGGCGTGCTCAATACCTTCGTGATCTTTATTTCGCGGATGGTGGGCTGGTTCGTCGACCGCGTGGTGTTGCGCAACGAGGAAGGCCCGAGTATCGGCTACTACGTGACCTTCTTCGTGCTCGAGATTGGCTTGGGCATTCTCGCCTCGACCGTGGTGATGTACTTCTCCCGTCAGCGTGAATTCCGCGCCGATGCGGGGGCCGCGGATCTGGCCGGTCGTCAGCGCATGATTGCGGCGCTCGAACGCCTGCGCAGCGAGAGCGGCGAACTGCCGACGCAGGTCGCGGCGCTCGGCATCGCCGGCGGACAGCGCGGTGGCTGGCAGCGTTGGTTCGCGAGCCATCCGCCGCTGGAAGAGCGTATCGCCGCACTGCGCGCCCATGGCGGCGCGGCGGGTGCGCGCTTCACCACCGCATGATTCTCTAAGCTCGGCTCCAACCCCCGTTACGGCGCTCGCAACTCCCGGCGAGCGCCGTTTTTTTTATACGTCGAGGGCGTTCTTGGCGGTGGCCAGCACCGCCAGCGCGGCAGCGTTCTTGATGCGCCTTTCGGCAGTGATGGCGTAATACCTTTCCTTGACGGACGTGCTGCCGATTTCGCGTACGCCGTACTGCGGCGCGATGTCGAGGGCGATGGCGCGCGGCGCGGGAAAGCAACCGAGCCCTTCGGCGCCGAACACTTTCAACAACGCCGAGTCCTCGAATTCAGCGACGATCAGCGGCGCGATGCCAACGCTGTCGAACCAGCGCTCGAGATCGCGCCGCACCAAGGTGTTGGCGGTCGGCAACAGCATCGGTGCGCCGTGCAGGGATTTCGGAAAGCCGCGCGTGAGCTTGCGCGCATTGTCGTTACGCGCGAACAGACTGACTTCGGTGGCGCCGAGCAGGTGCGAGTAGGTCTTGGTCGCCTGGCTTTCATCGGACGCGCGGTCGGAGATCACCACGTCCAGCCGATGGGCGGCGAGACTCGCCACCAGTTCTTCATGCTTGCCTTCGTATATCGACAGAAAGTAATCGTCGAACGCTTCCACCGCCTTGCGCAGGAAACGATAGGCAAGCAGCTTCGGCACCACGTCGCTGACACCGATGCGCAAACGCCCGAGTCTGCCCAGGCGACGGCCATCGAGGATCTCGACCAGTTCCTGGCCGGCGCTGAACATCGAGTCGGCGTAATCGAGCACCAGTTGCCCGGTTTCACTCAGGGACAAACGCCGACCGCGCCGTTCGAACAATGGCGAGCCGACATAGTCCTCGAGTTTGGCCAACTGGCCAGACAGGGTCTGGGGCGTCAGATGCAGACGCTCGGCGGCGCGCGTCAGGCTCTTTTCATGGGCGATGACCCAGAAGTAGTAAAGGTGCTTGTAGTTCGGGTGCTGCATGGAGGGCTACGTAATGATCGGCAGCAGGATGTGCGAGCGATGCGCGGCATCGTGCAGCACGCGCTGTTCGGCGGTGACAAACGTGGTGCCGGTCGACTGCTCGCCACCGGTGTTGAGATTGCGGTCGAAGCGCGGAAAATTGCTTGATGAGATCTCGACGCGCAGGCAGTGGCCGGCCATGAACATATGGCTGGTCGCCCAGAGGTCGATGGTGTACTCGTAGACCTTGCCGGTTTCGAGCAAGGTCGGGCGACTGGCGCTGTCCCGATAGCGCGCGCGCTGGATGCCGTCGACGATGTTCTGCGCATAGCCGTCGGGCCGCACGTCGACGAGCTTGGCGGTGAAATCGGTGTCACGCGCCGACGAGGCCGCATGCAGCACCACCTTGATCGGGCCGGTCACTTCGAGTTCCTGTGCGAGCGGCGCGCTGGTGTAGACCAGCACGTCGTGACGCAATTCGAGCTCACGCTGATCGCGCACGCCGACCGGAATGATCAAGGTGTTGCCGCCGGTGGTCGGCACTGGGTCGGCCGGGTCGTAGCGGAAGTGGTCGGCGGGCTCGGCCTGCGGCGCTTCGCAGCTCAACACGCCATCGCCATGGCGGGTGTTGGCATGCCCGTCGCTGTGGAAATACCACGGCGTGTATCGGGTCTCGGGCAATGGCCAGTGGCTGGCGTCGCGCCATTGGTTGCGCCCCATGGTGAAGTACTTGATGGGCGGCTCGTCATAGATGCCGGTGTCTATGCCCTTCAGCCAGTAGTCGAACCAGCGAATCTGCGTTTCGTGGAGATCCATCCAGGCGTCAGGCCCGAAGTCGATGTCGCCGGTGCCGCCGGTAGTGGGCGTGGTGAAAGGAAACAAATGCGCCCACGGGCCGAGCAGCAGCTTCTGCGCGCCGCGCGCCGCGGGCGTCATGGCGTTCGCGCGCAGACCGTTGAAGTGGACGATGGCGTCATTGAGAAAAATGTCATACCAGGAACTGACGTGGTACATCGGCAGGTTGATGTTACGGTGCTGGCGCTTGATGTTGATCGGCCACCAGTACGGACCATCGTCGGGATGCGTCAGGTAGTCGCGCAGATAGGGTGAAGTCTCGGCCAGCAGTTCCGCCCACTCCATGAGCGGCAGCCGCATGTAGGCATCAGGCGTGAGCGGATTGCCGAAGTTGATCGAGCGCAACAGGTCCGGCCGCAGCTTGGGCCACAGCTCATCCTTGATCCCCAGTCGCTCCATGGTATTGCGCACCATGAAGATGGCGTAGGGCAGTTGCCAGCCGAGTTGGAAGGCGCCGCCCTGGTACGTCCAGCTCGCGTGGTAGTCGGCGGCGGCGGAGACCGGAAAGGCGCAGGCCAAGGACGGCGGTCGGGTCGGCGCGAGTTGATACTGGCAGGCGCCGAGATAGGACTGACCCTGGGCGCCGACCACGCCATTGGCGTAGGGCAGACGCGCCGCCCACTCGACGGTGTCGTAGCCATCCTCACCTTCGGTGATGAGTGGGTAATACTCGCCTTCGGAGGTGAAACGTCCGCGCGCGTCCTGGATTACCACCACGTAGCCGCGCGCCGGAAAATATTCATGGTCGCCGAAATCGGCCGCCATGTGCTTGCCATAGGGCAGACGCAGCAGGATGACGGGAAAGCGTCCGGCAGCGTCGGGACGATAGATGTCAGCGTAAAGCCGCGTGCCGTCGCGCATGGTGGCGGGCACATCCTTTTCAACTTTGATGCGATATTCCGCGCGGCTGCCGCTGGCCATGACTTCCCCTCGTATTGATCGCAGGCGCAGTAGCTGCGCGGCGGGCTTACGGCTTCGAATATATACCGGCAGGCCAGGCCGGGGATAAGTTCAGCGCGCTCCACATTGCGGCTCGCCCGCGCCGCCTCCTATCATCGTCCGCGAATTTCTTCACGCCCGCGAGGCCCGACGATGTCCGCCATCATCTTTCATCACTACCCCTTGTCGCCGTTCTCGGAAAAGATTCGGCGCATCCTGGCCTACAAGGGTCTGCCGTGGTGCTCGGTCCAGCAGCCCTTGATGATGCCGAAACCCGATCTCGTCGCCCTGACCGGCGGTTATCGCCGCATACCGGTGCTGCAGATAGGCGCGGATGTCTATTGCGATACGGCGCTCATCGCGCGGCGCCTCGACGAACTGTATCCGGCCAAACCACTGCTGCCGCCCGCCCAGGCAGGACTCATTGGCATGGTCGAGGACTGGGCCGACCATCGCCTGTTCTTCCAATGCGTGCCGCCGGTGATCGTGGCGCTGTACGACGCCTTGCCCGCCGGCTTCCTCGATGATCGTGCAGCGATGTCGCCGGCGCTGACCAAGGACGGGCTGTTCAAGTCCGCACCACAGGCATGGAGCCAGGCGCGCCTGTCGCTGGCCCATCTCGAAGCGCAGTTGGCCGGCAAGGCTTTTCTGTTCGGCGAGCAGTTCACCCTGGCCGACGCTGCCTGCTACAACCCGGTATGGTTTCTCAAGAATGATCCGAATTTGTTTAGCGAGGTGATGGCCAAGCCGGCCCTGGCAGCATGGTTCGCGCGCATCGAAGCACTGCCCAACCCGACCATCACCGACCTGAGCGCGGCCGCGGCCCTGGAGGTGGCGAGGAACGCGGAGCCGGTCAAACTTACTTCGAGCATGCCGGCGGATGAAGTCGGCGTCGCGTTGGGCGACGAAGTGGCGGTCGCGGCGGATGACTATGGCCCGGAGCAGACCGCCGGTCGAGTCACCGCCGTCACGCACGACAGCATCACCATCGATCGCCAGGATGCGGCGCTGGGCGCGGTGGCCGTGCACTTCCCGCGCGCGGGTTATCGGGTCATCAAACGTTGATTGCGCGGCCTTGGGCCAGCGCTCGGACGGATGGAGAAGGAAGAGGAGCGGGCAGATTTGAGAGGCCCGGGCCGCGCAGGGCGCGGCCGGGCAGCATCGAGGCGAACCGTCAGGCAGCGCGCGGCAGGCTGTCGCGCTGCGGGAGCTGTTCGACGTTGGCGACCGCGAAGGCCTCGGCGGTCGGCTTGGCGACATCGTCCTGGTGGATGAGGATCAGGGCGATTTCGTAGCAGCGTGCGAGCAGGAAAGAGCCGACGGACAGTTGCAGGGCGGTGCGGAAGGCCCCCATCAGAACGGATTCAACCGCGGCCCCGGCGAACCACAATGCGCCGGCCAGTGCCAAGCCTGCGCCGACCAGCAGCGCCAGGCCGATCATATCGAGTGAGTAGCTGAGCAGATTTCTATTTTTCATATACGTTTTTTTTCCGTCTCTTGCGGCCGGTCTGTGTGCTGCAGCCGGCGTGTTCTTGTGCGTGAAGCAACTATAGTTCGCGCCCATGTCGATACTGTTAAGTGCTCCACAAAAGGTCGCCGATTTAACACTGTTTATAGAGTCGGACTGACCTGACCGCCTGCTCTGGCGCGCGCGTCATCAAGAACACGGGGCAGATTTTTGCGGAGGCGTATTAGACGCCAAGGCGGCGGGAAGCTGCGCTGGAATGCGTCACACAATTTAAGGTCAATTGTGTGAAATTGTTGCTAGGTGCCGGATTTCAAAGTAACAGACTCGCGCAAGGCCGTCGAGACACTTGGTCTCGAGCCGGGGCCTGCGCTCAGTGGCGTTCGTCCATCATGCGTTGCATGGTGTCCTCGACTTCCTCCAGCCGAGCGACGATTTTCTGGCGCTGATAATTACTGAGGCCGGGGGATTCGCGCGCGATGCGCAGCTGCTCGGCGGCATAGGGAAACTCGCCGACGCTGTAGTAGTACTCGGCCAGTGAATGGTGGGACTCGGGCTTGTCACCGAGCTTGAGCTGCGCGTCGGCCAGCAGTTTGTAGAACTTCGGATCGCGGCGATCCGACAGGCCATAGGACCCGAGCAGCTCCTTGGCCTCCTGGGCCCTGTCGACCAGCAGCAAGGCATTCACATAGCCGTAAACCGCGGCCCGCGACTCGGGCCTGAGCTCGTAGGCCTTGGCGAAATAGGGAAGCGCCGCGGCATACAGTGTGGCGTGCTGCTCTACGCGGCCGGAAGCGATGAGGAAAGCGATGTTGTCCGGGTGGGCGGCCATCAGTTTCGTCAGTTCATTGCGCGCTTTTTCGAAATCGCCGGCCTCATTGAGCGCCAGCGCATAGCCATAGCGAATGGCCTCGATCGGCTCGTCATCGTGACGCGCCAGCGCCTCCTGGAAATAACGCACCGCCTGCATCGGGTCCGGTTCGTCCATGACCCTGAGCTTGGCCTTGATCAGGTGATACTCGATGCGATCGCCGACGATTTTGGTCTGCTTGATCTGGGCGGCGCGATTGCGCGCTTCGGCGATGCGGTTGATGGTGATCGGGTGAGTACGCAGGTATTCCGGAATGTAGGCCGGATCGGTGTAACGCGAGGCGCGCTGCATGCGCTCGAAAAACGACGCCATCATCTGGGTGTCGAAATGCGCCTCGGTCATGAGCTGGATGCCGAGCGCGTCGGCCTCCTTTTCATTGGCGCGGGTGAAATTGATCTGCATCTGCTGGGCGGCGGCCTGGCCGGCCATCAAGGCGCC
>JADLGE010000086.1 GCA_020849475.1 Gammaproteobacteria bacterium
CAGGGAAGCGGATAGGGAGATAGCGGCGACCAGTCTTGGCGTCAATGTCCAGCGCGTCATGCTCAATTGGTCCCCTTCGCTCTGATGCGCATTTCCGTCGGTTCGAGTGAACCGCGTTGGTGAGCCATCCTAGGGAGCCTGCGTGCACGCCGCAGGCCGAATCGGAGCGCCGAAGAAGCACTGATAAAACTGGCATTGCTGCCGAATTACTGCTTCAGAGCCGCCGCGCCGGGCGACTGCGGCGCACGAGCGCAATGCAGGCGCTCGCGTCAAGAGTCATTCAGGCTTTGGTTGAGGCTTCGATAGGCGCTGAGTGTCGTCACGCCAGCGCGAATACTGGTCGAATGAAGATCAACTTCGTGCCGTTCTCATCGCCATCACCGCAATTGGGCGATTCGTCTTCCCCACCTGATCAGCCAATGCTTTCCGCGCAAGCGGTAATAGATAAAGCAGGCGTGGCGAACTTAGTCATCCTGGCTCGGGTTCGGATGGGATTTCCGCGAGAGACCTTCGCCTTGGCAGCGCAACCGCTCATCGACGGTCTTGCGGAATTCGTCCAATTGCAGCCGGTAGCCAACTCCAGCCAGTACAACTGCTCGGGCGGTCGAGTGCGCCGGTCACTGGTGACCGCGCTGCGCGCACTCGACTACCGGCGCGGCCAGATCCTGCCGCGCAATGCACCGCCGGAGACGTTGGGCGCACTCGCGCATCGCTGGACCTATGCGGTGTTCGCGGCAGCGTTGCTTCGCGATCTCGGGACAGAGCAGTCGGAGGTGTCGATGAGGATGTTCGAGTGTTGGGCGCCGTCAGTCATTCACAACTGGCTTGGTGAAGATCCCGCACTGGTGGCGGAGTTGCGTGCCGCGCTGACAGGTACCGCCGGTCGATCCAACGCCATTGATGAACTGGTCGAGCGAGCAGCGCCAGGCGCACGCCCGAACACTGCGGTGGCCGTGCTGCCAGTCGCGCCGGCCCTGCCAATCGCAAGCGCCGCGGAGACGCGTTTAGAGATGACGGGAGTCGTGCATGAGGTCGCGGAACCCGAGTTTCTCGATAACCTGAGCACAGCAGGCCCCGAGGGGCCTCGACGATTCATGTCGTGGGTGCACCAGGGGATCAGTAATGGAAGCTTGCCGGTCAATGCACGTGGTGCGCTTGTGCACGGGGTCGAGCACGGCCTCTTGCTGGTAACGCCCCGCATCTTCCGTGAGTTCATACGGCACGAAGGCCCCGGCCACGACGAGTCCAATGACGCCGCTAAGCGATTGCAGCGCGAATTGCTGCGAGCCGCCTGGCACCTAAAAGCCGAGGGAGGCGTTAACTTCCATGTTTATGCCTGGAAGCAGCACGGACGTCCGACCGAACGTATTCACGGTATCGTGATACTTGCGCCAGAACGATTCTTCGATCAGGTGCCGGCGCTCAATCCGGCGCTCGTGCGCGTGAATGATCTGGCGCGGGCCGAGGAGCGATGAACTATCCGCTGGAGGCACGCCTGCGGCCGGCTTACGAACTCGGTGCCGCCTCGGTGTCGGCACTGAGCGCCGCACTGGTACTGCAATCGCCCGGATTCTTACTGGTTGATCCTCCTTGGCATCTTGCGCTTGCGGGCGCGTTGCTCAGCCATGCGGTCTGGCGAGGCGCGGCAGGACTACGAACCCTTCGCTATCGCGCCAATTTGCGGCGCCGGCAGCGCTACGAAGTGGATTCGGCGGCGATCCCCTGGTCCATGGCCCAGCTTTTTCTCGGTTGCGGGTTTCGCTGGGACCAGCGCCATACCCAGCGTTTGTACGAGGCGCGGCTTCCTATGAACAGGTCACTGCTTGAGGACGGACCATTCACACGTGCGTTGGGGATGTTCATACCCTCGGGGGAAGTAGCCGCTGGCGTCGGTGGGGATCCCGCCATCCACGGCGTTGAGCCTGACGAGACCGAGATCTGGATGGACCTCGAGGACCGCGTTGGGCACACACTGGTGCTCGGCACCACACGCGTCGGCAAGACGCGCCTCGCAGAGCTCTTAATCGCGCAGGACATCCGTCGTGGCGAGGTGGTGATTGTTTTCGATCCGAAGGGCGACGTCGATCTGTTGCGCCGTGTGTTTGCGGAAGCCGAGCGTGCCGGCCGTGAAGGGGAGTTCTTCATGTTCCACCTCGGGCATCCTGAGATCTCGGCGCGCTACAACTCGGTGGGCAGCTTCTCCCGCATCACCGAGGTCGCCACCCGCATTGCCGGCCAGTTGCCGTCGGAGGGCCAGTCCGCCGCCTTCAAGGAATTCGTGTGGCGTTTCGTGAACGTCATGGCCCGTGCGCTCGTGGCGCTCGGTCGCAAACCCGACTATCAGGAGATCAACAGATATGCGTCCGATGTCGAGCCGCTGCTGATCGACTACTTCGAACACTGGCTCGACCGGGAGCCTTCCGCTGCTGGTTGGAGGGACGAGCTACGGTCGCTGGCCATCGACAAGAAGAATCTCGACAAGGGCCTGCAGTCGCGTGGCGCGCGGGCGGTCAGTCTCGTGGAGTACGCGCGACGCAAGAAGATCTACGACCCCATCGCCCACGCACTCGCTTCCACGCTCAACTACGAGAAGAGCCATTTTGACAAGCTGGTAGCGTCTCTCCTGCCATTGATGGAGAAGCTCACCACAGGGCGAACCGCGGCGCTCCTTTCGCCGGAACTCGACGACCCGACTGACTGGCGCCCAGTGTTCGACTGGACTTCTGTGATCAACCTCGGCGGCATCGTCTACGTGGGACTCGATGCGCTCTCCGATTACGAAGTGGCCGGAGCGGTGGGCAACTCCATGTTCGCCGACCTCACCAGTGGGGCCGGCGGCCTATACAAGTTCGGCGTCGGTCGAGGCCTGCCCGGAGAAGTGATACCGCGGCGGATTGCCATACACGCCGACGAATTTAACGAGCTGATTGGGGACGAGTTCATCCCGCTACTCAATAAGGCAGGCGGAGCGGGGTTTCAGGTGACGGCATACACACAGACCTGGTCGGATGTTGAAGCCCGCATCGGTTCACCCGCCAAGGCGGGACAGATAGCCGGCAACTTCAACACCCTCATCATGCTGCGGGTGAAGGAGGTCGCCACTGCCGAGTTATTAACCAACCAGCTGCCTGAAGTGCAAGTGGTGTCGACCATCGTGTCGTCATCGGTATCCGACACTAACGACCCTGTCGATTTCGCGGACTTCGCCAGCCGCAATGAAGACCGCATCGCCCCTGGAGCGGTCGGTATGCTGGAACCGACCGATCTCGTACAGCTTCCCAAGGGTGAGGCCTTCGCGCTTATCCATGGCGGACAGTTGTACAAGATCCGTATGCCTCTGCCTTCGGCATCGAGCGACCTGCTGATGCCGGCTAACCTCGCTGCGATCGGAGATGCGCTGCGCGCGCGCCTCGATGGGCCGTGGAATCATCCAGATAACGCTTCCGAACTGGCGCACCGGCATGGCGTCTAGGAACGCGGCCTTTCACGATGGGGTATTGGCGGGGGTGCTGCTCAGTCCGCTTAAGCTGGCGTTCTCGCTGACCCTGGGACTGGTCGTACTCCTACTGTGTGCCTGGTTCATCGATTGGCTGTTCGTATCTAAATTGTGGCCGCAGGGAATTGAGCGGCTGCGCGGACTCCTGACTCACGATCTTGCACATGGCATTGCGCTTTCCGCTAAGCAGGGAAGTAGCGCTAGCGCCATTACCGCGCCGGCAAACGCGTTGTACGCCATTGTGTTCGAAGCCACCGGGATCCATGACATGGGGGCACAGTTCGCCGACAGGTCAGCTCTGTCGATCCCCGACACGATTGTTCGGCGGGCCTATGTCTCGCACCGAGAAGAAATCGAGACGGCCATGATCGGCACGCAGTTGCTCGGCGTGCGCGTGACGACCCTGGCGCGGTTCGCGCCGTTGCTCCTGCTCCTATATGGAGTAGGCGCTGCAGATGGGCTTGCCCGGCGAGCAATACGCCGAGCTTGCGGTGGACGCGAGTCAGCCAGCCTGTATCACCGGGCCAAGTACCTGCAGTTGGCGGTACTTGGCTTGGGCGGGCTTACCCTGTTGCTGTGGCCCGGCCCA
>JADLGE010000087.1 GCA_020849475.1 Gammaproteobacteria bacterium
AAATGTTACGCGCGGGACTCGTCCGCGAAGACGCGTTGCAAGCGCTTGGTGTGTCGGGAGAAACCGCTTTGTTAGCGTGCGAAGTGCGACCGGGGTGCGCCTTCTCCAAAGTGATCCGATTGGGCTCAAGGGCGGGATTAATACCTATGGTTATGTCAGCAGCAATCCGCTGAGATACACGGACCCGAGTGGACTGCAGTCGCCTTTAGCACCTTCAATTCCATCTGTGCCGGGATTACCGCCGCTTTCGCCGGTAATCATTCCGGGTACTCCAGAGAATCAGGCCTCGACAAACGCGATCATTGAACTGCTCAAGGATTTGATGAAGGGGGGAATGACTGCGAGTTGGCATGACGATGCAGAGGACGCAGGAGAAGGTGCTGCCGAAGAGATTGGGCGGTCGAGCGATTGCAAGGATTGCAAAGCTGTTGCAAAGCAGTGTTATGACAAGTGCATTGAGAGTTATCAGCAAGGCAAAGCGCCCGTCGGCGATTGGGTTTCAGTTTGCTATGCCGCGTGTATGCGAGCTAGTGGATGCAGTCCGTTTAGTCCTCGTTAACAGAGAGGCGAAACCGTGGAAAGAGTACTAGCTGAGCAGCTTATTGAAGGGCTCAAGAAGTGCCGCACCGCAATTGACGAAGTAGAGATCATATCCAGGCAAATCCCAGACGAGCAATTTAGGAAGGCATTCCTTTATGAATTGGGTACGGTTTCGCTCGATCTCTATTCGAAAGCGATGGGTATGATTATTCTAGATTTTCCCGAACTAGATCCCTACCCGCACAGGAGGTCGTCTCCCTGAGCTTAGGAACGCTGCCCGGCACAGCTCGCCGCCGTCAGTCAGGCCGAAACACTTCGATCTTCAGTTGAGTGATGACGTTGTAGTGCTTATCGTTAGCCGTGGCAATTGACAACCCATGCTCGATAGCTGTTGCAGCGATGAGCGCATCGGCGAGCTGCAACGCATGGCTATGGAAATGGTTCTCGACGAGCGTGACGGCGCGCACGGAGATAGCCTCAGTGATGGGTAAGAGGGTGGCGCGCCGCTGGTCGAGATCTGCCTTGAGTAGTTCGAGTTCGCGCTTGTTGCGCATGCCTTGCACGAGTTCCATGTAGCTGACGGCAGAGAGCTGCAAGACCGGTAAGTCGTCCAAGAACTGCGCAGCCTTCGGGCGTCCGCGCAGGTACCAGATCAACACATCCGAATCGACGAGCATCAGCGCCGGGGCTGCCGCAGGTCGCGGAGATAGGCCTCGATGTCGTTCATGTCTTCACGGTCTTGCCAGAGCCCGAACGCCCCATGGGTCGTGGTGGGCGCTTCTTCCGCTTCAATACGCACGGTGAAGGTCGCGTCCGGTGTGGCCTTGAGCTGCTCGGCCCATTGGCGCGGCAGCTCGTCGGCCTTCAAGTGTTCGATGACGAGGCTGTTCATAGGCCTCTCCTTTAGCGGCTGGCCTGAGCAATGACGGTGTCGAGCATTTGCGTCACGAAACGCTGCTGCGCGCGCGGCAGTTGGCTGATCTGCTCGATCTGCTGATGCAGTTTTGGAGTCGGTCCGCGTTTGACCGCACTGCTGCCGGTGCCGAGCAGGGTGTCGATTGACACGGCGAGCGCGGTGGCGAGCGCCGGTAGCATCGAGATGGGGACGCGCCGGCGTCCGACTTCATAGGACGCAATCATCTGCTGCGAGAGGCCGAGCAACTCGGCGAGCTGTTGCTGGGTGAAGCTTTGGGCTTTACGCAGCTCGGCGATCCGCACCCCCAGTGCTTTGAAGAATCGTTGGTCTTGCGGGCTCACGACATCCAGTCCTATGGGCTGTGGCAATGTCACGAGGGTATCCCTGAGTTTTTGATTAGGCGTTGACACTACGCCAATATGGCGTAATCTGCAACGCAGTTATTTTTTACTTAACCCCCTTGACAGGTTTTTGGACGGAGGCCGTTTTATGGCACGCATCCCGGACGAGGTCATCGAGCGGTTGAAGGACGAGGTCGCGCTCGCACGCCTGGTCGAGACGGCGGGCATCACACTCAAGCGCCATGGCGCCGATCTACTCGGCTTGTGTCCCTTCCACGATGACCACGAGCCGTCGCTGGTCATCACACCGGAGAAGAACCTATGGCATTGCCTGGGCGCTTGCCAGGCCGGTGGCTCGGTGATTGATTGGGTGATGAAGTGCGAGGGTGTGTCGTTCCGGCACGCGGTCGAGCTGTTGCAGAACGACTACCGTCCTTTAGCCGCGGAGGGCCGGCGCCGCCCGAAGCAGGCGACGGTGCCGAAGCTCGCCGCGCCGGTCGCGGCCGACGAGGACGATGTGACCTTGCTCCTGCAGGTCATCGATTACTACCACGCGGCTTTGAAGCAGAGCCCGGAAGCATTGGCCTATCTCGAGAAGCGCAGCATTGCGAATAGTGAAGCCATCGACACCTTCAAGCTCGGCTTCGCCAATCGAACACTCGGCTATCGACTGCCCCGGATGAACCGCAAGGAAGGCGCGGCCTTGCGGGGGCAGTTGCAGCGGCTCGGGATCTTGCGGCCGTCGGGTCATGAGCACTTCAACGGCTCGCTGGTGATCCCGGTACTGGACGGTCAGGGCCAGGTGCAGGAGGTGTATGGGCGGAAGATCAACGACAACCTGCGGCCAGGGACGCCGCTGCACCTCTATCTGCCGGGCCCGCATCGTGGCGTGTGGAATAGCCAAGCGCTCACGGCGAGTGACGAGATCATCCTGTGCGAATCCTTGATTGACGCGTTGACGTTCTGGTGTGCGGGCTATCGGAACGTGACGGCGAGCTACGGCATCGAGGGTTTCACCGCCGAGATGCTGGCGGCGTTCCAGGCGCACGGCATTGCGCGCGTGCTGCTGGCCTATGATCGCGACGCAGCCGGTGACAGTGCCGCGACAGCGTTGGCCGAGAAGCTCACCGGTGCAGGCTTCGATTGTTATCGAGTGCAGGTGCCGAAAGGCATGGACGTAAACGAGTACGCGCTGCACGTGACGCCGGCATCGAAGAGTTTAGGCGTGGCGCTGCGCTCGGCGGTGTGGCTGGGCAAGGGGCAACCGAAACCGCTGGCGACGACTGTGGTAGTGCCGAGTGCAGCCTCGGCTATCGAGGTGCGCGAGCCAGCGCCCTCCCGCCCTTTAGCCGCCGTTCTTACGTCTGCGCCCGAGCCGATGGTGCTACCCGCGAGTCCGTTACCGCCCGCGCCGGAGAGCGTGTTGCCCGAGGCGCAAGAAAGCGACAACGAGGTAGTCATGACCTTCGGTGATCGTCGTTATCGACTGCGCGGTCTGGACAAGAACGGCAGCTTCGATGTGTTGAAGGTGAACCTGCTGGTCGCGCGTCATGAGGCGGTGCACGTCGATACCTTCGACCTGTATCAATCTCGCGCCCGCGCGGGGTTCATCAAACAGGCGGCCCTTGACCTCGGTGTGGCCGAGGACGTGATCAAAGCTGATCTCGGCCGCGTGCTGTTGAAGTGCGAGGCGCTGCAAGACGTGGCGCTACGCGCCGCGCTCACGCCCAAAGCGCCGCCGGCGTTGAGCGAGGCCGAGACCGTCGCCGCGCTGGCGCTGCTCAAAGATCCCGATCTCTTGGCGCGCATCGTGGCCGACTTCGCCGCGTGCGGCATGGTGGGTGAAGCGACGAACAGCCTGGTGGGCTATCTGGCGGCGGTGTCGCGGAAGTTGGAGAGTCCGCTCGCGGTCATCATCCAGTCGACCAGTGCGGCGGGCAAGTCTTCGCTGATGGAGGCGATGCTCCGCTTCGTGCCAGCGACGGACAAGGTGCAGTACTCGGCGATGACGGGACAGTCGTTGTTCTACATGGGCGAGACCGACTTGCAGCACAAGGTGTTGGCCATTGCCGAAGAGGAAGGCGCGGCGCAGGCGTCCTATGCGTTGAAGCTTTTGCAGAGCGAAGGCGAGGTGACGATTGCCTCGACCGGCAAGGATGAGACGACGGGCGAGTTGGTTACCAAAGAATACCGGGTCGAAGGGCCGGTGATGCTGTTGATGACGACGACCGCGATTGACCTCGATGAAGAGCTCATGAACCGCTGCCTGGTCTTGAGCGTGAACGAAGCGCGTGCACAGACCGAAGCCATCCACCAGGTCCAGCGCCACAAACGCACGCTCGATGGCCTCAAGGCACGTGCCGGCCGCGAGGCCCTGGTCGCGGTGCATCAGCATGCGCAGCGCTTGTTGAAGTCGCTCGCGGTGGTGAACCCCTACGCCGAGCAGTTGACGTTCTTGAGCGATCAAACCCGCACCCGACGCGATCATGAAAAGTACCTGACCTTGATTGATGCGATTGCGTTGTTGCATCAGTACCAGCGGCCGGTGAAGACCCACCGGCAGGGCGATGCGGTGATCGACTACGTCGAAGTGACAGTAGAGGACATCGCGGTCGCGAACCAACTCGCGCACGAGGTGCTGGGCCGGACACTCGACGAGCTGCCGCCGCAGACGCGACGCTTGCTCGAACTCATCGATGAGCGCGTGCGGGTGCATTGCGAGCGGCACGGGCTGCGGCGCTCGGACTATCGCTTCAGTCGGCGCGAGGTGCGCGAGGCGACGCGCTGGAGCGACACGGCGTTGAAGGTGCACCTGGCGCGGCTGGTCGAGATGGAATACCTGCTCGCGCATCGCGGTGGGCGCGGGCAGTCGTTCGTCTACGAGCTGGTGTATGACGGCGGCTCGGCGACGATGCGGCCGCACTTGAGTGGCTTGATTGATGTGGCGACGCTCAGTCGTGACTACGATGCTGGCCGGTCAGGGTCAAAGGCGATGCGGTCAGGGCGTGGTCAGCCCACGGTCAGGGGTCAGTCAGGGGGTGGTCAGCCCCTAATAAACAGCGACAGCGTCAGTGCTGGCGCGGCTTTGAGCCATATTGATGACGATGAGCCGGAAAACGCACGCCCAGGGGGTAACGGCCAACGCCCGTCATACAAACAACCTTCCTTTTTAGCCGCTGCCGAGTGACACGATGGCACTACGCCGCAAACGCACGATGCATTACCGGCGCGCGCCGGTCGAGATCGAGCACACCGCCTTTTATGCCTATCTCGTCGCGTACAACGATGCGATGGCGGTGCGCGGCTACAGCCCGCGCACCCTGCATCGGCGCGAGAGCGACATCCGGCGCTTCGTTGGCTGGTGCGACGAGCGCGGACTCACGCGTCCCCAAGACGTGACCAAGCCCATCCTCGAGCGTTATCAGAAACATCTCTACACCTACCGCCAAGTCAACGGTGAGCCCTTGAGTGCGGCGAGCCAGAACCATTATCTGACCAGCGTCCGGCAGTTGTTCAAATGGCTGACGCGTGAGAACCACCTGCTCTACAACCCGGCGAGCGAGTTGGTCATCATCCAGAATCGCACGCGCTTGCCGGTGGTGCTGAGTATCGAAGAGGTCGAGCGGCTGATGCAGCAGCCTGACTTACGCACGTTGCCGGGCTTGCGCGACCGTGCCCTCTTGGAATGCTTGTACTCGACCGGCGTGCGCCGCTCAGAGTTGTGCGCGTTGACCTTAGGCGATGTCTCGCTCTCGCGTGGGACGCTGCTCGTGCGCCAGGGCAAGGGCAACAAAGACCGACTGCTGCCCGTGGGTCAACGGGCGGTGTACTGGATCTCACGCTACCTCGACATGGTGCGCCCCGAACTGCTGCTCGGCATCAAAGAGCAGACGCTGTTCTTGAACGATTACGGCGAGCCGTTCCGTGATACCAAGCTTGGTGATCGCGTGAAGCGTTATATGAAGCACGCCGGCATCGATGCGAAAGGCTCGTGCCACTTGCTGCGCCATGCCTGCGCGACGCATATGCTGGAGAACGGCGCCGAGTTGCGTTATCTGCAGGCCATGCTTGGGCATGCCGACGCCCGCGCGACGCAACTCTATACGCACGTCTCGATCAGGAAGCTCGCGGAGATCCACGCGCTCACGCACCCCGCCAAGCTGACCGGGCGTGAGCCAATAGATCTCGGCGAGCCGACTTAAACCGGGCGCGACGCGTGGACCGATTGCCCTGGCCGCTGAGGAAGATCATCGACACCGCCATCGAGCTGCAGGCGAGCGGCTGTACCGGCGCCTCGACCGGCGAGCAGATCGCGGCGGCCTTCGTGCTCAATCGCCAGGACTGTTTGCCCGACACCGAGCGCGACCTGGTCCAAGCCTGGGACAGCCTCGGGCACACCTGGCAAGCGCACGTGAGGTGCATCAAACGCGACTACCTGCATCTGCTCGACGCTGGGTGACCGACTTGACCGCCGTCACGCGGCTTGCAGCGGCTTCCAATGCCTGACGGTCTCCAGCCGGCAAGCCACGCGCCAGCTCCGGCAGTGGCGAGCTGAGGTCGTGGCGGCTTCGTTCACCGCCGTGCCGAATAAGCGGTGCGCAGCACGCTGCGCTATTAGTTTTATACCCCCATCCCCCCGCAGGCGGGGGCTTCAGCCGGCCAAGTCACATAATGCGGGATTATGCGCACTCGGCGCGCGGCACGGTCGCCCGGGCTCGGCGCCGCGCGCCGAGTGTTCGGCCTGCGGCCCGCATAATCTGCACTATGTGAAATGGCCGGGTCGCTGCGCTCCATAGGGTGCGCTGCGCGCATGGGTTTAATCCCCACCCGCGGTCTGCGCCGGGCCGGCTACAGCCGCTGCGCGGCTTCCGCGGCGGCCCGTCGCAGCCCGCCTCCCACCCTAAGAAGCGGCTAAACTAAGCAACGTCGCCCATGACCAGGACCGCCGACATGCATCAGTACACTGCCGTCATCGAACGCTGCGCCGAGACCGGCCTCTACGTCGGCTATATCCCGGGCTTCGCCGGCGCACACAGCCAAGGCGAGACCCTCGACGAGTTGAACGCCAACTTGAAAGAGGTCATCGAGATGTTGCTCGAAGATGGTGAGCCAACGCTCGATGCCGAGTTCGTCGGCACGCAACTGGTCGCCGTCTGAGCGTGCCGAAAGCCCCAGTACTCAAACCGCGTGAGGTCGAGAAGATTTTGTTCGCGCTTGGCTTCGCTGCCGTCCGTCAACGGGGTTCGCACAAGCAGTACCGACATCGCGACGGTCGCGCCACCACAGTGCCGCATCATGCCGGCCGTGACATCTCCCCGAACCTGCTGCGTCAGATCGCACGTGACATCGGCATGACCGTGGACGAGTTCATTGCACATCTGTGAATCGTGATGCCGGCGACGCAGCTAAGGAAAAAACCGCGTCCAGGCACAAAACCAGCTAATCGCCGACGGCGCCTGGGCGGAACGGCTGCAACTGGCTGGCGCGTCGGGAGAAAACCCACTGCGTTACGACGACGCACGTCAGCGGCGTGCCTTCTCCAAAGTGATCCCATCGGCTTAGAAGGGGGAATTAATACCTATGCCTATGTCGGCAACAATCCAGTGCGATTCGTCGATTCGAAAGGGCTGTTTAACCCCGGAGATGAACAGCGGGCAGATGGGTTCTCCGATCTCATTAGAAACTACAGCGATATGAGACGGGAGAACCGTAAAGGATCCGATAAATACTTTCACTGCAAGGCCCACTGTGAGGCTAGTCGGCGTGGACCGGGAGGAGAACAAGCATCGGGAATTGGAGGAGCA
>JADLGE010000088.1 GCA_020849475.1 Gammaproteobacteria bacterium
GCTCCATGCCGATGCGTCGCGCCACCATGTCGACCGCACGCTCGACCGCGAAGCGGGTCGGGAAGTGGCCGAAGGCGCGCGACGGCGTCAAGCTCGCCTTGTTGGTGGTGGCGACCTTGAGGCTGATGTCGCCCGCGCCCCAGGTGTAGGCATTGGGCATTTCCACCGCGCCGAGGAACGGCATGACGAAACCCCAGTACACACCGGTGGTGCCGCAGCCATTGTCGGCAACGCCGCGATTGCGGATCGCGAGCAGTTTGCCTTCCTTGCTGGCCGCGACCTCGAGGTAATTGATCTGATCGCGCTCCTGGCCGACGTTCATCAAGCTCTCGTAACGCGATTCCACCCAGCGCACCGGCTTTTTCAGCGCGCGCGCGGCATGCGCAATCATGATGTTCTCACGGTAGAACGGCGCCTTCACGCCGAAGCCGCCGCCCTGGTCGCGCGGCGCGATCACACGCACTTTCTCGCCGGGAATGTCGAGGATGTCAATCAAGGCCAGGCGGTCGATATGCGGGCGCTGGGTGGTGATATAGGCCGTCAGCCCATCGCCGTCATTCCAGTCGCACAGCACGCCGCGCGGTTCCATGGGCGTGATGCCGGTGCGGTGCACGCGGAAACGATCTTTCACCACCACGTCGGCCTTCTGGAAGATGGCTTCGACGGCGGCGGCATTGTCGCGTTGCGACTGTTCGGTCTCGCCGCCGGTCAGGCTCATGGTGAAAATGTCGTTGCCACCGTCTTCTTCATGCACCAGCGGTGAGCCGGGCTCGAGCGCTGCTTCCGGATCGAGCACCGGCGTCAGCTCTTCGTAATCGACCACCACCAGTTCGGCGGCGTCGACGGCGGTGTATTTGTCACGCGCGACGACCAAGGCTACTGGCTCACCGTGGAATTTCACTTTGCCAATCGCGAGTGGCCAGAAGGTCGGGTAGCGCGCCGGCAGATTGGGCTGCACCACCGCCTGCGGCATGGGCTTGATGAGATCCTTGATGGCGTCGCCGGTGAACACCGCCACTACGCCGGTCAGGGCCAGCGCCTCGGAAGTGTCGATGCTCTTGATGCGCGCATGGGCGTATTCGCTGCGCACGAACACCGCGTGCAGCATGCCGGGCAGCACCAGGTCGGCGAGATATTTGCCGGCGCCGGTGATGAGGCGCTGGTCTTCCTTGCGCGGCAGTCGCGCACCCAGCCAGTCTTGTGGATTGCTAGCCATGCTTCACCTCACCCTTGTTCGCGCATGACGCGCGCTGCTTCGCGCACGGCGCGCACGATGTGCACATAGCCTGTGCAGCGACACAGGTTGCCGACCAGGCCGCGTCGAATCTCGTCGTCGCTGGGGTCGGGGTTGTCACGCAGGAACTCGCTCATGTTCATGAGGATGCCCGGCGTGCAGAAGCCGCAGTGCAGGCTGTGGTTGTCGGTGAAGGCCTGCTGCAGCGGCGAGAGCTTGTCGCCGCCGAGGCCCTCGATGGTGGTGAGCGTGTGGCCATCGGCCTGCACCGCCAGCATGAGGCAGCTCTTCACCGCTTCACCATCGAGATGAATGGTGCAGGCGCCGCATACGCCTTCATAGGTGCACCCGACGTGGGTGCCGGTCAAGGCCAGTTGATCGCGCAGAAAATCGACCAGCAGCAGACGCTCGGAGACATTCTCCTCGTAGCGCGTGCCGTTGACGGTGACATTGATGACGGGCATGGATGTTTCCTCTTAACCGCGCGCGCGGTCGAAGGCGCGCGTCGCGACCTCGCGGCCGAGGCTGCGGATGAGTTGTTTGCGGTAGTCGGCATCGGCCGACATGTCGCTGTGTGCGTCGGCCGCATCGGCAATCGCGCCCATGGCAGCATCGATGGCGGCCGTCTCGCCGCGGCTGCCGACGAGTTTTGCCTCGCCGAGCTTGCCGCGCTGTGCGCCATCGGCGAGACCGGCGAGCGCGATGCGCGCCGCGCTGCACTGGCCGGCGGCGTCGAGTGTGACCGTCACGGCCACGCCGATGACCGGCAGGGCGTCGGTCACCAGTCCCCATTTCTTGTAGGCGCTGCCGGTGCGTGGCGGCGGCGCCGGCCAACTGACCGACAGCAGGATTTCGTCGTCACGTCGCGCGGTTTCGAGCGGCCCCAGGAAGAAGTCATCGGCCGCGACGCTGCGTTGACTGCCGTCGGCGGCGGCGAGATTCATGGCGCCGGCCAGCGCCAGCACCACGGTCGGCGTGCAGGCCGCGACATAGTTCCAGCACACGCTGCCGCCGATGGTGCCGCGATTGCGCACCTGGCGATCGCCGACATGGCTGGTAGCGTCGCGCAATGCGGCAAACGCGCCATCGAGTTGCCCATGGCCGGCTATCTCGACGTAGCGCGTCATGGCGCCGATGGTGAGCGCGCCATTGCTCACACTCACGCCCTTCAGTTCGGCGATGCCCTGCAGGTCGACCACGCATTGCGGGCGCAGCATGCGCGACTTGATGGCTTGCATGGCGCTCTGGCCACCTGCAAGAAATATGGCGTCGCCGGCGTCGTAGCGCGTGATGGCGGCGAGCGCTTCCGCGACGGAGCGCGGGCGTAGGTATTCTTGAATCCTGGCCGGAAACATCGTTCTCCCCCGAGAGCTGGCGCAGCGTTCGAATGGAACGCGCAACGCCCGGATTGTAGCACCGCCTTTGCGCGCACTTGCTAGCGAGAAAAGCTTGCCCGCGGACGGCTCACGCGCCTCTAATACCGGCCGGTCGCGGCCGTCGGTCGCGAAGTGTCAGTGGGGGAACAGCGCGCGTGAATTACAGCATCGAGTGTGTGGTTGCGGCCGGCAATCATCTCGGCGAAGGGCCGATCTGGGACAGCGAACAGGGCGTGTTGTACTGGGTCGATGGCACCGGCAGGCGCGTCGGCAATCCGTCCATCTGGCGTCTCGATCCGCGCACGGGTGACACCCGTCACTGGTCGCTGGATCACGATGTCGGCGCGATGGCGCTGCGGCGCGACGGCAATGCGGTGCTGGCGCTCGACGACGGTTTCTATTTCTTCGATTTCGACAGCGGCAAGCTCGATCTCATCCACGCCATCGAACCCGAGCAACCGCGCTCGCGCTTGAACGACGGCAAGGTCGACCGGCGCGGGCGCTTTTTCGCCGGCGGCATGGATGACAAGGAAGAGCTCAAGATGTGCGGCCTGTGGCGACTCGATCCTGATCTCGCGATCACCCGCGTCGACGAAGGCATCATCTGCTCCAACGGCCCGTGCTGGAGCCCCGATGACCGCACTTTCTATTTCGCCGATACTTTTCAGCAGCTGATGTGGGCCTACGACTACGATCTCGCCAGCGGCACGCTGTCGAACAAGCGCGACTTCGCGAGTTCCAGCGCCGACGCCGGCTTCTACGACGGCAGCACCGTCGATGAAGAGGGCTGCATATGGAATGCGATGGTGATCGGTGGCGAACTCATTCGCTATACACCGGACGGTGAAGTCGAGCGGCGCATCGGCATGCCGGTCAGGAATATCACCAGCCTGTGCTTCGGCGGTGACAAGCTCGATGAAATCTATGTCACGTCGATGGCGCGCGTCAGCCACCCCGCCACTCACGCGCATTTCGCCAAGCAGATGCAGCCGCAATTCGGCGCCGGCAGCCTGTTCCGCATCCGGGGGCTCGGCATTCGGGGTTTCGCCGAGCCGCGTTTCGGCGGCTGAGCAGAGCGGGGATTCAGGCGCGCGCGTGCAGCGCGCGTCGCACCGCCGCAGCGAAGTGCTCGACGTCGTCGTGGCTGGTATCGAAGGACGTCACCCAGCGCGCGACCGCGTCGTTTTCGCGCCAGGTGTAGAAGTGAAATTCCTGCTGCAATGTCTCCAGCACCGCGCGCGGCAGGCGCGGGAAGAGCTGGTTGGTCTCGACTTCGCAGACGAATTCGAGACCGGCCACATCGCTGAGCAGCGCGGCGAGACGCGCGGCCATGGCGTTGGCGTGAGCGGCCAGCGTGCGCCATAGCTCGTCATTGAGATAGGCCTCGAACTGTGTGGCAATGAAACGCATCTTGGAGGCCAGCTGGGTGCTCTGCTTGCGCGCATAAGCGGCTTCCTCGGCCAACGCCGGATCGAATACCAGCACCGCCTCGGCGCCCATGAGGCCGTTCTTGGTGCCGCCGAAACTCAGGACATCGACGCCCACTTGCGACGACAGCGCGGCCAGCGATACATCGAGCGCGGCGGCCGCATTGGCGAAGCGCGCGCCGTCGACATGCACCAAGAGCTTGTGGGCATGGGCGAAGTCGCACAGCGCGCGCAGTTCTTCGACGCTGTAGAGCGTGCCCCATTCGGTCGGCTGGGTCAGTGACAGCACCCGCGGGCGGGCGTGATGCACGCCGCGCGTCGGGCCGAGCGCCGGCGCCAGCAGCGCGGGACTGAGCTTGCCGTGCTGCGCCGCTACCGGCAGCAGTTTGCCGCCGCAGTAGTGTTCCACCGCCGCGCATTCGCTGTTGAGGATATGGGCGCTGTCGGCGCACAGGATGGCGTCATAGCGTCGCGTCACGGTGGCGAGCGCGACGACATTTGCGCCGGTGCCGCCAAAGCACAGCAAGGCTTCGGCGCCACCGCCAAACGCATCGCGCAGCGCCGCGATCGCGCGCGCCGTCCATTCGTCATTGCCATAGGCCGAGGCATGGCCGTGGTTGGCGGCGCTGATGGCGGCCAGCACGCGCGGATGGATACCCGCGCCGTTGTCACTGGCGAAGCTGCGTGCCGTCATGGCGCCACCACCGTCAGCGGCGACCAGTTGCGGCGCCGGCGCGCCAGGCGCTGCTCGAGATCCTCGGCCTCGAAATCGGTGTTGATACGGGCACACTGCGTGAGCGCGAGGTTGTCGAAAGTATTGGCGTTGACCACCGTGCGCAGTGCGTCTTCGAATTCGCAACGGGTCAAGGTCAGGATGCCGCAGCGGCGGCAGACCAGGAAATCGGCGCTGGCGGTGCCGAAGCGATAGGGCAGCACGGCTGCTTCATTGTCGATGCAGAGCCTGACCTCGGCCTCTGGATGGGATGTCCACAACGCGCCATGCCGCGTGCAATAGTCGCAGCCGCAGGCGCGCAAGGTTGGCGCCTCGGCCAGTGGCCAGTGCAAGCTGTAGTGCAGATTGCCGCAATGGCAGCCACCCGAGATGACGGCGGGCAGAGTCAGGAGCGTGGATGACATGGGGCGCCGTGGGTTGCCAGGCTGGCGCGGGACGGGCGTCAGTTACGCCGCACCACGCGCAGGCCGGATTGATCGTTGCCGCGTTCGACGCGCAGTTTGTCGCGCGCCGAATTGGTCAGACGGTCGGGGCCCGAACCGTAGCCACCGCCGCGCAACACGCGTACCGAGCAATCGCCGCCTTCGAACACGCCGCCGTCGCCGGGGGCGCCGTCGTAGCTCGAATGAAAGCAGTCGTAGACCCACTCCTGTGCATTGCCGGCGGTGTCATGGAGCCCGAAGGGATTGGCCTTGAAGCGCCCGACCGCGGTCGGCTGGCGCGGGTCGAGACCGGTATCGCAGGCGAAGCAATGGGCATTGCCGCGGCCGATGCCGCGACCCCACCAGTAGGGCGTGCTGGTGCCGGCGCGCGCCGCGTATTCCCACTGTGCCTCGCTCGGCAGGCTGTATTCCTTGCCGGTCTGCTGTGACAGCCACTTGGCATAGGCCAGCGCGTCGTTCCACGACAGGAAGGTGATGGGGATGTCGTTCTGCTCGGCCATCGGCCCGAGCTTGGGCATCTTGGCGCCGGTCGCCTGGGCGAACTTGCGGTAGTCGCCGACCGTGATTTCATGCACGCCGATGGCGAAGGACTTCATGGTCACGCTGTGTTCGGGACGCTCGTCCGACGTCAGCGACAGCGGGTTGCCCATGGTGAAACTGCCGGCCGGCACCCAGGTCATGAGCGGGCCCTGTCCGCCGCCGCGCAACGCGTCGCGGAACTGGCCGCGCTTGGAGGCGGGCGCTGGCTCTGGCGTCGATTGCGTGGGGTTAGCGGCGACCGCGTCCGGTTTGGGTTTGGTCGTTTCAGCAGGCTCTATTTCGGAGTCCGGCACATCGTTCGCCGACTTGGCGGGCTGCTCGCTGTCTGTTTCAACGGCTATCTCCGGCGTAGCTTGCGCAGCGCTTGGCGTCTTGCCCTGATTCTGCAGCCAGTACCAGTAGCCACCGCCGCCCACGGCCAACAGCACCAGCACAATGGCGGCGATCATGCCGATGCCGCCTTTGCGCGGTGCGTCATGGTCCATCCGCGACTGCGCGCGCGCACTGGCGCGCGTCGGCGCCGGCGCAGGGGGCGGCACCTCGATGCGTGGCGCCGGCGCGGGCGCGACTTCGAGCGGCGCTTCGGCTTTTTCGATGACGTCGATGACGATGACGGTGGTGTTGTCCTGGCGCGGCGCGCCGGCGTCGGTGACGGCCTGCAACAAAGCATCGACACAGGTCTTGGGGGTCGGCTGAGCGGCGCAGATATCGATGATCTGCTGCCTGTCCAGCGTATCGAGGCCGTCACTGGAAAGAATCACGCGATCGCCGCGTTTCAGTTGCAGCGGCGATTCGGGGCAGTCGATCTCGGCGATGTCGTCACCGGTCAGCGCGCTCATCAGCATATTGCGCGAGAAACCGGCTTCGGCCTCCACCGGGGTGCCGGCTTCGGCCATGCGATCGAGGAAGCCGCCGTAGCTGTGGTCGGCGTTCTTCTTGCTGAGATCGCCGTTACGCAGCAGGTAGAGATGACTGTCGCCGACGCTGACCCAACGCAAATTGCCGCGCTCGAGCACGCAGGCGACGAGGGTGCAGCCCATGCCCTTCAGCGCGGCGGTTTCCGACACGGTGGCGGTGATCGAGCCGTTGGCCTGCAGCACCGCTTCGTAGAGAACGTTGGAAACGTTGTCGTTGGGAAAATTCTTGGACAGGTGGCGGTTGAAGGTCTGCACCGCCATGTTGCTGGCCACGTTGCCAGCCGCGTGACCGCCCATGCCGTCGGCCACGATCACCATGGAGCCGGCCGAATCTGCGTCGGCGTCGCCAAGATGCGTGATCAGGAACGCGTCTTCCTGATAGTCCCTAGCCCCGTCTATCTGCGATCCTGAGATGTCGAAGCTTAAGACGCTCAAAGGCATTTCTCTTTTGAGGTTGTGCAGTCACCTTAAGAAGCGCTCGCATGTTAGCAGTGCCATTGGGATTATGAAAGACAAGACCAGCGCATCCAGGGCCTGCGCCAGGCGTGCGCGTGGCTGGGTATACTGGGCCGTGTCTGAAGACTGCCCGAGTTTCCCGCGCGTCAGCGCTGCATATCGCGATGCCGCGAGCGCCAGCTGCGGAGCGCGGCCCGTCCGCCAATGAATCAAGCGCGCATCGACAACGGTGGCGGTGCGGCGCCGACATGGCGTGACGCCTTGCAGGCGCTGGACGCTGATCTGCACACCTGTCTGCTGTTTGATCAGCAGCGCCTCGCCGAGCGCCTGCGTGTCTTGCGGCGCAAGCTGCGCGGTCGCGGACGCAAACTCAAACCTGCCTACGTCGAGCGGCACCTGCGTGAATTGCGTGATGAGGTCGAGCGTTCGCGCAGCACCCGTGCGCGCCGCGCCGAGCTCGCGCTGCGCCTCGAATTTCCCGCCGAACTGCCGTTCACCGCCCACGCCGAGGCCATTGCACGCCTGATTGAACAGCACCAGGTCGTGATCGTCAGCGGCGAGACGGGCTGCGGCAAGTCGACGCAGTTGCCCAAACTGTGCCTGCGCATGGGCCGCGGTGTGGCGGGGCGCATCGGACATACCCAGCCGCGCCGCATCGCGGCGCGTGCCATCGCACGACGACTGGCGGAAGAGACGGGCACGGCGCCGGGCCGCGCGGTCGGCCATTGTGTGCGCTTCGACGACAACGTCGAGCCGCAGGCGCGTGTCAAGCTCATGACCGACGGCATCCTGCTGAACGAGATTCATCGTGACCCGCGCCTGACCCAGTACGACACCCTCATCATCGACGAGGTGCACGAGCGCTCCTTGAATGTCGATTTCCTGATCGGCTATCTCAAGCAGGTGCTGGCCGCGCGGCCTGATCTGAAATTGATTCTGACCTCGGCGACCATCGACGCGGGCGTGGTCGAGCGTTTCTTCGACGACGCGGTGAGCCATGTCATTCCCGACCGTTCCCATCCCATCGAGATCCGTTACCGCCCGCCACCCGCCGATGACGATGACGAGGTCGACATCGATGACGCCATCGTCGAGGCCATCCGCGAGCTCGACGCCGAGGCGCGCGGCGATGTGCTGGTGTTCCTGCCCGGCGAACGTGAGATCCGCGAAGCCGCGCAGCGCATCGGCCGCGCGCATTTTGCCGACACCGATGTCTTCACGCTCTACGCGCGCCTGAGCGCGGCGCGCCAGGCACGCATCTTTGAACCGGGCCCACGCCGGCGCCTGATCCTCGCCACCAATGTCGCCGAGACCTCGCTGACGGTGCCGCGCGTGCGGCACGTGATCGACACCGGGCTCGCGCGCATCAGTCGCTACAGCCCGCGCCGCAAGCTGCAGCAGTTGCCGGTGGAGAAGATTCCGCAGGCCAACGCCGATCAGCGCAGCGGTCGCTGTGGACGCGAATCGGCTGGCATCTGCATCCGTCTTTATAGTGAAGAGGATTACCTCGCGCGGCGGCCGCGTATCGAGCCCGAGATTCAGCGCACCAACCTGTCGGGCGTGGTGCTGAAGTTGAAAGCGATGGGCATCGCCGATGTCGAGAGTTTTGCCTTTGCCGAAGCGCCGTCGATACGTCTGATCAAGGACGCCTACCTGGTCCTGCAGGAAATCGGTGCGCTGGACGGCGAGCGTGAGCTGACTGCGCTCGGCGCGCAGCTCGCGCGCTTTCCCATCGACCCGCGACTGGCGCGGGTGCTGGATGCGGCGAGCAAGCTCGGCTGCCTCACGGAGTGCCTGATCATTGTTTCGGCCTTGAGCATTGCCGACCCGCGCGAGCGGCCGCACGAGGCGCGTGACGCCGCCGATCGCGCGCATGCCGCGTTCGCCGACAAGCGTTCGGACTTCATGTGGTTCCTGCGCGCCTGGCCGTTTGCCAAGGAGTTGCGCCAGTCGCCGCCCAAGAAGCAGCAGCGCGTGTGCCGCCGCCGGTTTTTGTCGGCGGCGCGCATGGCCGAGTGGACGCAGCTACACGACACCTTGAGCAAGCTCGCCGACGATGCAAGCCTGGCGCGCAATCCGCTGCCGGCGACCTATAAATGCATACAGACCGCGTTGGCCGCGGGCTTTTTGAGCCAGGTCGGCGAGTGGCAGCAGGATCATTACGGTGGCTGTCGCGGCGTCAGCTTTCAGCTGCATCCTTCGTCGGTGCTGGCGCGGCGCGCGGCGCCGTGGGTGGTGGCCGCGGAAGTGATCGAGACCCGCGAGCGCTATGCGCGCATCGCCGCGCGTATCGAGCCGCAATGGCTGGAACAGGTGGCGACGCATCTCATCAAGCGCAGCTACGAGGCGCCCCATTGGGATGTGAAACGCGGCTGCGTGCGCGCCACCGAAATCCAGCGGCTATATGGCTTGACCATCAGCCATGCGCGTCTGGTCGACTACCTGCGCATCGATGCGCAGGCGGCGCGGGCCATCTTCATCGACACTGGCCTCATGGCCGGTGAGCTCGGCGAGGAGCTCGATTTCCTGCGCCACAACCGCGCGCTGCTGGCCAGCGTGCGCGCGCTTGAGGAGCGCGCGCGGCGTCGCGATCTGCTGGTCGGCGCCGACCAATTGCATGAGTTCTACGAACAGCGCCTGCCAGCCACCATCGCCACGCGTCGCGACCTGCTGGCGTGGTTGCGCGAGGACGCGGCGCGTGGCGCGAGCTTGTGCATGGGCGAGGCCGACATCACCAGCGAGCAATTCGCGTCGGTGCAGGCGTGGCTGTTCCCCGAGCAGCTGAGCATAGGCGGCACGCCCTGCGCGCTGACCTATCGTTTCGAGCCGGGCCATCCGCGCGACGGCGTCAGCGTGCGCCTGCCGCTGGTGCTGTTGACGCGTCTCAAGCCCGCCGACCTCGACCGTCTCGTGCCCGGCATGTTGAGCGACAAGATAGCCGCCTTGCTGCGTGCACAGCCCAAGGCACGCCGGCGCCTGGTATCGCCCATCCGCGAATTCGCGATGGCCTGCGTCGAAGCCTTGCACGCCCTCGATGGCCCCTTGCCGCTGGCGTTGGCGAATGCCCTGGAACGGATTACCGGCCTGCCGTGGTCGCCGGCGGCGTTTGACGATGCGCTGCTCGAACCGCACCAGCGCATGCTGGTCACGCTCGTCGGCGAGCAGGGTGAGGTGCTGGAAGAGACCCGCGACGGCGCGCGCCGGCTCGGCCTGCGCGGCGCCGAGGCGCGCGCCGAAAGCGCCGCCGTCGACTGGCGGCTGGCGGGACGCTCGCAGTCGGGCTGGACTTTCCCGGCCTTGCCGCGCGAAGTCGAGACCAAATCCGGCGGCGCGCATCTGCGCGGCTTCCCTGCCTTGCTCGACGAGCGCGACTACGTCGAACTCAAGGTGTTGGACGACGCCTCGCACGCCGCGGCGCTGCATCGTCGTGGCGTGGCGCGTTTACTGGTGCTCGATGCCGCCAGCGATATTCGACAGCTTGCGCGCGCGTTTTCCGCGGCGCGCGAATTGGGCCTGCTGGCGGCGCTGTTCGGTCATCAGCACCTGCCGATAGCGGCATTGGTGCTGGGCGCCGCGGGACGGCTGCTGGCGTCGAGCGCGGCGCCACGCAGCGCCGACGACTACGCGGCCTTGCGCACGCGCTTCCAGGCGCAGCTCGCCGGCGAGATCCCCCCCCAGGCCCAGGCTTTGCTCGGTCTCATGAAGCGCGCCGCGGCGCTGCGCGCTGGGATCCACAAGGCGCCGCCTGCGACGCGCACCGATCTCGAGTCGCAACTGGCGATGTTGCTCGGCCCGACCGCCATGGATCACCTCGACGGTCACGGCATGGCACGCGTCTCACGCTCACTCGACGCTATCGCGCGCCGCCTGGAACGCGTCGATTCCAATCCCGGCAAGGATCTGCGCAAGCTCGAAGCGGTGGAGCCTCTGATGCGGCGCCTGCGGGCCTTGGCCGACGCCGCCGGCGAAACCGCGCCGGCCCTGCGCAGCGTGCAACTCATGCTCGAGGACTATCGCACCAGCGTGTTTGCACCGGAACTCGGGGTGCCCACCCGCATCAGCGCCGATGACATTGACGCCGCCTTGTCAGCCCTCGAAGGTGATGCCTGACGGCCGACCACGGTGCTCGTGGGCAGACGTGCCATGGGTGCTTAGAATGAAACCAGCGCGACGTGCCATGGCGCGCCGCGAACCCGCAACCACCACGGTGACACATGAGCCGCGCACTCGATTACCTCATGCAGGCACGCCCGCAAGCGATGGGCGCCTATTTCAAATTCCTGAAGGACAACGGCAGCCGGCTCGAGCCCAAGACCCGCGCGTTGATCTCGGTCATCACCAAGGTCGCGGTCGAGACCGAACTCGGACTCGTGCAATACACGCGCAAGGCGCTCGAAGTCGGCGCCAGCCCCGACGAAATCCTCGATGCCTTGATGATGGCGTTTCCGGCCTTGGGCCTGTCGCGCATCGTGTGGGCGGTGGATGTCTTGATAGAGCACGGCGTGGAAGGCTTCGCCGACCTTGCCGTTGAAGACAGCGAGGAAACGGCGCCCGCGCCGCGCGGCGAGCGCCTCGATGTCTGTGCGCTGGACCAGTTGCCAGAGCGCCAGACCGTCAAGCGCAACAGCGGTCGCTATCCCTTGTTGCTGTGGCGCGAGGGTGCCACGGTGCGCGCCTTCAAGGCCTATTGTTCCCATCAAGGCATGGAGCTCATGACCAGCGGCATCAAGGGCGCGCAGGTCACCTGTGCGCAGCACGGCTGGCAGTTCTCACTGCCCGATGGGCGCTGCAGCCGCGGTGAAAAATGGGGGCTTTCGGAATTGCCGGTCACACTGCGCGGCAACCGCGTGATCGTGCAATGGCAGGATTGAGGGGGGACGCCGGTGTTTTCGTTTGACACCCTGTTACACGCCGGCGCCGATGAGTTGCTGGCAATCTTTTCGGCGACGCGCACCGCGCCCGACATGGACGCCGATCTGCGCCGCGAGCAGCTTGCCCAGCAACTGGGTCTGCGTGTGCCGCAGTTGCTGTGCGGTCTCGGCTTCAATGCCACCGTGCCAAACCTCGACGCCGTGCAGCGCGCCCTCGGCTTCACGCACTTCGAGGCGCTGGTGGCGGCGCGCAACTACGCGTTCATCCACGATGTTTACCGCGCGCTCACCATCAATAACATCGTCGAGATCTATGCCGCCATCGCCCGCTTCAGCGAGTCCGGGACTGATTGGTCAGACCTGGTGCTGACGCGCGTGACCAATCTCGAATCGCAGCTCGAGGAAACCATCAACCCGATATTGATTGGCGGTTACAAGCTTGAGATTCGCGCCATCTATGACAACCGTCTGGCTTCGCCTGGTTTTGTGGCGGGTCGATTGACACCCAATCACGCCGTGATGCGCGATCTCGCCAACGAAAACGCGCTCATGCTGGAACGCGGCGCCATCGAACCGCTGGCGTTTCTGGAATGCGTGGGCCTGTCGCTGGACGAGAAGCGCCGCGCAGTCTTCAAAGGCCTCATACCGCCGCTGGTCGCCGATCATTTCATTCGCCAACTCGATTCGGTCGAGGAACGGCTGCGCTTTCGCGAAGCGCTTGGCAGCCTAGGCCAGTGACTCGCCGCAGTAGGCGATGAGGCATTGTATGAAGCGGGCGCGCACGGCATCGGGCGCCGGGCCATAGCGCAACTGGTAGTAGAGCCGCACGAGTTCGTCGCTGCTCACCCCACCGCGAGTCGCGGGAGCGGCGCGGCGCAGGAAGTGCGCCACGGTTTCTCCCTGCGCCGGGTGTTGTCCGGCCGCCGCCAAGGCTTCGAGCAGCGGCGCCAGCAATGACGGCGCCGCGTCGGCCGCCGCGCCAGCGCTGCGAGCCGCATTGCGCACCGCTAGTGGACTGCGGCGCAGGCGCCAGTACAACAGCGCCGCCAGCGGCGGCACCAGCCACAGCAACTGGTCGGTGAAATCACTGAGATTGGCCTGCGCCAGGCGCTGATAGCGATAGACCACCCACGCCGCGAGATCCTGCACGGTCTGCCAGTCGGTGGCGCGCGCGTCCTCAAGTTCATACCAGGTGGCGGGCGTTGAATCGATGACCTGCCATTGCCCATCGACGAAGGCCAGTGCCCAGGCGTGGGCATGGCGCGCGCGTGCGATGTAGGCGCGTTCGAGCGGGCTGTACTCATCGACCATGTAGCCGACGGCATAGCGTGCCGGAATGCCGGCCGCGCGCAGCAACAGCACGCTGGCGGTGGCGAAATACTCGCAGTGACCGCGCCGCGTATTGCGCAGGAAGTCGGCGAGCGGTGTGCGCCACGCGAAAGTGTCGGGCTGAATGAGGCTGTATTTGAAGTGGTCGAGAAAGAACGCGCGGATGCGCGCGGTGCGCTGTGCGGCATCGAGGCCATCGATGCCGACTTCGGCCAGCGTCTCGTCGAGCAGCGCACGGTATTGCGGAGGCACCGCGCTGTCATCTGTGGTGGGCGGTGTTTGCTGGCCCGCGGTCGGGCCTTGTTCGACGGTGTAGCTCAACGCGCCCGGTGGTGATTCGGCCATCAGCGCGCCAAAGCGGTTGCGCTGCAATTCGGCAATCTCGTTGCTGGCCACCACCCGCGTGCCGCGCGGCGCCGGCAGCAGACTGAGTTCGCGGCGGTGCTGCAAGCTCAGTTGCAAGCGCGTGCCGGGCGCGCGCGCGACCTTGTCGAGATCCCACACCGCCGCGCCGGCGCGTTTGTCGAGTGCGGCGAACGGCGCCTGCTGCGCGCTCCAGGTGCCGAAATGGAAGACGTCGTAGCTTGCCTCCTGCAACAGCAACGGCAGTTTGACCTCAGGTCCCGGGCTCACACGCAATCGAATCTGATCGGAAAGTTTGAGGCGACCGATGGCGCCGATGGCGGTCACTTCGCGATTCGCATCGTTCACCGCCCACGGAAACTGGTTGACCCAGTACATCACCGAGTCCTCGACCCAGCGTTGCGCGCGCAGCACGCCCATCTGCGTGAGCAGCGCCAGGCCGGCGCTGAGGGCGAGGCACAGCATCCAGGTCGTCCACGCATAGCGTCGCGGCCGCGCCGCGCTCAGCAGGCCCAGCACGATGGCGACGCAAAACGCGCCATAGCGCGCGTCATGGACCGCGCCGGTGCTGGCGGCCAGCAGACACATGGCGAGGTAGTAGGGCGCGACATCGAGGCGCGCGGCGTAATCGCGTTGACGGCGCAGGCTGTAGAACAGCGCACTCATGGGAATGGTCTGGGCGGTGCTGGCGCGCTGCACCAGCACCAGCGGGAAGAAACAGTAGGGCGCGACTTTCAGAATCTGGTAGATGCCGTGCACCGAGTAGCGCGAAAACTGCACGGCCGTGATCAGGGCGAATACCACGCTGGTCAAATCGGCCGCGCGGTGGAACTCGCGCTCGGCCAGCGCCCATTTCAAAGGTGCGTAACGGATGCCCTCCACCAGCAGCGCCATGACCAGCGCGCCGGCGAGATTGTCTGTCAGCAAGCCCCAGCCGAGCAGGGCGAAGGCCAGCCATAGCGGCGGCAGGGGCGTGCCGAACTCGCGGGCGTTGCTCATGAGCCGGTGCGAATCTGCGCGAGATCCGCCGCCAGCTGTTCGGTTCGCAGTCGCTGCACGGCCAAGGAGCTTGGCGCCGGCTCGGCATCATCCTGCCCGCCAACCACCAGCAGACACAGGGTCGCGAGGCCGTGAGCGCGCAATTCATCGAGCAGGGCCCGACGCTGTGCATCGAAATGGCCGAACACCAGAATGATGCTGGCAAGCTGACCCATGCGCGCGCGCAGCAACGCGGCGACGCCTGCGATGTCGTCGCTTTCGGCGCCGACCGTTTCAGCGAGATAGGCCAGTGCACGCAGGTTGTCGCCACGGCCGCGGCCGCCATGGAGTTCCAATACATCGGTGCCGGCAATCACGAGATCGAGAATGGAATCCTGCGCGCGATGTTTCGAGAGCACCGAGGCCGCCACTTCGATGACGGCTTCGAAGCGTGCCGGTGCCGCGGCGCTGCGCGTGTCGACTATCAAGGCGTGACGGTCGAAGTATTCGTCCTGATATTGCTTGACTATCAATTCGCCGGTCTTGGCGAAGCTGCGCCAATGAATATGACGCCGCGGATCGCCGGCTTGATAGGCGCGCAGGGCGGCGAATTCCTGGGAGTCGCCGACGGCGTGGGCGAGGCTGAGCCCGCCCGGTTGATAGTGACGCCTGGAGGCCAGTTGAATGTCGGGCATGGCGTGACGACGCGGCAGTGCCAGCAGCTTGTCAGCCAGCGCAACATGGTGACGTGCGCGGCACAGCCCGAGAGGGTCGGGCCGCATCAGGCACAGACTTGCGAAGCGCAGCCAGCCGCGGCGTTGGGCGCTGAGTTCGACGCGCACCCGCGCGGTCGCGCCTGCCGGTATCGGTGGCAGCGTCACGGCGACAATTTCAGCGCCGCGCTCGCGCCGTCGCATCGCCACCCAGCGTGGAAATCCCACCGCGCGGTCAAACCAGTTGCCGTCGCCGCCACTGTGCATGTCGCGCAGGGTCTTGAAGCGCGCCAAGGACAAAGGCGGTTGCACAAGCGTGTCCTGCACCAGCACATCGCTCTCGGTGCGCGGGCCGCGATTGGTGATCTCCAGCCAGTAATGGCTGGCGACACCATGGGTCACCATGTTCGGCAGGATGCGGCGCACGTCGAGACGCGGCCGCCAGCGCAGCGTCAGCACGAAGCTCGCGACCAGCAACGAGAAGGCCAGCACCGCCAGTTGATAAGCGAGCGTCTGTCCAATGTCGATACCGAGTATTGCCGCGCTCAGCAACACGCCCATCAGCAGGCGCCCGGTGAGGGTGAAGCGCTGCTCCAGGGCACGGCTCGCGCGTGCGGCAAGCGGGAATAATCGAAACAGTGCGCGCGGCGGCATGGGCTGCTGCGGCCCGTTCAGCGCGGCACCGGCAGTGTGTCCAGCAGTTCGGCGACACAGGTCGCCGCGCTGGCGCCCGCGAAGCGCGCTTCGGCGCGCACCGCCAGGCGATGGCACAACACCAGCGGCGCGAGTTCCTGGATGAGATCGGGCGTGACGAAGTCGAGTCCGTCGAACAACGCCAGGGCCTGCGCGCATTTCAACAAAGCGATGGATGCCCGTGGGCTGGCGCCGAGTTCCAGCGCCGGCAACTGGCGTGTGGCGGCCACCAGGCTGACCAGATAGCGCGCCAGCTCTGCACTTATCGTGACGTGGGCGGCGGCTGCCTGAAACGCCAGCACCTCGGCTTTGCCGACCACCGGCGCGGCGTGCTCGGCGAACGTGCGCGACGGATCGCGAGTGATGATCGAGATTTCGTCTTCTATCGACACGTAGCCGAGCGCGAGGCGCAGCGCAAAGCGGTCCATCTGTGCCTCGGGCAGTGGATAGGTGCCGTGGAATTCGATCGGATTCTGGGTGGCGATGACGAAATAGGGCGGCGTGAGCGCGAACTGCTGCCCCTCAAGACTGACCTGTCCTTCACCCATTGCTTCCAGCAGCGCCGACTGCGTACGCGGCGAGGCGCGATTGATTTCATCGGCCAGCAGGATGTTGGTGAATATCGGCCCCTTGTGGATGACGAAATCCTGGCTGCGCTGGTTGTATATCGAGGCGCCGAGCAGGTCCGTGGGCAGCAGGTCGGGGGTGAACTGGATACGTTGAAATTCGACGCCCACCGCACGGGCGAGGGCTTTGGCGAGGGTGGTCTTGCCGGTGCCCGGGTAGTCTTCCAGCAACACGTGGCCGCCACTCAGAAACGCGCTCAGCAGGTGGCGCACCACGCGCTGCTGGCCGGTCACGGCGTCGTTGAGCGCGCGCGCGAGTCGTTCGTGAACGAGGCTGGCGCGGCTGACTTCGGCGGGCGTGATGGGGGCGTTCATGGTGGGGCGTCCTGCGTCGCGGGTCAGTCGTAGTAGCGTTTGAGTCGTTCGCGCTCGCGCCTGTCATGCTTGTCGAGCTTGCCTTCGCGCGGCGCCTCGCGCACGGCGCTCAGGACCTGTTGCTCGCGCAGTCGCGCGCGCGCCGCGATGCTGGCCTCGCTTTCGCGATAGAGGTCCTGGGCAATCGCGGCGCCGACCCGTTGCGCGACCGTGCCCAGCACCTCGACTTCATGAACGTAGGGAGGGCGTTGAACGCGCACCTGGTCGCCGGGTTTGACCAGCTTGGCCGCTTTGGCGCGTACGCCATTGATCTCGACGCGGCCGTTTTCAATCGCTTCGACCGCGAGACCGCGGGTCTTGAAAAAACGCACGTTGCACAACCAGCGGTCGATGCGCTGACCCGCATCCATCGCGGTCGGATTTGAGGGCGCATCGGCGCGCGGGTTAGGATGGCCAGCCATGATGCGGCGTTGCCTCGCAACGTTTCGAATTCCTTCAACACTACCGCAGGTCGACATTCGTGACTACCGAACGCCAATTCCTTCCCCTCTCGATCGCGGTGCTGACCATTTCAGATACGCGCAACGAAGACACCGACAAATCAGGCAAGCTGTTGTGCGAGCGGGTGCTGGCCGCGGGCCATCGCGTCCACGAGAAGCGTATCTGTCGCGATGACATCTACGCCATTCGCGCCATCGTCTCGCAATGGATAGCCGCCGACGAAGTGAACGTGGTGTTGACCACCGGCGGCACCGGCGTGACCGGGCGCGATGGTACGCCGGAGGCGCTCGCACCGCTGTTTGACAAGACCCTCGATGGATTTGGCGAAATGTTTCGCGTGCTGTCCTACGAGGACATCAAGACCTCGACTTTGCAGTCGCGCGCGGTAGCGGGCGTGGCGAACGCCACCTATGTCTTTTGCCTGCCGGGTTCGGGCGGCGCCTGCGCCCTTGGTTGGGATGCCTTGATAGTGCACCAGCTCGACTTCCGCACGCGGCCCTGCAATCTGGTTGAGCTCATGCCGCGCCTGCTCGAACGCTGAGGACTCGCGTTACAGACGATGGCGGCTGAGCGGCGCAGCCGGCGGCTTGGCGGTGCTAGCAGGCGCAGCTTCATCAAGGATTTCGAAGTAGAACAACAGTGTTTGTTGTAGTGCGCTCGCGTTGTCATCGGAAATCATGAAATAGCGATTGCCATGGTGGCGGGCGACCGATTCGAAGTTGTCCATCGCCCAACCCGCCGTGGTGTCGAAGCGCGCGATTTCCGTTTGTTTTGCCGGCGCTCCAGCCCGCTCCGGCAGCGTGACGCGACTCAAAGCAATGATCAGCGGTCGGAATGGCGAGATGTAACGACGTTCCAGCACGAGCAGATTGTCGTCCGGCAGGGTTTCCATGCCGACCACACCGCTGTATTGCGCATCCATGGTGCGAAATTGAAAGCTCGGTCCGCCCAGGCTCACCAAGGGCACGGCCGTGCCTGTGTCGCGGGCAAGCGGCAGTTCGGGTGCGACGATCACGCCAAAACGCCGAGTTTCGGTGAGCGCTTCGAGGGCGCGATTGGGGTCGCGGTAGCGCGCGCTGTTCGCCAGCGGGTTCGGCAACGGCAGCGTCGCAAGCCAATGGCCATCGAGCGCATAGCGCACGACGCGTGGCTGCTGCTCGAACGACACCAACAGTTCTTCATCGGCGGCGCCTGTCCGCGGGCGCAGACTCAGACCTTCCGCGTCGCGCGCCCGGCCGGCCAGCGGCCGGCCGTGTTCATCCTGCAATGCATGGGCTACGCAGACGCGCGCGCCGACCAGCATGTCGTCATGGAAGCGGGGCTCGAGCTCCATGACGGAGCCCAAGTCCGATAGCGCCAGCAGACGCTGGCGGATCGGACTCCAGGCCAGGCCGGAAAGGCCTTGCACGGCCTGGTCATTCACTCGCCGATCGGCGAGACGCACGGCGCCGCGCAGTCGCACGCCTTGAAAGCGTTCACCGTTTTGGTAGTCAGCATTGAGCGTCACAGGCACGGCGTCCACGCCGGGGCAGTCGGTCGCGAACGCGGACGGCAGGGCTGAACCCAGCCACGCGGCGATGACGAGGGCGAGCAGGGTGCGGGCCTCGTACTTATGTTGCGCTGCGCGCATTTTTTGATAGGTTCCAGAAACCATCGCAATTATAATGCGTTAGTGAAAAACGATTACCCCAGTTCAAGCTTGGGCGCATGGAGTGCCGTCGCGATGGCGATCGGCGGCGTGGCCGGTTGCGCGGGCGTGGCGCTGGACGCGCTGTCAGCGCACGCTTTCAAGCAGCGCTTCAATGCTCACGACGTCGACATCCTTGCCACGACAGCGCGCTATCTGCTGGTCCACGGAGTGCTGCTGTTGCTCGTAGGTAACTGGCTGCAGTCTGCGCCAGCGTCGCGCCTGCTCAAAGGCGTGGTGCTGTTGGCCGCTACTGGAATCGTTCTGTTTTGCTGCGGTCTGACGGCCAAGGTCGTGAGCGGCGTAGCGACATTTGGCGCTGCAGCGCCCTACGGCGGCTCGGCGTTCATGGCCGCCTGGCTCGGGTGCGCGCTGCATGCCGTCACCCGACGTGGCCCTCTTCCCTGAAACTCCAAGTGACAACGAGTATGAAAAGCAGGAACAAAAACACGCTCGCGAGCACGATGCTCGCATGGCTGCTCGCCAATGCCCCGCTATCCTCTCACGCCGCCGCGCCGGTCTATCTCATCACGCCGGAGTCGCCCGATGTCATCGGGGAATTGGGTCAGACCACTTCGGTCTACAAAGACACCATCTCGGATCTCGCCCGCGATTTCGACCAGGGCTATCGCGAGATGCGCCTGGCCAATCCGAAAGTCGATTCCTGGTTACCGGGCGATGGAACTCCGGTGCTCGTGCCGTCGATGTACATCATTCCGGATGCACCGCGTGATGGCATCACCATCAACATCGCCGAAATGCGCATGTATTACTTCAACGGCAAGGATGCCAGTGGCGCCAAACGCCTTATGACCTTCCCCATCAGTATCGGTCGTGAACAGTGGGTCACGCCCAAGGGCCGCACCACGGTGGTCGGTAAAGTCAAAGACCCGGCCTGGCACCCGCCGAAGTCAATACGCAAAGAGCACGCCGAAGAGGGCGACATCCTGCCGGCCGTGGTGCCGCCGGGGCCGGACAATCCGCTCGGCACCCACGCGCTGATGCTGGGCATCGAGGGCTATCTTATTCATGGCACGGACAAGCCCTTCGGCATTGGCATGCGGGTGACCCACGGCTGCATTCGCATGTATCCCGAGGACATCGTGACGATGTTCAAGGCCACGCCCGTGGGGACGCCGGTACATATTGTCAATCAGCCACTCAAGGTCGGAATTTCAAACGGCAACATCTACCTGGAAGTGCACCCGCATCTGGAAGAAGAGCAGGAAAAGGCCGCTGATGAGCAGTATTCGAAGGCGGTGAAGTTGATTCTCGCGCGGGTCAAAGGTCAGGACGCGAGCCTGGTGTGGGCGGATATCAAGCACGCGCTGGAGAGCCCGACCGGCGTGCCGCAGGTAGTCGGTACGGTGCAGGCCAAGCTTCGCAACCAAGCGTCGAATGGTGAATCCGTGCGACACGTCGCTGGCAATTGAGCGTTGAGCGAGGAGCGCGCCGGCCTGCGTCGGCGCGAATCTCCGAGTCTGTGGCACTACGCGATTTCAGACCCCGGAAATAAAGAACCCCGCCGAAGCGGGGTTCTCGAACACAAAGTAACGGAGTCCGTTACTTCTTCATGATCTTCTCGAACACGCGGTCGAGGCGATCCTTGTTCTCGTTGCAGCAAGCCTGGGCGGCATCGGCACCAGCCTTCGCAGCGTCGGCGGTTGCCTGGGCAGCGGTGGCAGCAGCCTTGGCGTCGGTGGCAGCCTTAAGCGCTGCAGCGGCGTTGGCAGCGGCAGTCTTGGCATCGGACGCGGCGCTGGTGGCCTTGGCGTCGACGGCAGACAGCTGCTCCGGGGTCACCGTGGAACATGCGCTGGTCAGGCCCAAAACGGCGCAAACCGCCGCAAGCTTCAATACATTGGTCATCGTGGTCTTCCTCCTAACTCGGGGGCTAGTTTATGAAACGTTTGTCTCGAAGTGAGATTAACTAAAGCTCTCGATTGCGTGAATGATGAACGAAAAATTCAAATGACGCAATGCAAATTAACGATCTTTTCTTAACCACTCCTGAAGTGCCCGAGGGTGCTCCGGCGTGGCCAGCATGCTTTTAGCGTCGCGCCGGGCTCGAACTTAAGGTGACGCGCTCGGTGCGGGCCCATTGCTCCAACCGCGGCTTGCACCGGGCGGCGATTGCAGACGATGGTCGTGGCGCGCGAGCACCAGCTGCCCGACGGCTCGCTCAAAACTGTCCATTTTGTGCTCGCCGCAATACTCGTCCAGCCACGTCATGCTCGTTTCGAGCGATTCACCACCAAGTGCATCGTAGGTATTGGCTGCCAGTGTGTTGACTGCAGTCAAATAGCCCATCAGGTAATCACGGAAGGTCGCGACCTTGGCCGCGTCGGGACGGGCTTGGGAAAATTGATGACACGAACGACTGCCCGCGCCCCAGATAGCGTAATTGCCCTGTCCGTCGGCAGCGGGCACGACAGCACTGGCGCAGCAGGCGACGATACCCACGAGGCTTCTAAGAGCAAGATTCATACGGTGTCCGGAATGCGAGGATGTCGATTGAATTGTGATTTCAGGAAGTCCATCTGGTCCGCCAGTATGCGGCGATTCGAGAGCACCAGGAATTCCGCCCAATTGGGCACATAGGGTATCGCAAGCAAGGGCATGGCCGCCTGCTCGGGGGTGCGCCCGCCTTTGCGGGTGTTGCAACTGCGGCAGGCACTGACCACGTTCGACCAGCGGTCGGCGCCGCCGCGCGACAGCGGGATGACATGGTCGCGCGTGAGTTGGTGGTCGGAAAATTCGCCGCCGCAGTAGAGGCACAGGTAATCGTCGCGACGGAACAGCTCGTGGTTGTTGAGCGGAGGTACGTGACGGCGAGGGTGCTGACCGCGCTTGGAATGCTTGATGGCGATGATCGAATGCACGGTGATCGACGAGCGTTCACCACGGCCGCGGGCATAGCCGCCCCAGAAGGTGAAGGCATTTTCGCCGGCGGTCCAGGCCACCATGTTGCGGCTGTAAAGACACACCGCGTCCTGCCACGGAATCCAGCGTATCGGCGCGCCGGCGACATCGAGTCTCAGTATGAGCGGCGTGGACATAACCCTGCGATTGCGCCCTTTCCTGCTGTCATTGGACAACGTGACCGGTTAGATTTTCAGCGCATTGAATATCTGAATCAAGTCTGGCGCCGGGAGTTTGCACGCTCCCCGCGTCGCATGTCTGGAGAAGCCGTCGATGGCCGATTTGCAGCGCTTGCGCGATTTGATGCAGCGCCTGCGCGCACCCGAGGGTGGGTGTCCGTGGGATTTGGAACAGACCTTCTCGTCGCTGGTGCCCCACACCCTCGAGGAGGCCTACGAGGTGGCCGATGTCATCGCGCGCGCGGACTTCGAGCATTTGCCCGGCGAGCTCGGCGACCTCCTGTTCCAGGTGCTGTTTTACAGCCAACTGGGCGAGGAGCAGCAGCGTTTCGGCATGGACGACGTGATGAGTGCGCTCGAGCACAAGCTCGTCTCACGTCATCCGCACGTGTTCGGTGACGAACGGCTCGCCGACGCGGCCGAAGTCGCATCGGCGTGGGAAGCGCGCAAGGCGCGTGAGCGCGGCGCGCGCCAGCCGCAGTCATTGGTCAGCGAACTTGACGACGTGCCGTCATCGCTACCGGCCTTGAGCCGTGCGCGCAAGCTGCAGAAGCGCGCTGCGCGGGTTGGCTTTGATTGGCCGGACGTCAACGGACCGTGGTCCAAGCTCCATGAAGAGACGGACGAGCTCGCGCAGGCGGTGGCCGGCGCCGACCGTGGCGAGATCGAAGCGGAAATGGGCGACCTGCTGTTCGCGGCGGTGAATCTAGCCCGCCATCTCGATATTGATGCAGAGGCGGCCTTGCGCGCGGCCAATGCCAAATTCGAACGGCGCTTTCGGCATATCGAGACGGTGGTCGCCGGACGCGGCCAGCGCCTCGAAGACAGCGCGCTGAGCGAACTGGATGCTTTGTGGGACGAGGCCAAACGAGCCGGGCTGTGAGCCTGCACCCGGCACACAAGCAGAAAAAAGAACGGGTGCCGAAGCACCCGCAATAGACCAAAGGGAGGATCGCGAGGGGAGGTCTTCCCTCGCATGTCCCGGATGTTGCAGGTGGCGTGCCAATGTTCAAACGCGGCTGTGCCGGCCGAAAAACACCGGCAGGAGTCGCATGTTCGACGTTTCGGTCCTGCGTCACGGCAGGAAGGCGTGACGGATTGTTGACGTTTGGGCCGACCGCGCGGTTTTCCGACGCGGGCGGTTGCTCAATGGCCAGGTGAACTGACCGCCTCAGCGATCACGCTTGACGATGAAGTTCGCAATCATGGCCAGGGTGTCACCGCGCTCAGCCAATGTCGCAAGGCTGGCGATGGCGTCATCGCAAAGCTGGCGGGCAGTGGCCTTGGCCTGGTCCATGCCGAGCAGGTTGGGGTAGGTGGGTTTGTCTCTATCGGCGTCCGAGCCTTGTGGCTTGCCGATCACTTCGGTCGCGCCCTCGACATCCAGAATGTCGTCCTGTACCTGGAATGCGAGCCCGATACAGGTCGCGTAGCGCTCGAGTCGCTGGTCGAGATCGGCGTCTTCATTGCCGCTCGCCAGCAGGCCAAGTTTGACGCTGGCGCGGATGAGGGCGCCGGTCTTGTGCTTGTGCATGTTCTCAAGCTCGGCCAGCGTCAGCTTCTTGCCGACTGCGGAGAGATCCAGCGCCTGGCCACCCGCCATGCCCAGCGAGCCGCTGGCCTGGGCCAACACTTGCACCATGGCGAGGCGGCAGCCGTCCGACAGGCTGCCCGCGCTGTCGTGCAGCAGCGCTTCGAAGGCCAGCGCCTGCAGGGCGTCGCCGGCAAGAATGGCGGTGGCTTCGTCGAATTGCCGATGGCAGGTCGGCCGTCCGCGGCGCAGGTCGTCATCGTCCATGGGTGGCAAATCATCGTGAATGAGAGAGTAGGCGTGGATGAATTCCACGGCCGCCGCCGCGGCGTCCAGCACCTTGAGCGACACGCCCAAAGCCTGCCCGGTGGCATAGACCAAGACCGGGCGGATGCGCTTGCCCGGCGCGAGGGCCGCATAGCGCATCGCCTCGTGCAAGCGCATGGGCGGTTGCGCAGCCGGCGGCAGAAAGCGGTCGAGGGCGTCGTTCGCGCGCGCCACCAGCGGCGCGATACGTTGTTCTAAAGTGGTCACGGCTAGGCTCAGCTTTCGTCAGGAAGTTCGAAGTCCTGCAAGGACTCGTGGTTATTGTCGGCGGCCAGTTTCAGCACCTTCTGCTCGGCCGCGCGCAGGGCGCGCTGACAGGTGCGGGCGAGTTGCATGCCGCGCTCGAATTGCTTGATGGAATCCTCGAGCGAGAATTCACCTTGTTCCATCTTCTCGACCAGCGACTCCAGTTCTCCCATCGCTGTTTCGAAATCGATGGCTGTTTCCAGCGGCTCTGTCTTTGCCACGCGCTCACCCGTTATTCGCTCGCGGCCAATCGCGGGCGCTTGAATGCAAGAGGCGGCGACTCTACTGAGGCGGCTGCTATGGGTCAACGCCGTGACGGCTTGACGCTCCTCGGGGCAGGCCTTTAGACTCGTTCCAAGTTTAGACTTAGTCTAACTTGCCCGCTTCAAAACAAGCACACACAAGATTTCTCTACGAGGAGGAACCCGTCATGTCACTCAAAGGCACCAAGACCGAAGGCAACCTGAAAGCCGCGTTCGCCGGCGAATCCCAGGCCAACCGTCGTTATCTCTATTTCGCACAGAAGGCCGACGTCGAAGGCTACAACGACGTTTCCGCCGTGTTCCGTTCCACCGCGGAAGGCGAAACCGGTCATGCCCACGGCCATCTTGAATATCTCGAAGCAGTGGGCGACCCGGCGACCGGCAAGCCGATAGGCAGCACCTCGCTGAACCTGCAGGCCGCCATCGCGGGCGAAACCCATGAGTACTCGGACATGTATCCGGGCATGGCCAAGACTGCGCGCGAAGAAGGCTTCGACGAAATCGCCGATTGGTTCGAGACCCTGGCCAAGGCCGAGCGCTCGCACGCCAATCGCTTCCAGAAGGCTCTCGACTCGCTGGGTTGATGGCCGGCGGGAAACCGCTATGGCAGAAGCCGGGCCCGCGCCCGGCTTCTTTGTCTGTACGAGGTAAAAGCAGGTTGCACCCATGAACGAACGCAGTGGCGAACGGCGCGAAGGCTCCCTGGACGCTCCGACCCGGCATCCGATTGCGTGGCAAGAAGAGTCGTTTTACGACGAAGCCGCGCTCGAAAAGGAGCTTGAGCGGGTCTATGACATCTGCCACGGTTGTCGGCGCTGCGTAAGCCTGTGCAATGCGTTCCCGACGCTGTTCGACCTGGTCGACAACTCCAGCACCATGGAAGTGGACGGCATTGCCAAGGCCGATTACGGCAAGGTCGTCGATCAATGCTACCTGTGCGATCTGTGTTACATGACCAAGTGCCCCTACGTGCCACCCCACGAGTGGAACGTGGATTTTCCGCATCTCATGCTGCGCGCCAAGGCAGTCAAGTTCAAAAAGGAAGGCGCGTCGCTGCGCGACAAGGTGCTGACCTCGACCGACATGGTCGGCTCGCTGGCCGGCATTCCGGTGGTCGCCGAAGTGGTGAACGCGGTCAACGCCAACGGCGCGGCGCGCAAGCTCATGCAGAGCGCCATTGGCGTGCATGCCGAGGCGCCGCTGCCCAAATTCCACAGCAACAATGCGCGCAAAGTGCTGGCCAAGCGGCCGGCGGCCAGCAACACCGACGATGCAATCGCGCTCTACCTCACTTGCTATGGCAATCGCAATGCGCCCGAGACCGTGGCCGACATGGTGGCGGTGTTCGAGCACAACGGCATCGCGGTGCGCCTGTTGGAGAAGGAGGTGTGCTGCGGCATGCCCAAGCTCGAACTGGGCGATCTCGAGACCGTGGCCAGGCACAAGGACATCAACATTCCCCCCTTGCTGAGGCTGGCCGAGCAGGGGCTGCGCATTACCGCGCCGATTCCGAGTTGCGTACTCATGTATCGCCAGGAATTGCCCTTGCTGTTCCCCGAGGACGAGCGCGTGCAGAAAGTGCGGGCGGCGTTCGTCGACCCGTACGAATACCTCATGGCGCGCCATCGCGCCGGCAAGCTGCGGACGGATTTCAAAAGCAGCATAGGCAAGGTTGCCTGGCATGCGCCCTGCCATCAGCGGGTGCAGAACATCGGGCAGAAGACCCGCGAGATGCTGGAACTCGTGCCGGGCACCGAAGTGGTGGTCATCGACCGCTGCTCCGGGCATGACGGCACCTACGCCGTCAAGGAAGAAAATTATGCTTTCGCGCAGAAGATCTGCCGGCCCATCGTCAAGCGTATCTCTGACAGCCAGGTCGACCATTACGTCAGTGACTGTCCGATGGCCGGCGAACTGATTGAGCATGGCGTTGCCAATGGCAGCCATGCGACTTCGGCTTTCACTCTACTGAAGCACGCTTACGGAATCTGACCACCTGCCATGCAAAAGCTGACCCGCGCCGAACTGCTCACTCTCGAGGCCTATCACGAACAGCGTGCCGACATGCGCCGCCGCGTGCTCGCGCACAAGGCCAATCGCAAGGTCTTTATCGGCGCCCACGTGGGGCTGTATTTCGAAGACCGCCTGACGGTGCAATACCAGATCCAGGAAATGCTGCGCGTCGAGCGCATCTTTGCGAGCGCCGCCATCGAGGAAGAACTGGCGGCCTACAATCCGCTCATTCCCGACGGCGACAACTTGAAAGCAACCTTCATGCTGGAGTACGAGGACGTCGCCGAGCGGCAGCTGGCGCTGGCACGCCTGCGCGGTGTCGAGCACCGCGTGTGGCTGGAAGTCGCCGGTTCGCCGCGCGTGTTCGGCATCGCCGATGAGGATCTCGAACGGGCCGACGAAGACAAGACCTCGGCGGTGCACTTTCTGCGCTTCCAGCTCGACGCCGACGCAATCAAGGCCTTCCAGCAGGGCGCCGAGGTCAGATTCGGCATCGATCATCCGGCCTGCCAGGCCGAGGTCGCGTTGACGCCGGCGGTGCGCGAGACCCTTGCCGCCGATTTCAGTTGAGGGCGGCGAGCGTTTCGCACAGCCAGGGGCTTTGGCATAATCGCGCCGGTTTTCGCCACGCCAACGAATGCGCCGCCGGCGCGATGGAATCCAGCCTTTGAGCTCACGCTACGACGCCGCGGACATTGAAGTCCTGACCGGTCTTGAACCGGTACGCAAACGGCCGGGGATGTATACCGACACCTCGCGCCCCAATCACCTGGTGCAGGAGGTGGTCGACAACAGCGTCGACGAGGCCATCGCCGGGCACTGCTCGCAAATCGATGTGACGCTGCATGCCGATGGCGCCATCACGGTCGCTGACAACGGTCGCGGTATGCCGGTGGACGAGCATCCGGGCGAGAAGATCAGCGGCGTGGAAGTGGTGCTGACGCGCCTGCACGCGGGCGGCAAGTTCTCGCGCAAGAACTATAAGTACTCGGGCGGCCTGCATGGCGTGGGCGTGTCGGTGGTCAACGCCTTGTCGAAGGAACTCGAGGTGCGCGTGCGCCGTGGCGGCCGCGAGTACATGATGTCTTTCCGCGGTGGCGAAACGCACAGCTCCCTGAAAGAAGTTGGCACCGTCGGCGCGCGCAACACCGGCACCAGCATCCGCTTTCTGCCCGACGAAAAATATTTCGACACGGTCAAAATCGCCCTGCCGCGCCTGAAACACCTGCTGCGCGCCAAGGCCGTGCTGTGTCCCGGACTCACCATCAAGTTCCACGACGAAGCGAGCAGCGAAAAGCTCGAGTGGCATTTCGAACATGGCCTGACCAGCTACCTTGCCGAAGCGCTGCAAGGTGCGGAGCTGGTGCCGAATGAACCGTTCACCGGCGACATCGAAGGATCGCACGAACACGCAACCTGGGCCTTGCACTGGGTCGCCGATGAATTCGAGCTGGTGACCGAATCCTATGTGAACCTCGTGCCGACAGTGCAGGGCGGCACCCATGTTGCCGGTCTGCGGCAGGGCCTGCTGGAGGCGATGCGCGAGTTCTGCGACAACCGCAATCTCCTGCCGCGCGGCGTCAAGCTCGCCCCCGAAGATGTCTTCGAACGGTGCACCTACATCCTGTCGGTGAAGCTCGAAGAGCCGCAGTTCTCTGGCCAGACCAAGGAGCGCCTGTCATCGCGCGGTTGCGCGGCCTTCGTCACCGGCGTGGTGCGCGATGCCTTCAGCCTGTGGCTGCACCAGCACGTGGAAAGCGGCGAGCATATTGCTGAAATCGCCATCAGCCGCGCGCAGCGGCGCTTGAAAGCCGCCAAGGTGGTGCGCAAGCGCGTGACCGGCAACGGCCCGGCGCTGCCCGGCAAGCTCGCCGATTGCTCGGGCCAGGAGTTCGAACGCACCGAGTTGTTCCTGGTCGAGGGCGACTCCGCCGGCGGCTCGGCCAAGCAGGCGCGCGACCGCGAGTTCCAGGCCATCCTGCCCTTGCGCGGCAAGATTCTGAATACCTGGGAAGTCGATTCGGCGCAGGTGCTGGCGTCCAATGAAGTGCATGACATCGCCGTCGCGCTCGGTATCGATCCGGGCGCGCCCGATCTCACCAACCTGCGCTACGGCAAGGTCTGCATCCTGGCCGACGCCGATTCTGACGGCCTGCACATCGCGACCCTGCTGTGCGCGTTGTTCGTCAAGCATTTCCGTTCGCTGGTCGAGGCGGGGCGGGTGTACGTAGCCATGCCGCCCTTGTTCCGCATCGATGTCGGCAAGGAGGTCTTCTACGCGCTCGACGAAGACGAGAAGACCGCCGTGCTCGAGCGCATCACCGCGCAGAAGATCAAAGGCCGGGTCAACGTGCAGCGCTTCAAGGGTCTCGGTGAAATGAATCCCCTGCAGTTGCGCGAGACCACCATGGCCACCGCCACCCGTCGCCTGGTGCGATTGAATATCGACAATCCCGAGGAATGTGTGGCCTTGATGGACATGCTGCTGGCCAAGAAGCGTTCCGGCGATCGGCGCGCATGGCTGGAACGCAAGGGCAACCTTGCGAGTGTCAATTGAGGACCTGAACGACCATGGCCAGTGGCGACGATTCATTCGATCTGGAGCAGATCCCCTTAAGCGAATTCACCGAGCGCGCCTACCTCGATTATTCGATGTACGTGATTCTCGATCGCGCCCTGCCGCATATCGGCGACGGTCTGAAGCCGGTGCAGCGGCGCATTATTTATGCAATGTCGGAGCTTGGCCTCGACGCCACCGCCAAGTTCAAGAAGTCGGCGCGCACCGTCGGCGATGTGATCGGCAAGTTCCACCCGCACGGCGATTCGGCCTGTTACGAAGCGATGGTGCTGATGGCGCAGCCCTTCAGCTATCGCTATCCCTTGATCGACGGCCAGGGCAATTGGGGCTCGACCGACGACCCGAAGTCCTTCGCCGCCATGCGCTACACCGAAGCCAAGCTCACGCCCTATGCGGACGTGCTGCTCGGCGAACTCGCGCAGGGCACCGCCGACTGGGTGCCGAACTTCGACGGCACGCTGGAAGAGCCATCCTTGCTGCCGGCGCGTCTGCCCAATGTGCTGTTGAACGGCACCACCGGCATCGCGGTCGGCATGGCGACCGACATTCCGCCGCACAATCTGCGGGAAGTGGCGCAGGCCTGCATCCATCTGCTCGACGAACCCAAGGCCACGCTGGATGACTTGTGCAACATCATCCCGGCGCCGGACTTTCCCGGCGGTGGCGAGATCATCACCTCGCGCGCCGATCTGCGCGCACTGTACGCAACCGGCAATGGCACGGTGCGCTTGCGCGCGAAGTACGTGACGGAAGACGGCAACATCATCGTCACGGCGCTGCCTTACCAGAGTTCGGGCTCGAAGATCCTCGAGCAGATTGCCGCGCAGATGCAGGCCAAGAAGCTGCCACTCATCGAAGATCTGCGCGACGAGTCGTCCCATGAGACGCCGGTGCGGCTGGTACTGGTGCCGCGCTCGAACCGCGTCGACGTCGAGCCCTTGATGCAGCATCTGTTCGCGACCACCGATCTCGAACGCAATTACCGTGTCAATCTCAACGTGATTGGCGCCGATGGCCTGCCGGCGGTCTACAACCTGCGCGATCTTCTGAACAACTGGCTGGAGTACCGCGTCAGTACGGTGCGGCGCCGCCTGCAGTTCCGCCTCGACAAGGTCATGGCGCGCCTGCATGTGTTGGAAGGCTATCTCATCGCCTTTCTCAACATCGATGAAGTCATTCACATCATCCGCACCGAAGAGCACCCCAAGGCGGTGTTGATGGTGCGTTTCGGCCTCACCGATATCCAGGCCGACGCCATTCTCGATCTGCGCCTGCGTCACCTCGCGCGCCTCGAGGAAATGCGTATCCGCGGCGAGCAGGCGGAGCTCGAAAAGGAGCGCAAGGCACTCGAACAGACCCTCGGCTCGAACAGGCGTCTGCGCAACCTGGTGCGCGACGAGATTCACGCCGACATGGAGAAATTCGGCGACGCGCGGCGCTGCGAAGTCATTGAGCGAGAGGCGGCGCAGGCACTGGCGGAGACCGATCTCATCGCTGCCGAAGCGGTGACGGTGGTGCTGTCGACCAAGGGCTGGGTGCGCGCGGCGAAGGGCCACGATCTCAATCCGCGCGAGCTGAGTTTCCGCAGTGGCGACGAATACCAGGCCGCGGCGCGCGGCAAGAGCAACCAGAACGCGGTGTTCTTCGATTCGACCGGCCGCGCCTACACCTTGCCCGCCCATGGCCTGCCATCGGCGCGGGGCCTCGGCGAGCCTTTGTCAGGCCGGCTCACGCCGCCCGAAGGTGCGACCTTTGCCGGTGTGGTGATGGCGGGCACGCGGCCGTGGGTGTTGATGGCGTCCGATCACGGCTATGGCTTCATCGCCGAAGTCGAAGAACTCACCACCAAGAACCGCGCTGGCAAAGCGGTGTTGAGCCTTGCACCCGGCGCACGGGTGTTGTCGCCGGTGGCGTTCGACAATCCCGATGAGGAATGGGTGGCATGCGCGACCAACAGCGGTCACCTGCTGGTGTTTCCGGTCGCGGAGATGCCACGCATGGCGCGCGGCAAGGGCCAGAAGATCATGCAGATCCCGACCAACAAGCTGCGCTCGCGTGAAGAGATCATGCAGGCGATTTGCGTGTTGAAGCCGGGCCAGGAATTACGCATCTATTCCGGCAACCGCCACCTCACCTTGAAGGATGCCGACCAGCAGCATTACGTTGCCGACAGGGCGCGGCGCGGGCTGAAGTTGCCACGCGGCTTTCAGCGCGTTGATCGTATCGAGGCGGTGGAATAGCGGGATAAAAAAGGCGGGCCGGCGCAAGCGCCGGCCCGCTAGGTTGAACGGACCAGGGAGGGTAGGGATGTTCCGTTCAGACCCCTGTATCGTCCCCAAACGGCCGGCCCTTTAGATTTTTTTTGCGACCTACTGCGCTTTGCGCGCGACGCAGCGAGTCGAGCGATTGGCGGCTTTTTACAGCGCCGACAGCGGCAGTTTGCTGTCCGCGCCTGGTACCTCGCGCACGAAGCGCGGCACCAGATAGCCGGGCAGTCGCGCGCGCAGTGCCTGTTCGATGTGCGCGGCGCGCAGGTCGCCGGCATCGAAATGCGCGGTGCCGCGCACCCGATCCAGCACATGCACGTAATAAGGCAGCACACCCGCTTCAAACAGCGTTTCGCAGAGCGCGGCGAGCGTCATCGCGTCGTCATTCACGCCGCGCAATAACACGGCCTGATTGAGCAGAGTGACACCAGCGCGTTTCAGCGCGGCGAGCGCCGCGCGCACTTCGGAATCCAGCTCCTGTGCATGATTGGCGTGGATCACCAGCGCCGTGTTCATGCGTGCCGTGGCAAGCACATCGAGCAGTCGCGAGGTGATGCGGGCCGGCAGCACTACCGGCAAGCGCGAATGGATGCGCAGACGACGGACATGGGGCAGGGCGTCGAGCCGCGTCACCAGCGACGCCAGCTGGGCATCGTCCAGCACCAGTGGATCGCCGCCACTCAGGATCACCTCGTGCAAGGAAGTGTCGGCCGCGAGGGCGCCGAGCGCGGCGCTGAGGGCGGCGTTGCCGACGCTCTCCCCGTAAGGAAACTCGCGGCGGAAACAGTAGCGGCAATGAATGGCGCAGGCGCCGGTCACCATCAGCAAGGCGCGGCCCTGGTATTTGCGAATGAGCGCGCCGTCGGCGTAGTGGCTGGTCTCCTGCAACGGGTCGGCGCTATAGCCGGCGACGTCCTCGTCCTCGACGGACAAGGGCAGGACCTGGCGGAGCAGGGCGTCATCGACATCGCCAGGGCGCATGCGCGCCGCAAACGCGCGCGTCACGCGGAACGGAAAGGGGCTGTCAGGCGCGAGGGCGACCGCATCGGCGGCGATGCCGAGGTCGGCCAACAGCTGCGCGGGCGAGCGGTAGGCATCACGCAATTGCGCGCGCCAATCCGCCGTCTCCACCACCTGCTGGCTTCGCGCTATCATGTCGGCCGCCGAAATTCTGGAAACACCAAGGTCTATGGCCACTTACAGCACGAACCAGTTCAAGCCCGGGCTCAAGCTCATGTTTGATGGGGATCCCTATACCATCATCGACAACGAATTCGTCAAACCCGGCAAGGGACAGGCGTTCAATCGTATCAAAATCCGTAATCTCAAGACCGGCCGCACCATCGAAAAGACCATGAAGTCCGGCGATACCGCGGAAGGCGCCGACGTGGTGGATCTGGAACTGCAGTTCCTCTACACCGACGGCGAGGAATACGTCTTCATGAACCCGCAGACCTTCGACCAGCTCATCGCGCCGGCCGCCGCCATGGCCGACGCGGCGAAGTGGCTGAAGGGCCAGGAGATGTGCCAGGTCACGCTGTGGAACGACGCTCCCTTGAGTGTTTCGCCGCCCAACTTCGTGGTGCTGAAAATCATCGAGACCGATCCGGGTCTGCGCGGCGACACCGCCACCGGCGGCACCAAGCCGGCCAAGATGGAGACCGGCGCAGTGGTCAAGGTGCCGTTGTTCATCGAGCAGGGCGACCTGCTGCGCATCGACACCCGCACCGGTGAATACGTGTCACGCGCCAAGGAATAAGCCGGTTCCCTTGCGCAACCCGGCTTGGCGACCCAGCGCATCGTTGACGACAATGCGCCGGCGCGCGGCGGTGGTGGCGGCCCTGCGTGCCTACTTCGACGCGCAGGGCGTATGCGAAGTGGCGACGCCGCTGCTGTCGCCCCAGGCCGCCACCGAGCCGACTCTCAGTAATCTCGCCGTCGCCCATCCTTTCGCCGGCAGCCGCGACTGGTATTTGCGTACCTCGCCCGAGTCGGCCATGAAGCGTCTGCTGGCGGCCGGCAGCGGTGACATCTACCAGCTCGGTCCGGTGTTTCGCGCCGACGAGCGCGGTCGTCATCACTTGACCGAATTCACGCTGCTCGAGTGGTACCGGGTCGGCTACACCTTGAGCGAACTCATGGACGATGTGGCGGGCGCGATGGCGGCCGCCGGCTTCAGCCGCGCCATCGCACGGCTGTCCTACGATGACTTGTTCGCGGGACAGTTCGGCGCGCCGCCCCAGGTGTTCGCCAATGCCGAGCTGGCTGCGCTGGCAAGCGCGCGCGGTCTGAACCTTTCGGCTGCCGATCAACAGGATCGCGCGCTGCTGCTCGATTGTCTGTACGCCTGCGTACTCGAACCCGCGCTCAAGACCCTGGGCGCGGTGTTCCTTTATGACTATCCGCCTGAACTGCGGGCCTATGCGCGTCTCGGTGCAACGCAGCCAGTGCACGCCGCGCGTTTCGAACTGGTGGTCGATGGTCTTGAACTGGGCAATGGCTACTTCGAGATAGTCGATGCCGAAGAGCAGGCGCGCTGTTTCGCCGAAGAGAATGCCACGCGCGCCGCGCGCGAGCTGCCGCTGGTCGCGCCCGATTCGGCATGGCTCGCCGCGCTCAGCCACGGCCTGCCGGACTGTGCCGGCGTTGCCGTCGGCATCGAGCGTTTATTGATGGTGCTTGGCCTCGGCGCCAGTGTCGACGAGGTCAGCCTGTTCGCCCACGAACTGGACGACGAGCAGCACGGCGCATGCTCGAGTATCACTTGAAGTTCGACATTCTGATTTTTTTGAATCAGTAACTTAAGTAGACTATCTGAACCTGTACATGATTGACGGACTACAGCGCTAGCGATGGGCGTTTACCAGATCGACAAATTGATGGGCGAAGCGCGCCGTCTCGCGGCGGAGTATCGCCGTGCGACCGGCAAGACACTGGCCATCAGCGGCGAGATTGCGATCAGCGATGCCATCACCCTGCTTGGTCTGGAAGGGGCGCCCAGCGATGCCGAGGGTTACGACGCCTTGCGTCCCATCGAAGGCGGGGCTGACAAATTGCAGATCAAGGCGCGTGCGGTGTTCGACGACACGCGCCGGCCCCATCGCCTGGGGCAGCTCAAACTCGACAAGGACTGGGACGCGGTGCTGCTGGTTTTGATGGACGAAAACTACGAGCCGGTCGAAATTCACGAGGCCCGTCGCGCGCCGCTGGAAGCAGCGCTGGCTGAGGCCACACCGAACAAGCGCGGCACCGTGTCGGTCGGCCGCTTCAAGATGATCGGTCGCTGCCTGTGGAGCCGTGAAGGCGCGGCCGACCCCGCCCCGCGTTGAGCGCCTCGCGCAGCGCTGACGCCGGGGCGCCTGCCGCCAGCAGCGCCATGCTGCTCGGCGTAGGCGGTCCGTTCGAGCGCGAGCTCGACGGTTTTCAGCCACGCGAAGTCCAGCAGGAAATGGCGAGCGTGGTTGCCACCACCCTGCAACGCCAGGAAGTGCTGGTGTGTGAGGCGGGCACCGGCACCGGCAAGACTTTCGCCTACCTCGTGCCGGTCCTGACGTCGGGCTTGAAGACCATCATCTCGACCGCCACCAAGACTCTGCAGGACCAGCTCTTCCACCGCGACCTGCCGATAGTGTGCCGGGCGCTCGGCACCGACTGCGATATCGCGTTGTTGAAGGGCCGCCAGAACTACGTGTGCCTGTACCGCCTGGAACGCGCCGCCGTCAGCGCCGAAGTCGAGCAGCGCCGGCTGCCGCTGTTGGCGGCCATGCAGCGCTGGGCCGAGAGCAGTGACAGTGGCGATCTCGAAGAAGTACGGCTCCTGGACGATGACCCGGCGCTGCGCGGCGTGGTGACCTCGACCACTGACAATTGTCTCGGCCAGGACTGCCCGCGCTACGACGAGTGCTTCGTGGTCAAGGCGCGGCGCGCGGCGGCGGCGGCCGACGTGGTGGTGGTCAATCATCACCTCTTGTTCGCCGATCTCATGCTGCGCGAAACCGGCTTCGCCGAACTGCTGCCCAACGCCGACGCCATCATCCTCGACGAAGCGCACAAGGTGCCGGAAATCGCCTCGACGTTCTTCAGCCACAGCCTGTCCGCGCAACAGCTCGTGAGTCTGAATCGGGACATCCGCGTCGGCGCCGACGACGAGGCGCCAGACATGCCGGCGCTGAAAGCGGCGCTGGCCAATCTTGATTTGGCGGTGGCGATGCTGCGGCAGGTGCTCGGCAGCCAGGCGCGCCGCGTCGACTGGGCGAGCCTGCGCGACTCGCGGGCGGTGGCCGATGCCACGCAGGATTTCGGCCGTGCCCTGCTGGAGCTCGACGAGACGCTGGAACTCGCCGCCGCGCGCGGCAATCTGCTGGCTAACTGCAGCGAGCGGCTGGCGGCGTTGCGCCTGCGCTGGGAAGGCTTCAGCGCCACGGCGGACGAAGAACGGGTGCGCTGGGTCGATGTCAGCCAGCGCAATTTCACGTTTTACGACACGCCGGTGTCGGTGGCCTCGGAATTCGCCGGCCACCTCGCCAGTTCGCAGGCGGCCTGGATCATGACCTCGGCGACCTTGGCAGTGGAAGGGCGATTCGATCATTTTCTGAGTGCGCTCGGCATCAGCGCCGCGCGCCAGGAGCTGTGGGCGAGCCCCTTCGACTACGCTCGCCAGTCGCTGCTTTACATCCCGCCGCTGAAACGCGAACCGCGTGAGACGGACTTCGAACGCGAGCTGGTCGATGCCGCCCTGCCGGTGCTGCGCGCAAGCCGCGGCCGTGCGTTCTTTCTGTTCACCAGTTATCGGTCGCTCGATCTCTGCGCGGCGATGCTGCGCGAAGAGCTCGATTACCCGCTCCTGATCCAGGGCGAAGCGCCGCGCAGTGAACTGCTGCGGCGTTTTCAGACCACCGATACCGGCGTGCTGCTCGGCACCGCGACGTTCTGGGAAGGCGTCGACGTGCGCGGCGAGCGTTTGTCCCTGGTCATCATCGACAAGCTGCCTTTCGGCGTGCCGGACGACCCGGTGGCGCGCGCGCGCAGCGCCGCCATCGCCGCCGCCGGCGACAACCCCTTCAAGCGCCTGACCCTGCCGGACGCCATCACCACCCTCAAGCAGGGCGCGGGGCGTCTCATCCGCGACGTCGCCGATCATGGTGTGTTGATGATTGGCGACGTGCGCCTCAAGCGCAAATCCTATGGCCGCGCCTTTCTCAATTCGTTGCCACCGATGCCGGTCACCCAGCAGCTGGAAGACGTCGAAGCGTTTTTCCACGGCCGCTGAGCGCTGGCGACGCGGCGCGCTGCCGCTATACTCGCCGCCTTGTCCGGCCGTGAGAATTCCGCATGCAACAACGCGAAGCAATGATCGAGAAGACGCGCGTCATGCTCGCCATGCAGAACGACATGAACAGCCATGTCGACGCCGACTGGCTGGAGCGCGAGCGCGAGTGGTATCGCGCCATCTGGATTGAATGCGCCGAGTTGATGGAGCACTACGGCGGCTGGAAATGGTGGAAGCACTCGGCCCCGGATTTCCCGCAGGTGGTGCTGGAAATCGTCGACATCTGGCATTTCGGCTTGAGCCTGCGCATCGATGCCAGCGCCGACTACCACCGCATCGCCAGCGAAATCATCGACGACTGGTACGGCGCGCCGGCGCCGCTGCCCTTCTTGGAGGAAGTCGAACGCTTGGCCTTCGCCGCGGTCGGCGAACGGCGCTTCGCGGTCGGCTCGGTGCGCAATCTCATGGCCGCCTGCGAGCGCGACTTCGACGATCTTTATCGCAGCTACGTGGCCAAGAACGTGCTTAACATGTTCCGCCAGGATCATGGCTACAAGCGCGGCGATTACATCAAGGTCTGGAATGGCCAGGAAGACAACGAAGTACTGGCCGAACTCATCACCACGCTCGACAGCTCAAAGCCTGGCTTCCGCGATGCGGTGTACCAGGCCTTGAGTGAGCGGTATGCACAGGTTGCGGGAACCGCACGGACCTGAATTCTTCCTGTAGGTGCGAATGAATTCGCAGCTACAGGCGTGCGGTCATTGCGCTTCGAGCCAGCGCTCCGCATCCAGCGCTGCCTGGCAGCCGGCGCCGGCGGAAGTAATCGCCTGGCGATAGACCGGGTCGGCGACATCGCCGGCGGCGAATATGCCCGGCACGCTGGTCTGGGTGGCAAAGCCATGACCGCTGCCACCACCGACCTTTATATAGCCGCCGTCCATGTCCAACTGACCGGTGAAAATACCGGTATTGGGCTGGTGGCCAATGGCGATGAAGGTGCCGTGCACGTCCACGTCGCGGGTGGTGTTGCTGTTCACGTCGCGCACCCGCACGCCGGTCACGCCGCTGGCGTCACCCAGCACTTCGTCCAGCACGCTGTTCCAAAGAATCGACACGTTGCCGCCCTGGGTCTTGGCTTCGAGGCGGTTGCTCATGATCTTCTCGGCGCGGAAGCGCTCGCGCCGGTGCACCACGGTCACATGGGACGCGATGTTGGACAGATACAGCGCTTCCTCGACCGCGGTATTGCCGCCGCCAATCACGGCCACCGGTTTGTTGCGATAAAAAAATCCATCGCAGGTCGCGCAGGCTGACACGCCCTTGCCTTTGAAAGCCTCTTCCGACGGCAGGCCGAGATACTTGGCGGAGGCGCCGGTCGCAATGATCAAGGCGTCGCAGGTGTAGGTGCCGTTGTCGCCGACCAGGGTGAAGGGGCGGGCATCGAGTTTGGCGGTGTGGATGTGGTCATGCACGAACTGCGTGCCGAAGCGCTCGGCGTGTTTTTTCATGCGCTCCATGAGTTCGGGGCCGAGCACGCCCTGGTCGTCGCCGGGCCAGTTGTCGACGTCGGTCGTGGTCATCATCTGACCGCCCACTTCTATGCCGGTGATGAGTACGGGTTCGAGCGCGGCGCGCGCGGCGTAGACGGCGGCGGTATAGCCGGCCGGGCCAGAACCAATGATGAGCAAGCGATGGTGTGTGGTGGTAGTCATGGCGCGAATGCTAGCACCGGGGCGCGGCCTGACGAAAATGCTGCTTTATACTCGCGCGTCCTCCCATCAAGCGACGAGCATCCGCCATGAGCCAAGTCCCCGTTCTTCCTGTCGACATGCAGGCCGTCAGCGTCGCGCAACCCGGCGGGCCCGAAGTGCTGACGCCGGTGCGCATGCCCTTGCCGACGCTGCGCGCCAGCGAAGTGTTGATTGAAGTGCACGCCGCCGGCGTCAATCGACCCGACTGCCTGCAGCGCGCCGGCCACTACCCGGTGCCAAGCGATGCCAGTCCCTTGCCGGGGCTCGAAGTGGCCGGCGTGGTGGTCCAACGCGGCGCCGAAGTCACGCGCTGGCAGTTGGGTGACCGCGTCGTGGCGCTGACCCACGGCGGTGGCTATGCCGAATACTGCGCAGCCAATGCCGGCCACTGCCTGCCGTGGCCGGCCGGCCTCGATGCCGCCGCCGCCGCGACCCTGCCCGAGACCCTCTTCACCGTGCACCACAATCTCATCGAGCGCGCACGCCTGGCGCGTGGCGAAACCGTGCTCATCCACGGCGGCAGCAGCGGCATCGGCACCACCGCCATCCAGGTCGCCAAGGCCTGGGGGGCAACGGTCATCACCACCGCCGGCTCGCAGGAGAAAGTCGATTACTGCCTGCGCATGGGCGCCGACCACGCCATCAATTACCGCGAAGGGGACTGGGAAGCGACCGTCAAGGAATTGACCAAGCCGCGCGGCGTGGACGTGGTGCTGGACATGGTGGCCGGCCCCTATGTGATGAAGAACCTGCGCCTGCTCGGCAACGACGGCCGTTACGCCATGATTGCTTTCCTGATGGGCGCGACCACCGAGGTCAATTTCGCCTACCTGTTGCCCAAGCGCCTGACCATCACCGGCTCGACCTTGCGTCCGCAGCCGGTAGAGCGCAAAGCGGCAATTGCGCGCGCCGTCGAGCAGGATTTCTGGCCGCTGCTCGCGAGCGGCAAGCTCAGCACCCACATCCACGCCCATTTCGCGCTGACCGGCGCCGCCGATGCCCACCGCATGATGGAGGCGAGCGATCACATGGGCAAGCTGGTGCTGGATGTGAAAAACTGACGCAGCCCTCACTGTAGGTGCGAACGAATTCGCACCTGCGGGACAACCTGTCAGCCTGCGCCTACATCCCATAGCAAATTCGAGGGTATGTTTAGCCGCCGTTGGCCAATATCATAGGGCGACTTGGTTTCTAGTCCGGATTGCCTCGATGCTGCCATTCCTGCGCCGCGTGACCGCCGCGGCCCCGCTGTCTTGTGCTCTGCTGTTGTCCGCCTGTCAGCCGCCTGCGCCACCACCCGCCGCCGGCGCCGGCGGTGCGCCGCCGGTGAGCGTGGCGGCGGCCTTGACCCAGGATGTGCAGGACGCCGATGAATTCCCCGGGCGCATCGAGGCCATCGACGCGGTCAAGGTGCGCGCACGGGTCAACGGCTATCTCGAAAAAGTGCTGTTCACCCCAGGCGCCGAGGTCAAGAAGGGCGATGTGCTGTTCGAGATCGACCAGCGCCCGTTCCGCGCCAAGGTCAACGAAGCCGAGGCGGCGCTGGCCGCCACGGTGGCGCAGCTCGATCTCGCCAAGCTCGAAGCCACGCGCCAGGAGCAGATGCTGGCCACCCATGCCACCAGTCGCCGCGAATTCGACGCCGCGACAGCGCTGGTCAAGAGCCTCGAAGCCTCACGCGCGGCCAATCGCGCCACCCTCGCCAATGCGCGGCTCAATCTCGATTTCACGCGCGTGACGGCGCCGATCAGCGGCCGCGCGGGCAAGGACGAAGTGACGGTCGGTAACCTCGTGCAGGGCGAGAACCCGGATTCGCCGGTGCTGACCACCCTGGCCTCGGTCGACCCGATATATGTGTCCTTCGAAGCCGACGAGCGTGCGTTCCTGAAATACATCGCGCCCAATCGCGGCCAACCCCTGCCGGTGCAGGTCGGGCTCATCGACGAAAGCGGCTTCCCGCACCAGGCCAAACTCGGTTTCGTCGACAACAACGTCGACGCCAGCAGCGGCACGGTGCGCATGCGCGCGCTGCTCGACAATGCCGAGCGGCGCTTCACACCGGGCCTGTTTGCGCGTGTGCGCCTCGAAGCCGCCACCGGCGCGCGGCGCGTGGTGCTGGTCGCGGACCGCGCCATCGGCACCGACCAGAGCAAGCGTTTCGTGCTGGTGGTGGGTAGCGACAACACCGCTGTCTATCGAGAGGTACATATCGGGCGCAAGGTCGGCGCGCTGCGCATCGTCGAAAGCGGGCTCGAGACCGGCGAGCTGGTGGTGGTCAACGGTCTGCAGCGTGTGCGGCCCGGCGCGCCGGTCACGCCGACCACGGTGCCGATGGAGGAGACGGCCGGCAAGCCGGCTTCGGCGCCCACGGGGTCTTGAGCGCATGAATGTCTCGCGCGCGTTCATCGATCGCCCGATTCTGGCGGGCGTCTTGTCGGTGCTGGTGTTCGTCGCCGGCCTGATTTCGATTTTCTTCCTGCCGGTGTCGGAATATCCGAATGTGGTGCCGCCATCGGTGATGGTGAGTGCGGTGTATCCCGGCGCCAATCCCCGCGTCATCGCCGAGACCGTCGCCGCGCCGCTCGAAGAGCAGATCAACGGCGTGCCGAACATGCTCTACATGTCGTCGATGGCGACCGCCGACGGCTCGTTGCAGGTGCGCGTGACGTTCAAGGTCGGCACCGATCCGGATCTCGCCGAGAACCAGGTGCAGAACCGCGTGCAGCGCGCGCTGCCGCGCCTGCCCAATGAAGTGCGGCAGATAGGCGTCACCACCCAGAAGCAGTCACCGAACCTGACCATGGTCGTGAACCTGGTCTCGACTGACGGCAAGTACGACGAGCTTTACCTGCGCAATTACGGCGTGTTGAATCTCAAGGACGACTTCCGCCGCCTGCCGGGCATGGGCGAGGTGTTCGTGTTCGGCGCTGGCGATTACGCGATGCGCATCTGGCTCGACCCGCACAAGCTTGCCGCGCGCAACCTCACCGCCGCCGACGTGGTGGCGGCCATCCGCGAGCAGAACCAGCAGGTCGCGGCCGGCGTGGTCGGTGCGCCGCCGGTCACCGAGAACACCGAGTTCCAGCTGTCGGTCAACACCCTGGGACGCTTGTCGACGGTCGAGGAATTCGGCGACATCATCGTCGCCATCGCGCCCGACGGCGGCACCTTGCGCCTGCGCGACGTCGCGCGCGTCGAACTCGGCGCCGGCGAGTATTCGCTGCGCAGCCGCGCCAACAACCAGCCGTCGGTCGCCATCGCGGTGTTCCAGGCGCCGGGCTCGAACGCCATCGCGCTGTCGAACTCGGTGCGCAAGCTCATGGCCAATGCCAAGCCCGGCTTCCCGAGCGGCGTGGATTACCAGATCGTCTACGACCCGACGCGTTTCGTGCAGCAGTCCATCGAGGCGGTGGTCAAGACCCTGCTCGAAGCGGTGCTGATGGTGCTGATAGTCGTGATCCTGTTCCTGAAGACCTGGCGCGCGTCGATCATTCCCCTGATCGCGGTGCCGGTCTCGATCATCGGCACCTTCGCGGTGATGCTGCTGGCGGGCTTTTCCATCAACACCCTGACGCTGTTCGGCCTGGTGCTGTCCATCGGCATCGTGGTCGACGACGCCATCGTGGTGGTGGAGAACGTCGAGCGCAATATCGAACTCGGGCTGGATGCCAAGGCCGCCACCCATCGCGCCATGGACGAGGTCAGTGGCCCGATCATTACCATCGCACTGACCTTGTGCGCGGTGTTCGTGCCGATTGCCTTCATCAGTGGCCTGACCGGGCAGTTCTATCGCCAGTTTGCCCTCACCATCGCCATCTCGACGGTGATCTCGGCGTTCAATTCCCTGACCCTGTCGCCGGCGCTCGCCGCCACCCTGCTGCGCGCTCACAACGCGCCGCGCGACGGTGTGACGCGCGTGCTGGACGCCACTTTCGGCTGGTTGTTCCGTGGCTTTGACCGGCTCTTCCATCACGCCGCACGCGGCTATGTGCGCGGCGTGCGCGGCGTGGTGCGGGTGAAATACCTGGTGCTGCTGGTATACCTCGGCCTGCTGGGTTTGACCTGGTTCGGCTTTCACCAGATCCCGACCGGCTTCATTCCGACCTCCGACAAGCAATACCTCATCGGCATGGTGCAACTGCCGGACGGCGCCTCGCTCGACCGCACCGACAAGGTGCTGGCGCGGGTCACTGACATGTCGATGAAGAACGAAGGCCTGAATGCCAACAACGCCTTTCCGGGGCTCTCGATCAACGGCTTCACCAACGCGCCCAACGCCGGCCTGGTGTTCTTCAACCTCGCGCCGTTCGAAGAGCGCAAGCGCCCCGATCTCAGCGCCGGCGCCATCGCGCAGAAGCTCAACCAGCAGCTGGCGGTGATCGAGGACGCCTTCATCGCGGTATTCCCGGCGCCGCCGGTCGACGGTCTCGGCGCCATCGGCGGCTTCAAGCTCGAGCTCGAAGACCGCGCCGGTCTCGGCGACGAGCAGCTCTACCAGGCGACGCAGGCGGTGCTCATGAAAGCCTGGCAGACGCCGGAGCTGGCGGGCGTGTTCTCGAGCTTTCAGATCAACGTGCCGCAGCTCTATGTCGACATCGACCGCGCCAAGGCCAAGCGCATGGGCGTCGATTTGAATGACGTGTTCGCGACCCTGCAGGTCTATCTCGGCTCTTACTACGTCAACGACTTCAACCAGTTCGGCAAGACCTACCGGGTGGTGGTGCAGGCCGACGCGGCCTATCGCGCCAGCGCCGAAGACATCGCCGCCTTGAAGACCCGCAACAAGGCCGGTGAGATGGTGCCGCTGGCGGCGCTGCTCGACGTCAAGAACAGCTATGGCCCGGATCGGGCGATGCGCTACAACGCCTTCCCGGCGGCCGACATCAACGGCGCGGCGGCGCCCGGCTACAGTTCGGGCCAGGCGCAGGCGGCGATGGAACGCATCATTCGTGAAACGGTGCCGCGCGGCATCGGTTTCGAGTGGACCGATTTGACCTACCAGGAGATCCTGGCCGGCAACACCGCGGCGATAGTCTTCCCGCTGTGCGCGCTGCTGGTGTTCCTGGTGCTGGCCGCGCAGTACGAGAGCTTCAAGCTGCCGCTCGCCATCATTCTGATCGTGCCGATGTGTCTGTTGTTCGCCATCGGTGGCGTGTGGTTCACCGGCGGCGACCGCAACATCTTCACGCAGATTGCGCTCTTCGTGCTGATGGGGCTGGCCTGCAAGAACGCCATCCTGCTGGTGGAATTCGCGCGCGAGCACGAATTGAAACGGCCAACCGACGGGCCCTTGAAGGCAGTGCTGGAAGCCTGCCGCATGCGTCTGCGGCCCATCCTCATGACCTCCATCGCCTTCATTGCCGGCGTCACGCCGCTGGTGCTGTCTACCGGCGCCGGCGCCGAGATGCGTCGCGCGATGGGCACAGCCGTCGCCTCGGGCATGTTCGGCGTGACGCTGTTCGGTCTGTTCCTGACGCCCGTTTTCTACGTGCTGCTGCACCGTCAGCCGCCGGCCCGGCCGGACGCGGTGACCGCCGCTTCGGAGAGCGAGTGATGCGCAGCGTCCTCGCTATCGGCATTGCCCTGTCGCTGTCGGCCTGTTCGCTGGCGCCGGAATTCTCGACGCCCGAAGTCGCTGTGCCTGAGGTCTACAAGGAAGCGCCTGCGGCTACACCCGCGGCCGACCCTGGCAACGACGCATGGAAGCCCGCCGAGCCGCGCGACGGCGAGGCGCGCGGTGCGTGGTGGACGGTTTTCGGCGACCCGCAGCTCGATGAATACGAAACGCGCGCGGCCGGCGCCAACCAGGATCTGGCCGCGGCGCTGGCGCGCCTCGAAGGCAGCCGCGCGCTGGTGAGGCTCGCGCGCGCCGACCAGTTGCCGCGTCTCGACGCCGCCGCAGGTGCGGCGCGCACCCGCCCGAGCGCCCACCAGCCGGGTAATCCCGTCGCCGGCAGCAATTCCTATAACAGTTTCCAGTTCGGCCTGAGCGCGCAGTACGAAGTCGATCTTTTCGGTCGCGTGCGTGACAGCGTGCGGGCGGCGCGTGCCGATGCCGAAGCCGATGAGTCGCTTTACCAGTCCTTGCTGCTGGCGGTCGAGACCGACGTCGCCCAGCGCTATTTCGCGTTGCGCGCGCTCGATGCGGAACTCGCGGTGTTGAACGACACGGTCACTACCCGTGAGGCGGAGCTCGCGATATTCGAACAGCGCTTCAAGGCCGGCGACATCGGTGCATTCGACGTCGAGCGCGCGCGCACCGAACTCGACAGCGCGCGCAGCGAGGTGCAGGCCGTCACGCGGCAGCGCGCCCAGTATGAGCATGCGCTGGCGCTGCTGCTGGGTGAGGCGCCGGCCAATCTCGATGTCGCGCCCGCGGCGCTCGCGACCCACGTGCCGAATATTCCCGCCGGTCTGCCATCGGCCTTGCTGGAGCGACGCCCGGACATCGCCGCTGCGCAGCGCCGCATGATTGCGGCCAACGCGCGCATCGGCGTGGCGCGCGCGGCCTTCTATCCAATCCTGAACCTCACCGCCGAAGCGGGCTTCAGCGCCGATTCGGCCGGCGATTTGTTCAAATGGGCGAGCCGCACCTGGGCGCTCGGGCCGCTGGCCGGGGCCCTGATAGCCGCGCCTTTATTCGACGGTGGCCGCAACAAGGCCAACCTGGCGGGCGCCGAGGCCAGCCTCGACGCCGAAATCGCGAGCTATCGTCAGACCGTGCTGAACGCGTTTCGCGAGGTCGAGGACGGTCTCGCCGCGCTGCGCACACTCGAACAGCAGAGTGCTTCGACGGCCTCCGCCGCGCACTCGGCGGCGCGGGCGCTGGAGCTGGCCAATGCGCGTTTCCAGGCCGGCGCCACCGGCTATCTCGATGTGCTCGACGCGCGCCGCACGCTGATGACGGTGCGCCGTCAGCAGAAGCAGCTGGACGGCGCGCGCGCGACGGCCGCCGTTGGCTTGGTGAAAGCCCTGGGCGGTGGCTGGTGACGACGCGCGCATGAATGCCGAAGTGCCGGCGGCGCCCGCTTTGTGGCAGGCTGGCGGCGACTTAAGCTCATCCGCGGGCTTCATCTTCGGCGACTGACCCATGCAAGCATTCGACGCTGAACTGTCCCTGCCCCTCGCGTCGATGAGCCATGCACTGCAGCGCCTGCTGGCGCGTGCGGTGAAACGCCTGGTGGTCGACTTTCCGCACTGGTTCACGGCCGTCAATCACCGTTTGCACTGGGCCTATCTACTATCGTTCGTGGTGTTGGGGGGCTGGGCCTGGTGGCGCCACTATCGGCGGCCGGCCGCCGGTGGATTGAAGCCGCTGGTGAAGTTTCTGTTTCCTGCCAACGTCTACCTGCATCCCTCGGCGCTGCTCGACTATCAGCTGCTGCTCGCCAATCGCGTGCTGGGGCCGGCCTCATGGCTCGGCAGCCTGCTGTTCGGCAGCGCTTCGGTGGCGGCCGTCGCCCATGCCACGCAGCTCGGCGTGGCGGAGCGGGCGGGGGTGAGTTTCACACCCGGCCACTGGACCTTCGTCAGCGCCTTGGGCTTTGCGCTGACCATGACCGTGGCGCGCGATTTCGTCACCTTCCTGACCCATCTCGCGCATCATCGCGTGCCGCTGTTGTGGGAGTTTCACAAGGTCCATCACAGCGCCGAGGTGCTGACGCCGCTGACGGTGTTCCGCAAGCATCCGCTGTACAACGTGTGCGAGCACGGCATGAACATCGCGCTCATTGGGCCGCTGCAGGGCCTCATTGCGCTGGGCTTCGTCGGTCATGCGCCGCCGGTCACGCTGTTCGGCGCCAATATCGTGTTTGCCTTGTTCCACCTGGCGGGCGCCAATCTGCGCCATTCCCATGTGTGGTGGTCTTTCGGTCCGCTTGTGAGTCATGTCTTCAGCTCACCGGCCCAGCACCAGATTCATCACAGCAAGGCGCCCGCGCACGCCGACAAGAATTTTGGCGAGGTGTTCGCGCTGTGGGATTGGCTGTGCGGCACGCTGTACGTGCCCGGCCGTGAACCCGAGGCCCTGCAATTCGGGCTGGCGGGCGAGGGCGCGCGCGAACATCGCAGCCTGTGGCGCCTCTACATCCAGCCGTTCATCAATTGCGCGGCGCTGTTGCGACCGGCGCGCGTGGTCGCGCCGACGCCGATGGCGGCGCGGACGCCGGTGATCCGCAAGTGAACCGCGTCACTTCGCTGTATCTTGATCTCATCCGTGTCAGCGCGGCGCTGGTGGTGGTGCTGACCCATCTCGCCTACACGCGTTTCAGCGGCGGCCAGTTGCTGGCGTGGCGTAGCCTCGGCAATGACGCGGTGATGGTGTTTTTCGTGCTGTCTGGCTATGTCATCGCCTGGAGCGCCGCCGAGCGCGAACTGACGCTCGGACACTACGCGCTCAATCGCGCCGCGCGCCTGTATTCGGTGGCGCTGCCGGCCGTGGCCTTGACGGTGTTGCTCGACGCGATTGGCCGCCACTGGTCGCCGGCGCTTTACCACGGCTTCCAATACCAGGGCGGCGAGCCCGCGCTGCGCCTGTTGCACGCGCTGACCTTCACCCACGAACTGTGGTTCCAGTCCTGGCGGGTGTTCAGCAACGGGCCCTATTGGTCGCTGGGTTATGAGTGCGGGTATTACCTGCTGTTCGCCTGCGCCTGGTATCTGCGCGGCGTGTGGCGCGGTATCTCGGTGCTGGCGGGGGCGGCCCTGCTCGGCCCGAAAATCCTGCTGTTGCTGCCGGTGTGGGCGCTGGGCGTGGTGGTGTATCGCATCAACTCCCGGCATGTACCGGGCGTAGTGACGGGCTTCGTGCTGTGGGCGGCGTCGCTGCTGGCCTACGCCGCGTTTCGCATCGACGGCGGCCCGCAGGCCTTGCTCGCCTTCAGCCACGCCGAGTGGGGGCGGCATTTCGTCGAGCACAGCCTGCACTGGTCCAACGAATTTCTGGCGAGCTATGTGATAGGTGTGCTGGTGGCAATGAATTTCGTCGGGCTGAACGCCTGCGCGCCGCTGCTGACCAAGCAGGTGACGCATTTTGAAAGGCCGATACGCGCCGGGGCGGCATGCACGTTTTCCATTTACCTTTTTCACTATCCCCTGCTGCAGTGCCTGGCCGCGAGCGGGGCGTTTGCCCCTCGTTCGCCGCTGGCGGTGGCGCTGCTCGGGCTCGTCACGGTGGCTTTGTGCTGTGCGCTCGCGACAGTGACCGAAAAGCGCAAGCCGTGGCTGCGCGCGGTATTGCTGAGTGGCACGCGCCGGCTGCGGCAGCGGCTGCCGCGCGCGGGCCTGTCTTGGTGAGGGCGAGATTGATGTGTTGGCTGGCGGCGGCGTGCCTGCTCGGCGCCTGCGGGGCGGCGGCCGCGGCCGACTTGCCGTCCGCCACGCCGCTCGAACGGCTGCATTACCAACGCATAAGCCACGCCGCCGAGATTGATGCCGATCTCGAGGCGCTGGCGGCCGCCACGCCGCTCGCGCGCAAGGAGTCCCTCGGCCTGTCGCTGGAACAGCGGCCGCTGTCGGCGCTGCTGCTGTCGAGCGCCAAGCCGGGTCAATCCCATCCGCGCCTGATGCTGGTTGGTTCGCAACACGGCGCCGCCGAGCCGGCCGGCGGCGAGGCCATGCTGCGCCTCGCGCGACAACTGCTGGGTGGCGACCTGCGCGATGTGCTCGATGAATTCGACGTGGTGCTGGTGCCCGATGCCAACCCCGATGGCCGCGACACCGGCCACCGTTCCAATGCCGCGCGGGTCAATCTCAATACCGATTTCGTGCGCCTGTCGCAGCCCGAGAGCCAGGCCCTGGTGACGGCGCTTGAACGCTATGCGCCACTGGCGGTGCTGGATGTGCACGAGTCGGCGGTGTTGAAGCGCAAGACCCTGGCGCGTGAAGGCTATCTCACCGATTTCGACGCGCAGTTCGAAGCGGCCAATCATCCCGCCATCCCGAGCGTGCTGCGTGAACTCGGCCAGCACACCCTGTTGCCGGCCCTGATTGCCGATGCCCGTGCGGCGGGCCTGCCGGCGCAGCGCTACATCGGCGAGATCACGAGCATCCATCAGGCCGTGAGTAACGGCGGCCTGAGTTTACGCAACTTCCGCAACCTGGCCGGCATGAGCGGTGCGCTGGCCTTCCTGGTGGAAACCAAGCTCGATTCGCGCGACGACCAATGGCCGACCTGGCGCAACATCGAAGCGCGGGTGGCGCGCTCGCTGGCCTGTCAGCGCGCTTTCGTGCGGCGCATGCAGGCCGAGCGCGCGGCGCTGGCCAAGGCCGTGGCCAGCGCCAAGGTCACGGCGCAGAAGGAGCCCGTGACGCTGCGCGCGGTGTATGCGCTCGATCACGACCATCCGACCATCGAACTGCCGCTGCGACGCTTAGCCGACCGCAAGCTCGAGACCTTGAGCTTCGCGGATCATCGTCGCGTCAAAACCTCCGATGAAATACCGATGCCGGCCACCTACGTGGTAAGCCAGCCCAGTGATGCGCTGCGCACGGCGCTCGAACGCCATGGCATCCATTACGAGCGCCAGTCCCAGGGCTTCGAACTGCCAGTGGTGGCAGAGCGTTTTGCGCGGCCCAAGCATGCCTACAGTCGCGCGCGCCTTTTGACCCACAGCGACAAGTTCATCACCACCGCACCGGGCGCCTTGTTGATCGACCTCGTGCAAGCCCGTGGTCGACTCGTGCCGCTGCTGCTCGACCCGCGTTCGACCAGCAGCCTGTTCCGCCTGCCGGAATTTTCCCCGCTGCTGGAAACCGGCAAGGAGTTCGGTGTATATCGCGTGCACAAAGGCGTGATGCGCGCCGGCTCGCCTTAAGGGGACAGCCGCTGACCGTGCTCGCCACGCCGCTCGAAGCCGCTGATTACACGCGCCTCTCGACGCCCGAGGAGATGGCGGGCTACCTCGCGCACCTCGCCGCGCGGACGCCCGGCGCCGAGCTGTGGCCGCTCGGCCATTCAGCCGGCGGGCGCGCGCTGACGGCCTTGCGTGTGCCGGCGCGTGATGCCCGCGTGCCGCCCCTGCGTGTGCTGCTGGTCGGCTCGCAGCACGGCGCCTCGGAAGCGGCGGGCGGCGAGGCCTTGCTGTGGCTGGCGCGCGAACTCACCGCGCTGGCGGCGGATGATGTCCGTGCGTCGCTCGAATTCGTGATCTTTCCCGACGCCAATCCCGACGGCCGCGCGCTCGATTCGGCGCGCAACGCCGACGAGGTCAACATCAACCGCGACTTCGTGCTCTTGACCCAGCCCGAGAGTCGCGCCCTCGATACGCTGCTGCGCGAGTTCACGCCCGAGGTGGTGCTCGACGCCCATGAATCGGCCAGCCTCAAACAGAAGTCCCTGGCCCGCGAGGGCTATATGACGGCCTTCGAGACGCAGTTCGATTGCGCCAACAATCCCGGCATTCCGGCCGCCCTGCGTCGCTACGCCGAACACGAACTGCTGCCGGTGTTGCTGGCACGCGTGGCGGCCGCCGGCGTCGCCGCGCAGCGTTACGTGCGTGAAATCCTCTCGCTCTCGCAGGTCGCCACCCACGGTGGCCTCGGCGCGCGCAAGTTCCGCAATCGCGCGGGGCTGTCGGGCGCCCTCGCTTTCCTGCTCGAAACGCCGATGGATCCCAAGCACGGCCGCTATCCGAGCTATCGCAACATCGCGGTGCGGGTGGCGCGGCAGCTGCAGGCGCAGCGCGTGTTCATTGCGACCGTGGCCGAGCGTCGCGTGGCCGTGCAGCGCCTGCTCGCGGCGCATCGCATGAGCGTCGAACCGCTGATACTGAGCGCGTGCTATGGCGAGCGCGCGCCCGGCGCGCTGTTGCATCTGCCCATGCGCCGCATTGCCGACGGCGAAGTGCAGACCCTGGCGTTCGCCGACCATCGGCGCGTGGTCGACGGCGCCGCGATCCCGTTGCCGGCCAGCTACTGGGTGACCGCCCACCAGGCGGGCATGGCGCGGCTGCTCGAGCAGCATGGCTTTCCTTACGAGGTGTTGCGCGCCGCCGCCGTCAGGCACGGGCGTGTGGCCGGGCAGTCGCCAGGCGGCGAACCGCGGACGATGACGGTGCCGGCCGGCAGTCTGCACGTGCCAGTGCGCGGGCCGCGCGCGCGATTGCTGGCCCTGCTGCTCGAGGCCGGCTCCAGCAGCAGTGTGTTCGGCTACCCGACATTCGCGCGGCTGTTGTCGGCGGCGGGCGAGGGATTCGTGCTGGCCGACGTCGCACAAATGCCAAGCGGATTGGGCGACAGCCGCTGGCTTGAGGCATAATGCCCCCGATTTAACGAGCCGGCCGCAGCCGGGTCCATCCAACATCCATCCCGAAATGCTGAACGCAAGGAGACAGTGCGTGCGGTCTAGCTACCTTTTTACCAGTGAATCCGTGTCCGAAGGACACCCCGACAAGGTCTGCGATCGCATCTCCGATGCGGTGGTCGACGCCTACCTCGCGGCCGAGCCGCAGGCCCGCGTCGCCTGCGAAACCTTGTGCACCACCAACCGCATCGTCATTGCCGGCGAAGTGCGTGGGCCGGCCAGCATCACGTCCGAATCGATCGAATCCCTGGCGCGCGATGCGGTCAAGGCGATTGGTTATGAGCAGGACGGTTTTCATTGGAAGAACGCCGATGTCAGCGTCTATCTGCACAAGCAGTCGTCCGACATCGCGCAGGGCGTCGACAGCGCCGAGAGCAAGGATGAAGGCGCGGGCGACCAGGGCATCATGTTCGGTTACGCCTGCCGCGAAACCGAAGTGCTGATGCCGGCGCCGCTCTACTACGCGCACCGCATCCTGCAGGACATGGCCACCGCCCGCCATGCCGACAAGAATTCCGGCCTCGGTCCGGACGCCAAGAGCCAGATCACCCTGCAGTACGAAAACGGCAAGCCGGTGCGCGCCACTTCGGTGGTGGTCTCGACCCAGCATGCCGAGAAGCTCTCCCAGGCAGACGTGCGTGAAATCGTGCGCCCGTTCGTGATGAAGGCCCTGCCGCAGGGCTGGATGTGCCCGGAGGCCGAGTTCTACGTCAATCCCACCGGTCGCTTCGTGATCGGCGGCCCCGACGGCGACGCCGGTCTCACCGGTCGCAAGATCATCGTCGACACCTACGGCGGCGCCGCACCCCACGGCGGTGGCGCGTTCTCCGGCAAGGATCCGACCAAGGTCGACCGCTCCGCCGCCTATGCCGCGCGCTATCTGGCCAAGAACGTGGTGGCCGCCGGTTGCGCCGAGCGTTGCACCATCCAGTTGTCCTACGCCATCGGCGTGGCCAAGCCCTTGTCGCTGTACGTCGACCTGCATGGCACCGGCCAGGTCGATGAAGCGCGTCTGGAGAAGGCGCTGGCCGAGGTGATGGACCTGTCGCCGCGCGGCATCCGCAATCACCTGCAGCTGAACCGTCCGATCTACGAGCGCACCGCCGCCTACGGCCATTTCGGCCGCGCGCCGGAAGCCGATGGCGGCTTCTCATGGGAGAAGACCGATTTGATCGACGCGCTGAAGAAGGCGCTGGCGTAAGGCGTCCGGGTCGCGGTTTGAAGGTGCGAATGAATTCGCACCTTGAGACCGCGATTCGCCAAATGACCAAGATCGATGCGAGCGATGGCCGTCCGTTGTAGGTGCGAATTCATTCGCACACTCAGATCCAAAACCCCAACCGCGTCGTAGCAACAGACACAATCACAGGCGGAGTATTTATGGCTCGAGGAAGCAGTAACGGCAGCGCGCGCAAAGGCGCAGCCAAGAGCGCGACGGCGGCAACACGCAAGGCGCGTGGCGCGGCCCAGGACTTTGTCGTCAAGGATCTCAGCCTTGCCGATTTCGGCCGCAAGGAAATCGAACTCGCCGAGCAGGAAATGCCGGGCTTGATGGCGATGCGTTCGGAGTTTGGCAAATCCAAACCCCTGAAGGGCGCGCGCATCACCGGCTCGCTGCACATGACCATCCAGACCGCGGTCCTGATCGAGACCCTGCAGCATCTCGGCGCGCAGGTGCGCTGGGCGAGCTGCAATATCTTCTCGACCCAGGATCACGCCGCCGCCGCGATTGCCAAGCAAGGCACGCCGGTATTCGCGGTCAAGGGCGAGTCGATTGCCGACTATTGGGATTACACCGACCGCATCCTCGACTGGGGCAACGGCACTGGCCCGAACATGATTCTCGACGATGGCGGCGACGCAACGCTGTTCGTGCTGCTCGGCCACCAGGCCGAAGTCAACCCGAAGGTGCTGGACGTCAAGCCCTCGAGCGAAGAAGAAGCGATGCTCTATGCGGCCATCAAGCGCTCCATCAAGCGCGACCCGCAGCGCTTCCATCGCATGGTGCCGGGCATCCGTGGTGTGACGGAAGAAACCACCACCGGCGTGCATCGTCTCTACCAGTTGATGGAGAAGGGCCAGCTGTTGTTCCCGGCCATGAACGTCAACGACTCGGTGACCAAGTCGAAGTTCGACAACCTCTACGGCTGCCGTCATTCGCTGGTCGACGCCATCAATCGCGCGACCGACGTCATGCTGTCGGGCAAAGTTGCGGTGGTGGCCGGTTACGGCGACGTCGGCAAGGGCTCCTGCCAGTCGCTGCGTGGCCAGGGCGCACGGGTCATCGTCACTGAAATCGATCCGATCTGCGCGCTGCAGGCGGCGATGGAAGGCTATGAAGTGATGCGCATGGATGACGCCTGCAAGGTCGGTGACATTTTCGTCACCACCACTGGCTGCTGCGACGTCATCACCGAAGCGCACATGAAGCAGATGAAGGATCTCGCCATCGTCTGCAACATCGGCCACTTCGACAGCGAAATCCAGGTCGACAAGCTGCGTAAGTACAAGTGGACCGAGATCAAGCCGCAGGTGCACAAGATTGCAATGTCGGCCAAGAAGCACATCCTGTTGCTGGCCGAAGGCCGTCTGGTCAATCTCGGCTGCGCCACTGGTCACCCGAGCTTCGTGATGTCGAACAGCTTCACCAACCAGACCATCGCGCAGATCGAGATGTTCAATCATCGCGATCAGTATCCGGTAGGCGTCTACACCCTGCCCAAGGCGCTGGACGAGAAGGTTGCGCGGCTGCATCTGGGCAAGATCAGCGTCAAACTCGACGTACTCTCCAAGAAGCAGGCGGATTACCTCGGTCTGCCGGTGAACGGGCCCTTCAAGCCCGATCACTACCGCTACTGAGCGAACCTCGGCGCCGGCCTCGTGCCGGCGCCGAGCGTTCCGTGTCGCGAGCGAGTTCGGCGAGGGAGGGCGACTCACCATGCGCATAGGCAACACCCGCGAATCCTACGGTCTGGTCACCAAGCTGCTGCATTGGGCGACCGCATTGCTCATCATCGGCCTCATCGGTCTCGGCTACTACATGGTCGGCCTGACCTACTACGACACCTGGTATCACGACTCCCTCGAAGCCCATAAGGCGCTCGGCATGGCGGTGTTCGCGCTCGGTGTGCTGACCCTGGCGTGGCGCAAGCTGTCACCGTCGCCGCCGCTCCACGACAGCCTCAAGCGCTGGGAGAAAATCGCCGCGACGGCCATGCACCACACCCTGTTTCTGCTGGTATTCCTGATCCCGGTCACGGGTTTCCTGGTCTCGACCTCGGAAGGCAAGGCGGTGGCGTTCTTCTCGTGGTTCGAGGTGCCGGCGCTGGTGGTGGTGGGCGAGAGCCTGCGCGATCTCGCCATTGCCGTGCATTTCTATTGCGCCTACGGCACCGGCGCGCTGGTCGCGTTGCACGCGGCGGCGGCGCTCAAGCATCAGCTGTTTGATCGTGACGGCACGCTGGCGCGCATGATCTGGCGTTGAGCACGGGGCGCCGCAGGGGATTTATGCGGCATCCTTGGGTATACTGCGCCGCTCATTTTTGACCCCGCGGGGCCGCGACCTTGGCTCTCGAAATCTACAATTCGCTGACTCGCCGCAAGGAACTGTTCGTGCCCGCCGATCCGGCGCGGGTCACCATGTACGCCTGCGGCCCGACCGTCTACAACCCGCCGCATATCGGCAATGCCCGTGCGGCGGTGGTTTATGACCTCTTGTATCGCGTGCTTAAACGTCACTATCCGAACGTGGTGTACGCGCGCAACATCACCGACGTCGACGACAAGATCAACGCCGCGGCGGCCAGTGAAGGCGTCGAGATCGGTGTCATCACCGACAGGTACACCGCCGTCTATCATGCCGACGTCGAAGCCCTGGGCACGCTGCCGCCGCCCATCGAGCCGCGCGCCACCACGCATATCGCCGGCATGATCGCCATGATTGAAACGCTGATTGCCGCCGGCCATGCCTATGCCGCCGCAGGGCATGTGCTGTTCAACGTGCCGAGCTATGCCGCCTATGGTGCGCTGTCGGGCCGTTCGCAGGACGAGATGATCGCCGGCGCGCGCGTCGAAGTGGCGCCCTACAAGCGCGACCCGGCCGACTTCGTGCTGTGGAAGCCGTCGCCGCCGGAACTGCCGGGCTGGGACAGCCCCTGGGGCCGCGGCCGTCCGGGCTGGCACATGGAGTGCTCGGCCATGATCGAGCATCACCTCGGCCAGACCATCGACATCCATGGTGGCGGTAACGATCTGAAATTCCCGCACCACGAGAACGAGATCGCGCAGAGCGCCTGCGCCCATGGCGGCGCGGCCCTCGCACGCTACTGGGTGCATAACGGCTTCGTGCAGATTGATTCGACCAAGATGTCGAAGTCCATCGGCAATGTGCTGCTGGTGCGCGAACTGTTGAAGAGCCACAACGGCGAAACCCTGCGCATGGCGCTGATCCGCGCCAAGTACCGCGAGCCGCTGAACTGGAGCGATGAACTGGTGGAGCAGGCCAAGTCGCAGCTCGACCGCATGTACGGCACGCTCGAACGTCTTGCCGATATCACGCTCGAAGCGCACGAAATCAAGGCCTCCGCGGCGTTCAATGCCGCCATGGACGATGACCTCAATACACCCAAGGCGGTGTCGGTGCTGATGGAAACGGTGACACTCGCCAACCGCAGTGAAGACCTGGCCGAGCGCCGACGCTGCAAGGCGGAACTATTGGCCGGCGGCCGCGAACTCGGCATCCTGCAGCAGGATCCTGTCGCCTGGGCCAAGGGCAGCGCCGATAGTGAAGGCACCGATGACGCCGCCATCGATGCGCTGGTCGCCGAACGCGTGGCAGCGCGCGCAGCCAAGGATTTCAAGCGCGCCGACGAAGTGCGTGATCAGCTGTTGGCGCTGGGCATCCAGATCATGGACGGTGCCAACGGCACCCAGTGGCGGCGCGCATGAGTGCGTCGGACAACCCGGGCACGCTGGCGCCGGCCGACGAAATCGTCGCCGCGCAACGCGACATCGTCGACACCTTCAAGCTCTTTGAAGACTGGACCGAGCGCTACCAGTACATCATCGACCTCGGCCGCGAGGCGCCGCCCTTTCCCGAAGAGTGGAAGACCGACAAGTACAAGCTGCACGGCTGCCAGTCGCAGGTGTGGATAGTCACCGAGCAACGCGGCGACCGTCTGCATTACGCCGCGACCAGCGATTCGGCCATCGTCGCCGGTCTCATCCAACTCTTGCTGCAGGTCTATTCCGACCGGCGCCCGGCCGACATCCTCGCCACGCCGCCGGATTTCCTGAAGGAAGTACAGCTCGCCGAACACCTCTCACCGACCCGCAGCAATGGCCTGCACGCCATGGTCCAGCAGATCCGTCAGCACGCGGTGCAGGCGATGGTGGCGGCGGGGGGCTGAACTGGCGCGGCGGCCCTGATCTTTTTCCCCGCGGGTCAGACTTCAGTTTGACCCACGCAAGAAAAAAAACAGCCGGCCGGCTAATCCTGTAACGACGTCCAGATCTGATCGAATTCCTGGTGATGATCGCTGAAGAGCTCGATGAGCTTCGGATCGAAATGCCCATGGGGATCGATGCGCTCGTCGCCCTTGGTCAGGATGCTGACCGCCTGCGCATGGGAAAACGACGGCTTGTAGGGACGCTCCGAACGTAGCGCGTCGTAGATGTCGGCGAGCTGCACGATGCGTGCCGACATTGGAATGTTGTCGCCGGCAATCTTGTTCGGGTAGCCGGTGCCGTCCCACTTCTCGTGATGATAGAGCGCTATCTCGGCGCCAAGCGAGAGGCGCGGCGAGGCGGTCAGGATCTGGTAGCCGTACTCGGTATGGCGATTCATTTCCTCGCGCTCGTCCGGCGTCAACGGACCTTTCTTCTTCAGCACCGCCGCATCCACGCTCATCTTGCCGACGTCATGCAGCTGCGCGCTGTAACGCAGTTCCTCGCACCAGTCGTCGTCCAGCCCCAGGCGCTTGGCGATGGCGTAGCTGTATTCGTTGACGCGGATGATGTGGTTGCCGGTCTCCTCGTCATGAATTTCGGCGGCGCGGGCGAGCAGGGTGACCGACACCTTGAAGGCGGCCTCGGTCTCTTCCTGCAGGGCGGCGATGCGTGCGCGCTGTTCGGCGAGCTGGCGATTGCGGGTCGAGAGGGTTTTGTTCTTGGCGCGAATCTGGTCGAGCATCTCGGCGCGCTCGATGGAGTGACCCACCACGCGCGCTATCGGCGCCACCAGCTGTTCGACGTCCCGCGGAAAGGCCGACAGCTTGCGGCTCTTGCCGGTGCGGCGGTTGATCAACTGCACGACGCCAATCACATCGTTCTGCAGGTTGCGCAGCGGAAAGCAGAACATCGAATGGGTCTTGTAATTGCGCCGTTCGAATTTGGGGTCGAACTTGTAGGGGCTGCGCGGTGGAATCTTGTAGACGTCGTCGATGAGCACGGTGCGGCCCTTGTGCGCGACGTAGCCGGCGATGGTGCCGGAGCCGATGGGCACGATGAAATCCGCGCTTTTGACCTTGATGGCGTCGTTCTGAATGCTGGCCGGTTCCAGCCAGCGGGCGCGGCCGCGGGAGCGGGCGATGAAAATGGTGCCGGCCTCGGCGCCGGTCATGAGCCGGCTTTTTTGCAGCACCTTGTCCAGCAGTTGGCTTGCCGACTGGTTCTTCTGACCTTCGACAAACTGCAGAAACTCGAGAACCAGGTCTGAACTCACGCGCAATCCTCGTGGTGATTCTTGATCGGGCCGGGCCCTCGCTGCGGGGCCGTCAAACCATAGCACAAAGTGTGCGGCGCCAAGAGTGTGCGGGGGCCGCGCGCGAGGCGGCTTCGGCTATAATCCCGGCCGCCGGAATATCCCCATCATCAGCACGAAGCCGACACGGTTCATGACCACTTCCTTTCTTGAAATCAAGGCACTCGATCTGCCGCAGCTTGAGCAGGCCATGCTCGACATCTGGGCCGCCGAGGACACCTTCGCCGCCAGTATCTCTTCGCGTGCCGATGCGCCGTCCTTCACCTTCTACGAAGGACCACCGACCGCCAACGGCAGGCCGGGCATCCACCATGTGCTGGGGCGCACCATCAAGGACGTGTTCTGTCGCTACAAGACCCTGAAAGGCTATCGCGTCGAGCGCAAGGGCGGCTGGGATACCCACGGTTTGCCGGTCGAGATTGAAGTCGAAAAAGAACTGGGCCTGGACGGCCGCGCGGAAGTCGAGAAATACGGCATCGAAGCGTTCAACGCCGCCTGTCGCGCCAGCGTGTTGCGCTACAAGAAGGACTGGGACGAACTGACGCGCCGCATCGGCTACTGGGTCGATCTGGAAACGCCCTACGTCACCTTCCACAACGAGTACATCGAATCGGTGTGGTGGCTGTTGAAGCAGATGTACGAGCGCGATCTGCTGTTCAAGGGTTACAAGATCCAGTGGTACAGCCCCGGCAGCGGCACGGTGCTGTCGTCCCATGAAGTGAGCCTGGGTTACGAGGAAGTGACCGACCCCAGCGTCTACGTGCGCTTTCGCGACGCCGAGGACGCGGGTCTCTCCTATCTGGCCTGGACCACCACGCCCTGGACCTTGCCGTCCAATGTCGCGCTGGTGGTGGGTGAGGAACTCGATTACGTGACGGTGCAGCAGGGCGAGGAGCGCCTGGTGCTGGCGACCGCGCGCCTCGCGGCGCTGGAGGGCGAGTACGCGGTGCTCGAACACCATCGCGGTCGCGACTTGATGGGCCGGCGCTACCAGCCGCTGTATCGCGTCGAAGGAGTGGACTACCCGGCCGACTGCTGGCGCATCGCCAGCGCCGACTATGTGACCGTCGAGGACGGCACGGGCATGGTGCATATCGCGCCGGCCTTCGGCGCCGAGGACTACGAGGTGGGTCGTCGCGAGAACCTGCCGATGGTCAACCCGGTCGCGCCGGACGGCAAGTTCACTGCCGCCGTGCCGCTGGTCGCGAACCTGTGGTTCAAGGACGCCGACAAACCGATCATGCGCGATCTGAAAGAGCGCGGCCTGCTCTACAAGCGTGTCGATTACCTGCACAACTATCCCCATGACTGGCGCAAGGGCACGCCGCTCATGAGCTACCCGGTCGAATCCTGGTTCGTGCGCACCACTGCCGAGAAGGACCGCCTGGTCAATCTCAACCAGACCATCCACTGGCATCCGCCCGCCATTCGCGATGGCCGCTTCGGCAACTGGCTTGAGAACAACGTCGACTGGGCGCTGTCACGCAAGCGCTATTGGGGCACGCCGCTGCCGATCTGGGTGTCGGACGCGCCGGGCTCAAGTTATTTCGAAGTGATCGGTTCCATCGCCGAACTGCGCGAGAAGTGTGGCAAGGACTTGCCGGAAGGCGATGCGCTCGACCTGCATCGACCGTTCGTCGATGCCTACACCTGGCCGGCGCCGGACGGCGGCACCATGCGCCGCGTGCCTGACGTGCTCGACGTGTGGTTCGATTCGGGCGCCATGCCGTTCGCGCAATGGCATTACCCGTTCGAGAACAAGGAAGCCTTCGAGCGCAATTTCCCGGCGGATTTCATCTGCGAAGGTGTCGATCAGACGCGTGGCTGGTTCTACACCCTGCATGCCATCGCGACCCTGGTGAAGCACGACGTCGCGTTCAAGAACGTGGTAGTGAACGGGCTCATTCTCGACGAGAAAGGCGAGAAAATGTCCAAGTCCAAGGGCAACACCATCAACCCCATGGAGGTGGTGGGCCGCTACGGCGCCGACGTCGTGCGCTGGTACATGATGAGTAACTCGCCACCGTGGGACAACATGAAGTTCGCCGAGCGCGGCCTGGCTGAAACCCGCGGCAAGTTCTTTGGCACCATCGAGAACGTCTACCGTTTCATGGCGAGCTACGCCAACATCGATGGCTTCGTCGGCTCGGAAGCGCCGATTCCGGCGCGTGAACGCAGTGAGCTCGACCAGTGGATCCTGAGCCGTCTGAATTCCACCATCGCGCTCGCCGATCAGTCTCTCGAAAGCTACGACTGCACGCGCGCCGCGCGCGCCATGGAGCAGTTCGTCGAAGAGCTTTCCAACTGGTATATCCGCCGTTCGCGGCCGCGCTTCTGGGCGGCCAAGAAGGCCAGCGCCAGCACCGAGACGGTGTCCGTGCACGACAAGCTCGCCGCCTACCAGACCACCTTCGACTGCCTTTTCGGTCTCGCGGTCATGATGAGTCCGGTGGCGCCGTTCTTCGCCGACTGGCTGTATCGTCGTCTGAACGAAGTGGTCAAGCGCGACGCCGCGCCGTCGGTGCATCTCGCGCGTTTCCCGGTGGCCGATGAGAGCGTCATCGATGCCGGTCTCGAAGCGCGCATGGAGCTCGCGCGCACCGTCGTGCAGCTGGTGCTGCTGCTGCGCAATCGCAGCCACATCAACGTGCGCCAGCCGCTGTCGCGCATGCTGCTGGTCATCGGCCATGCGGTTGAGCAGGCGGAAGTCGAACGGGTGCGCGACATCATTCTCGATGAAGTGAACGTGCGCGCCATCGAATACATCGCCGACTCCAGCGGTGTGGTGAAGTGCTCGGCCAAGGCCGACTTCAAGAAGCTCGGGCCGCGCCTCGGCAAACAGATGAAGGCGGTGGCGGCGCGGATTGCCGCGCTCGGCGACGCCGAGATTCGCGCGTTCCAGGCCGCTGGCAAGATAGACGTGACGGTCGATGGCGCCGTCATCGAGGTTGGCGCTGACGAGGTCGATATCCTGTCGGAGGAGATCGGCGCGTGGACCGTGGCCCAGGATGGCGGCATCACCGTCGCGCTCGACGTGCAGATTGATGACGAGCTGCGCGCCCAGGGCCATGCCCGTGAAGTGGTCAACCGCATCCAGGGCATGCGCAAGACGGCGGATCTCGATCTCACCGATCGCATCCGCGTGCAGTACCAGGCGTCGACGGCGCTGGCGGCGTCGACGGCGGCCAATCGCGATTTCATCTGTCGCGAGACGCTGGCGATGGAACTCGCCGAAGCAGCGGAGCCAAAGGGTGACTGGGCGGAGCGCTTCGAGATCGGTGACGAATCCATCGTGGTCGCCATCACGCGTTCTGCGGTATAAGGCAATGAGGCAAGCGAGGGTGCGCGACATGTGGCAGGCAATGGGAACCGTGCGCACTGTGATGCGCGTGGTCGCGGTGGTCTCGCTGGTGCTGCTGACGGCGCCGGTGATGGCCGCCAGCACACCGACCGATACCGTCAAGGACGCCATCAACCAGGTCATCGCCGAATTGAAGGGCCACAGCCTCGAGCGCGAACAGCGCTGGGCCAGCATCGGCCGCATCATCAACGACCGCTTCGATTTCCGCAGCATGTCGCAGAGCGTGCTGGCGACCAACTGGCAGGACGCGACCACCGAAGAGAAGCGTCAGTTCGTCGAATATTTCTCCCAGTACCTCGAAGACACCTACCGCACCAAGATTGAGTCCTACTCCGATCAGCGCGTCGAATACATCGCCGAGCAGGTCCGCAAGGACCGCGCCACCGTCGACACCGCGGTCGTCACCAGCGACAAGCGCATTCCCATCACCTACCGATTGAAGTTCACCAAGGGCGAGTGGGTCGCCTACGATGTCGTCATCGAAGGCGTGAGCCTGGTGAACAACTACCGCAGCACCTTCAGCGCGATTGTGAAAGCCGGCGGCATGGACGGCCTCTTGACCGATCTCGAAGGACGCATCTCCGATTACAAGGCCAAGCATGGCGGGTTGCCGCCCTGACCGTGCATGGCTGCACGCCTGTGCCCCTGGTTCGAATGTCAGACTGAAGTCCGACCCATGGCGAGAGGGCATTCATTGTGGGTCAGACTTCAGTCTGACATTCAGCCCACGGCACTCACCCCAATGTCGGAACCATGCAGATGAGCCGCAGCGAAGTAGACATCATCGAACAGGGCCGGCGCTGGCTCGCCGATGGCGAACGCGTGGTGCTGGCGACCGTTGCCCACACCTGGGGCTCGTCGCCCCGACCGCCCGGCGCGGTGATGGTGATGAGCGATGGCGGGCGCATTGCCGGTTCGGTGTCCGGCGGCTGCATCGAAGAAGAACTGCTGGCACGGGTGCGTGAGAATTTCCCCGGCGATTTCGAAACGCTTGAATACCATTCCGACACCACGCGCAGCCTGCCCTGCGGTGGGCGATTGCTGCTGACCCTGGAACCCTTGGCGCAAGTGCCTGAACTGGCGCCCATGCTCGATACCCTGCGCGACGGCGCGGCGGTGGTGCGACGGCTCAATCTCGCCGATCGCAGCGTCAGCTGGGCGCCGGCCGATGACACGGCGCGCACCGTGCTCGACGGCCCGCTGTTGCAGGTGGTGTACGAGCCGGCCTGGCGTCTGCTGGTGGTGGGCGCCGGTGAACTCGCAGGCTGGGTGTGTCGCTATGCGCAGTTGCTCGATTACGCCATCGAAGTCTGCGAACCGCGCAGCGAGTATCGCGAAGGCTGGACCTTGCACGACTTCGCGGTCAGCGCCGACTATCCCGACGACTTCATCAGCGCGCGCAGCTGCGATGCGCACACCGCCATCGTCGCGCTTACCCATGACCCGAAGGTCGATGACCTCGCCATGCTGGAAGGCTTGCGCAGCCAGGCCTTCTATCTCGGTGCGCTCGGTTCGAAGCGCACCACCGCCAATCGCGCTGCGCGCCTGGTGGAACACTTCGGAATGGGCGACGACGACGTTCGACGTATCCGCGGCCCCATCGGCATCGATCTAAAGACGCGCAAGCCGGCCGAAATCGCGCTGGCGGTGATGACCGACATCACCGCCGCCCGCAACGGCGTGCGCATCAGCACTGAGCGGCTCGCGCCCTGAACGAGCCACGGTTTCCGCCCTTGACCGGCGTGCTGCTGGCAGGCGGCGCGGCGCGGCGTTTTGGCGGCAACAAGCTGCTGGCCACGCTCGCCAACGGTGACGTGGTGGGCCTGAGCGCCGCGGCGCATCTGGCGAGCGCCGTCGAACGGATGGTGGTGGTGGTGCGCGCCGGCGACGAAGCCAATCGCGCCGCCTTCAGCGCCGCCGGCTATGAAGTCGTGCCCTGCCTCGATGCCGACAAAGGCATGGGGCACAGCCTCGCCTGCGGCGTGGCCGCGACGCGCGACAGCGCCGCCTGGATGGTGGCGCTCGCCGACATGCCGTCCATAGACCCTGCCACCCTGCGCCTGCTCGCAGCCTGCTGGCGACGAGAAGACAGCATCATCCTGCCGCGCTGTGGCGCGTCGGCCGGCCACCCGGTGATCTTTCCTGCGCGCTTCGGTGAAGAACTCATGACCCTACACGGCGACCGTGGCGCACGCCGTGTGCTCGACGCCCACGAGCACGAGATCTACGAATTCATCACCGACGATCGTGGCGTTCTCTACGACGTCGATACGCCGGCTGATTTGTAAATATCGCCGGCCGCGATGGCCATCCTTGTGAGTCAGACTTCAGTCTGACAGTCAGGGACGTTGCAGCAACGCAGTAAATGTCAGGCTGAAGTCTGCCCCACAGAGAATGGGAAAAAGAGCTCTACAGCGAAGTGATCGAAGCTATCGGTTCCGGTCTCCCCACCGCGTAGCCCTGCACATAATCCACGCCCAGCGTGCGCAACAACTCGATGGTCGCGCCGCTCTCGACGAATTCGGCCACGGTCTGTTTGCCGAGCAGGTGACCGATGTCGTTGATGGAGCGCACCATCGCGTAGTCGATGGAATCGCTGTCCATGTCGCGCACGAAGGCGCCATCAATCTTGAGATAGTCGACCGGTAACTGCTTCAGGTAGGCGAGCGAGGAAAAGCCGCTGCCGAAGTCATCGAGCGCGAAGCGGCAGCCGCATTGCTTCAAACGTTCGATGAACTGCGTGGCGCCGACCAGGTCGGCGATGGCGGCGGTTTCAGTGATCTCGAAGCAGATCTTGCTGGCCGGCACCGCGCCCGGTGCAAAGGCGGCGAGGATGAAGTCCAGCATGTCGGCATTGCCGATGGACTTGCCCGACAGGTTGATGCTGACCTGCCCGATTTCGTGCAGCGTGAGCGGGCGCGCCGTCAGCCAGTTGAAAACGCTTTCGATCACCCAGCGATCGATGCGGCAGGAAAGGTTGTAGCGCTCGGCGGCCGGCAGGAACTCGCCGGGCAGGATCAACACGCCCTGTTCATCGCGCATGCGCAGCAGGATCTCGAAATGCGCGCCGTCCTGTTCGATGCCGAGCGGCGCAATGCGCTGACACACGAGTTCCAGGCGATTCTCGTTCATGGCCTGGTTGATACGCGCCGCCCAGCGCATTTCGCCATGACGCAACTGCACCGGCAGGTTGTCGAGTTCGTAGGTGTGTACGCAGTTGCGGCCTGAATCCTTGGCCGCATAGCAGGCGGTGTCGGCGAGACTCAGCACTTCGCCGGGCGTATCACTGGCGTCATTGACCGGCACGATGCCAATGCTGACCGACACCGAGTAGCTGCGGCCCTGCCAATGGAATACATGCTGCTCGATGACGCGGCGCAGGTTTTCCGCCGTGTGTTGGGCAAGACCCACCGGGCAGTCTTCCAGAAGAACCGCAAACTCATCGCTGCCGATGCGTGCAATGGTGTCGCGTTTGCGCGCGGCATCCTTGATGAGATGGGCAATCTGGCGCAGCAGTTCATCACCGGCCGCCGAGCCGCAACTGTCATTGATGAGCTTGAACTGATCGAGATCGAGAATCGCCAGCGCATGTTCGGTGTGCTCGCTGTGGGCGCTCTCGATGACCTGCGTGAGGCGCGCTTCCAGGGTCTTGCGATTGGCGAGGTGGGTGAGTTCGTCGTGACGGGTCTGAAAACTCAGCATCTCGCTCAGGCGATAGGCATCGTCGATGTCTTCGCAGGTCAGCAGCACCAGATCCAAGCCGCTGTCGCGCACCGCGCGCGCGCTGTTGCGCATCCACATCACATCGCCATTCTTCTTCACCTGGCGGATGTCCCAGCGGTGCACGCGGCCCGGCATGTCGCGCGCGGCGGCGAGATTCTCCTGTGCGATGGCGCGGTCTTCGGGCACGTACAAATCGAGCATTGAGCGGCCGAGCAGGGCGCGCGCTTCATAGCCCAGGTAGCGCGCGCCGAAGTGATTGGTGTGCAGCACCACGCCGTCCGGTGACAGCGCAAAGCAGGTCATGGGCGTGTGATCGTGCAGCACGTCGAAGGGAATGCCGCGTGGGCCAATGATCGCGGCGCCGGGCAGGTGTCCGCCGTGCTGGTGCAAGGCCTGGGTCTCACGCAGCAGCGCGCTCTGGGTGCGCAGGCGCGCGACGGTGTCGCGCAAGGTCAATTGGGTTTTGATACGCGCCAGCAATATCGGCAGGTCGCCCGGCTTGACGATGTAATCGTTGGCGCCCAGTTCCAGCGTGCGTTCAATGTCACCGCGATCATTGCTGGCGGCCAGCACGATCACCGGCAACTGGGTCTGGCTGTAGCGCTCGCGCAATCTGCGCAGCACTTCCTCGCCGCGCATGTCGGGCATCTGCAGGTCGAGGATGACGAGATCGAACGCACGCCGCGCCACCAGGGCCAGCGCCGACGGACCGTCGGCGGCGGTAACGACATCGAAGCCGTTGGCGCCGAGGCGCATGGAAATGGCTTTGCGTATGGTGGCGTTGTCATCGACAGCCAGCACGGCCGCGGCGGCGCTCATCCGATTTTCTCTCCCCATTACGCAGCCCGTGGGCAGCGGGCTTGGCGACACCTTCCCGGCAGCGCGCGTGACGGTGGCACGCAGACCGGGACTGTGGATGGACGGAGTGTAGCGCCGCTTGCCGCGCGGGTGGACAAGTTTTGTCCAGCTCTCACCCACTCAATGGACAGGGTGAGACGCCGTGGACGCAAACAAATGTGAACATTTGTCGCCGGGCGGTCGGCCCGGCGATCAAAATCATCCCGCGCCGAGTTTGAACAGTTTGGGCAGCGGCGCGGCCGCGGCCTCGCTCGGTTTGCCAATCTGAGGATGGCGCTGGAACGCCTGCCACAGTGCCTGGCCTTGCCAGGCACTGTTGTCTACGCCGTAGAGATGCCGTTCCAGCGCGGCGATTTCCACGGCGAGGTCACCGCCGAGCACGGTTGCGAGTGCGCCCAATGAAGTGGGAGCAGCGCTCGCGCCGCGCTGCGTGCGTGCCAACGCCAGCAGCGCATCACGCGCGCCGCGCGCATCGTTGGCGGCGCACGCGGCCTTGAGATCGCGTGTCTGTCCGGCGCCGTGTGGTGGCTTGACGGCGCCGCTCGTGGCACTGGAGCCGACGGCCGCAAGTGGCGCGCCGGTGTGTCGACTGCGCCACCACAGGAGCAGCGTCGCCAGCCACGCCAGTGCCAGCAGCAGCGCCACACGTCGCCAGGTTTCGGCTTCGATGTTGGCGACCGGCGGCGCGCTTGCGCTCGGCGCCGCGGCGCCTGGCGCCGGAATTTCGGGCAAGGCCGGCGGCGGCGCGCCGGCGGCCGGCGTCGCACTCAGCGTGCGCGCCGGCAGACGCGCGATTTCAAGCTGGTCGGTTTCAATGTTCCACCACGGCAGCACCACTTCCTCGAACTGCACGTCGCCGGCCTGACTCGCGACGATGGCGAACTTCTGCTGCGCGACCGAGGTGAAACCGTTGGCGGTGTCCTGATCGTTGGTTTGCGCCTGGTCGGGATAGAGCTTGATGCCGGCCGGTGGATTGATTTTCACGCTCGGCAATTGCCCGGACAGCAGACCGTCGCTCCACAGAAACACCGTGCGCGTCAGCGGCGCGCCGACTTCAATGGTGCCGACATCCGGTTCCCACTCCTCATGCAGACGCAATCGCTTGGCCGGCAACCAGGTGGCGCCCGGCGGAAAGCTCGCCGGCACCGGTTTGACATCGAGTTCGACCGCTTCCGATTCGATGCGCTTGGTGCTCAAGGACTGCGCGAACGGATCGAACACCGAACGATTGCCCACCACCACTTCGGTGGTGAGGCTCAAGGGCGCGATGCGCAGCGTGCCGCTCTTCTGCGGGAACACCACGTATTTGATTTCGTAGCCGTCGTACACACGGCCGTTGATTTCCTCGCTGAACTGGCGGCCGTTGGTCAATTGCTTGACCACCGCATCGCTGCTGGTGCTGAGTTGCGAGAAGCGCGGATTGCTGAGATCCGGCAGGTCGGCGCGATGCAGGAGCTTGATGGTGTACACCACCTGCTGCTGCACATAGGGCGAAGTCGGCGAAGCCGCGACCTTGAGCAGGATGTCGGCATTGTCATTGGCGGCGCTCGGCGCCGGCGCATCGCCCACCTCGAGTTCGCGCGCGGTGCTGCTCTGGCGCCCGAAATTGATCGCCGGAATGGTGACGCGGCCGACGCCGCGCGGCATGCAGTTCAGTTCGAAGGTGGTCGACTGCTCGCTCTTGCCGTTGATCCAGCTCATGGTGGTCTGGCGACTGCGGCCGAGGATCTCGAAGGATTTCTCCAACGGCGAGAAATCAGGCTCGCCATCCACGCCGTCGGTCACGCGAAAGCTCAACTGCACCGATTGATTGGCGACCGCCGGATCGGGATTGACGTCCAGCGTCACCGTGGCGTGGGCCGCGGCCTGCCACAGCAGCGCGAGCACGCTCAGCATGCGGGCGAGATGTTTCACCATGGGTTTGTCTCGCTGCTCTTGCCGCCGTAGATCTGTTCGTACTGGTATTTGAACTTGCGCTTCAACAGGGTCGCCGGTTCATCGCGAATCTGCCCCAGCCATTGTTCGGTGGCCTGTTTGCGCTCGGCATCAGCGCCCGCCGGTTTGTCATCGGGCTTGGCGCGTGCGGCCTTGTCGTCGCCGTCTTTCTTGTCGTCGTCCTGCTTCAGTTGCGCCTGCTCGGCCTGCTTGCGCGCCGAGCCATTGGCGTTGGCATCTTCGCTGGCCTGTTCGTTGTGGGTCTTGTCCTTCGAGCGTTCGCCACCGCCGGCATTGGTGGCGGCGCTGCTGTCGGCTTGGGATTGTCCGTCCTTCTCGCCGCCGGACTGCTGCTGTTCGCTCTTGTCGCCTTCCGACTGTTTGCTCTGCTTGTTCTGCTGGCCGCCTTGCTGTTCCTGTTGTTCCTTCTTCTGCGCTTCGAGCGCCTTGGCCACCAGCTCACGGTTGAACTTGGCGTCAGCATTATTGGGGTCGGATTTGAGCGCGGCGTCATAGGCCGCCAGCGCTTCGGCAAGCTGGCCCTGGCGGGCGAGGGCATTGCCGCGGTTGTAGTGACCAAGTGCGGTGTCGCTGCCTTTCAGGTCTTCGCTGGCGCCAGCAAAATCGCCGGCACGATAACGCGCGGCCGCGCGCCACGCCGGGTCTTCGAAGCGTTGCGCGGCGCCGGCGTAGTCCTTTTGTTCGAAAGCCTGCTGGCCGGCCTGGTCGGGCGTGCGCCACCAGTCGGCGTGTGCATCGCGCGGCACGGCGCCGCCGAGCGCCACGGCGGCAAGCAGCACCAGCACACCGCGCCGGAATGCCAGCGCCGCCAGCGGCAGCAAGGGCAACAGCAGCCACGGCCCCATTTCATTCCACTGACTGGTGGCGAGCTTTTCCAGGCGCTCGGCATGGGCCGCGCGATCATCATCGAGATAGCGCGACAGCGCCGTGACATCGCCGTCGTCGGCGCGCGAATCGAGATAGATGCCGTTACCGTCGCGCGCCAGCGCCTTAAGGCCGACGATGTCGAGATGACTCATGACCAGCGCGCCGTTGGCGCCCTTGATGAAATCGCCGTTGACATCGGGCACCGGCGCGCCATCGGTGGTGCCCATGCCGAGCACACTCACATTGAAGGTGCCGGCGCGGGCCAGTTCGCGCGCGCGGGCCATGCCGGCTTCCTCGGCGCCATCGGTCACCAGCAGCACATGGCCATTGGGCAGGCCGCCCTGGTTGAGCAGTTTGGCGGCCAGTTCCAGTGCGGCGGCAGGTTCGCTGCCCTGACTTGGCATGATGGAAGGATCGAGCACCGACAAATGGGCGAGCAGGGTCTGCACGTCGTTGGTCAGCGGCGTCACCACGAAGGCCTGCGCGGCGAACACCAGCAGCGCGGTCTGGCCGGTCTTACGCGCATGCAGGATGTCGGCGACCTTGAACTTGGCGCGCTCGAGGCGGCTCGGTTTGATGTCGGCACTGTTCATCGACGCCGACAAATCGAGCGCGATGACCAGGGCGCCCTCGGTGCGGAAGACCGGCACGGGTTGCCGCTCCCACACCGGTCCGGCCTGCGCCAGCACCGCCAGCGCGCCGGCGCCCGCCAGCAACCAGCCGGCGCGGCTTTTCATGTTGACCGCGCCGCCCTGCACGATGAACGGCAACAGCGCCGCATCCACCACTCGCGACCACACCCCGCCACGACCGCGCGTGCGCATCGCCCACCACACCAGCGCGAACAAGACAGGTAACAGCAACAACCAGGCCGGCCGCAGAAAATGAAAGTCAGCCATCATGCGCGCTCCGCCATGCTCTGGCGCGGCACCCACGCGAGGAGACCGAGATACACCAGCAGCGCCGCGCCGAGCGGCCAGTAGAAGAGCGCAGTGGTCGGTCGAAAATGCGAACCGCTGTGCTCCACCGGTTCGAGCTTGTCGATTTCCTGGTAGATCTTTTCAAACGCCTGCGCGTCGCGCGCGCGGAAGTAACGGCCGCCGGTTTTCTTGGCGATGGCGCGCAGGGTGTCTTCGTCCAGATCGTTCGATGGGTTGATGCGTATGGTGCCGAAGAAGCCGCGCTGCACGGCCTCGTCAGCGCCGATGCCGATGGTGTGCACGGTGAGGCCGGCTTCGGCGGCTAGTTCGGCCGCGCGCAAGGGGTCGACATCGCCGACGGTATTGCGTCCGTCAGTCATGAGGATCATGACCTTGTGCGGCGTGTTCTGTTCACGCAGACGTTTGACGCCGAGGCCGAGCGCATCACCGATGGCGGTCTGACGGCCGGCGATACCGATCACCGCTTCGTCCAGCAGCTGCTGCACGGTCTGTCGATCAAATGTCAGCGGCACCTGCAGATAGGCCTGCTGGCCGAACAATATGAGCCCGAGGCGATCGCCGACGCGTCGCGAGATGAATTCACGCGCCACCGCCTTGCACGCCGTGAGGCGATCGACAGGCTGGTTGTTCAGCACGAAATCGCTCTCGTGCATGCTCTCGGATAAATCCACCGCGAGCATGAGGTCGCGGCCGTTGACGGGCAGTTCCACCGGCTCACCCAACCATTCCGGGCGCGCCGCGCCGCTCACCAGCAACACCCAGGCGAGGGCCGCCAGCAGCATGCTTGCGCGTTTGACCTGTGCGCTGCCGCCACCGCTCATCAAGACTTCGAAATCATGCAGGGCCGGCACGCGCAGCGCCGCGCCTTCGGCGGCTGACGCGGGCGGCAAGAAGCGTCGCAGCAGCCACGGCAGCGGCAGCAGTAGAAACAGCCAGGGCCACTCAAACTGCAGCACGGCGTTCACTCACGAGGCGCGCGCGCGGCACCCGCAGTTGCATGAGCCACTGGCGCAGATTGAGCGTGATCTCGCGATATTTTTCGGCGTCGAGGTCGGCCGCCGCGCGCGGCGAATAGGGCGCGGCGTCGGTCAGCGTGATGACTTCCATCGGCAGCGGCGTCTTGCCGAGATTGTTCAGTACCGCGAGCATGTCGGCGCCGTGGCTGTGCGCCGCGCGCGCATCGCCGGCCAGCAAGGCCACGCGCCGCAGCAGTCGCGACAAGGCCTGCGCGCAGGCATGGCCATCGCCGCTGTGGCTGTAGGCCTGTTCGATACTGCCCAACTCGGCGAGGGCCGCTTGGCGCAATCGTCGCAATGGCGCACCGCGCCACCACCACGCAAGCGCGGCCAACAGCATCACCAGCACGGCCAAGCTCAGCCACCAGCCGGGCGCGAGCGGCCACCACGAGACCGCATCGGGTAAATGGATATCGCGCAGCGGCAGTTCCGGCGTCTTCATCGCTCAGCCGCCAAACAGCTTGACCAGCGCCGCGGCCGGATCGGCGGCGGTATCCATGCTGGTGAACAGCATGCGTCGCTCACGGCACACCTGGCGCACCGCGGCGATGCGCGCGCCGAACTGCGCGGCATAGGAATCGCGTTGCGCGCGACCGATGCCGCTCAGGCGCAGACTGCGTTCGCCATCGGCAAGGCTGGCGCTCTCGTTCAATTCAGGGAAACTCGCTTCGAGCGGGTCGTGGATGGCGATGAGGCCGACATCGACATGCAGGCCGAGCTGTACGAGCGCGGCCTGGGCATCGGCATCGAAGCCACGAAAATCGCTCAGCACCAGCACCAGGGTGCCGGGCTTGGCCACCCGCGCCAGGCGTTGCAGCGTGTCGGCCAAAGGCCGCGCCGCGCCCGCCGGTGCGATGCTCGCCGCGCGTTGGGCCGCGCCCTGCGAGACCAGCAGTTTCAGGCATTGCATGGTGGCGGTGCGCCCACGGCGCGGCGGCAATTCATGATGTTCCTGATCGGCGAACACCAGCGTGCCCACGCGATCGCCGTTCTGTTGTGCATGCCAGGCCAGCAGGCTCGCGGCGCGCGCCGCCTGCACGGCCTTGAATACGCCACGGGTGGCGAAGAACATCGCGCGTCGATAGTCGACGCAGATCAGCACCGGCCGTTCGCGCTCTTCGCGGAACATCTTGGTATGGGGCCTGCCGGTGCGCGCGGTCACACGCCAGTCGAGTTGACGGATGTCGTCGCCGGGCAGGTAGGGCCGCGATTCGTCGTATTCCATGCCACGTCCGCGCAGGCGCGACAGGAACGGGCCGCTCGAGCGCGCGCGGATGGCGCGCGTCCACGCCGGCAGGGCGCCGGCGGCGCCGGCCAAGGCCAGCAGATCGCGCAGCTGCGGTTCGACCCGTTCGAGTCCGGCGGTCTGTGTGCTGGTGTGGGGCAGGGCGCTCATCGCGCTTCAGCAGTGTTGGCCGTGCTCAGGGCACGGCAATACGTTTGAGGAGTTCGTCGACGAAGCGGTCCGGCGTCACGCCGTCGGCCGCCGCTTCGTAATTCAGGATCACGCGATGACGCAGCGCATCCTTGGCGACATCCTGCACGTCGGCCGGCGACACGAAGTCCTGGTCGCGCAGCCAGGCATGGGCGCGCGCCGCGCGATCGATGGCGATGGTCGCGCGCGGACTGCCGCCATAGGCCAGCCAGCCGGCCAGATCGCTGCCGTAGGCGCCGGGCGCACGGCTCGCGAACACGATTTCCATCAAATAATTTTCGACGTCGTCGCTCATGTACACGGCCAGCACTTCGCGGCGCGCGGCGAAGATCTGCGCCTGGTCGACCACCGGCTCGCCATGGACGCTATGGGGCGCGCTGCTGACCGCCTCCTGACGGGACAGATGCAGGATGCGCTTTTCGTCCTCGTGCTTGGGATAGTCGATGTTGATATGCAGCAGGAAACGATCGAGCTGCGCTTCGGGCAGGGGATAGGTGCCTTCATGTTCGAGCGGGTTCTGGGTCGCCATCACCATGAACAGTTCGGGCAGCGGATAGGACACCCGGCCGATGGTGATCTGCCGTTCGCCCATCGCTTCGAGCAGCGCCGACTGCACCTTGGCCGGTGCGCGGTTGACTTCGTCGGCCAGCACCAGGTTGTGAAACAAGGGCCCTTGTTGAAACGTGAAGGAGCCGTCCTGGGGACGGTAGATCTCGGTGCCGGTCAAATCAGCCGGCAGCAGATCGGGCGTGAACTGGATGCGATGGAACTCGCCCTCGATACCTTCACTCAACACTTTGATGGCGCGGGTCTTGGCCAGGCCCGGTGCGCCTTCCACCAGCAGATGGCCGTCGGCGAGCAGCGCCACCAGCATGCGTTCCACCAGGTGGTCCTGGCCGAGGATGCGCTGATTGACGTAGTCACGCAGCCGTAGGATTGAATCGCGCGTATGGGTTGCGGTGTCCACGATGCCTTCTTGATGGGCCGGCGGCGGTGCCGGTTTGGGCCTGGATTCTAATGGTTTCAGTGACTGAGGCGAAAGCTTGAAGTTCCTGCTTCAGCATTCGCGCGGCGGCTGCACATGCCCTCGAATGTGCTTTTTCTCATTTACGCGTGCAGGTCGGGTGGGGATCATGACGGCGCACGGTGGACGGCGCTTTCGCCAATCCCGTCATGACTGAGTGTGGGCACATGGTTACACTTGTCGGCATGCAATCAGCGGAAAGGAACAGGCCCTTGGTCACCCAGCAGTACACACGTATCCGAGCCCACGCGCAGCGTGGCTTCACACTCATCGAAGTGATGGTGGTGGTGGTGATCCTGGGCATCCTCGCCGCCATTGTGGTGCCGCGCGTGATGAGCCGCCCCGACGAAGCGCGCGTGGTGCGCGCGCAGCAGGACTTGCGTGCGGTCGCATCGGCGCTCGATTTATACAAGCTCGACAACCTCACCTATCCCACCACCGAACAGGGACTCGATGCCCTCGTGCACAAGCCCACCGGTCTGCCGGCCGGCGCGCACTACAAAGACGATGGCTACATCGAAGCGGTGCCGAAAGATCCCTGGGGCGGCGATTACCAGTACCTCTATCCCGGCCAGCACAACACCTTCGACCTGTATTCCAACGGCGCCGATGGCATCCCGGGTGGTGAGGGCTTCAATGCTGATATCGGTAACTGGACCAACAAATAAGCCGGTGGCGCGCGCCGCCGGCTTCACGCTGCTGGAAGTGATGGTGGTGGTCGCCATCGTCAGCGTGATGCTGGTGGCGGTGCGTATCAGTCTGCCCGACCGCGCCGCCGACGCGCTGAAGTTCGAAGCGCAACGTTTCGTGCTGACGCTCAACGATTGCCGCGACAGCGCGGTGCTGTCCGGCAGCCCCACCGGCATTCGCATCGCCGCCGGTCACTACGATTTATTGCGCTATCACCGCGGCTGGCAGGCGCTGGCGCGCCAAGGCAACGATGCGCCGCGCGTGCTGCCCGATGAAGTCGAACTGACGGTGCCGCCAAGCCGTGGTGGCAAGGTCGAGAGCGGGCCGGCGGTGGTGTGTCTGCCGAGTGGCGAGACGCGCATGGCGGCCATTGCCCTGAGTCATCGCCGTGAGCGCGGCTATTACCGTTTCAATGACAATGTCGACGGTGAATTCATCGCGACCTGGACGGCAGCGCCTGCCTCGTGAGCGCGCGACGCACGCACGGCTTCACGCTCATCGAAGTGCTGGTGGCGCTGGCGCTGATTGCGGTGGTGCTGGGCGGCTCGTTCGGCGTGGTGCGCGAATCCATCGCCAACCAGGGCCATCTCGAACGGCGACTTTTGGCGGAGTGGGCGGCCAGCAATGTGCTCGACCAATACCTGCTCGAACATGAGCAACTGAACGTCGACAGCCACAAGGGCCGCGAACGGCTCTACGGCCGCAGCTTCGACTACACCGTGACGGTGAGCAAGCTCGAGCCGCCGCGCAGCACCGGCATGACCGACGACGATACCCGCGGCGGCGCCGCACCGCCGACCGAATACCGCATCGAAGTGGAAGTGCGCGATGGCGGCCGTCGCAGCGCACCGGTGGCACGCATCGAACGCCAACGCACGGCCAAGGTGGCGACCTCATGAAACCGCGCGCCGCGCGCGGTTTCACCTTGCTGGAATTGCTGGTGGCGGTCAGCATCTTCGCGGTGCTGGCGACCTTGAGCTATGGCAGCGTGCGTCATCTGTTGTCCTTCGACGACGGCCTCAAGACCACTACGCGGCGCTACGAAGCCTTGCGTTTCGCGGTCGCCATCATGGAGCAGGATTTCGCCGCGCTCGCGCCGCGCAGCGTGCGTGACGCACTCGGCGCCCCCGAACCGGCCCTGCGCGCCGGCTTGAAAGGCGAACTGCTGACCTTCACGCGGCGCATGCCCGATCTCGGCCCCTATGACGCCGGGCCGGCACTGCGGCGCGTGCGTTACCGCGTGCATGACGGCGACCTGTACCGCGACGTGTGGGACGTGCTCGACCGCACCCAGGACACCGGCTTTCGCAGCCAGCGCCTGTTGCGCGGTGTGAAAGATCTCAAGCTGCGCTTTTTCGAAAGCGGCGCATGGGTGGAATTCTGGCCGCGCGACGACAACGCCGTCAGTCAGGGCGAGCTGCCCCACGGCATCGAATTTACACTCGAGATGCGCGACGCGCGCAGCCTGCGGCGCGTGCTGGCGAGGCCGGGTTGATGAGGGCCCGCGTGAGACAACAGGGCATGGCCATCCTCGGCGCCTTGATAGTCATCGTGATCGTGGTCGGCCTCGTGACCAGCATCGGCATGCGTGCCTCGCATAGCATCGCCGCCACTGCGCGTACGTTTGAAGCGCGCAATGCCGATGGCGTGTTCGAAAGCTTGGAGCACGATGCGCGCCGCGTGCTGGCCGAGGATGGTCGCAAAGAGCCCTACGACGCCTTGAACGAAGCGTGGGCCAAGGTGCTGCTCAAGACCAGGCGCAGCGACGGCCAGGGCGAGGCGCATCTGCGCGATGCGCAGGGCCTGTTCAATCTGCGCGATATTTCCTTCGATGCCGACGTGGTCGCGCAGGCCGGCAATGCCGGCGCCATGCCCGAGCCGCCACTGGAATCCCCGGCCGATGGCGCCACGCAGGCGGCTGCCGGTGGTGAAGAAGCGGCGCTCGGCGGCGGTGTCGGTGGCGCTCTGGCGCCGCGCCCGACCTTGCGGCCCGGCGCCACGCCACCCGTTGCTGGGCCAGGAGCACAGCGCGGCGCCGCGCAGCAAGGCGGAGACAACATGGGCATGGTGGCGCTGGCGGCGGTGCCCGGCGTGGCGTCGTCCGGTGCGGCCGGCGCCGCTGCAGGGCAGGGCGAGGAAGGCCTGCAATTGAGCCCTCAGCAAATTGCCATCGCGCGCTTTGCCCTGCTGTTGCGCAATCTCGACATCGACGACGCGGTGCTGCCCGCCATTCTCGACTGGATGGACACCGACACCGACGAGCGTTTTCCCAACGGCGCCGAAGACGATTACTACAGCCGTATGAAGCCGCCCTATCGCACCGCCAACCATGCCCTGGAGGATGTCAGTGAACTCAAACTCATTCGCGGCATCGACGACAAAGTGTTCGCCAAGCTCAAGCCCTTCGTCACGGTGCTGCCGGGCGCGACGCCCATCAACGTCAACACCGCACCGGCCGAGATCCTCATGAGCCTGTCGCCGGCCATGGACAGAGCCACCGCCAATCTCGTCATCGAAGCGCGCAAGGTCAGGCCGTTTCGCAGCATCGCCGAGTTTCGCGCCCTACCGATGTTGCTCGGCCGCCCGCTGGTGTCGCAGGGGCTGACGGTGAGCAGTGAATACTTCAAGCTTGAGATGGATGTCACCAGCGGCCAGACGGTGCTGGCGGCGCGCGCGCTGCTTGCCCGGCGCGATGGTGATAACGTCACACTGGTGAGCCGTGACAAGGGATTTTTCGATGAGTGACACCTTACTGGCCACGCTGCGCGCCGCCGATCTGGCGACCCTGTGTTGGCGTGACGACGGCGGCGCCGCGCATGAAGGCAGCTTCGCCGAATTTGCCAACGCCCTCGGCGCGCGTAGCTGCGTGGTGCTGGTCGACGCGACGCTGGTCAGCCTCATGCGCGTCGAACTGCCGGTCAGCGATCTGCGCACCGCGCGCCAGGCCGCGCCCTACGCGGTCGAAGAGCAGCTGGCGCAATCCCTGGACGAACTGCATTTCGCCTTGGCGGCCGAAGGCAATGGCCGCTACGTGGTGGCGGCGCTGGCCAAAGACCTGCGCGAACAATTGCGCGAGGCCTTGCACAGTCACGGCCTGCAGCCGCGCCTGGTTATTGCCGAACAATGCGCGCTGCCCTGTGCGCCGCACAGCTGGACCGTGACGCTCGAGGGTCAGGATGTGCTGCTGCGTATCGAGCGCGGCGTCGCCTTCAAGACCACGCTGTCGGAACTCGGCCATTTGATACCGCTGCTGCGCCAGCAGTTTCCCGATACCGCCAGGGTGGTGGTGCATGCAGGCGCCGCGCCGGCGGATTTTCCGCGCGCCGCTTTGCAAGGTCTGGAAGTACTGTGGCAGCCGCTGTTGAGCGATGCGCAGCGTCTTGCCCAGCTTGAACACGAAACCGCGCTGGCGCTGCTCGATGCCAGCGCCGATACCGCGCTGGTCGCCAAATCGCGACGCCTGTGGCGCATGGCGGCGGTGGTCGCGGCGCTGGCCCTGGTCGCACTGCCGGCCATGCTGGCCTGGCGTCACGCAGTGCTCGAGCGCAATGAACACGCCGTCTCTGCGCGCAACGACGCGCTGTTCCGCGCGACGTTTCCTGACATCCAGCGCATCGTCAACCCTCGCGTGCAGGCCGACCAGGCGCTCGCCGCGCTGCGCGCCGGTGCCAGCACCACGCCGCGACTGCTCGATGTCCTGGCACGGCTCGATGCGCTGCGCGCGAAAAGCTTTCCCCCCGATACGCGCGTGACCCAGGCGGCTTTCGCCAGCGGCGCCCTGGAACTCGGTGTGGAAGTGGCCGGCATGGACGCGGTTGAAACGCTGCGCAGTGCCTTGAACGACGCCGGTCTCAATGCCGACACACTGAGCGCCGAAGCGAGCGATGGCAAAGTAGTCGCACGCCTGCGCGTGCAGGTGGGTTCGTGATGCGCGCCTGGTTTGAAAGTCGTAACGAGTCGGAAAAACGCCTGCTGACGCTCGCTGCGCTGGTCGTGGCGGGCGCGCTCTATTTCCTGTTGGTGATCGACCCCATGAGCCAGGCCAATGCGCGCCTCGCCACGCGCTTGAGTGCCGCGCAGGAACTCCAAGCCCATCTCAGCAAGCTCGCCGATGAAATGAAGTCCTTGGGCGGCGCCGCCAGCAAACAGCGCACCACGCTGCCGCCGGGCGCATCGCTGTTGAACGTGGTCACCACCAGCGCCCATGCCGCCGGCGTGCAGCAGCACACCAAGAAGATGGCGCCGGTAGGGGCCAATGCCCTGTCGCTCTATCTCGACGACATGCCGTTCAATGAACTCGCCCAATGGCTGGTCAACCTCGACCAACAACAAGGCATAGAAGTAGAACGCGCCACCATCGAAGCCCTGCCCGTCATCGGCACCGTGCGCGCCGATCTGACCTTGAAAGCCAGACTGTAGGCACCGCGTTTTGAATGTCAGGCTAAAGCCTGACCCACAAGGGCTGTCTCCTGTGTGGATCAGACTTCAGTCTGACATTCAACCGCTTGGCTCTGAGCAATGGGCTTCAAACCAACCGATTCATATCAAAAATCGGCAGCAAAATCGCCAGCACGATCACCAGCACCACCGCGCCCATCAACAAAATGAGCAGCGGTTCGGCGAGGCCCATCATCACGGCTATCTTGAGTTGCATGCTGCGCTCATGCGCGTCGGCGGCGGAGTCGAGCATCTTGGGTAGTTCGCCGGAGTTCTCGCCGTTGGCGACGAGGTGGGCGAGGAGGGGCGGGAAACCTGTTACGCGTGCGAGGCCCTGACTCAGGGCCGCGCCTTCGCGCACGCGTTCGATGGCGGCTTCGAGTTCCAGATGCGTGCTGCTGTTGCTGACGGACTTGGCGGCGATGTGCAAAGCTTCGAGCATCGGCAGGCCACTGCCGAGCAGAATCGCCAGGGTGCGGGCGAAACGTCCGGCATCGGCTTCGCGGATGAGGGTGCCTAGCAAGGCCAGGCGCAGCAGCATGCGATGCAGCGCGAGCCGTGGCGCGGGGCGCGCGAAGAATGCTCGCACGCCAAAGCCCAGGCCAATCAAGGCCAGCACCAGCACCACGCCCCATTGGCGCATGAAGCCGCTGACCGCAATCAAGCCGCGCGTCAGCGCCGGCAGTTCGCGGTTCATCTGGCTGAAGACCTTCACCACTTCCGGCACCACGTAACCCAACAGGCCGCTGACCACCGCAATCGCCACCACCGTCAGCACGGTCGGATAAATCATCGCCACTTTCAGCCGCTGTGCGACGCGCTGGCGCTCTTCCATGAAGTCGGCCAGACGCGCGAGCACGGTGGGTAGATGGCGGGTCTGTGCACCGGCCGCAATGGTCGCGCGATACACCGGCGGGAAAATCTTCGGAAACTGGTCGAGGCCGGCAGCGAGGCCATGGCCTTCGAGCACGCGCGCCCGCACATCGAGCGCCACGCGTTTGAAATCCGCGCTTTCCGATTGCTTCGACAATGCCGTCAAGGCGTCGTCGAGCGGCAGTCCGGAATTCAACAGCGTGCCGAGCAGGCGCGTGAACAGCACCACCTGATCGCCGCCCAAGCGCGCGCTGCGTTTGAAGCTGCGCGCCGCGCCGCCTTCACCCGGCGTGCGCCGGCTGCTTTCAACGCTGAGCGGCACCAAGCCCTGGTCACGCAGACGCTGGCGTGCCTGTTGTTCGGTGTCGGCCTCGGTCACGCCGCGCTGGCGTGCGCCGCTCGCGGTCAGGGCTAGGTAGTCATAGGCCGGCATGGGGGGCTAAGCGCTCAGCTCGCGGTGGTGACGCGAATCAATTCCTCGGCGGTGGTCTCGCCGGCCAGCACCTTGTCGCGACCGTTGTCGAACAGGCTCGGCGAATGGCGACGCACATAGGTTTCGATGGCCTGTTCGCCGGCGTTGTCGTGAATGAGGCGCCGCACTTCCTTGTCGATGGACACAAACTCGTAAATTGCGGTGCGACCACGAAAACCTATCTGCATGCATTTCGCGCAGCCGGCCGCTTCATACACGGTGTGATTGGCCAGCGCTTCCAGCGGCATGGCAAGGCGCGTCGCCAGCGCCGCGTCGGGCAGCAGAGGCTGGCGGCAATGAAAACACAGCCGCCGCACCAGGCGCTGTGCAAGCACGCCCACCAGGCTCGACGCCAACAGGAAGGGCTCGGTGCCCATGTCATGCAGGCGCGTCAGCGCGCCGACCGCGGAGTTGGTATGCAAGGTCGATAGCACCAGGTGGCCGGTCAAGCTCGCCTGGATGGCTATCTGCGCGGTCTCGATATCGCGGATTTCACCGACCATCACCACGTCCGGGTCTTGGCGCAGGATGGCGCGCAGGCCGCGCGCGAAAGTCATGTCGACCTTGGTGTTGACCTGGGTCTGGGCGATACCGTCGATGTAATACTCAATCGGATCTTCGACCGTCATGATGTTGCGGCTGCGGTCGTTGATGCGCGCCAGCGCCGCGTACAGCGTGGTGGTCTTGCCGGAGCCGGTAGGCCCGGTGACGAGAAAGATGCCGTGCGGCAAATGAATTATTTTATCGATGTTGGCGGTGGTCGGCTCATCCATGCCGATCTGTTCCAACTGCAAGCGGCCGGCCTGCTTGTCGAGCAGACGCAGCACCACCCGTTCGCCGCTGCCGGAAGGGATGGTCGACACGCGCACGTCCACCGGCCGGTTGGCGATGCGTAAGGAGATGCGGCCGTCCTGCGGCACGCGTTTCTCGGCGATGTCGAGCTTGGCCATGATCTTGATGCGCGACACCAAGAGCGGGCCGATGGCGGCCGGCGGCTCCATGATCTGGCGCAGCACGCCGTCCACGCGCAAGCGAATGGACAAGCGCGATTCAAACGGCTCGATGTGGATGTCGGATGCGTTCTCGCGAATGGCTTCGCTGATCACGCCGTTGATGAGGCGGATGATCGGCGCGTCGTCGGCGCTTTCCAATAGATCGGTCGGCTCGCGCAGTTCATCGGCCAGATCGGCCAGGTTGAATTCTTCACCCAGGTCCGCCATCGACTGGCCATTACTCTGTGCGCTGCCTTCATAGGCACGCTGCAATTCGGTTTCGAACTGGTCGTCGGACAAGGGCACCAGCGGCAGCGGGCCGCCAGCCAGGCGCTGGGTCTCGGCCAGCGCCGTCACCGGCGCGCCGACGCGATACACCATCACGCGCTCCGCGCCGCCCGCTTCGCGCACGAACACACCGTGGCGACGGGCGAAAGCGAAGGGCACGTTCATTCCAACAGACCGTCCGCCGCTGGCAGGCGCGGCGCTTCTTCACGCAGCAGGCTGCCCTTGCGGCGCGGCTCTTCGGCTTCCTGGCGTTTGCGCAGCGCGTCGTAGCGGGTGGCGGCGGTGGTCAGATTGCCCTCGCGATCGTTGATGATGGTGGGGCGCAGGAACACCATGAGATTGGTCTTGTTGTGCTGGTTGCGCGAGTTCTTGAACAAATGGCCGAGCACCGGAATATCGCCCACCCACGGCACTTTCTGATCGTTCTCCGTGAGATTGTTCTGGATGAGCCCGCCCAACACCACGATGTCGCTGTTGTCGACCAGCACCGTGGTCTTGATTGAACGCTTGTTGGTGATGAGATCAGAGCCACGGGTCGAGGGGTCGACACTCGACACTTCCTGCTCGAGCTCCAGCGTCACCGTGCCGCCTTCGTTGATCTGCGGCTTGACCTTCAAGAGGATGCCGACGTCCTTGCGCTCGATGGTCTGGAAGGGGTTATCGGGCGTGGTCGCGCTGTTGTTGAACGAGCCGGTGATGAAGGGCACGTTCTGGCCGACCACGATTTCGGCTTCGGCGTTGTCGAGCGTCATGAGGCTCGGCGTCGACAAGACATTGGTGTAACCGTCGCCGCTGAAGGCATTGAGCAGGGCGCGGATGTCGCCGCCGCGCAGGTAACCGAGCGCGAGGCCGTCGGTGAAACCGAAAATGCCCTTGCTGACGCTCTTGGCGATTTCGGGCGCGACGTCGCCACCGCTGAAAGAGGAACCCGTGACGACGCCGGTATTGGTCTGGCTGGTCTTCCACTGAATGCCGAGTTCGGCCTGACTGGTGGTGCTGAGCTCGGCGATGATGCCTTCCACCAGCACCGGGTTGCGACGCACGTCGAGCCGCGCGATGACTTCGCGCAGCATCTTCAACTGCCGCGCCGGCGCCTGGATGATGAGGGTGTTGGTTGCTTCATCGGCCTGGATGTTGGCGCCGCCCGGCGTAGCAGC
>JADLGE010000089.1 GCA_020849475.1 Gammaproteobacteria bacterium
ATTCCTTCTTGATGGCTTCGGCGTCGCCGTTGCTGCTCTTGGCGAACGCCATGCTGTAGTGGTGGATGGCCATGCCGCAGGTCGCGACTTTCACGCCGCGCGCCATGAGCTTGTCGAGGCCGGCCTCCATCAGCGGCAGATCGCCGGGCTTCAGATTGGTGAAGGGATTGCGCGTGGCCGGCGCCTTGGTCTGCGGGTCGTCAATCTTGAAGAATTCGCCGAACTTGTACTTGGCCCACACGCTGTCACCCAGCGCGAGCGGAAGCGCCGAATGACGCAGCACCACCACCACGCCGAGTTCCGATTCGGGCACGCCGTAGGCTTGCGCACCGGTCATGAGAAACACGTGCGACCACATGAGCGGCATGCCGTTGTGCGGCTGCGGGGCGTCGTAGACCTGGCGGTGTTTGCCGGGAATGGTATCGAGCCAGCGTTCGAAATCGGTGCCGGCGGCGGCGGGCGCATCGGCGGCCTGGGCGCTCGGCACCGCGGCGGCGCTGCCAAGCGCGACAGCGGTGGCGGCGGCCACGCTGCCGAGAAAGCCGCGACGTTGTTCGGAAGGAAGCTTGCTGCTCATGGGATTCTCCTGCTTGTAGACACCGGCTGACACTGGCCAAGGCTGTCGCGAAGACCCCCGAGAAGGCTATCGCGACCAGCCGCCTATGCTACTTGCTGTGTGGAGAAAAAACCCGACCTCGCGCAGTTTTCGAGAGGCTCAGGCGTGAGGTCCCTGCAACGCACCGCGCACGCCGCCGCCCATGTCCTCGGCCACCTCATGCAGCACGTCCCAGCAGTACAGCGCGAGCGAGGTATCGACGAACAGTCGATAGCTCGGCGCGCCGTCGCCGAGGCGCAGCACCACCGCGCTCATGAGCGCGACCTGGGTCTGGGCGATGGCGTCCTCGGCAAAGCCCGCGGGTGCGAGATCAACTGCGCACAGGCGCGCCAGCAACTCCGGCGCACGCACGCCATCGAGGGCAATACACGCGAGGCTGTGCTGACGCGGCACGATGTAGCAGCCGCGCGGCGCGGCCGACTGCCAGCGCTCGGCGAGGCTGTGCGGTAGATTCGTCACGCCGTCGCCTTCATCGAAAATGATGAAATCCTGCGCGCCCAAGCGCCCGACCACGGCGCCGCTGGCGTCATGACACCAGCGATTGGGCGCGGCCGGCAGACTGACGCCAACGCCATGCAGCCAGTCACTGGAACCCCGACCCTTGAAGCCGATGCGCGGCTGGTGGGTCAGGCAGCGCAGCCACGGGCCATTGCTCGCCGCTGCATGCTCGTGCGCGTCGGTGTGCACGCGCATGCAGGCTTGATAACCGTTGCGTGACTGCCAGACGCTCGCGAGGGGCGCGAGCCGCTCGTGCAAGGGGCCGCGCCGCGCTTGCAGCTGGACACGATCATCGCTGGCGTTGGCGTGGGTGACGCTCATAGTTTCTGTCGTGCGTTGTCAGCATCGTAGAACGGCACCGGCACCACTTCAGCGCTGACACGACCACCGCCGCCGGCGAGCTTGATGTCGAAGCGCCCACCGACTTCGGCCATGTCGGGCGCCACGTAGGCGAGGCCGATGATGTGGCCGACCGCGTCGGAGAAGGCTACCGAGGTCACGCGCCCGACGATGTCCTGGCCGCGCAGGGTCAGGCTGCATTCTTCCGGCACGGGCGTGCCCAAGGGCAGACGGAAACCGACCAGGCGTCGCGTGAGACCGCGGCGCGCCATCGCTTCGATGGCACGCTGACCGACGAAGAAGGGCTTCTCCGCGGCCACCGCCCAGTTCATGTCCACTTCTTCCGGATAGGAGAGGCCGTCGCTGTCCTGGCTGACAATGATGTGGCCTTTCTCGAGTCGCAGCAGACGTTGTGCTTCGATGCCTACCGGCGCGACACCCAAGGCTTGACCGCGCGCCATCAATTCCCGCCACAGTGCGTCGCCATGATGGGCGGGCACATGCACTTCCCAGCCGAGTTCGCCGACGAAGCCGACGCGCATGAGACGCGCGGGCAGGCCACCGACATGGCCTTCGCGACATTCGGAGAATCCAAACGCCGCGGCCGCGAGCTCGACGTCGTCGACCAGTGGCGTGAGCAACGCGCGCGCCGACGGGCCGGCGACGTTGATGGCCGCCCATGCACTGGTGACATGAATGAGGTCGACCTCCATCTGCCACTGCGCCTGCCAGCGCAGCATCTGTCGATAGACCGCGTCGACGCCGGTGGTGGTGGCGGTGACGTAGAAGAAATCATCGGCGAAGCGTGCCGCGATGCCGTCGTCGGCAATCACGCCCGCTTCATCGGTCATCAACACATAGCGCAGTCGACCGATGGGCTGCCTGGCATAGCGGAAGGTGTAGATACGTTCGAGAAACTGCGCGGCATCCGGCCCGCGTACTTCAATCTTGCCGAGCGTCGATACATCGATGAGGCCGACCCGTTGATGCACGGCCGCCGCTTCACGCGCGGCCGCCAGCGCCGGGCTCGCGGCCTCACCGTAATACGCGGGCCGATGCCAACTGCCGGCCGGCATCATGTGCGCGCCGTGGGCCAGGTGCCAGTCGTGCATGGGCGTGCGTCGCAGCGGCTGGCGATCGCGACCGGCGAGATGGGCGATGGGTTCGGGCAGTATCGGCGGGCGCTGCGTGGTGAGCCGCGCGCCGGTCAACGGTGAGTCCTGTTCGGATAGAGCGATGCGCAGCGTATTGGCCGCCGAGTAACGGCCCTGGGACGGGCCCATCACCGCCGTCGAATAGCGTTTGACGAGATTGATGTCGGTGTAGCCGGCGGCCACGGCGTCTTCGATGTCCTTGACCTGCAGGTCTTCATCGACGTCGACGAAGTCGCGGCCGCGCTCATCGTGCACGATGGGCCAGGCGTGGCCGTCGGGCGTCTCGAAGGCCGGCGCCGCTGGCGCGTCGGCGCTGGTCAGTCCCAGCGTGCGCGCCGCGACGTTGCCGGCATGGTGGCCATCGGCGAGCGCTGCGGCGAGCGAAGCGCGTCCGTTCAAGGCCCCCGCCAGCAGCGCATGGTCATTGCCTTGTGGCGCACGGGCGATGAACCAGGCACCGTCGGCTTCGGCCGTCATGTCGCCGCCGGCCTGCGACAGCAACTGCGCGGCCGGCATCCAGCCGGCGCTGATACACAGTAAATCGCAGGGCAGGGTGCGCGGCTGACCGCTGCCGTCGGCGGCGCGGACGACAGCGCCCGCCAGCTCGTGGCCGTGTTTGCGCGTCAAGGCTTCGCTCACCATGTGGCCGTGCAGGATCTCGACGCCGGCGGTGTGCAATGCGCTGTGCATGGCGTCGCCGTCGTGGCTGTCGCGCATGTCGACCACCGCCGCCACTTCAACGCCGGCGTCCAACAGATCGAGCGCCGCGCCATAGCCGGCGGCGGTGGCCGTCAACACCACGGCGCGCGTGCCGGGTTTGACGGCATACAGATGCATGAGTCTTTGCGCGGCGCTGGCCAGCATCACGCCCGGCGCGTCGTTATTGCGAAACACCGCCGGCTGCTCGATCACGCCGGTCGCGGCAATCACGGCCCGTGCGCGAATCTTGTAGTACTGGGTGGCGCTCATCGCCGCCAGCCAGTTGTCGGCGAACCAGCCCGTGCAGGTGGCGCCGCTCAAGACCGTGATGCGCGACTCGTTGGTAATCTGATTGCGAAGCTCGTCCAGGCGGCTGCGCGCGGTTTGCGTGTCCAATGCATGGCGACCGTGCAGCAGCGCGCCACCGAGTTCGGCGCCGTCGTCGAGCACGATGACGCGCGCGCCATGGGCGGCGGCCGCGAGCGCCGCGCTCATGCCGGCCGCGCCACCGCCGATCACGGCAACGTCGGCAAACAGATGGATGTGATCGATGGTGTCGTGCTCGGCGCTGCGCTCGACGCGCCCGAGGCCGGCCATGCGCCGGATGACCGGTTCCCAGAAACGCCACGCGCGCCCCGGCTTGAAGAATGCGTGGTAGTAGAAGCCCACCGGCAGAAAGCGCGACAGGTATTCAACCGCGCGGCCCCAGTCGAAACCCAGATTGCCGGCGACGTTCTGCGCGCTGACGTTGAGACCGGCCTCAATCAAGCGCGCATCGGCGCGCACATTGGGCTCGGGCCCGACCTGCACCAGGCAGTTGGCGTCGTTGCCGGCCAGCGCCAGGATGCCGCGCGGCCGGTGGTATTTGAACGAGCGCGACAGTATGCGCACGCCATTGGCGGCCAGCGCGCTGGCGATGCTGTCACCGGCATAGCCGTTGTAACACTCGCCGTCGAAACGGAAGCGGATGAGCTTGTCGCGGTCGATGAGTCGACCATAGGGCGCGGCGAGGCGCATGTGCGTGCGTTTGCTCATGGGCCCGCGCCCGCCTGCTGTGCGCCGAACAGTGCAGACGCTGGGTAAGTTTTGAGAATCGTGTCGGTGGCGGTGTCACGCTCGGCGATGAACCAGTAGGCCGTCGCCGTGTGATACCACCATTCGCGCACCACGCCGCGCGTGTTGTTCTCGATGAAGAGATATTCCGCCCAGCGCCGATCGTCGACCGCCGCCGGGTCGGGCATGGTGCTGACCGTACCGCCGTACACGAATTCGGAAATATTGCGCGGACCATTCAAAGGGCAGTGCAGGATCTTCATGGCTCAATGACCGACCGAGGCCGCGCCTTTCTCGCCGACCTGCGCATAGTCATAGAAGCGCTCCAGCGAAAACGGCGCGCACAGACGATGGGGTTTGCCGGTGGCGACGGTCTCGGCCATGCAGGTGCCGGACACCGGCGTGGCCTTGAAACCCCAGGTGCCCCAGCCGGCGTCGATGTAATAGTTCTCGACGGGCGTCAGTCCCATCACCGGGCTGAAGTCCGGCGTCATGTCGGCCATGCCGGCCCATTGGCGCAGCACGCGCAGGCTGCCGATGAAGGGAAACAGTTCCAGCATGTGCATCATCAGGTCTTCCTTGAACTCGAGCGTCGAGCGCGTCGAGTACAAGGGGTAAGGGTCGGTCGAGCCGCCCATCACCAGTTCACCGCGCGCCGACTGCGAGACATAGATATGCAGGGAGCCGGACACGATGATCGGATCGAGAAACGGTTTCACCGCTTCCGACACGCAGGCCTGCAGCGGAATGGTGCGAATGGGCAGACGGAAACCCGCCATGCGCGCCAGCTCCGAACTCATACCCGCCACCGCCTGCATGGCCTTGCCGCAGGCGATGCTGCCACGGTTGGTCTCGATGCCGACCACGCGGTTGTGCTCGATGCGGATGCCGGTCACTTCGGTGTGGGTGTGAATCTCGACGCCCATCTCGGCGGCACGCTGCGCATAGCCCCACGCCACCGCGTCGTGGCGCGCGATCGATCCCGGCGGGTGATACAGCGCGCCGAGGATGGGATAGCGCACGTCGTCGCGCAGATTGAGTTCTGGACACAGCCGCGCGATGTCGTCGGGATACACCAGGCTCGAATCGACGCCGAGGTGCTGATTGACTTCGGCGCGCCAGCGCGCGGTGCGCATGGCGGCATCGGTGTGCGCGAGCGTCAGGTGACCGCGCTCGCCATACATGATGTTGAAGTCGAGTTCATGCGAGAGATTGCCGAACAGTCGCACCGATTCGTCGTAGAAGCGCACGCCGTCGGGCGTCAGGTAATTGGAGCGCACGATGGTGGTGTTGCGCGCCGTATTGCCGGACGCGAGATAGCCCTTTTCCAGCACCGCGACATTGGTGATGCCGAAGTTACGCGCAAGATAGTAGGCACACGCCAGTCCATGACCGCCGCCGCCGATGATGACGACGTCATAGGTCGGCTTCAATGCCGGCGTCGCCGGCAGCTGGCGCGGCGGCCGCCCGCCGCGTAAACCGAGTTTCAACAGATCGAGCATTGCCCAGTGTCTTGTAGGTGCGAATTCATTCGCACATTAAAATCCAATTCCTGCCGGATACGAACCGGCACGGGGAATCGATCAGCAATCGAGCGTGTTCTTCCTTTCCCATTCGCTCAAATGCGCCGTGTAATCGCGCCACTCGCCCATCTTGAGCTTGATGTAGGACGCCACGAATTCCTCGCCGAGCACCGCCGCAATCTCCTTGTTCTTTTCGAACAGGCGCAGGGCATCGAGCAGCGTCGCCGGCAGGCGCTTGGCCGACTTGATGGTGTGGCCGTCGGTGTACATGTTGATATGCAGCGGCTCACCCGGGTCGCGCTTGTGGGCGATGCCATCGAGGCCCGCGGCCAGAATGCCGGCCTGCGCCAGATAGGGATTGGTCGCACCGTCCAGCAAACGCAGTTCGAAGCGCCCGGCATCCGGCACGCGAATCATGTGGGTGCGGTTGTTGCCGGCATAGGTCACGGCATTCGGCGACCAGGTCGCCCCCGAACTCGTGACCGGCGCATTGATGCGCTTGTAGCTGTTGACCGTCGGGTTGAACAACGCACACAGCGAAGTCGCGTGCTGCATGATGCCACCCAGGAAGTGGTAAGCGAGCTGCGAAAGTCCCAGCGCGTCGCGCGCGTTCAGAAACAGATTCTTCTTGCCGGTTGCGTCCCACACCGAGACATGGGAATGGCAGCCGTTGCCGGTCAGATGCGGGAAGGGTTTGGGCATGAAGGTCGCGCGGTAGCCGTGGTTCTCGGCGATGGATTTGACCATGTACTTGAAGAACACGTGGCGGTCGGCGGTGACCAGCGCGTCGTCGTAATCCCAGTTCATTTCGAACTGGCCGTTGGCGTCTTCGTGATCGTTCTGATACGGGCCCCAGCCGAGCTCCAGCATCGCATCGCAGATCTCGCGGATGACCGGGTAGCGGCGCATCAGGGCCTGCTGGTCATAGCAGGGCTTGCCCTGGTCGTCGGCCGGGTCGGAAATAGTGCGGCCGTCGGGCGAAGTCAGAAAGTATTCGCATTCGACGCCGCTCTTCATGCGGTAGCCGAGCTTGGCGGCCTTGGCTATCTGGCGTTTCAGCACCACGCGCGGCGAGGCTTCGACTTCCGCGCCGTTCATCCACAGATCCGCCGCCAGCCAGCCGATTTCTTTATTCCACGGCAGTTGAATGAGGCTGTCGGGATCGGGGCGACCGAACATGTCGGGGTGGGCGGGCGTCATGTCCAGCCACACCGCGAAGCCGGCAAAGCCGGCGCCGTCGCGCTGCATCTGCTTGATGGCACTGGCCGGCACCAGCTTGGCGCGCAGCGTGCCGAACAGGTCGACGAAGCTTATGAGGAAATACTTGATGCCCCGCGCCTTCGCGACTGCTGCCAGATCGGTTGCCATGCTGTGCCTCCCTAGAGGGCTGTGTTTCAAATGTCGTGACGCCGCCGCGCAGCGACTCAGAATTTGCCGTGCCCGGGTATCCAGTCGGTGCCGGCCAGCGGCACCTTGGCCATGGCCGCCGCTTCGATGGTCAGCGCCACCAGGTCTTCGGGCTCGAGATTGTGCACATGGCTCTTGCCATTGGCGCGCGCCAGGGTCTGGGTCTCGAGCGTCAGTACGCGCAGGTAATTGGCGAGACGACGTCCACCGAGTTCAGGGTCGAAGCGCGCCGCGAGTTCGTCGTTCTGGGTCGAGATGCCGGTCGGGTCGCGCCCTTCGTGCCAGTCATCGTAGTAGCCCGCCGAACTGCCGAGCGCGTTGTACTCGTCTTCGAGATCGGGGCTGTTGTCGCCGAGTGCAATCAGCGCCGCGACGCCGATCGACACCGCATCGGCGCCCATGGCGAGCGCCTTGGCGACATCCGCGCCGCTGCGTATGCCACCCGACACGATGAGCTGCACCTTGCGATGCATATCGAGCTCCTGCAGCGCTTCGACCGCCTGGCGCAGCGCCGGCAAGGTCGGAATGCCGACATGTTCGATGAATACATCTTGCGTGGCCGCGGTGCCGCCCTGCATGCCGTCGAGCACGATCACGTCGGCGCCGGCCTTCACCGCGAGTGCGGTGTCGTAATAGGTGCGGGCCGCGCCTATCTTGATGTAGATGGGTTTCTCCCACTCGGTGATTTCACGCAGCTCCTGAATCTTGATCTTGAGGTCGTCCGGCCCCGTCCAGTCGGGATGCCGACAGGCGCTGCGCTGATCGATACCGGCAGGCAGATCGCGCATGCCGGCCACGCGATCGGAAATCTTCTGGCCGAGCAGCATGCCGCCGCCGCCGGGCTTGGCGCCCTGGCCGACCACCACTTCGATGGCGTCGGCACGGCGCAAATCATCGGGATTCATGCCGTAACGCGAGGGCAGCAACTGGTAGACGAGGATGCGCGAATGCTCGCGCTCTTCCTGGGTCATGCCGCCGTCACCGGTGGTGGTGCTGGTGCCGGCAATCGTGGCGCCCCGCCCGAGTGCTTCCTTGGCCGGCGCCGACAAGGCGCCGAAGCTCATGCCGGCGATGGTGATCGGGATCTTGAGCTCGATGGGTTTCTTCGCGTAACGCGTGCCGAGCGTGACGCTGGTATCGCAACGCTCGCGATATCCTTCGAGCGGGTAGCGCGACATGCTGGCGCCCAAGAACAGCAGGTCATCGAAGGTCGGTATGACGCGCTTGGCGCCGAAGCCACGGATGTCATAGATGCCAGTGCGCGCGGCGCGCTGGATCTCGGCGATCACCGAGCGCGGAAAGGTCGCGGATTCGCGCAGGCGCGAATGCAGTTCCGCGGTGTTGACGGCATCGCGTTTGCGGCGGCGCTTAGTAGGCATCGGCGTTGTCCACGTTGAAGTTGTAGAGTTTGCGGGCGGAGCCGAAGCGGCGGAACTCGGCGGCGTCGGCGCCGCTCACGCCGGCCTCGCGCAGGAGTCCGTCCACTTCGTATTTGTGCTTGTCCTTCATGACTTTCTCGACGCAGTCGGCGCCGAGGCCGGCGACGTTGCCACGTACGTAGAGGCGCGCTTCGTAGAGCGAATCGCCGAGCGCATCGCCGGCATCGCCGCACACCACCAGGCGTCCACTCTGCGCCATGAAGGCGCTCATGTGGCCGACCGAGCCGTGCACGACGATGTTGACGCCTTTCATCGAGATGCCACAGCGCGAGCTGGCATGGCCTTCGATGATCAAAAGCCCGCCGTGGGCGGTGGCGCCGGCATATTGCGAAGCACTGCCGGTGATGCGCACCACACCCGACATCATGTTTTCGGCGACACCCGGGCCGGCGTTGCCGTGCACCGTCACGCGCGCGAATTTGTTCATGCCGGCGCAGTAGTAGCCGACATGGCCTTCGATATCGACGGTCAGCGGCGCATCGAGGCCGACCGCGAGGTTGTGCAGGCCGTTGGCGTTCTTGATCTGCCAGGCGGTGTCGTTGTCCGTGCCGTTGAAGGCGTGCAGCGCGTGGTTGAGATCACGCGTGCTGGCGTGGGCAAGGTCGAAGTGATGCACCATGTCAGTGGCTCCAGCTGTAAATGCGGCCGGGCGCCGGTTCCCAGCTCTCGGCCTGGTCGGCGCCGGGCAACACCGCGAGCGCGCGGTATTCCGACGCCATTGCCACCCACTGGTCGGTTTCGGCAATGACGGCCGGCTTGCAGGCGATGGGATCGCGCAGCACCGCGAAGCCGTCGCGGGTGCCGATGGCGAAGGTGTAGAAGCCATCGAGTTCGACGATGGCGCGATCGAGCGCCGCTTCCAGGCTGTCGCCTTCCATGAGCCGCCAGGTCAGGAAGCCGGCCGCCACTTCACTGTCGTTGTCGGTGGTGAAGTGGATGCCGCGCTTTTGCAACTGCGTGCGCAGGCGGTTGTGATTGGACAGCGAGCCGTTGTGCACGAGACACAGGTCTTCGCCGGTCGAGAACGGATGGGAGTGTTCCGTGGTGACCGCGCTCTCGGTCGCCATGCGCGTGTGGGCGAGGGCGTGGGTGCCGACGAACTGCGAGACGCCGAAGTTGTGCGCGACTTCGGCCGGCAGGCCTTTCTGCTTGTAGATCTCGATGGTGCTGCCGGAGCTGTTGACCCGCACCGCCGGATAGTTGGCGCGGATCCAGCCGGCGAGGTCCGCGCTTGCGGCAAAGGCGGTCAAGATGGCGTGATTGCCCATGAGCCACAGGCCGGTGACGCCGGGAAAGGCGTAGCGCAGGGCATTCTCGAAATCCTGCCAGGCAAACCACGGCGCGGTGGAGAGCAGGGTCAGCTTGACCTGGCCGTCCGGCACCGGATTGCGATAGACCGCGACGCCGGCGCTGTCGGGGCCGCGGTCGGTCATCTCCAGCAGCATGGGCGTCAGGTAATGCCCGAGCTGCGATTCAAATTCAGGGGTCTTGGCGAATAGTCCGACGATGCCGCACATGGTTGTGGTCCCGACCGGCCGCGCCAGTCTGCGTGGGTGAAGACGTTCCGGCACGCGCGGTTCTGCGGCGACCGAGGCGCGGCGGGAGGCAGCGCTTCGGGGCCGGAGGCCCAGGTCCGAAATTGCATATTGGGAACAAAATTATCCCAACAGGAAAATTTCGGCAAGCCTTATTCCGCGTCCCGTGCGCGGCTCAGCACCGCGATCATCTTCACCGGCAGGCTGATCAATTCCTCGGGGCCATGGGCCGCCTCGGAATCGAAGAACAGCGAGTCGCCGGGTGTCAGGTGGTAAGTCTTGCGCCCGTGCCGATACATCACTTCACCGGCCAGGATGTAGATGAATTCGACGCCGACATGCTGGAACAGCGGAAAGACTTCCGAGGCGTCGGTCAGCGTGACGAGGTAGGGCTCGACAGTGAGATGGCCGCGAATGCTGTGGCCGAGCAGGCGGTACTCGTGACCGGCGCGCGTGCCGGCACGCTCGATGACGAGACCCTCGCAGGCGCGTACGTAGGCGCAGTCGCGTTGTTCTTCGTATTTGCGGAAGAACGACGTGACCGGCACGTTGAGCGCGGCGGCGATGGCCGTGAGCGTGCTCAAGGACGGCGAACTCACGCCGCGTTCGAGCTTGGACAACATGCCGACCGAGAGGCCGGCAAGACCCGCGACTTCCGCCATGGTCACGTCGAGCTGTTTACGGAACTCGCGAATCTGCGCGCCGATGGCTGCGGCCAGACGCCGCTCGTCGGCCTTCATGGGCGACAGCTCGGGCGATTGTTCGGTGTCGGTCATGGCGGTGTCTGGCTTCGAGGTGGTGGGAGTTTTATAGACGAGGTGGATGAATGTGGCAACGCGCATGGCGCGGCCTGTAGGTGCGAATGAATTCGCACCTACAGGACAACTGCTTGACCTCGTATGACTAAATAACTAGAAATGTAGTCATGAAAAAAAACTACATGCGCGCCCTGCCCAAAGCCTGGGCGCGCACCGCCGATGTATTCATGGCGCTCGGTGACAGCCACCGGCAACGCATTCTCTTGACCTTCGACAAGCATGAACGCCTGACCATCACGCAGATTGCCGCCATCGCACCGCTGTCGCGCACCGCCGTCACCCATCACGTGCGGACGCTGGAGCAGGCCGGCATCCTGGTCGCGGAGAAATGCGGTCGCGAAGTCTTGTTTCACATCGACGCGGAACTTCTCAAGCACACGCTGCAAAGCGTGATGGACTATATCAATGACAACGTGTGAGCGGCCGCACCGACGGTGCGGCGCATTCCACAGGAGCGCAAGGCAATGACAGGATTGGCATTCATCTGCGGCATCGTGGTGCTGTTCATAGGCGTGCTGGCCTATGAGACCGAGGATGGCGCCCTGCGCCTCAAGGATTCGCAGCGCGGCCTGTGGACGTGGCTCACGTCCGACAACTGGCCGGCCAAGGTCGGCGCGGCGCTGATGGTGCTCGGCATCGGCGCCTTGCTGCGCTACGTGCTCTTGCATAGCGATGTGCCACCCGATGTGAAACTGTCGGCCGGCGTGGTGATGGCGGCCCTGTTCGGATTTGCGTCTTCGCGCTTGCATGGTCAAGCCGCGCGTCGCGGCCTGCATCTGGCGCTGGCCGGCGCGGCCGCCGGCGTCGCTTATCTCACTGCCTACAGCGCGTTTGCCCTGTTCGGTTATCTCGACAATATCGCCGGCCTGACCTTGCTGGTGCTGGTGTCAGTGGCGATGGCGGTATTCGCGCTGTCGGCCGAGGCGGCGTCAATGGCGGTGCTCGGCATGTTGGGCGCCTACGCCGCGCCCGCGTTTGGCATCAACGACCCCGGGCCACTGGTGGTCGGTGGTTACTATTTCGTGTTGAGCGTGCTGGTGTTGTTGATGGTGCTGGCGCGGGGCTGGCGTGTGCTCATCCACCTGAGCTTTCTGTTCACGCTGGCGGGCGCGCTGTTTTTCGGCTGGTCGAATCAGTACTACCGGCCCGAAAACCATGCCGTCATGCAGCCGCTGATCTATCTGCTGGTGGGTTTGCACATCGCCATGCCGATCATCGAGCGGCGACGCGTGATCTTCAGCGGCGGCGGCGACGACCCGTCGTGGCTGGAGCGCATTGACCAGGGCTATTTCGTGGCCTTGCCACTGGTGGCGGTGCTGCTCACCTACTGCATCGCGCCCCAGGTATCGCCGCAGGCGGCGCTCGGCACCGCCGGACTCGCCGCGCTGTGGTCGGTGGCCGGCGCCGTGGTGTGGGTCAACCGTCGCGAGGCGACGCGTTACGGCATCGTCGCGCTGCTGCTCGCCGCCGCCGCGCTGCTGGCGTGGTTCGATGAAGTACCGGGCACGCTCATCGCGCTGTTCATGATGGCGGTGCTGCTGACCATGGCGGTGCGACTGCCGCTGACCGAGGCGGTGGAGAACTTCGCGAGTTTCATGGTGACCTTGCTGGCGGCCCTGTACGTTGTGCAGTCGATGTTCGACCACGGCAGCGGCGCCATCCTGCTCAACGGCTGGTTCGGCCAGCGCGTGGTGGCGGTCGCCATCATCGCCTGGTGCGCATGGCTGCGCAGTCGTCACGCGCCCAATTACGGCCAGCTGCTGTACGTGATCGCCGGCGTGCTGTTATGCGAAAGCATCATCATCGAGCTGCTGCGCTGGCATCTGCGCATCACCGCCGAGTTCGTGCACGTGCTGGCGGCCGCGGCCATCGCCGCCGCGGCCTGGCGCAGCGAGCGCTTTGCCGGCGCGAGCCGCGTCGCTGGCGCCGCGACGCTGGTGCTGTGGTTGTCAGCGGCGTGGGCGGCGGCCAATACCGCCGCGCACATGCCGCTGCTCGGCCTGGGCTTGATAGCCATCGATGTCGCGGTGCTCGGTTACAGCGCGCAGCGCTTTGCCGGCGGCTCCCACGAACAGGACGGCACGGCCATGACCCTGCTGTTCGCGATGCCGCTGCTGGCGGCGAGCTGGAACATCGGCTTTCATCCACTGGTCGACGACAGCGCGGGCTTTCGACTGCTGTGCGTGACGACACTCGCGGGGCTGGCGATGGCGCTGTTCGCGCAGCGTCTGGCATGGCTCGATCAGCGCTGGTCGCGTCAGGCTTTACCGGCGATATTCTGGTTCGATGCCTACCTGCTCGGCGCCCTCACGCTGTGCTACATCGCGCGCGGCGCGTGGCCGGTGGCCTACGAATGGTCAGGCCTCGCTTTGCTGGCGCTGCTGTGCTGGTTGCAACGTGATGCGCCTGGCGCCGAGCGCCGTGCGGTCGCGACCCTGGTGGCCGGCGCGCTGGTGGTGCAGGCGCAGTTGCTGCGCGTGCTGACGCCGGAACTGCAGCCGGACTGGGTGATGAGCGTGATGGATGTCGCCGCCATGACATTGCCCGCCGTGCTGTCTCTGATCTGGGCCGTACTGGGCGCGGCGCTGGCCTATTGGAGCAGCCGCGCCGGCCAGCGCGGCGCGTGGACTGCCGGCACCGGGCTCATGGCGGTGGCGGCCGGCAAACTGGTGCTGGTCGATTTCGGTTCGCTGGGCGATCTCGGCAACATCCTCGCCTTGATTGCCGCCGGCGCGGTATTCATGGGGGTGGCGTGGGCAGTGCCGATGCCGCCGCGCGCGGCGCCTGTGTCACCGCCGTCCCCACCGACGCCCGATCGCGCTTGGGGCGAGGCGCCATCCGAGACCTGGCGCGCCGCGCCCGAAGCGCCGGCGGCCAAGCCCGCGGCCGCACCGCTGGAATTCGGCACTTTCAACCTGCGACCGCGCGTCAGCGAGCCACCGCCGCGCGATACCATGGGCGAAGGCTCGAGCGATCCGGCCTAGTTTTCCGGGGCGGCGTCGGCCGCGCGCCTGGCGATGCTCGCCACGCGCGCCCGGCTGGCGCGCACTGCGTCTGCCACGGGCAGTTCCAGAGTGCGGGTGCGCACACCGGCGCCGCAACGCAGAAAGCTTTGCGCGAGCAAGGCGCTGTCCATCACCACTTCGATGTCGGGCCGCAGCGCAAACGGCCCGAGACCTCCCACTTCAAAACCAAGTTCGGCCTCGACCCGCGCGGCCGGCAACAGGCGCAGCGCGCGGCGATTACATCCCAGCAATGCACTCAAGGCTTTGTAATCGACCTGCGCATGATGGGCGATCGCCGCCAGCACCACGCGCCGCCCGGGTTCGATTTCGAAGGCGATGGTCTTGGCGAGATTGGCGACCAGGTGCGGTGCGAGCTGCTGCGCTTCTTCGATGGTGCGCACCGCGGCGTGTTCGTGCACGGTCGGCGTAACGCCGGCCTCGGCGAGCAGGGCGAGAATGTTTTCAAAGATGGTGGGCACGCTGCGATTCCTCTAGTCAGGCACGTAGAAGCGGTCTAAAAACCGCTGCGCGTGTCATTTTGCGTGCCGGCGGTGCTCGACACTTCCACAGGAAGTGGACCGCCGCAGGCGGGTCTGGAGGATGCTCGCCATCGGCGAGCACAAATCCTCACGTATTTCTACATGCGCTGCGGTTTCTCCGCTACGGCGGCACGCAAACTGACCGCGCTCGCTTAATTTTGAAACCGCTTCGAGTGTGCGGGCGCGGCTGGCGCCCGTGTAGTCCGCGGCGCGCCCGCTGCATCCAAGCGCACTCTCGTCGTACCATGGGCCCGTGCCGAGGGCAGTCCATTGCGAGGGGAGACTCATGGCCGCTACCGATCCCAACAACGTCTGGCGTCAGGAAACACCTGGCAGTGCGTGGCCGCGTTCACCGCAGCCGGCGGCCGCCAACAAGTACTTCATGGTTTCCGCCGACTGTCATGTGCAGGAACCGAACGACTTTCTGTCGGCGCGCATGGACAAGAAATTCCAGGACCGTCTGCCCGGCATCGTGCTCGGTGGCGACGGTTCCAAGCTGCAGAAGACCGAGGGCTTTCGCCCGATACGCATCGGCAGTTTCACGCTCGAAGGTGAAGATCTGGAACGCAGTGAATCGGGCAAGACCCCCGAGGAGCGTCTCGCGGCGCTCGATCGCGACGGCGTCGATTGCGAGATTCTGTTCCCCAACAAGGGGCTGACGATCTGGGCCACGCCCGATGTCGAATTCAGCCAGGCCATGTGCCGCGCCTACAACGACTGGGCGTGGGAGACCTTCGCCGCCTACAACGACCGCATGGCGCCCATGGCCTGCATTGCGTCGGCCGATATCGACGGCGCCATCGCCGAAGTGCAACGCGCCGCCAAGCGTGGTTTCCGGGGACTTTCCCTGCCGTGCAAGCCGGTGTGGGGTCCGCCCGACCACGAGGCCATCAATTACAACCTGCCGCTGTTCGATCCGCTGTGGGCGGCGATCTGCGATGTCGACCTGCCCATCACCTTTCATGTCTCGACCGGGCGTGATCCGCGCACCGCGCGTGGCAACGGCGGCGCCATCATCAACTACGCCGTGCATTCGCTGTCGCCGACCATGGAACCGCTGGTCAACCTGTGCGCGTCGGGCGTGGTCGAGCGCTTTCCCACGCTGTCTTTCGGCAGCATCGAAGCCGGCATCGGCTGGGTGCCATGGATGATGACGGCGATGGACGAGGCCTACCACAAGCATCACATGTGGGTGCGGCCGAAATTGAAAGCGCTGCCGAGCGAATACTTCCGCGCCAATGCCTTCGCGAGTTTCGGCGAGGACGCGCCGGGTCTCGACCTCATGCGTGACTACAGACTTTCGAACAACTTCCTGTGGGCCAATGACTTCCCTCATCACGAAGGCACCTGGCCCCATTCCGCGGCGGCCATCGAACGCACCATGGGCAAGCTCGACGATGGCGAACGTGCCAAGGTGCTGGGCTTGAACGCGGCACGCGTTTTCAAATTCGACATTCCGGCGCGGTATCACAACTTCGCTGACGTGGCTGCCGTGGCCTGAGCATGAGTCAAAGCACGCTGCGGGGACGCAGCGCCGTCATCGGCATCGGCGAGACGACTTATTACAAGCGCGGTGAGTCACCCCATGCTGAGTTCAAGCTTGCGCTCGAAGCCATCGTCAACGCCTGCGACGATGCCGGCATCGCGACCCGCGACATCGATGGCTTTGCCTCGTTCAGCAATGATCGCAGCGACCCGTCGCAACTCGCGGCCGCGCTCGGCTGCCGTGAATTACGTTATGCCAACATGCAGTGGGGCGGTGGTGGCGGCGGTGGTTCAGCGGCGATAGGCAACGCGGCGATGGCCATCGCCTGCGGCGCGGCGGAGTGCGTGGTGGTGTTTCGGGCGCTGGCGCAGGGCCAGCACGGACGCTTTGGCCTGGGCCCCGAGGTGGGCGGCGTCAGCGGCCATGTCGCGCATACCGTGCCCTATGGCTTGATGTCGCCGGCGCAGATGTTCGCCATGAAGGTCACGCGCTTCATGCACGAATACGGCGTGCGGCAGGAAGCGCTGCGCGCGATTGCACTGGCGAGTTATCACCATGCGCAGTCCAATCCGCGCGCGGTGATGTACGGGCGGCCGCTGGATGAAGCGCGCTACGACGCCTCGCGCTGGATTACCGAACCCTTTCATCTTTTCGACTGCTGCCTCGAGAACGATGGTGCGGCGGCCATGGTGCTGGTCAGCGCCGAGCGCGCCAAGGATTTCAAGCACGAGGCCTGTTACGTGCTGGCGGCGGTGGCGGGCAGCCATTACCGTGCCGGCGCCACGGTGCACAACACGCCGGACTACGCCAGCGCGTCTTTCAAGACCGTCGCGCCGCGTCTGTACGCGATGGCGGGCATGGGGCCGAGCGATGTCGATGTCTTGCAGTGCTATGAGAATTTCACCGGCGGCGTGTTGATGAGCATCGTCGAGCACGGCTTCTGCACGGCTGAAGAATGCAACGACTATTTCACGCTCGACAACTTCACGGCACCAGATGGCGATCTGCCGCTCAACACCAGCGGCGGCAATCTCGCCGAGTGCTACATGCATGGCCTGGGTTTGAATATCGAGGCGGTGCGCCAGGTGCGTGGCACTTCGACCGCGCAGGTGCCGCGCGTGGAAGTGTCGATGGTGGCGTCGGGGCCGATGGTGACACCGGTCAGCAGCTGCATCTTCGGCAGCGAGGCGACGATATGAGCACGCGGTATCTTGCCGATGGTTTGCCGGTGCCGCTGGCCAGCGAACTCGACAGGCCGTTCTGGGACGGTCTCCGTCAAGAGCGCTTGCTGCTGCAACGCTGCCGCGCCTGTCATCGTTTTCAATGGGGGCCGGAATGGATCTGCCACCGCTGCCAGAATTTCGATCTGGCCTTCATTGAAGTGCCGCCGGAAGGGCGCATCTACAGCTACCAGCGTGTGTGGCACCCGGTGCACCCGGCCTTGAAATCCCAGGGGCCTTACATCATCGCGTTGATCGAGATCCCACACGCCGACAATGTGCGCCTGGTCGGCAACCTGTTGGGCGATGCGCGGCAGGAAGTCGAAATAGGCGCGGATGTGGAGGGTGTGTTCGAGCAACATGGCGATGCCACTCCACCCTTCGCGTTGTTGCAATGGAAAACCGTGTAGGTGCGACCATTCGCACATTGTTTTTTTTGAAGCACCAATGACAACGCGGAGTTCAACATGAATGTGCGAATAAATTCGCACCTACAAAGGGTGCTTTTCATCCTGACGGCATTACTGACACCTACCGCCCACGCCGAAATCACCGCCCTCGAACTGGCCGAGACCTGCGCGCGGGCCCTATCGCAGAATTACGTGGGCCTCGATGCCGAAGCCTGTAACTGGTACGTGGCGCCGTGTCCGGTGTGCGGTCCCGGCGCCAAGCCCGAGGCCGCGTGGTGTGCGCCGCCAGGGGAAGCGGTGACGACCATCGCGGCGCGCGCCGCCGCGGCTTTGCGTGCACGACCCGATGCCGCGCACGAAGGCGCCAAGGGCGCGGTCAAAGACATCCTGTCGCGCGCTTATCCCTGCCAGTAAGCGGCGTCACCACGCCGCTTCAAGCAACTCCAATACCACCGGCGGTCCGCTGATCGGGCGCGGGTTGGTCTTCACCCACAGGTCGTGCATCGACTCCTCGGCAATTTTCGGCAACAGCTCGCGCGGCACATTGGCGTCGCGCAAGCGCCCTGGCAGGCCGAGATCGGCCACCAGATTCTGCACGATGTCGGCAGCCGGCGTGCCGGGCGCGCCCATCGCTTCGGCCAGCAGACGCTGACGTTCGCGCGTCTCGGCAATGTTGTAACGCAGGACATGGGGCAACATCACGCAGGAGGTTTCACCGTGGGGCATGCCGGCGGTGCCGCCCAGCACGTGGCCGATGCCGTGACTCGCACCGAGATCGACACCCGTCGATACGCCTTGCACCGACAGCCACGCACCGAGCTGGCATTGCAGTCGCATGTCGAGATCCTGCGGGTTGGCGTGGCTGCCGCGCAGGCCAGCGGCCAGCAGACGCAGGGCATGCAGCGAGGTCGCCTCGACCGGCGGCGTGACATTGACTGAACACCACGACTCGACTGCGTGATCGACCGCGCGTATGCCGGTCGAGAACCACAGGCGCGGCGGCGTGGCGAGCGTCAGCGCAGGATCGAGAATCACCACGTCGGGCGCGAGATCGGGATGGACGTAGAGTTCCTTGCGCGGCCCGCGCTCGTCGGTGACGCCGGCGAAGTGGGTGAATTCACCGGCCGACAGCGTGGTCGGGATCATGATGTAAGGCAACTGCGGACCGGGCGCGGTGGACGGCACACGCAGCGCATCGAACTGTTCGGCGCGCTCGATGTTATTGACCAGGCCCTGGGTGGCAACTTTCACGGCATCGCACACCGAGCCACCACCGAAGCCGACCACCGCCTCGGCATCGTGCTTGCGCAGCGCCGCCATGATGCGCAACACGTCGCCGCGCGGCGAATGCGCGCCAATGCCCGTGACGATTTCCATGCAGCGCGCGCCGAGCGCCGCCGCCACTGTCGCGCCGAGCTTGCCGGGCGCCGACAGACTGTTGGTGGTGACCATCACCACGCGCTTGGCGCCGAGCTTGTCGAGTTCGGCCGGCAAGGCCTCCGCGATGGGTTTGCCATAGACCACGGTCTGGCGCGGCGGCGGTGAGAATTGGCCGGATAAAGTCATGGAATGTCTCCCCTGGGTTGGCTGGCGACCGACGTGGGCGCCGACAGTGCGGGTATTGTACCCAGCGCCTCGCAGCGTGCGGCCCGGCCGCGTGACGATGAACCAAAAGTGCTCGTGCGGGAATTAACACTCGAGGGCGCGACACGACGCCCACCCACCACGGTCGAGGTCATGGTTTGAGCACATACATATGCCAGCGTCGCGCTGGTCACGGACCTATGGCCGTTGTCGGCCTGCTGTGCATGGCGAGCACCGCCGAGGTCGCCGCCATCGACTGGAACGTGAGCGGCCTGGTGCGCGAGGAAATCGCGTACAGCATGTCGGGCCGCGACAACGAGCTGAATCTGCGTGGCAATGTTTTCAATGACCGCATCACGCCCCATTACACCCACGCCGGTTGGGGCAGCGGCGCCAACAGTGGCGCCTTGACCAGCACGTACATCGACGAGCAAGGCCGTCCCGGCCTGTTTCAGCAGGCGGGTGTGGCGGCTTTACCGGTGGCGCCACGGCCGGGCCAGACCAATATCAGCACCGTCGCCGCCGGCGCCTACACGTTCTCGCCGGTCAATTGTCGCCATGGTCACCTCGAGGCGCGCAGCGCCGGCAGTCGCGGCCTGGTCGGCGACGGCGCGATGCTCGGCGTGCTGTGCCCCAACGGCGGTGGCTCATCATTCATCCCGACGGCCAACGCCGCCGTGCGCGGCGCCCGCGCGGCCGGCATCAGCGCGCAAGGCGCGGCACTCGATGGCGACAACCCCTTCAACATGTTCAATACCCGCGCCGAGCTTGATGTCTCGGCTTCGCTCACCAGTTCACTCGCGGCCTTCGTCAAAGTGCGGGTTTACGCCGACGGCACCTCGGCTTTCGGCGATGGCCACAACGGCGACCTGTTCGGCAATCCCTATTGGGGCCGCCGCAGCACCCTGACGGAATTCAATACGCGCAATGCCGTGCTCGATCTGCCGGCGCTGTATATCGATTATCACGATGGACCGCTGTGGGTGCGGCTCGGTAACCAGACCATCGCCTGGGGCGAGGCGTATTTCTTCCGCGTGATGGATGTCGTCAACGGTCTCGATCTCAGACGTCACCTGACGCTCGGGCCAGGCGGTGAAGAGTTCAAGGATCAGCGTGTCGCTTCGCCGTCCTTGCGTGTGAGCTACACCTTCGACAACGACTGGGAGCTCGACAGTTTCGCGGCGCTGTTCTCACCGACCGTGGTGCCGCCGCAGGACTCCGCTTACAACCTCATCGCCAGCAGTACATCCTTGAACGAAAGCGATGAGTTTGACGAAGCGCGCAATACGCTCAATTTCGGCCTGCGCCTGTCCATGCCCTTCAACGAACATTTCACCTTGATGGCGATGTATACCAATCGCCGCAATCCCGACGGTGTGTTCCGCTATGCCGAAGCGCCGACTTTCAACGCCGGCCTTGCCAATGGCTTCTGCGCCGGCGCGCACAACGAAACCAACAGTCTGTTGAGTCACTATCCGGGCGGCGCGCTGACCCCGGGCGGCACGACGTTTCCGGCCGGGCCCTTGCAGGGCGCGATGGCCGCCGCCGGTCTTGACGCGATGCCAAGGCTGCTCGGCCACGGCAGCAGGACGCTTGACCATTGCGGCTCGGCGCTTGCGCCGGATCCTTACGCGCCGAGTTCCACCGAGTTCTGGCATCTGTTGGCGCGCAGCCGCCTCGATCCCATGAAGGCGCTGCGCACCGCTGTCGACGAGTGGCCGGCAACCAAGTGGTCGGCGCGCGAGGTGTTCGGCTTCGGACGGGAGCATAACGTCGCTGATGCGCTGCGCACCATCGAATCCTTCCATAGCCTGTTCGGTGGCTTTCGCGCCTATGCCACGCGCGAGTTCAAGCGTGAGCAGGTGTTCGCGCTCGGCGCCAATTACATCACCCACAGCGACGACCCGGGCTCGTTCTTCGATTCCATCATCATTCGCGGTGAAGTGGCGGTGACGCCGCACAAGAAATTCACCGACTTAGGCTTGAGCCGCCATTTCATTGAACACAATGAAATTGTCTCGGCGCTGATCCTGGAAAAATTCCACCGCTTCTCCGATGCCTTTCCCGCCACCTACATGGTCGCGCAGTGGATGCACCGCGAAGAATCCGATCTGTTCGGGCGCCATTTGAGCGGCACCGAGAGCGTCGACTTCAATCACTTCATCGACAAGACCACCGGTGATTTCAAACCCGAAGCTTTCGTTGAAGACGCCGCGGCGCCGCGCGGATCGAGCTCGGCCAACTACGTGGTGTTTGCTTTTCAACAGCCGACTTCGAGCCTCATCTGGCGCTTCGATCTGGCCTTGATGGTGGACGTGGAGGGTGGCTACCTGGTGCAGCCCGGCATTCGCTATCGACCGTCCGACGCCTGGCAATGGGATTTGTATGCCAACATCATCGAAGGCGACGGCCGCAACGACAGCGTGATGGACAGTCTCGATTTCGCCGACGAGATGTTCGCGCGCCTGAGCTACTTCTTCTGAGCATGCACATTCGTCGTTTCGATTTCGATTACAGCCGCCGGCGTCTGCTGGCCCGTAGTGGCGCGCTGGTGGGCGGTGCCGGTGTGCTGCAAGCCCTGTGGCCGACGATGGCGGCGAGCGGCGACATCACGCGCGCCTACCCCGACGAGTTGACCCACATCGAAGCCTTCACCAAGGGCCAGATCAAGGTTGGCGATGTAATCGACGCCGACAACATCGACCTCGTGCAGGATCTCGTCGACCCCATCGTCTATCAGGAAGTCAAACAGGACGGCCGCAAGTTCTTCATGCAGGACACGCCGACCGCCATCGAAACCCTGTTTCCGCCGTATTTCCTCGACGCGACTCTGCGCAACCAGGGCCTCGCGAAATTCGACGAGGCGGGCAACGTCTACACCCGCGACGGTCAGCCATGGATAGGCGGCCTACCGTTTCCCGATCCGCAGAGCGGTGATGAGGCGATTGCCAATCTCACCCTGAGCTGGGGCCGTCACGACAAGGCCATCTACTGCTTTCCGGCGGAAGTCATCGGGCCCGATGGCAACAAGCAATACGAATACGACTTCGTGTGGGCCGAGCAGCAGTGCACGGGCCTTGTGCATCCCGATGCGCCTGGCCCTTACCTGCCTGGCCATGAACAGGAGACGCGCCTGCAGTGCATCTGGTTTACCCACACCCGCGATGTCAAGGGCTCGGCGTTTCTGAGCGTGTGGCACTACGACCAGCGCAAGATTCCTGAACTTTTCGGTTACCTGCCGAGCCTGCAACGGGTGCGGCGCTTTCCCGCCAACCAGCGCTTCGAGCCCTATATGCCGGGTTTGAATCTCTACCTGTCCGACGCGTGGTCGGCCGGCGACCCGATGCTGACCTGGGGCAACTACCGCATCATCCATCGCGGCCCGATGCTGGCGTCGTGCCATGACCAATGGCGACCGGACCAGGACAACTGGCGTCATCCCGTGTGTGGCGGCAAGGGCGGCAAGAGTTATTGGTATGTCGGTAAGTCACTGCTGCCCGAGGTGCTGGTGTTTGAAGGTGAACCGGTAGGCTATCCGAATGCGCCGGTCAGCAAGCGGCGCATCTTTGTCGACGTGCGCAACATGAACGTGCTGCAGGCCATCACCTACGACCGCCGCGATGAAATGTGGAAGAGCTTCGAGACCGGCGCCGGTCAACGCAGAACCGCCACCCAATCCATCCTCACCAAGGACGGTCGACCGGAGTGGAGTTTCAACTGGCTTATCAGCCACGACATCCAGAGCAACCGCGTGACGCGGGTGCTGCAGGGTGAGAAGTGCCGCGGCCGCTGGCATACCGCGCTGGACCCGGAAGATGACCTGTTGCATGACTACATGACCGAGCAGGCGCTGCGACGGCTGGGCACATGAACGCGAGGCTCGCTTGCCTGCTGCTCGCGCTACTAGCAGGTGCCAACGTTCATGCCGACGAGACCAGCCTCGCCGGCTGCGCTGCGCGCGCCCTGCCCGAGCACACCATGCGCCAGACCCAGACGGTAACCATCACCAGCGCCGCCGGCTGGCAGCGCGAATCGCGGCGTACGGTCTACTGGCAGCGTTTCGACGACGGCACCATCAAGGTGTTGTTCCATGTCGAGCGACCCAAGACCGAGGCCGGACTCAAACTGCTGGTGGTGCAGAAGCCCGCCGCCGACCCCGTCATCCACGTCTTCTCGCCCGACATGAATCGCGCGCGGCGGGTGGTCGGCAGCGGCGCGTCGAACTCGGTGCTGGGCACCGATTTCACGTTCGAGGATGCGCTGTACCTGCAGCGCTTTCTCGGCACGGCTGAACGTGTGGCGGTGCAAGACAGCACCCTCGACGGCCACGCAGTGTTCGTCGCCGAGACCCGTCCCGAGGCCGATGATTCGGCCTACAGTCGCATTCGCACCTTTGTCGACAAGCACAGCTGTCTGCCCATGAAGACCGAGTTCTACGGCCACAATGGCGCGCTGGATAAAACCTTGACGCTGGCGCGCGATGCCGTCATCGACATCCACGGCCACGCCGTCGCAACGCGCATGGTGATGGACAATCACCTGCGCAAGCAGCGCACCGAACTCGCCGCCAGCGAGATTGAAATCGATGCGCCGCTGCCGCCGTCGTTGTTTACCCTCGCCGAGATCGAAAAGAGTCACTAGCCTGCTAGGGCACGTCATGCATGACAGCGGAAGAGTACGGGCAGCGACAGAGTGGGTGGTTGCCCATCCACGTCTGATAGCCGTGCTGAGTTTGCTCGTGCTGGGGCTGTCGCTACTGCGCCTGTTCGATTTCGAGCACGGGCGAGCGCGTGTCGAAGTCGACCCGTCGATGGCGGCGCTGTTGCCACGCGATGGCGCCGCGCTCGCTGCATTCCAACGCGCGCACGAGAATTTTCCTGACGACGATCTGTTGTTCGTGGCGTGGGTGGCGGACGATCTTTTTTCGCCCGCCAGGCTCGGCGCATTCAAACAACTCACGCGGCGCATCCAGACACTGCCAGGGGTGGTGGCCGTCGAGAGTCTTGCCACCGCTTACGACGCGCGCGTCGAGGACGACGAGACCGTCATCGATCCTTTTCTGCGCCATGTGCCGCACAGCGACGCGCAAGCGGCGCAGGCCCGGGCGCGGGCGCTGGCCAATCCCTTGCTGCGCGGGCAACTGGTGTCCAAGGACGGGCGCGGCGCGCTGATTGCCGTGCACTTCGCGCCGACCCTCGACAGCCAAGCCTTGCTGGCGCGCATCGATGACATTCGCCATGCGTCGCGTGAACTGGCGGCCGACGCCGAGCAGTTCGTGTCGGGGCCGCTCTTGGTACGTGTCGAAATCAGCCGCATCCTGAATCGCGATGTCTATCGCGTGACGCCCTTGGCGGCGCTCGCGACCTTGCTGGTGTCGGCCGTGGCTCTGCGCAGTGTCGGCGGCGTGCTGCTGCCATTGCTGGCCAACGGCACGGCGGTGATGGCGACCCTGGCCTTGTTCGCGGCGGCCGGCCATGGGCTCAATTTCGTCACCGCCATTTTGCCGCCGGTGGTGTACGTGGTGGGCTTTGCCTATGCCATCCACGTGGTCAGTGATTTCGATCGCGTCTATCAATCGGGCATGACACGCCGCGCCGCCGCCGCCGCGGCGCTGCGCGAAGTGTTTGTGCCGGTGAGTCTGACTGCCATCACCACCGCCATCGGCTTTGCCTCGCTGGCGCTGACCGATATCGCCTCGATACGCGACTTCGGCCTGTATGCCGCGCTCGGCACCCTGCTCGCATGGATAGCGGCGCTGACCATCGTGCCGGCCGGCCTCGCATGGCTGCCGGGCGCGCCACGCCCGCCGCGCGAAGGGCGTTTCGTGGCGCGCGTGGCGGCTGCCCTCGCGCGCTTCAATCTCGAGCATCGTCGCGCGCTGTGGCTGTTTTATGCACTGGTGACAGTCGCCGCGCTGTGGGCCGCGAGCCGTATCGAGGTCGATACCCGTGTGCTGCGCAACTTCGATTCGAGTCGCGCCGTGCAACGGGATTTTCAACGCATAGCTGAAATCTTCGATGGTCCGGTGCCGCTGCAGATCCTCATCGATGCCGGCTACGACGACGCCTTCAAGGAGCCGGCCAAGCTGCGCGCGGTGGCGGAACTCGCCAACTGGCTGCGCGCCGAGCCTGGCATAGGCGGTGTATATGCCCTGAGTGATTATGTTGCCTTGCTGTTCCGCGCCCTCGCACCGGAGCAGGCGGCGAGCGCTGCCTTGCCGGCCAGCACGCGCCTGGTCGAACAACTGCTGTTGGCGGGCGGTGGCAATCTTGCGCTTTATCTCGATGCACGGGGACGCACGACCATGCTCGAAGTGCGCGCCACGGCGCTGTCGACGGCGGCGGTGAATGAATTGGCGGCGCGCATCCAGGCGCATCTCGCGCAACTGCCCGATGATCTGCACGGCCAGGTCACCGGCACTTCCTATCTCATCGCGCGCAGTGTCGACGACATCACGGGCGACCAGTTGCGCAGCTTCGCCTGTGCGCTTCTGACCACCTTCGTGCTGCTGTCGGTGGTGTTCGCCTCGGTGCGGGTGGGGCTGCTGGCGCTGGTGCCGAACCTCTTGCCCATCGTGCTGTTCTTCGGCCTGCTCGGCGCGGTACCCATTCCCTATGACTTGAGCACCAGCCTGGTGGCCGATTCGGTGTTCGGCATCGCCATCGACGATACCGTGGTGTTCATGACCTGCTATGCAATTGAATCCCGCCGCCATGGTCGTGGCCGCGCCGGCATCGAGGCGACGCTTGCCGTGATCCTGCGGCCCGCCACGCTCACGACCCTGGCCTTGTGCGCGGGCTTCGTGGCCTTGATGGCGGGTGAACTGCGCTCGCAGGCCGAGTTCGGTCTGTTGGCCGCGGCGACCTTGCTGTTCGCCTGGTTGCTCGACATCTCTTTGACGCCGTTGCTGTGCCATGGTCGCCGCATCGTGCCGCTGTGGGACCGCTATCGGTAAGGGAGGGCCGACGCGCGCGGGCCGCGCTCAGGCCCCTGGTCAAAATTATCTCTACATTCGGCCGCGCGTGGGCGGCCATGGCGGCGTTGCGATTCTTGGCAATAGCCCTGCTATTACCTGCGAATCGCGCCTTGCCACGACCGCCCACGCGCACCCTCGGTGTTGACGAGATAATTTTGACCAGGGGCCTTATCATGCCGCCGGTTCGTTACGAGGCGCTCCCATGACCGCAAACCGCACCGACCTTGACGCCCAGGCATTGGCCGACGCCGTCGCCATCGCCAACATCCCCAGCCTGTTGATGATGCTCGTGCACATGACCGGCGAACTGCATTGGCTGGAATCACCGTTCCGCCCCAGCCGCGGTCGCGGTGTGACGGACCACGACAGCGGTGGGCTCGGCGAAGCCGAACAGGCGATGGTGCGCAGCGCGGCGCTGGACGCCATTCTGGCGTGGCGCGCCGGCCGCCCGCTCGCCATCGCCGAACCCGATGCGGCGCTGCGTCGGCGCATGATGAGCGTGGCGGTGGCGGAAGACATCCCGGCCGACTATGACGGCATCATCAGCGCCGAATTGCCGTTCGCGCGTCACGATGAGCACCCGCGTGTGACCGTGCCCGCGGGGTTTGTCGCGGTCATCGTCGGCGCCGGCGTGTCGGGCCTGTGCGCCGCCATTCATTTTCAGCGCGCCGGCATTCCGTTCGAGATTCTGGAAAAGAGTTCGGAGCTCGGTGGCGTGTGGCGCGACAACCGCTATCCGGGCGCCGGCGTCGATACGCCCAACCATCTTTATTCCTTCACCTTCGCGCCCTACGACTGGAGCCGCTATTTCGCGCTGCGCGGAGAGTTGAAGGAGTATCTGGAGCACGTCGCGGACAAATTTCAGCTGCGTCGCCACATTCGCTTCAACACCACGCTGGAAGCGGCGGACTACGACGCGGCGACACAGCGCTGGCGTCTGCGCGTGACAGAGCCCGACGGCGCTACGGTCAGGCGTGAGGCGAATCTCGTCATCGCCGCGGTCGGCATTTTCAATCCCATCAAGATGCCCGACATCGCCGGCCTGGAGCAGTTTCAAGGCCCGTGCTTTCACACCGCCGAATGGCGCGACGATGTTGAATTGACCGGCAAGCGCGTCGCCATCATCGGCAATGGCGCGAGTTGCATGCAGACCGCGCCGGCCATCCAGCATGAGGTTGGCGCGCTCACCATCTTTCAACGCTCGCCGCATTGGGTGGCGCCCAACGCGCAGTTCGGCAAGCCCATCCCCGCGCCCTTGCGCCTGCTGCTGAAAGAGGTGCCGCTGTACCGTGCCTGGTATCGTCTGCGACTCGGCTGGACCTATGGCGATCAGATCTTCAACGCGCTGCACAAGGATCCGGCCTGGCCGTACCCGGAGCGCGCGCTCAACCATGCCAACGACGGGCACCGCGCCTATTTCACGCAATACGTGGTGTCGGAACTCGGCGAGCGTCAGGACCTGCTCGATAAAGTGCTGCCCAAGTACCCGCCTTTCGGCAAACGCATGCTGATGGACAACGGCTGGTATCGCATGCTGCGCAATCCCAAGGTCACACTGGTCGACGAGCCCATCACGCGCATTACGGCTAACGGCGTGGCGACGGCCGACGGCAGCGAATACCCGGCCGACGTGCTGGTGATCGCCACCGGCTTTGACGTGCTGCGCTTTCTCACCGCGTTTGAAGTGCATGGCCGCAGCGGCCGCTCGTTACGCGAAGTGTGGGGCGATGACGATGCGCGCGCCTATCTCGGCGCCGCGATGCCGGACTTCCCGAATTTTTTCTGCCTGTATGGCCCCAACCTGCAGGCCGGCCACGGCGGCAGTCTCATCTTCATGATTGAAATGCAGATGCGTTACATCATGGACGCGGTCACCAAGATGCTCGATGGCGGCTTCGGCGCGCTCGAAATTCGCCAGGACGTGCACGACGCCTACAACGAGGACGTCGACCGCGAACACCAGGACATGGTGTGGACCCATCCCGGCATGCGCACCTATTACCGCAACTCGCGCGGCCGCATCGTCGTCAATTCGCCCTATCGCAATGCGGCGTTCTTCGAGATGTCGCGCGAGGCGAAGCTCGAGGATTTCGTGGCCGAGCCGAGAATCCTGGCCTGATGCCCCTGCAGGTGCGGATTCATTCGCACAGTGACAGCGCGCCACGACCGCCCGGTTCAATTCTGGATTCAACCCGCGAATGCATTCGCACCGACAGCACAGAGAACTCCCATGACCCTACTCGCAGGCAAACGCATCGTCATCACCGGCTCGTCGCGCGGTCTCGGCCGCGGCTTCGCGCTTGAAATGGCCAAGGCCGGCGCCAAGCTCGTGATCAACGGCACGAACGCCGAGGCGCTGGCCGCGACCGAAGCGGCGGTGCGTGAGGCCGGCGGCACGGTCACGGCGGTGCGTGGCTCGGTGGCGGAGTCGGCGCTGGCGAGCGAGCTCATCCAGACCTGCGTCGATACCTATGGCGGCATCGATGTGCTCATCAACAACGCCGGCCAGGTGCGCGACCGTACATTGTTCAAGATGAGCGACGCGGATTTCGACGAAGTGATCGCGGTGCATCTGCGCGGCACTTTCCTGTGCTCGCGCCAGGCCGCCATTGCCATGCGCGACCACGGTGGCGGCCACATCATCAACGTGGTGTCGAACTCCGGCCTGTCGGGCGGTTTCGGCCAGAGCAATTACGCCGCCGCCAAGGCCGGCATGATGGGCCTGCTTTACACCTGGGTGATGGAGCTGTCGCGTTACGGCATTCGGTGCAACGCCTTCTGGCCCATCGCCGAAACGGACATGACGCAGGTGGTGTTCGAGCGCGCCACGCAGGCGGCATCGGCCAGCGGCGGGCAAGCGCCGAGCCCGGCCGCCATGGGTTTTGGCACACCGGTCGAAGTGGCGCAGGGCATGATCTGGCTGGCGAGTGAACACGCCGCGAAATTCAATGGCCAGTGCTGCACCTTCAATGGCCGCAAGACCGCGCTGTGGACCCATCCGACCGAAGTGCATGAAAGCTTCAAGGCCACGCCCTGGAGCGTGGCGGAACTGGCCGCGCATTACGACGCCATCGAAACCATTGCGCCTTACCAGCCGCGCTTCGTCGAGTAGTCCGCGCTGCATTATCATCACGCCAACATCAACCGCCGGAGATCTCCATGGGCCAGTCACTCACCGATGCCGCCAATGCCATCCTGAACGAGACCGTCAGTCGCGCCGGCGGCGCGCCGGGTGTGGTGGCGATGGCCACCGACCGCAAGGGCAATACCTACGAAGGCGCGGCCGGCGTGCGCGAACTCGGCAAGCCGCAGCCCATGACCACCGACACCGTGATGTTCCTGGCGTCCTGCACCAAGGCTCTGACCGGCGTGGCGGTCATGCAGCTGGTGGAAGAGGGCAAGCTCGCTCTCGATGACCTGGCCGGCAAGTACGTGCCGGAGATTGACGCCATCCAGGTGCTGGACGGCTTCGATGCCAACGGCGAAGCGCGCCTGCGCAAACCGCGCACGCCGATCACCGTCAATCACCTCATGCTGCACACCGCCGGCTTCTGTTACGACTTCTTCAGTGCCGATCTCTTGCGCTACCGCACCGCGCGCGAGATTCCGTCGGTGTTGAGCTGCACCTTTGCGGCCATCCAGGATGTGCTGTTGCACGATCCGGGTGAGCGCTGGACCTATGGCAACAACATCGACTGGCTGGGACGCATCGTCGAAGTGTTGCGCGGCAAGCGCCTCGGCGAGGTGCTGCGCGAGCGCGTGTTCGCGCCGCTTGCCATGGAAGACATCGCCTTCAACATGACGCCGTCGATGCGCGCGCGCCTGGCCAGCCTGCACCAACGCGTGGCCGATGGCCAACTCACCGCGCATCCTGAAATCGTGCTGCCGCAACCGCCCGAGATGGACATGGGCGGCGCCGGCCTCTACGCCACCATCGGCGAATACATGAAGTTCATCCGCATGGTGTTGAACGACGGCGCCGGGCCTGAGGGTCGCGTCCTGAAAGCAGCGACCGTCGCGCAGATGGCCAGCAACGGCCTCGGCAACCTCACCAGTGGCGCGTGGACGAGCTCCAACCCGTTCTACGCCAACAGCGGTGATTTCTTCCCGGGCCTGCGCAAGTCCTGGTCCTACACCTTTCAGGTGCTGGAAGAAGATGCACCTACCGGCAGACCGGCGGGTGCGCTGTCGTGGGCCGGGCTCGCCAACACCTATTTCTGGATAGACCGCAAGAACGGTGTGGGCGGCATGTGGGGCACCCAGATCCTGCCCTTCCAGGACATCGGCTCCTATCCAGGCTTCGTCGAGTTCGAGACCGCGGTGTATCGAGCGCTGCGGCGGTGAGAACCGCGGATGCGAATTCGTTCGGCATTGGTGAATGTCAGACTGAAGTCTGACATTAAGCGCAGTCACCACAGAGCCGAGATTACGGTGTGCGGTCGAATTTGCTGCTGGCGTTTCGCCCTCAATTCGGCGCCGGGTTGGGACGGAACGGCGCGGCCAGCGGTTCGCCGATGAAGATCCCTTGGCCGGGCATGGCGACGCTCTTCCAATAGGCTTCGATGAGCGTTTCGCCGCGCAGGTAGTTGTCGACCAGGATCACCGGGTCGGGGAATTTCTGCGGAAAATTGCACGGCTCCTGCACCGTGCCATAGCTGCCGGTGGCGCCGGCCTCCAACCAGCGCAGCGCTGACATCTGGCCGCTGTCGGTGAGCATGCCACCGAATGACGTCAGATGATCGGCCACCGCGCCGGGCTTGAAGCCCAGCGTTTCGAGGCCCGCGACCTTGGCCCTGCCGGTGAAATAGAACAGCACGTCGCGCGCACCGTACAAGACGTCGCCGCGCAGGATGCTGGTCGCGACGCGTTTGCCGAGCACGTGCTTGACGGCCGGGTAGTCGGCGGCGCGCACGTTGCGCGCCTTGTCGCTGGTCGACATGAGATAGGCGCGCGCGTCGGGCAGTGTGCCGTCGGACTCGACGCCGCGGTCGATGAGCGCCACCGCATCCTCGAAATCCCGTGCCGCGAGGCTCATGGTCGGGCGCATGCCGAGCTCCGTATAGGGCTCGCGCGTGCTGGCGTTGAACATCGGATTCAATTCCGTCGGCTTGCAGCCGCTCGCGCAGTAAGCGCGATTGAAACCGAAGGCGAAGGCGGCGGTGATCGACATGCACTCGACGCGATAAGGCGCGGCCCAGGTCAGCGCATAGGCCTGCACGTTGGACGCGGTCTGTCGCTCGACTTCGGCTTTCAGCAATTTGAATTCGCCCTCGGACATGGTGGTCGAGCCCGGCTCGAAGCGAATCTTGATGATGTTGTCCAGCGGCAGGTGCCGGCGCACCACGTAGTACTCACCGATGGCGTAGCTGACCGGGTCTTCCATGTTGATGATGACCGCCAGCTGCGAGGCCTCGATGGCGGCCACCGGTCGCACCACGCACAGTGTCAGCAGCACGCACAGCAGTAACAGCGCGGCGCGCGATGTTGGTAGAGGCCAGTGGCTGCGCATGAATGACTGCATGGACGGGGTCAGGACGACGTGATCGGATGGCGCGCGTCACAGGCCGGCCTGCTGCAGGCGACCTTCGGTGACGCTTGCGCGCAGGATAAACCATGGCCGCGCCCCACCATAGCGTGTAGCGCGGCATGGCGAGAGTGGGCGATGATCGTGACCAGTCGCCGTCGGCAGTGTTGCCACGGTGCGCACTGTTGCGCCGCTGGTGGCGTCGACGTCGATTTCATCCACCCCTTGGCCGACGCAACGAGATCTCCCGCGTGACTCGACTGACTGACTACACCCGCTACGCGGACGCCCATCGCCATTACTCCAAGCAGGCCTTGTGGGCGCTGTTCGATGGCGACAAGGACGCGCTCAATATCGCCCATGAGTGTGTCGACCGTCATGCCGGGCGCGGCATCGAGGGCGATGTGGCGATACGCGTGGCCCATGCCGACGGTCGCGACGAAGTCATCACCTTCACGGAGCTGTCGGCGTGGAGCGGGCGCGTGGCGAGCTTCCTGGTCGCGCGCGGCGTCAAGCCGGGCGAGCGCGTGGCGATGATGCTGGAACCGTCACTGGCGTTCTACGCGGCGCTGTTCGGCGCCATGAAGATGGGCGCGGTGGCGGTGCCGCTGTTCACCTTGTTCGGGCCGGAAGGATTGCGCCTGCGCATGGATGACTGCAGTCCCGCGCTGCTACTGCTCGCACCCGAGAAACATGAACTCGCGGCCGCCGCCGGCACCGAAGTGGTGATCGCCGACGAGCGCTGGCTGGCCGAAGTCGCGCAGCAGCCAGTGCGCGCGCCGATAGCGAGTCGCGCCGACGACATGGCGCTCTATCAATACACTTCCGGCACCACCCGCGAATTGCCCGAAGCGGTCAAGCATCGCCATCGCGCCATCGTCACGGTGGCCATCGCCGCGCTGTATGCGACCGGCGTGCGGCCGGGTGATCGCTACATGTGTCCGTCGTCACCGGCCTGGGGCCATGGCCTGTGGCACGGCACGCTGGCGCCATTGGGGCTGGGCGTCAGCATCGCCGCCTATGCGGGCAAATTCGACGCTGAAAGACTGCTGCAGGCAACAGCCGATTACGGCATTACCAACATGTCGGCGGCTGCCACCCACTACCGGCTCATGAAGAACAGCGGCGCGGCCTCGCGGCATGTCTATGGCCTGAAGAAACTCACCTTCACTGGTGAGCCGATAGACAGCGCCACGGCCGAATGGGCGGCGCACACTTTCGGCACGCCGGTGTGCAGCATCTACGGCACCACCGAGGTCGGTGTGATCATCGCCAACTATCCCGGCGCCGATGATTTGCCGGTCAAGCCGGGCGCGCTCGGCAAGCCGGTGCCGGGCGTGGAAGTGGCGGTGCTCGACCGTGCCGGTCTGCCCTGCGCAGCGGGCGTGATCGGCGAGATCATGCTGCGTCGGGGCGACGGCTGGTTTCCCACCAAGGATCTCGGCCACCTCGACGAGGACGGCTACTTTTATCACAACGGCCGCGCCGACGACGTCATCATCTCGGCTGGCTGGACCATGAGCGCGGTGGAAATCGAAGACACCTTGCTCAAGCATCCGGATGTCGCCGAATGCGCCGCGATTGGTGTGCCCGATGCCACCCGCGGCCAGGTGGTGAAGGCCTACGTGGTTTCGCCGCGCGCGGCGTCCGATGCCTTCGTCAGTGAGATTCAAAAATTCGCGCAGGAGCGTTTAAGTCGTCACGAGTATCCACGCCAGGTGGAATTCGTCGACGAATTGCCCAAGACGCCGGCCGGTAAAGTCAATCGCAATGCGCTGCGTGCGCGATTGCAGGAACAAGCTTAAGGAGCGTTTCATCATGAGTGGCAAGCAGGCAAGCGAGGAATTTCCGCGCATCACCGAGCAGGGGCTCGACGATCTCAAGCGTCGCATCAATGTGCGCATCGCGCAGGAGCCCGAGCCGTGGTGCTTCGAGGCGACGCGCGACAACATCCGGCATTACGCCCATGGCATCGGCGATGATAATCCGCTGTGGTGCGATGTGGATTACGCACGCGGCACCGCCCACGGCGGCATCATCGCCTGCCCATCCTTCCTGTTTGCCTGCTCACGCATTGCGTCTGGCTATGTCGGCGGCTTGCCGGGTATTCACGCGATGTGGGCCGGCGCCAACTGGACCTGGCACAAGGCCACGCGCCGCAACGACGAGATCTCGACCGAGTCCCATCTGAAAGACCTCATCATTCACGAGACGCGTTTTGCCGGGCGCGCCGTACAGCAGATCTATCACGTCGACTTCTTCAACCAGAGCGGCGACAAGCTTGCCGAAGTCGACAGCTGGTGCTTCCGCACCGAGCGTGACACCGCGCGTGAGCAAGGCACCAAGTACACCGAAGTGAAGGCGCGCCCCGACAAGCGCTGGACCCAGGAGGAACTGGCCGAGGTCTATCGCACCTATGCCAAGGAGGAAGTGCGCGGTGCGACGCCGCGCTACTGGCAGGACGTGCACGTGGGCGAGCGCCTGCCGACGCTGGCCAAGGGCCCGATGACGGTGACCGGTTTCATTGCCTATGCGCAGGGCTGGGGCGGTCTCTACATTCGCGCCAACAAGCTTGCGTGGCGCATGATCCACGCCCACCCCGGGCTCGGCATTGCCAACCGTTTCAATATCCCCGATTGCCCCGAGCGCGTGCACTGGGAGCCCGAGTTCGCGCTCAAGGTCGGCGCGCCGGGCGCCTATGACTACGGCCCGGAGCGATGCTCGTGGCTGACCCATCACCTCACCAACTGGATGGGCGATGACGGCTTCCTGGTGTCGTCCTCAAGCAAGATTCGGCGCCACAATCCGGAAGGCGACGTGTTGATGTTCAACGGTGAAGTGACGCGCAAGTTCGTTGATGAACAAGGCCGTCACTGCGTCGAAATCAGCCAGCGCGCCGCCAACCAGGATGACGAGGATTCGATCCTCGGCACCGGCGTGGTGGCATTGCCGATGCGGGCCTGAGGGGCGATCCGCCTGTAGGTGCGAATGAATTCGCACCTACAGGGCGCCGAGGCCCCAACACCGCGCAGCGGTTCGCAATTTTTGCACGTCGCCCGCCTCAGTTTCTCCCGCCTGCTGCCGCTACACCCTGTGTTCCGTTCACAGGATTGCGCCATGGCCACACCCGCCGCCAAAGTTCCTCTGCATACCCGCCCGAGCGAGCCGACCTTCGTGTTCGGCGCTGATATGAGCGGCGATTTCTCGCAAGGATCAGCGGCAGTCGCAGCGCGCCTGTTCGAAGCCGACACCGACATCGGCGTCGGCGCGAGCGGCAATGCCTATGCCATCCCGTATCGCAACAGCGACGGCGAAATGTTGAGTTTCGCAGCGCTCGGGCCGCACATCGCGAATTTCCTGAGCTATGCCCGCGCCCGTCCTGAAGAGAGTTTCGTCGTTGCGCGCTTTGGCTGCGAGGCCGGTGCCAGTGACGACGCGACCATGGTGCGGCACTTCACCCATGTGCCGCCCAATTGCCAGTTGCCCGGCGTGTGGCAGCGTCAGATAGATCCGAAGATGGGTGTGCGCCTGATGGTGTTCGACCCGTTTGCGCGTTTCAAAGACCCTTACTGGCAGGACAAGCTCAAGCGCTACCTGGCCTTGAACGCCGCGACCTGCAACGGCGCGCAGGTTGAACTGGTGAGCGTGGGCGCGGCGCGCTCCATCGTCGCCAATGACATGGCGGCCAAGCGTCTCGGCCTCAAGCACCGCGTGTTCGGTGCCAACGAAGCCTTCTTCGGCACTGACGCGAGCGCCGCCGCCGAAATGAAAGCGATGTGGTATTCGACGCACTTCCTGTCGCTGTGTGATTTCCGCCAGACCGTGCAGCCCCAGCAGTTCCGCGTGACGGCGGAGGCCATACGCGCGGGCTTGACGGTGGATCAGCTGGAAGTTGAAGCGTAGGTGCGGATTTTTTCGCGCATTGGATCAGATTTCAGGTCTGTGCCTTGGCTTCAATGTCAGACTTCAGTCTGACATTCCACTGCCCGAATGAATTCGCACCTGGCGCTTGATGAACTCCATCACCGCCCGACACAGATCGCTGTCCTTGTCTTCAAAGCCGCCGATGGCGGTCAGATGATTCTTGCCCGGTTGGGCGAATTCTTCGGCACGATGTCCACGCGCGCGCCACGCCGCCACGTAGTCGGCCGACTGGCGATGGAACTCACTTGATTCGTCACCGCCGAGGGTCACCAGCAAGGGCGGCGCGGCGTGTTCGGGAATATGGAACAAGGGGCTCTGGCGCTCGATGAGATCCGCGTCGAGCTGCAGCTTGGGTTGCAGCCAGGAATGGCGGAAGGGACGCAGATCGAACAGGCCGCTGATCGGAATGCCGCCCTTGATGACGTCGGCCGGCAGGCCGTATTCACCGACCCAGTCGGTCGCCGCCAGCATGCCGACCTGGTGACCGCCGGCCGAATGGCCGGCCACGAACAGGCGCGAAGCGTCGCCGTTGTAGCGGGCGATGTTGTTCGCTATCCAGGCCACTGTGGCGCGGCTCTGGCGCGTGATTTCGGCCAGGCTCACCTTCGGGCACAGCGAATAGTTCGACACCACCACCGTCACGTCGTGGGCCACCGGGCCGCGTGCCACCAGCGAGAACTCCTTGCTCGACAGGATGCGCCAGTAGCCGCCGTGCACGAACAGCAACACCGGTGCGTTGGGGCTCTTCGCGGGAAAGATATCCAGGGTTTCGTCGCGGGTCGGACCGAAAGGCACATCGAGCACGCAGTCGAACTCGGCGCGCGCCTTGGCGCTGCCACCGACGAACCATTCGACATAGGGACGCATGTCACCGACCGCGGCCTCGATGTTGTACTGCTGGTCGATCTCTTCCTGGCTGACGAAATCACGATAGAGCTTCACGGCGGAACCTCGACGGGAGTGGGGGGAAGGGCGCGCCTCGCAGCCATTGGTGATGACTGCGAGACGCGCCAAGCGCTTACTTGCGGAAGGCCGGAATGACGTCCTTGGCGAACATTTCCATGCTCGAGCGGATGAGATGCGGGGCGAGGCCCGACATCGCCATGCCGCACACGAGGTGCGTGACACGACCGCGCTTGACGTAGTCGGCAATCATGTCGCGCACATCGGACGGCGTGCCGACCATGGCCGGTTCGCCGAACACGTCGAACTCCTGCTTGCTGATGATTTCATCGACGCTCGGAATGCCAACGATGGCGGCATCGTCACCGGGCTTGTCGTTCGCTTCGGCGAACCATTTCGCGTAGCAGCTGGCGGTGTAGTGCAGCGACTGCGCGCAGGTTTCCCAGGCCTGGTCGCGGCTCTTCGCCACGTGCACCCAACGCAGTTGCGCGGTGGAGTATTCCTGCGGATTACGGCCAGCGGCGACCAGGCAGCTGTCGTAGTGCTCGACCAGCGCCGGCGGGCCGACGACCTGGAAATGAAAGCCCATCTTGGCGGCGCGTTCGATGGCCTTGGGCGCGATCGCGCCGATCCAGATCGGCGGATGGGGCTGCTGCAGCGCCGGCGGCACGATGCGAATCTTGTTGAGGTGGCTGAACTTGCCGTCGAAGGTCACTTCTTCGTCCGACAGCAGGCGCTGGATGAGGGCGATGCCTTCATTCAGGCGCGCGCCGCGTTCGGTGTGGGAAATGCCCTGGTCGGCGAATTCCTGGCGGCGATAACCCAGGCCCACGCCGAGATCGAAGCGGCCGTTGGACATCAAGTCGACGGTCGCGGTGTCTTCGGCGACGCGCACCGGGTTGTGCAGTGGCAGCAGGATCAAGAAGGTGCCGATGCGGATGCGCGAGGTGCGGGTGGCGATGCCGGCGGCTATCGGCAGCAGCGATGGCGAATAGCCGTCATCGACGAAATGATGTTCGGTCAGCCACGCGTTGTCGTAGCCCATGGCTTCGGAATCGACTATCAGATCGAGGTGGCTGCGATACAAGTCTTGCCACGGTACGCGGTTGAAACTCGGATTGCGGAAAGGCCATAGCAGGCCGAAACGTAGGTTCATTGTGGACCTCCTTCTCGTTAGTGCGGCCGCTGGAAGCGCGACCGTTCAGGAACTGTGACAGCGCGCAGCGAGGCGCGGGCACGGCCCCGCAGTGTGATTCATCGCGCCGCGCCCGCCAACCGCTTTTCGAGCTCGCGCGCGTCGTCGTGCCAAATAGGGTCAGTACGCAAATCGATATGCGCGCCGCGCGCCAGCGCTTCGCGCCATGGCAGGGGGCTCGGCAGCAGGCACAGCGCCAGCACGTAGCGCGGGCCGCGGCGCGGCGTGATGCCGCTGTGCAGGACGCGCGCCGGCTGGAACAGCACGGCGTCGCCGGCCTGCGGATGATGATCGTAGGCGGCGAGTTCGCTGCCAGCCATGCGCGCGAGTTCCGCCAGCGAATCGGTGCGTCGGCGACCACGCGCGAACATGTAGCCGGTGCGCGCCACGTGCGCGCTGCCGGCAAGATTGAGATAGGACGTGCCGCCGCCGTGTTCGCTGTAATCGTTGAGATAGACCAACAGTTTCAGATGCGCATGGGGGCCCTTGTCGCAATGCCAGCGGAACGACACCGAGGCTGGCGCGTTGCTCGGTGACGTGCGTGACAAGGCGTACCAATACACCATGTATTCGCTGCCGAAGAAGGACAGGCATTGACGGTCGACGGCGTCGGTCAGCGATGCTTCCAGGAGGCGCCGCACCAGTGCCGGGTTGCCGAGCTCATAGCCTTCGAGCTTGGCCGAGTCGCGCTTGAGACGTTCGACTTCCTGATCGCGGCTGACGGCCGCCAGCAGTTCGGCGGCGCTGGCCGCACTCATCACCGGCAGGGTGGTGAAGCCCTCGGTGACCACCGCGGCCTGCGCGGCGTCGTCGGGCAGCGGGCGTTGCAAGCGCGCGCGACAATGGTCCTGCCAGGCGGCGAAACCGCGCACCCGATCGAATTCGTCGAATACTTTGCCGACGCGGTGCGGATCGAGATCCGGCTCGAACCAGCGTTTCAATTTGCGCAGCAGAATGCCGGGCCCATGGCGGTTCAAAGGAATCACGTCGGTCTCTCCCTTACGGCCTCACGGCAGACCAAACACCCACAGCACACCGCCTTGCGGCACCTGGGTGTGGGTGCCAAAGGCCTTGTCCAGAAAGTCCTGCTTGCGTTGCGCATCGACGCCCCAGCCCGATTGCACGGCAACGTATTGCTTGCCATCGAGACTGTAGCTGGTCGGCACGCCGACCACCCCGGAATTGGTGCGCTGCTGCCAGAGTATCTTGCCGCTTTTCGCATCGAAGGCGCGGAAGTAGCGGTCGTTCGTGCCGCCGGAAAATACCAGGCCGCCGCCGGTGGTCAGCACCGGCCCCCAGTTGTGGGATTTGAATTTGCTGGTCCAGACTTTTTTGCCGGTGGCGAGATCCCAGGCCTGCAGTTCACCGATGTGATCGCGCGCCTCGGGTGTCGGCAGCACTTCAATCTTGGCGAACGGCACGCCCATGTAGAGTTCGCCGCGACGGTACTTGGCCTTTTCACCGGTGAAGGCGCTGCACAGGTTTTCATTGGCGGGGATGTAGAGATAGCCGGTGTCGGGACTGTAGGCGGTCGGTGGCCAGTCCTTGCCACCCCACAGGCTCGGACAGAATTCCGAACGTGAGCCGCTGCGCGGAATCTTGGTCGGGTCGTACTGCGGCCGGCCGCTCTCCGGGTCGAGCTTGGTGAAAACATTCTGGTGCACATAGGGCTGGCCGCTGACATAGCGGATGTCGTTGGCCGAGCGCTCCAGCACCCACAGGTAGCCGTCGCGGCCGGCATGCACCAGGCTCTTTTGTTTCTTGCCGTTGCGCTCGAGATCGATGAGTAGCGGCGCCGCCACCTCGTCCCAGTCCCAGGAATCGTTCCAGTGATACTGGTGATGGGCGCGAATCGCGCCGCTCGCGACATCGAGCGCGATGACCGAGGTCGAATAAAGATTGTCGCCGGCACGCTGGTCGCCCATCCATGGCCCGGCGTTGCCGGTGCCCCAGTAGGCGAGCTTGGTTTCGGCATCGTAGCTGCCGGTGATCCACACCGGCACGCCGCCTTTTTTCCAGGTCTCACCGGGCCAGGAGTCATGGCCGGGCTCGCCGGGGCCGGGCACGGTGAAGGTCTTCCACAGTGATTCGCCGCTTGTCGCATCGAAGGCCTGGATGAAGCCGCGCACACCGAATTCACCGCCCGACACGCCGACCATGACTCGGCCTTCCACCACCAGCGGCGCCATGGTCATGTAGTAACCGGCGAGATAGTTCTCTACCGGCTTCTCCCAGATGACGGCGCCGCTGCGCGCATCGAGCGCGACCAGGAAGGCGTCGACCGTCGCGATGTAGACGCGGTCTCCATACAGGGCCACGCCGCGATTGGTCGGATGCAGTTGAAACAGATCGGCCGGCAGTTCGCGACGATAGCGCCAGATCAATTCGCCGCTGCGCGCGTCCAGTGCCAGCACCTGGTCGCGCGGCGTGGTGATGAACATCACGCCGTCGTTGACGATGGGCGGCGCCTGGTGGCCTTCCTCGACGCCGGTCGAAAAACTCCACAGCGGTTTCAACTGCGCGACGTTGCTGGTGTCGATCTGCTTGAGCGGGCTGTAGCCCCAGCTGTCGTAGGTGCGCCGGTACATGAGCCAGTTGCCGGGCTCGGGCGCCGTCAGGCGCGCATCGGTGACGGGCGAGTAGGGCCGCGCGTCGTCGGCGGCGTGGGCTGCGACGCCAAGCAGCGTGAATGACAGGGCCAAGGTCAGGAACAAAAAGCGCATACATTCACCTCACGGTGCGGGTGCGCCGAGCGCGGCGCTGAAGGGGCCATCGATGACGAGCTTGTCAGCGACCAGTTTGATCGGCAGCGCCGGCAGCGGCCGCGCGGTGGGGCCGGTGACGCGTGCGGCGCCCTTGGCCGGATCGTATTCCGACGAATGACAGGGGCACACCAGGTGGCGCTTGTCGGCCGCCCATTCACTGACCGCGCAGGCGGCGTGGGTGCAGATGGCGGAGTAGGCGACGATGCCATCGATGGCGCGTGCGCGGGTGGCGTCATCGAGACTGGCCGGATCGAGACGCAGCAACAGGATTTGATTCAGGCGCGAATTCTCGCGCGTCACGCCGCTGGCGCCGTCCTGGGGATAGACCGACAGCGGCGCGGCGTCCAGCACCACATCGGCCGGTGTCACCGGCCGCGGATCTTCATCCCAGGACGCAAACGCCAGCCGGTCGCCGGGCTGGGCCGGCATCTTGCTCGGGTCGGTGTCGGCCGCGAGGCTGAGCAGCGGCGCGCCCAATCCGGCCGCAACCGCCGCGCACAGCAGGCGCCGACGTGGCGCCGAGGCGCAAGTCTCTGGTGCCGACCCGTCGGGCGGCGTGTCACTACGCATCGATGTCTCCCCTCGTGCGCCGCGAGCTTGGGCGGCGTGACCCGCAATGTGTCATCGCGTCCGGTTGCTGGCAAGACAGTCGCGCGCCCGTGCTGCACAATCGGGCCAGCGCCGCGGCAGCGGGCAGGCAACATCCACCGTCAGCGAGAGCGATTGTCTTGAACCGTCAACTCCATCTCGGCGCCTTCATGCGCCCGGTCAGCATCCACACCAGCGCATGGCGTTACCCCGACAGTTACGCCGACGCCAATTTCAATTTCGAGCATTACGTGCGCTTCATAACGACCCTGGAGCGCGGCTGCTTCGACGCCTTTTTCATGGCCGATCACCTGGCGGTGCTGAACATGCCGATGGCGGCCCTGAAGCGCAGCGCGACGGTGACGTCTTTCGATCCCTTGACGCTGTTGCCGGCGCTGGCGACGGTCACGTCCCATATCGGCCTCATAGCGACGGCGTCGACGTCCTACAACGAGCCGTATCACATCGCGCGCAAGTTCGCCTCGCTCGACCACATAAGCGGCGGCCGAGCGGGCTGGAACGTGGTGACTTCGGCCAATCCCCACGAGGCTTTGAATTTCGGACGCGAGCAGCATCTCGAACATGCGGAGCGCTACAAACGGGCGCGCGAGTTCTACGACGTCGTGACCGGCCTGTGGGACAGCTGGGCCGATGACGCCTTCATTCGTGATGTCGATGCCGGCATCTATTTCGATCCGTCGCGCATGCATGTGCTCGATCACAAGGGCGATGATTTCTCGGTGCGCGGACCGCTCAATGTCGCGCGGCCGCTGCAAGGCTGGCCGGTGATCGTGCAGGCCGGCAGTTCCGAGGCTGGGCGGCAGTTGGCCGCCGAGACCGCCGAGATGGTGTTCTCGGCCGATGTCGAACTCACTGCCGCGCAGGCCTTCTACACCGACGTGAAAGGCCGCATGGCCGCGCTCGGCCGCGAGCCCGACCATCTCAAGATCATGCCGGGCGCATTCGTGGTGCTCGGTGACAGTCGCGCCGAAGCCGAAGACAGAAAGGCGCGTCTCGATGCGCTGGTGCATCCCGATTCCGGCATCTCGTCGCTGTCGGTGATGCTGGGCTGTGATGTCAGCGCCTTTGACCTCGATGGTCCCTTGCCCGAGCTGCCCGAGAGCAATGCCAGCCGCGGCAGCCGCGACAAACTGGTCGGCATGGCGCGCGAACGGCACATTACCGTGCGCCAGCTCGCGCAATGGGTGGGCGGCGCTTTCGGCATCCTCGAAATGATCGGCACGCCCGCCATGGTCGCCGACCAGATGCAGGAATGGCTGGAGACCCATGCCTGTGATGGCTTCAACGTGATGTTTCCGTTTCTGCCGGCGGGGCTCGATGAGTTCGTGACGCGGGTGGTGCCGGAGCTGCAGCGCCGTGGCATTTATCGGCGTGCCTATAGCGGCCAGACCCTGCGCGAACATCTCGGCCTGCCGCGTCCCGCCAATCGCTATTTCCCGACGCCGCGCGCCTGACGGCGGGCGTTCGCGCGCCGGCGGCAACAACTGCCGCCGGCGCCGCTCAAGCTTGCCGCCGCGCGGCCGACAAAGATTCGCATCGGGGAATAACAACAAGGACAGCCATCTTGAGCATGCCTGCGGTCCATATGGACATCACCTCTCCCGGCGAACGCATTGCGCGCAGCCTCATCGAAGACACGTCGGCCCTGGTTTCGCCGCCGGACGTGTGTTTGAAAATCAACGAACTGGTGGCTGACGACAGTACCTCGCTCGAACAACTGGCACTGGTGGTGATTCGCGACCCGAATCTCACCGCACGCATCCTGAAGCTCGCCAACAGCGCTTACTACGGCCTGCCCGGTCGCGTCGACACCATCACCCGCGCGGTGATGCTGCTCGGCATGGGCGAAATCCAGAAGATAGTCACGGCGGTGTGCGCGGTGCAGACCTTCTCGCGCCTGTCGAGCTCGGTCACCAACATGAATTCGTTCTGGCGCCACGGCGTCTATACCGGCCTCGTCGCGCAGGCCATCGCGCGCCGCGCGCGGGTGCTGCATCCCGAGCGCCTGTTCGTGGCCGGCATGCTGCACGACATCGGCACCCTGCTCATCAACAAGCGTTTTCCGGAAATCGCTCAAAGTGTGATCATCGAAGCGGCGGGCGACGAGGACAGGCTGCATACCCTCGAACAACGGGACCTTGGCTTCGACCATGCCTTGCTGGCCGGCATGATGCTCGACAGTTGGCATCTGCCCGATACCCTCGTCGATACCGTCTATTGGCACCATGAGCCACAGCGCGCGCAGCGCGCCGGCACCGAGGCCGCGATTTTGAAAGTGGCCGATGCCGTCGCCAACTGCTCGGGCACCGGCAGCTATTCCGAGCGCATTCCGCGCGAGCAGGTGGCCGATGTCTCACTGCTTGCCGCCCACGGCCTGGCCGTCGATTGCACCGGCGAAGAGTTGATGGACGAAGTCGACCCGCAGTTCATCGAGGCGATTTATCTGATCGTCGCGTGATTGTGGGCCGGCTTTCAGGCTGACATTGAAATCGGCGGCACTTCGCGCCTGTCAGACTGAAGTCTGATCCACAGAGATCGAGCCTCCACTACAATGGCGCCCATCATCCTCGATGGGAGCCACCACGCATGGGCCTGCTGATCAACGGCAAATGGGACGCGCAAGCGACCATGATCCCTATCGAGGACGGCCGCTTCGTGCGCGAGCCGGCGGCGTTTCGCGACGTGGTCACGGCCGATGGCGCGTCGGGCTTCAAGGCTGAACCCGGCCGCTATCACCTTTACGTCGCCTACCATTGCCCATGGGCGTGGCGCACCATTCTCATGCGCCGCCTGAAGCGTTTGGAAAGCGTTATTTCCATGACCATCGCCATTCCCAATGACCGGCGCGAAGGCTGGGTGTTCGGCGACTACCCGGGTGGCTGTACGCCGGACGCGGTCAACGGCTTTACCCATCTGCACCAGGCCTATACCGCCACGCGGCCCGATTACAGCGGCACGGTGTCGGTGCCGGTATTGTGGGACAAGCAACGCGGCGTCATCGTCAACAACGAATCGCCGGACATCATGCGCATGTTCAACAGTGCCTTCGATGCCTTTACCGATGCCCGCGAGGACTATTACCCGCTGGAATTGCGCGCTGACATCGACGCCGTCAACCAGCGCGTCTACGACGGCGTCAACAATGGCGTCTATCGCGTCGGCCTGGCGCGCAGTCAGGCCGCCTACGACGAAGCCTTCGACAAGCTGTTCGCGACCCTGGACTGGCTGGACGAGCGCCTGAGCACACAACGCTACCTGCTCGGTGCGCGCCTGACCGAGGCCGATTGGCGCTTGCTGGCCAGCCTGCTGCGCTTCGATCTCGTCTACCACGCGCTCTTCAAGTGCAATCAGCGCACCATCGCCAGTTACCCCGCGCTGTCGAACTATCTGCGCGAGCTCTACCAGCTGCCGGGTGTGGCGGAGACGGTCAACATCCGGCACTTTGTGCGCGGCTATTACTCCATCACCCACGTCAATCCCAACGGCATCATTCCGCGCGGGCCGGCCTTTCATGAGCAGTGGTTGCGTCAAGCCCACGACCGCGGGCGTTTGCCGGCGGCATCGTGAGCGGCGCAACGCGCGCCGCGCGTTCGCCCGCGAAGCGTGACCACGCCAGGTTTGCTCACGGTCACGAAGTGGTGCTGATGGCCATGCACTTCCCCGAATCGGTATCGCTGGGCTGTCGCCTTTCTGCGATACTGCAGGGCAGCAATTGTGCAGGGTGAGGGCGGGTCGCATATGACCGTAAAGGCGAAGCTAGGTTTCGGCGCCGCAGGAGGCGCGCTCGCCGTGGTGTGGATGGTATTCATGGCGGTCACAGCGCACAGCGCGCGCGCCGCCGATCCGGCGCCCGCGCCGGCCGCACCGCCACCGCCGGCGGTGACAGTCGCGAAGCCAATTTTCAAGCGCATTACCGAGTGGGACGATTACACCGGCCGCTTCATCGCCAAGGAGCGCGTCGACGTGCGCGCGCGGGTGTCGGGCTATCTCGAATCCGTGCATTTCAAGGAAGGCCAGATGGTCGAAGCCGGCGAACTGTTGTTCGTCATCGACCAGCGTCCGTTCAAGACCGAAGTGGCGCGTGCCAAGGCCGGTGTCGATCAGGCGGGTACGCAACTGAAAGTCGCGCAGCTCGAATTTGAACGCGGCCAGCGTCTGCAGTCGTCGCGCGCCATGAGCACCGAGACCGCCGAAGAGCGGCGCGCCAAGCGCGATGCCGCGCAGGCCGAGGTCGACGCCGCCAAGGCCGCGCTGCGCAATGCCGAACTGAATCTCGATTTCACCGAAGTGCGCGCGCCCATGGCCGGCCGCCTGTCGGATATCCGCGTCGACGTCGGCAACCTGATCTCGGGCGGCACTGCTGATTCCACGCTCCTGACCACCATCGTTTCACTCGATCCGATAGAGCTCGAAATCGAAGCCTCGGAAGCGGAGTTCCTGCGCTACACGCGCCTCGACACCGCCGGCACGCGGCGCTCGTCGCGCGAAGTGCCGAATCGCATCGAAGCGCAGCTCATCGACGAGACGGACTGGGTGCACAAGGGCAACATGACCTTCGTCGACAACGAAATCGATCCGAATTCCGATTCCATCCGGGGCCACGCCACCTTCCCCAATCCCGATCACGTGCTGCTGCCGGGCATGTTCGCGCGCGCGCGCCTGTTTGGCGCCGGTGAACACGAGGCGGTGATGGTGCCCGATATCGCAATAGTCGCCGACCAGGCGCGCAAGCTCGTGATGGTGTTGGCCAAGGACAACATGATCGAAGCGCGGGTGGTCACCCTGGGGCCGCTGATTGACGGACTGCGCGTGGTGCGTGACGGGCTCAAGCCGGACGAGACCATCGTCGTCAATGGCATCATACGCGCGCATCCCGGCAAGCCGGTGACGCCGACCGTAGCCACCATCGCCGAGGACGGCACCATCAAAGTCGCCGACCAGAAGTAAGCCATGCGCTTCACGCATTTCTTTGTCGACCGGCCGATCTTCGCGGCCGTCATCTCGATCATCATCGTGCTGGTCGGCGCCATCGCCTACGTGGCGCTGCCCATCGCGCAGTATCCCGACATCGTGCCGCCGACCATCCAGGTCACCGCCAACTATCCGGGCGCCAGCGCCGAGACCGTCGCCAACACCGTGGCCACGCCGCTCGAGCAGGAGATCAACGGCGTCGATCACATGCTGTTCATGCAGTCCTCCGCCACCGGTGACGGGCGACTGGTGATCAACGTCACCTTCGAACTCGGCACCAATCTCGATATTGCCCAGGTGCTGGTGCAGAATCGTGTGGCGATTGCCGTGCCGCGTCTGCCGGAAGACGTGCGGCGTCTCGGCATCAACGTCACGAAGAATTCGCCCGACATGTTGATGGTCGTGCACATCTTCTCGCCCGATGGCACGCGCGATCCGACTTATCTGTCCAACTACGCACGCACCCATATTGTCGACCGCCTGGTGCGTCTGAACGGCGTCGGCTCGATCAACATTTTCGCCGAGCGTGCCTATGGCATGCGCATCTGGATCGATCCCGAACGTGCGGCGGCGCGCGATCTGACCGCCACCGAAATCGTCGAGGCCGTGCGCGCCAACAACGTGCAGGTGGCGTCGGGCACCATCAATGCGCAGCCGGTGCCGAACACCGGCGCCTTCGAACTGGCGGTCGAAAGCCAGGGCCGTTTTCTCACCACCGAACAATTCGGCGACATCGTCGTCAAGCGCGGCAGCGGCGGACGCATCACGCGCCTGAAGGATGTCGCGCGCGTCGAACTCGGCGCGCAGGATTACTCGACCCTCGGCTACATCGACGGCAAGCCAGCCTTGCCGATGCCGATCTTCCAGCGCCCGGGCTCGAATGCCATCGAGACCGCGCGCGCGGTCGAGGATCTCATGACCGAGATTGGCAAGGAGCTGCCGTCCGGTGTCGCCTATGTGATCGCCTTCAATCCCACCCAGTTCATCGCCGATTCGGTGCACGAGGTCTACCTCACCATCTTCGAGGCGATGGCGCTGGTGGTGCTGGTGATCATGGTGTTCCTGCAATCCTGGCGCGCCGCCATCATTCCGATAGTCGCGATCCCCATCGCCCTGGTCGGCACCTTCGCGGTGATGGGTGCGTTTGGATTCTCGATCAACAACCTGACCTTGTTCGGCCTGGTGCTGGCGGTCGGCATCGCGGTCGACGATGCCATCGTGGTGGTGGAAAACATCGAGCGCTTCCTGGCCGAAGGCCTGTCGCCGCGCGAAGCCGCGCACAAGACCATGGACGAAGTTGGCAGCGCGCTGGTCGCCATCGCGCTGGTGCTGGCGGCGGTGTTCGTGCCGACCGCCTTCATTTCCGGCATCTCGGGCCAGTTCTATCGCCAGTTCGCGCTGACCATCGCCAGCGCCACGGTGATCTCGGCCATCGTGTCGCTGACCTTGTCGCCGGCACTGGGGGCGCTGCTGTTGAGGCCGCACGATGCCCATGCCAAGCGCCATCCGCTGCTGGTCGTGCTGCTCATGCCGTTCACCTTGATCGCGCGCGC
>JADLGE010000090.1 GCA_020849475.1 Gammaproteobacteria bacterium
AGCTTTTCGAGATTGCGGCCGCGCGTGAAACCGGCGCGATCACCCTCGACCAGGAACAGCGTGATGCCCTTGGCGCCGGCCGCGCCGTCGGTCTTGGTTGCGAGCACGATGAGATCGCACAGCTGGCCGTTGGAGATGAAGACCTTCTGGCCGTTGATGACGTAGTCATCGCCGTCACGCACCGCGCGTGTGCGGATGTTTTTCAGATCGGAGCCGGCATGGGGCTCGGTCATGCCGAGCGAGCCGATCACTTCACCGCTGGCCATCTTCGGCAGCCACTTGTGCTTCTGCTCTTCGCTGCCGAACGAACTCAAGTAAGTGGCGACCAGATCGGTGTGGATCATGAAGCCCGGGCCGGTGGCGCCGGCGCGCGCCATTTCCTCGAACATCACCACGTCGTATAACCAGTCGGCGCCGGGACCGCCGTAAGCTTCGGACACCGCGCAGCACAACATGCCGGCCGCGCCGGCCTTGCGCCACAGTTCGCGTGGCACGATGCCGTCCTGTTCCCATTGCGCGTGGAAGGGCGTGATTTCCCTGGCGATGAACTTGCGGCAGGCATCGCGAAAGATCTCGTGCTCCGGCGAAAAGAGTGTGCGTTCGATCATGCGTATGCGCTCCGTGCCGCGCGGGCGGCAGTGGTGCTCAGGAGACGAGCCGGGCTCATCATGTTCATCGTCCTCGTGATTTCAATGGGGATAGTAGGGAGCGGCGCGCAGTTCGGCCGGCGCGCGGGCGCCGGGCAGTTCGCCTCGCCGCAGCATGTCGAGATAGCTGAGCGGGCCGCCGCTCCAGGCGGGGAAGCCGAGCGCGAACACCGCCAGCACATCGGCGTCTTCCGCGCAGGCGAACACGCCGGCATCGAACAGACGCGCCGCTTCCATGGCGACGGTGGTCATGAGCTTGAGTCCATACACGCGGTCGACGTCGGTGTAGCCGGCGAGCGGCGCCACTTCGAGGCCAGCGTGCTGAAACAGGGCTTGCAGATCGAGTGCGTGGGCCACCGCGGCGCGCGCGCCGGGACTCGCGAGCTGTTGCTCGGCGCAGGCGCGCGTCACCTGTAACAGGCGGCTTGCCGCGCCGGGGGCCGCGGCCGTGGTGACGACCGGCGTCATGCGCAGACGGTTGGCGATGGCCAGCGCCGTGGCGGCCGCGACGGAGTCGTCACCGGCAATCTCCACGCAGTCGGCGCTTTCGAACGCAGAGGCGATGCGCAATTCGGCCGCGCAGTCCGCTGGCGCCGCGTGCAGGACGCTGCGCACGCGCAGAGGGCAGGGCTGGGTGTGGTCCGCAGCGGCGTCATCAAACAGCAGTGTCGCATCGACGCTGTCGGTCGCGCCCCGCACTTCAAAACGTTTGGCCAGACGCGGCGGCACATCGGCGACGCCGCGCACCGCGATGCGCTTGACGTCTGCCGCGCTTACAGCAACGCGTGCCGCTGCACGTTTCGGCGCCGCGGTCTTGGACAGGAAGCTGGTGCGCACCATGTTGCCCGCCACCGGACCGAGCATGAGCGGTAGGAAGCTGTCTATTTCAATTTCGATGCCGGCGTCGATGTCGCGCTGAAAGCCATCGCGCAGACATTGCATGATGGCGCCAACGGCCGGGTACAAATGGGCAACGCGCGCGCCGGTGCAGGCCATCGCCAGCAGGCGTTCAGCGCCATCGGCGCCTTCGAGAAGATGCGCATGGTCGGCCGGCGCGCGCCAGCCGCGTCGGTCCCAGCGTGCGCCGGCGTCAGCATGACGCGCCATTTCCCGCGCGCTGGCGATGAGCGCGACGGGGTCGGCAAGGGCATCGACGAGACCTGCTTCAAGGGCCGCGGACGGTGTGACCGGCTGGCCGCCGAGCAGCATGTGCGCGGCAAACGATGGCGAGGTGAGACGCGGCAGGCGCTGCGTGCCGCCCGCGCCGGGCAACAGGCCCAGCAGCACTTCCGGCAGGCCGAGGCACGGCGTCGAGCCCTGCGCGGCAAGGCGGTAATGACAGGCCATCGCGAGTTCGAGGCCACCGCCCAAGGCCAGGCCGTTGACGGCCGCCACGGTCGGCACGCGCACTCTTTCGAGTTTGCGCAGGGTGTAGGTCAAGCGCGAGAACACGCGACGAATCTCGGCCGGCGTGTGTTTGAAGCGCAAGGTGGTGAAGCCTTGCACCATCGAGAGATCGGCGCCGGCCATGAAGGCATCCTTGCCCGAGGCGATGACCACGGCTTTCAACGCGCGCGAGTTTTCGATGAGGGCGATGAGCGCCGCGAGGTCGTCAATCATGTCGTCGGAGAAGACATTGAACGGCCGACCCGGCATGTCAATCAGCGCCACGGCGATGCCGTCGTCATCGATATCCAGGCGCAGATTGCGCAGCGCGTGCGAGCTCATGCGCGCTACTCGGAGACCTTGCCGGCGGTCATCTTGAGCAGGTTGTCCTTGATGGCGCGCAGGGTGCGGGCCGCGGCGCGCACGTCCTCGGGCGCGATGCCGGCCAGGATCTCGGCATTGGTCGGTTCGGAGATCGAACGCATCTTGTTTACCACCTTGCGGCCGGCGGGGGTCAGGAAGATGCGTTTGACGCGACGGTCCTTGGCATCGCTGCGGCGTTCCACCAGCTCCACCGCTTCGAGCCGGTCGACCAGGCCGCCGAGCGCGACCTTGCCGAGATCGAGCTGCGCGGCGAGTTCGGATTGCGCCATGCCATCCTTGCGTCCGAGATAGGCCAGCACCCAGGCCTGCGAGCGGGTCACGCCGGCGGGCTTGAGCGCGGCGTTGTATATGATGCGGCGCAGACGCGAGGTGTCGTGGATGTAGAAGCCGAGGCGTATCGCCCAGTCTTCGTCAGTGACCTCGTCGTCGCGCTGGTCTTCGTCTTCGCGCGCCATGCTTCCTCCCGTTTCGAGATCACTGCTGGCCAGCTTCGTGGCGACGCGGGAAAGTATATCGACGCTGACCATACGCAGGTGTAAATCGCTTTGACAGAGGTAATACGCATGCTTACTATACGTAGGCTAATCTGTTCGTCAAGCTGTCGCATGCACCTTTCGCGCGGCCCCAGGGCTGCGCCCGTGCCGCCGTTTTCCCTGTTCGCCAGACATCACTGAAGGAGACACTCGTGGATTTCGATTTGACCGAAGAGCAGCGCGCGATCCAGCAGGCGGTGCGCGCAGTGGTGCAGAAGTTCGACGCCGACTATTGGCTCGAGCGCGACGACGACGGTGAATTCCCGCATGCCTTCCATGCCGCCATGGCCGAAGCCGGCTGGCTGGGCATCACCATGCCGGAAGCCTATGGCGGCGCGGGGCTGGGCGTGACCGAGGCCGCGCTCATGATGCACGAGGTGGTGAGCAATGGCGGTGGCATCGCCGCGGCGTCGACCGTGCACATCAACCTGGTCGGGCCGCATCCCATTGTGGTGTTCGGCACCGACGATCAGAAGCGGCGCTGGGTGCCGCGCCTGGTGGCGGGACAGGACAAGTGCTGCTTCGGCGTCACCGAACCCGACGCCGGCCTCAACACCACCCACATCAAGACCTTCGCCAAGAAGGTCGACGGCGGCTATCTCGTCAACGGTCAGAAGGTGTGGACCTCCACCGGCCAGGTGGCGAGCAAAATCATGTTGCTGGCGCGCACCACGCGCCTCGAAGACTGCAAGCGCCCGACCGATGGCATCAGTGTGTTTTACACCGATGTCGACCGCAGCAAGATGGAAATCAAACGCATTCCGAAGATGGGCCGCAAGGCGGTCGATTCCAACGCGGTGTTCATCGACAACCTGTTCATTCCCGACGACGACCTCATCGGTCAGGAAGGGAAGGGTTTCGGTTACATCCTGCACAGCCTGAATCCCGAGCGCGTGCTGATTGCCATCGAAGCCATCGGCGTCGGCCAGGATGCGCTGCGACGCGCCACGCGCTATGCACAGGAACGCGTGGTGTTCGACCGACCCATCGGCATGAACCAGGGCATTCAACATCCGCTGGCCGAAAACTGGATGAATCTCGAAGCGGCCTACACCATTGCCATGAAGGCGGCGTGGCTGTACGACAACGGCCGTCCCTGCGGCGCGGAAGCCAATGCCGCCAAGTTTCTCGGCGCCAAGGCCGGCCACGATGCCTGCCTGCAGGCGGTGATGACCCACGGTGGTTTCGGCTATGCGCGCGAGTACCACGTTGAACGCCTGCTGCGCGAAGTGACCATCACGCGCATCGCGCCGGTCACCGAGCAGCTGATCAAATGCTTCATCGCCGAAAAGGTGCTGGACCTGCCGAAGAGCTATTGAGGACGACGGCCATGCTCACGCGCACTCTTTTCGAGGAAGAACATCACCAGTTCCGCGCTGCGGTGCGCCGCTTCTTTGCCGCCGAATTGACGCCCAATATCGCGCGCTGGGAAGCGCAGGGCCAGGTCGACAAATCCTTCTGGCGGGCCTGCGGCGAGCAGGGCGTGCTGTGCCCGGACATGCCTGAAATCTATGGCGGCGCCGGCCTCGATTTCCGTGCCAATGCCATCGTGCTGGAGGAGACTTCCTATACCGGATCAGCGACGCCGGCGTTTGGCGTGCATTCCGATATCGTCGCCCACTACCTCTTGAAGTACGCCCACGAGGACGTACGCCAGGCGTGGATTCCGCGCATGATTGACGGCAGCGCCATCGCCTGCATCTGCATGACCGAGCCGGGCGGCGGCAGCGATCTGAAAGCCATCCGCACCTCGGCCGTGCGCGAAGGTGATCAGTACCGCCTCAATGGCGCCAAGACCTTCATCACCAACGGCGTGACGGCCGACATCGCCATCATCGCCGCGCGCACCGGCGCTGAACCCGGCGCCAAGAGCATCTCGCTGTTCTTCTGTGAAACCGACCGACCGGGCTACAAGATTGGGCGCAAGCTCGACAAGGTCGGGCAGGCTTCGTCCGACGTCGCCGAGATTTTTTTCGATGACCTCATGGTGCCGGCGCACTACCTGCTCGGCGCCGAGAACCAAGGCTTCGCGTACATGATGCAGGAGCTGCCGCAGGAGCGCATGTCGATTGCCGTCACTGCCCATTCCGCCGCGCAGCGCGCCTACGATCTGACCGTCGACTATGTGAAGCAGCGCCAGGCTTTTGGCCACAGCCTCATGGAATTCCAGAACACGCGTTTTGTGCTGGCGGAGCTGCGCACCCAACTGCAGGTCGGCTGGGCGCATCTCGACGCCTGCATGAGTGCGCTGGTGGCGAAGCAGCTCAGCACCGCTCAGGCGGCGTCGGCCAAGCTCTTCCACACCGAACTGCGCTCGCAGGTGACCGATGCCTGCGTGCAGCTCTTCGGTGGCTATGGCTACATGAACGAATACGAGATCGCGCGGCTGTGGAAAGACACGCGCATCCAGCGCATCTACGGCGGCTCGTCCGAGATCATGAAAGAACTGATCAGCCGCGCCATCTGAGCCGCCGATTCCACGATGTCACTGCCAGCACTGTTTGCTCCGCTGCGCGCGCCCGTCATGGCGGCGCCGATGTTCATCGTCTCGACGCCGGCGCTGGTGATTGCGCAATGCCGGGCCGGCATCGTCGGCTCGATGCCGGCACTCAATGCGCGCACCGATGTGCAACTCGATGCGTGGCTGGGCGACATCCGCGCTGCCTTGGGCGCGCACGACGCACCGTTCGCCATCAACCAGATTGCCCATCGCAGCAATGATCGGCTGGCGCGGGACACCGAGCTCATCGTCCAGCACCGCGTGCCCATCGTCATCATCAGCCTGTCGGCGGACCGCGACATCGTCGACGCCGTGCACGGCTACGGCGGTCTCGTGTTCAACGACGTGATCTCTGATCGCCATGCACGCAAAGCCATCGACAATGGCTGCGACGGCCTCATCGCGGTGGCGGCTGGCGCGGGCGGTCACACCGGCAATGTTTCGCCCTTCGCCCTCGTGGAAGAGATTCGCAGCTGGTGGGACGGGCCGCTGGCGCTGTCTGGCGCGATTGCGACCGGCCGCAGCGTGCTGGCGGCGCTGGCGGCGGGCGCCGATCTGGCTTACATCGGCACGCCGTTCATCGCCACCCTTGAAGCGAATGCGGTGGACGAATACAAAGCAATGGTGACCGCCGCGCGCAGTGCCGACATCGTCACCACCGACGATTTCAGTGGTGTGCCAGCCAACTTCCTGGCCGGCTCCATTGCCCGCGCGGGCCTCGACCCGCGTGCCTTGCGGCGCGACCCCGGGCAGGCCACCAACGTCAGCCCCAGTGGTGATTCGCACAAGACCTGGCGCGACATCTGGGGCTGTGGCCACGGGGTCGGCGCCGTCACGGATATCGTGCCGGCGGCCCAGCGTGTGGCAGGATTGATTTCCGAATACCAGGCCGCGCGTGTCGCCTTCGGCCTGCGCTGAGTTTTCACAAGCATTCGACGAGGAGCGTTTTCATGGATCTCGGACTCAAAGACAAAGCCGTCATCGTCACCGGTGGCGGTTCCAACATCGGCCGCGCCATCGTGCTCGGCTTTGCGCGTGAAGGCGCGAAGATCACCATCGGCGACATCGACCTCGCACAGGCCAACGCGGTGGCCGACGAGGCGCGCAAGGCCGGCGCCGCCGCCGTTCAGGTCGCGCAGTGCGATGTCACCTCCCTCGAGCAGGTGCAGGCGATGTTCAAGCAGACCACCGACGCTTACGGCGCGCTCGACGTGCTGGTCAACAACGTCGGCTGGGACAAGCTCATGTTCTTCACCCAGACCACGCCAGATCTGTGGGCCAAGATCATCCAGGTCAATTTCGTCGGCATGTTGAACTGCACCCACACCGCGCTTTCGATCATGGCGCCGCAGAACAAGGGCGCCATCGTCTCGATAAGCTCCGACGCCAGCCGTCAGGGCGAGCCGCGCGAAGCGGTGTATGGCGGCATGAAGGCCGGCGTCAACAGCTTCATGAAGACCATCGCCAAGGAAAACGGCCGTAACGGCATACGCTGCAACGTGGTGTGCCCGGGCGTGACCATTCCCGCCGACACTTCGGAAGTCGGCGCCAACAGCATGTGGGTCAACAAGGACAGCATGTTCACACCAGACCAGCTTGCGCAGATTGCCAAGAGCCTGCCGCTCAAGAAGATAGGCCGACCGGAAGATGTCGCCAATGCCGTGGTGTTTCTCGCCTCCGATGCCGCCGGACATGTCACCGGCCAGGTGCTGAGTGTGAGCGGCGGCTATTCGATGATCGGTTGAACAACGATTCAAGAACTCGAGGAGAAACCCCATGAGCAATTACGAAGACGTGCTTTACGAGAAGGTCGGTCGCACCGCCATCATCACCATCAATCGCCCGACCAAGTACAACGCGTTCCGCCCGCGCACCGTGGTCGAACTGCTGGACGCCTTCCAGATGGCGGGTTGGGATCGGGACATCGGTTCGGTGGTGTTCACCGGCGCCGGCGGCAAGGCCTTCTGCACCGGCGGTGACCAGTCCGATCACAGCGGCGGTCAGTACGGCAACAACGATGCGCGCGGCGCGGTTGGTATGCCGGTGGAAGAACTGCATTCGGTGATCCGCGACATTCCCAAGCCCGTCATCGCCAAGGTGCGCGGCTATGCCATCGGCGGCGGCAACGTGTTCTGCACTCTGTGCGACATGACCATCGCGTCCGACAACGCCATCTTCGGCCAGGTCGGCCCCAAGATGGGCTCGGTCGATCCTGGCTTCGGCACTGCTTACCTCGCACGCGTGGTGGGTGAGAAGAAGGCGCGCGAGATCTGGTACATGTGCAAGCGTTACTCCGCCAAGGAAGCGCTGGACATGGGCCTCATCAATGCGGTGGTGCCGGACGCTGAACTCGACGACGAAGTGATGCGCTGGTGCGAAGAGCTCAACAAGCGCAGCCCGACCGCCATTGCGCTCGCCAAGAAGAGCTTCAACGCCGACACCGAGTCCATCCGCGGCATGGGCCAGCTCGCCATGCAGGCGCTGCGTCTTTACTACTACACCGAGGAATCGCAGGAAGGCGTGAAGGCCCTGAACGAGAAGCGCGAGCCGGACTTCATGAAATTTTATCGGTAACAGCGCCCGTTGAAAGCGCGAATGAATTCGCACCTGCGAGGGCGATTTCAATTGCGCATTCCATTGCCTGCCGTGATTGTGCAATCCTCGTCTCATGCATGGACATGAGGCGGGGAATGCAGCATGACGACCGACATCGGTTTCGACGACATCACGGTTGACTACGTTTCCATTGCCGCGGCACGGGCGATGGGCGGCCTGCGCCTGGTGCTGGGTGCCTACACCATCCCCGGCCCGTGGCGGGAGTCGTGCAAATGCCTGTTCGACGTCAAGGGCATTCCCTATACCTCGGTGCGCTGTTCGAACGAAGGCGCGTCGGAAACCGGTTTCGGCGCCGATGGCACGCACAGTGAACTCATCGCCTGGACCGCGCAGTCGAGCGCACCGGTCGCGATATGGGAAGACGAGCGGCCGCGTTCGAGCTGGATGGATCAGTTGAATCTCGCCGAGCGACTGGCGCCCGAGCCGCGTCTCGTTCCTCAAGACTTCGAAGCGCGCGTGCGCATGTTCGGCCTCATCAACGAAATCGCCGGTGAGAATGGCCTGGGCTGGAGCAAGCGGCTGATCCTGGTCGGGCAGGCGCTAAATATCGCCGAACCCGACAGCGTCGAGTACGCGTTCTGGCAGACGCTGGGACAGAAGTATCTGTACACACCGGCGGCGGGCCTGGCCGCCAAGGCACGCATGATCGAAATCCTGATCAAGCTCGATGCGGAACTCGCCGCCAGCCGCGCACGCGGCAGCCGCTATTTCATCGGTGACAGCCTCTCGGCCCTCGACATCTACGCCGCGTGCTTCTACGCACTGCTCGAGCCGCTGCCGCCGGACTTGTGCCCGATGGCGACTGCCTATCGTCCGGCCTACCGCAACGCCGACCCTGATATAGAAAGTCACATGACGCCGGCCCTCGGCGGCCATCGGGATTTCATTTACCGAGAGCATTTGAAGCTGCCGGTGGTGTTCTAGCGCGGCGTCATGGACTGCGGTCGGTCGGCGAATGCAATCGCATGCAAGTGTCAGACTGAAGTCTGACCCACAGGAGTGCCGGCATTCTTAGGTGGGCCGGACTTCAGTCTGACATTCAGACCCTAGGCCACAGAACCAAGGTGCAAGCGACCGGATCCATCCCTCACAGCCCGGGCCAACGGCTCCAGTCCGCATAGGTTCTGTCGGTGACGACCACCCCATCGCGGATGGTCAACACCGCAACGAAGGGCACCGACCACTCGGCGCCGCGCGCGGCATCGCGCAATTCGCATTCGACGCAGGCAGTGTCGCCGACGATGTGGGTGCGCAACACTTGCAGGCGCCGCTGCGGGGCCTTGGCCAGCACGGCGTCTTCGACTTTCTGCAAGCCCTTGCGGCCTTCGATGACGCCGAGGCCCATCGGGTAGACCTTGCAGTCCTCGGCATAGCATTCCTCGACCATGCGCGTGGCGTCGTCGTTGTAATACTGCGCCCAGCGTTCAACCAAGGCCTGCGTATCGCTCATCGTTGCTGCCCTCTGTCAGTGGATGTTCAACCGACCGCGCGATCGTGGTTGGCCCAGAACGGTTCGCGCAATTCCTTCTTGGCGATTTTGCCGCTGCCGGTCATGGGAAACGCGGCACGGAAGTCGATGCTCTTCGGCAGCTTGTAGCTCGCGAGGCGCGGCCGGCAGAAGTCGAGCAGCTCGTCGGCGCTGACGCTCATGCCGGCCTTGAGCACGACGCAGGCTTTCACCGCTTCCCCCCAGCGTGGGTCGGGCACGCCGATCACGGCCGCTACCGCCACCGCGGCATGGGTGGACAGCACCGATTCAATCTCGGTCGAATAGATGTTCTCGCCGCCCGACACGATCATGTCTTTCAGGCGGTCGTGAATGTAGTACAGGCCTTCTTCGTCGCGGATGGCGATGTCGCCGCTGTGGTACCAGCCCCGGTCGAAAACCGCGGCCGTCACTTCCGGTTTCTTCCAGTAGCCGCTGGCAAGCGAAGGTGAGCGTATCCACAGCTCACCGGGTTGGCCTTCAGCGACGTCCTGGCCGGCTTCGTCAACGATACGCAGCTCAATCAGGGGCAGCGGTTTGCCGCAGGCCTTGAGCTTGTCCTCGCGCGCGAGATTGTGCTCGGCGGGACGCAACAGGGTGACGGCGCCGGAGGTTTCCGTCGCGCCGTAGAACTGCATGAACTCGCACGGCATGGCGCTCAAGGCGCGCTTGATGAGCCCCAGGGAAATCGGTGAGCCGGCGTACATCACCAGGCGCAACGACGAGAAGTCTGCCTCTGCAGCCCGCGGGTGATCGAGCAACATCTGGATCATGGCCGGCGCGAAGGCGGTGATGGTGGGTTTCAGCGTCGAGATCGATTGCAAGGCGGCGCCCGGTTCGAACTGGCGGTCGATGAGCACCGCCATGCCGTTGTACATCGATTGCAGCGACAGGCCGATGGCGAGCAGATGGAAGTTCGGCAGCGCGACCAGGAAGCGATCCGCCGACTTCCATTCGAACGCCGGCTCGAAGTGTTCACACAGGCGCATGTGATTGAAGTTGTCGTGGGTGATGACCACGCCCTTGGGGTCGCCGGTGGTGCCCGAGGTGTAGAGCTGGATCGCGCCCGCTTCCATGGCGACCGCCGGCAGCTCTGTAGCGCTGAAGCCGGTCAGCCAGCGCCGCATCGGATCGTCTCCAGCGCGTGCGCGATCGACTTCCTGGGTGGGAACGTCGAGGTTGGTCGCTTCCAGCATGCTCGCCCACAGCGTCGCGAACTCGGGTTCCACGAACGCGAACGCGGCTTCGGAGTCGGCCAGCACGCGACACAGCTCCGGCGGCGACAGACGCCAGTTCAAAGGACAGAAGCACGCGCCGGCCTTGACCGTGCCAAACAGCGCGACGAAGAAGTCGTCGGAGTTCTTGCCGAGGTACACGACCCGCGCACCTGGTGTGACGCCGGCGGCGCTGAGGCCATGGGCGAGGCGCAGGGCCTGCGCGTCGAGCTCGCCATAGCTCGTGACGTGGTGCTCATAGACCAGCGCCGTGCGCGCGGGGTCGTGTCGCGCGTAGTAGCCGACGTAATCCCCCAGCGTGCGTATTTCCTTGTAGACCCACATCGTCGGCAGCGCTCCCCATAGCAAAAAACGTCATGCAAGACGCATAGAGAAAATCGTAATCATGCGTACTATATGGTAGCTTCTGGAAACCCGACAAGGCGTAAGCGCGGAGCATTTCATGATCACGACCAAGGACATGAGCTATCACCCCGAGGCGATGGCCAATCTCACCGATGCCAGCACGCGCCACTCGTGGGCCGAGACTTTCTACATGCCTTTCGCGGTCCCGGAGCTGGGGCTGTTCGGCAGTGCCTACGTGATGGCGCGCCCCGGCGTCGGCGTCACCACCAGCGACGTCAAGATTTACCAAGGCCTCGGGCGCACCCGCCTCGACGCGCTCTACAGCGACAACCAGACCCAGATTCCAGCGCCCGCCGCGTTCGAAAACTTCACTCTGCCAACGGGGCTCGCCTGCGACTTGAGCACCGGACCCGCGCGCTATCGCGTGAGTTACGAAGGCATCGATGACACGCGCTTCGACATCGACGCCCAAGCCATCATGCCGGCCTACGACATCCATGATTCGAGCATGGACCCGATGGCGGCCAAGACCGATCAGGACCGCGCGGCCGGCTCGGGCTACGGCGCGGCTTACGGCGGTCATTACGACCAACTGTGCCGCATCCGCGGCCAGCTCACGGTGCGCGGCAAGGATTACGCCATCGACTATGTCGACTGCATGGACCGCTCCTGGGGTGTGCGCCCGGAGCGTGCCTTGCAACCGATGGCGTGGCTCCATGCGATTTTTGGCGAGGACTATGCCTTCCACGGCATCTGGTCGATGAACTACGCCGCCGCGTCCGACGCGCAGCACAGCTTCGCCCATGGTTTCGTGCTCGACAATGGTCAAGTGCATGGCTGCACGGCCGGCAAGGTCATCGTCACGCGCGATGGCATCTGGGGTGCGCATTACGAGATCCACGCCACCGACGTGCGCGGCAAGCAGCACCGCTTTCTCGGCGCGCCGGTGGCCTCGGGTCTGTGGGAGCCCTATGGCTGTGTCGCGGTGCCGAATGTCATGAACCGCTATGTCGCCGCTGACGGCCGGGTCGGCTATGGCGAGATTCAGGAAGGCTGGTTCTACGACACTTACCTGCGTCTGCGCGCCGCCGGCCAGCTGTAAGGCCGCGAAGTGACGAGCTCGGTGAGGCTGTTACGCCGCGCACCCGATACGCGCTGGGATCGCGACGACATCGAGTCGCGCATCGTGCACGTGCTGGCGCGCAAGATGGCGCGCCGCGGCAGCGGTGGCTATGGCGCGCGCAGCGCCGCGCAAGTCACTGCGCAATTGCATGCACTGTTCGCGCACCAGGGGCTGCGCGACGTCGAGATCACACAGCTCGCGCGCATGACCGGCGGTGCGTCGAAAGAACAGTTCGCCTTCACACTGCAACACGCGGACGCGGCGAGTCCTGAGCGCATGGTGCTGCGCATGGACCCGTGGATGGGCATCGTCGAGACCTGTCGCGGTCGCGAAGCGCAGTTGCTGAAGGCTTTCGCCGGCGTGGTGCCGGTGCCACCGCTGCGCTTCGTCGATGCCGATGGCGAGCATCTCGGCCAGCCGGGGCTCATCACCGGCATGGTTGCCGGCCATACCGCGCCCACCGATGTAACGGCCAAGGCCGTGACCGGTGTCGGCATCCGCTTTGAACATTGGATAGAGCGCCTCGCACCGCAGTTCGTCGACAACCTGGCGCGCATCCATGCCTTCGACTGGCGCGGTGCCGAGCTTTCGTATTTCGACGCGCCGGCGCCAGGCACCACGCAGGCGGCGCTGCGCCAGGTCAATTGGTGGTCTCGAGTGTGGCAGCAGGACCTCGTCGAAGCCGAGCCGCTGGTGACCCTCGTTGAACGCTGGCTGCGCGAGAACGCACCGGTGTGCGCGCAACCGGTAGTGGTGCACGGGGACTATCGCATTGGCAATTTCATGTTCGTCGAACCGAGCGGTGATTTCAGCGCCGTGCTCGATTGGGAGCTCGCCCACTTGGGCGATTTTCATGAAGACCTCGCGTGGTGTGTGCAACGGCTGTTCGGCACGCCGCGCGACGACGGCGAACTGTTGATCTCGGGCTTGCTGACGCGCGATGAGTTCTTCCGTCGCTACGCCGCGGCCACCGCTCGCGCCATCGATCTCGACACCATTCGCTATTACGAAATACTCAACGCCTGGAAGTGCATCATCATCAACAACAGCTCGGCCTGCCGCGCGGCGCGCGAAAGCCAGAGTCATCAGGATCTGGTGCTGACCTGGATGGCCTTCGGCTCGGCGGTATTCATGGCCGAGCTCGATGAACTCTTGCGCAAGGTTTGCCCATGAACCCCGATCTCGACCTGCGCTTGCAGTCCGTCATGAAGTCTTTGTCCGATGTCATCCTGCCAGCCCTGCCGGCGGACGAGCGACTGGCGCGTGAGCAGACCCAGCTGGTGCTGGGCCATCTCGATATCATCGCCCGGCAGTGGAAGCACGCGCTCAATCTCGAACTCAAGAATCTGGCGCTGGCCTGTGAGCTGGCCGGCGATCTCGCCAACATGAACCTCGATAGCGCGCTCGGCGACGATTTGATTGCGGCGCTGGCGGTGGCGGCGGAAATTGACCGCAGTGACTACGACGCCGTCAGTCAGACCCACCGCGCCTTGAAGCTCGTGATTGACCGGCTGCTCGCGCCCCGGCACGGCGATGAGTGTCTGTCACGCGAAATGCTGGATGCGGTACTGCGCTATAACGAACGCCGTGCGCGGCGTGAACGCATCTGGCATGGCCCGGCCGGGCTCGACCCGGACGCCAGTCGGCTGCCGCCAATAGCCACGCTGTTCGAGCCTTGAACAGCCACAAGTATTCATCCCCTTTCATTCCGGAGAGCAAAGCACCATGGAAAACCCGATGAATCTCAGCGACCGCGTGATCATCGTGACCGGCGCCGCGCAAGGCATTGGTCGCGGCGTGGCGCTGAAGGCCGCGAGTCTCGGCGCGCGGCTGGCGCTGGTCGACATCAATGGCGACGGCGCGCGTGAAACCGCCGAACTGCTGGGCGGCAAGGCCGACGTGCATGTCGGCAGTGTGGCGGATCCGGCTTTCGTGCAGGGCATGGTGGAAGCCGTGGTCGCCAGGCACGGCACCATCAACGGCCTGTTCAACAACGCAGGCATCATACGCACCGCCATGATTCACAAGATGTCGCTGGCCGATTGGCAGGCGGTCATCGACGTCAACCTGAGCGGCGTGTTTTATTGCCTGCAGGCAGTCGGCCGCCACATGATGGAGCGCGCCGAGGCGGGCGAAGTCGCCGCGCGCCGCATCGTCAATGTGTCATCCATCGCCGGCAGGCGCGGCACCATTGGTCAGATCAACTACGGCGCCGCCAAGTCCGGTGTGCTCGGCATCACCATGAGCGCGGCGCGCGAATGGGCGCGCTTCAACATCAACGTCAACAGCGTGTGTTTCGGCGCGGTGGAAACCCCGATGACGGAAGTCATCCGCAGCCCGAAGTTCATCGAGCGCACCATGGCGGGCATTCCCATGGGCCGCATTGCGCAGCCGGCGGAAGTGGCCGAGCCCTGTTGCTTCCTGTTGTCCGACGCGGCGAGCTATATCACCGGGCAGCATCTGAATGTGGATGGCGGTGCGCAGATCGGGTTTTGAGGGCACTGCCAATGGCACCCGTAGGTGCGAATTCATTCGCACATTGAACGGTATGGCACGACGGCAGATATCGGGATTGAACGTGCGAATGAATTCGCACCTACAGAAGATTTTCTATATCCGGCAGGCTTTCCGGCTGCAGCTCCCAGCCTTGCGGCGCGAACCACGCGCGTTCGCGCAGGAGCTGCTGTTCGGCATGGGCCAGCACATGTTTTGAAACGCTCGTGCGGGTCGCGTCGTCGCCATCCCGATAGGCCGCGGTGATGACCGCGCCGCTCAGTTTGCGCAAGTTGCGTATAGCCGCGAGGAGTTCCTGCGGGGTCGCCTGCGCGCGTGCCAGCACTTCTGCGCCCGCCGCGCGTGCAGTCGCGAGGCGGCCATCATGGTCTTCAAGTGCGCGGCTGAGGTCCACCAGGCGCACCAGCTCGTCGCAGTCATATTGATATTGCAAAGGCAGGCGCGCGGCCATCAGTTGCAGCATGCCGATGACAATCTGGGTCTGCTCCACGGCGAGTGCGTTGCCAGCGTCGACCGCCGGCGCGATCACTTCGACCAGGGCGCGGATGGCGGTCTGGAGTTGCAGGTCTTCGCGCAATTGCATGGTGTTGAAGTCTCCGGCTCAGCTCTTTGCGAGCAGCTCGCGCAGTTCCGATAACAACTTCGCGCCGATGCCGACTATCCACGCCATGAGCACGTCCTGGTGGGTCTTGCGGTTGCGGGCGATGCGCCACGCAGTGCCGAGTGCGATCACGCCCTGCACCCAGCCGCACAGCACCTTGTAGTAATGCAGCGTCTCGACATCGATGCGCACACCGCTTTCATCCTGGTAGCGTGCGAGGAATTCGTGTTCAGGGATGAGGCCCGCCACCAGCCAGGTCTTGCCATCCTCGGCGACCAGACCGTAGGCGCGGTTCATGGCCCATGCAAGATCGAAATGCGGATCGCCGATGCGCGCCATCTCCCAGTCGAGGATGGCGGTGATGCGCGCGTCGTGCTCGGTGAAAAGAAAATTGCCCATGCGATAGTCGCCATGCAAGAGCGCGGGCCTCGCGCAGGGCGGCATGTTGCGACGCAGCCACGCACAGGCGAGGCGCATGAGCGGCACATCTTCGTCGGCATCTTCTTCCCACACCCGCTCCCAATGGTTGAGCGTGCGCTCGATGCAGGCGGTGCCGGCGGCGTGCTGCTCAAAGCTCGGCAAGACCAGGGTGCTCGCCGGGGTGCGATGCACGCGGGCGATGGCGGACACGAACTGCGGGCCCAGGCTGTCGCGCCAGCGTGCCGCGAGCTGTGTGCCCATGCCACTCGCCTGACTGGTGGCCTCGCGTGGTTTGGTCACGCCGTCGACGAAGCCATAGACGATGGCGGGGTAGGGCAGGTGACGCGCCTCGTCATCCACCCAGTAGACCGGCGGCACCGGCACGATGCCGTGCATGGCCGCCAGCACTTCGAATTCGCGCAGGCGACTGCTCTCGACCACCGACTCGGCGGGCTGCATGCGCAGCACCATGGCGCTCTTGCGCCGTGCTTCAGCCGGCGGCGACCACTCGAGCGTGAACGCCATCTGCAGTTTCGAGGCGCCACCGGTCAGCCAGCGCGCGTCGCTGATCGCGAAATCGTCGCCGATGTTGGCGCGAATCAGCGCCGCGCTGCCATCGCGCAAGGCGCGCAAATCCTGATGCACATAGCCCGCGCCCGCGCGCTCGGTGAGCTTGCGCGTCAGGATGCGATCGATCTCCGGCTCACAGGCGAAGCGCGTGCGCAGCGCCGCGATGGCCGCCGCCGAGGGCTGGTCCTTATCCAGCATCTGCACCGAAGTAACGCTGCTTCGAAGCCGCGACCGCCGCCAGTGAGTCGAGATCATTCGCCGCGTGCGCCATGCGTTCGATGAAGGTCAGGCTCGCGGCGCGCGGCTGCATGGCCGGTGCTTCCGGCGGTTGTCCGAGCGTGCCGGTCCACCATGCCAGGGCGCCGAACATCTGCGCGCGATAGGCCAGCCATGCTTCGTCGAAATCGATGGCCGGCACGCCCTTCTCGCGCATGAGTTCGAGGTAGTACTTGAGCAGGTCCTTTTCCCACGCGCGACGTTGGTCGACACTGAGCGCAGTGGAAATGCCATAGGACAGATCACGACTCCAATGGCCTTTGCACGAGCATTGCCAGTCGGTCAGTCCCATGCGGTCGGGCGCGGCGACGTACCAGTTCTTCAGGTGCACATCGGAATGCACCAGCATGCGCGGCAGGCGGCTGTGCAGGGCGATGGCATCGACGGTGGCCGGCCAGATGGCTTGTTCATGCTTGAACAGTTCAGCGGGAATCACTTCCCGCGCTTCGGTAAAGCCACGCTGACAGGCCTGCTCGAAGCCCGCTTCCTTGGCGGTGATGGCGAAATAATCCTCCCAGGTGTTCCACGGCGCGAGCGTGGTGTCGAGTTCCGGGCTCTGGTAGTAGGCCGCATGCACCGACGACAGCACACGCATCTGGCTGCGCGCGAGCTCCAGCGTCATGGGCGTTGAGTAATTGCAGAATTCCACTTCCTTGGCGATGTCGCGCATGATGACGATGGAATTGAGCGAACGCGGATTGAAACGCGCGTGCAGACACACCGGTGCTTCGATATCGAGCTTGGGACGCACTTTCTGGAAGAACGTCACTTCCGCTTCGATACCGCCGTTCATGCCGATGATGAAGCGGTTCTCGAGATGCTGGGTCGATTTGCCGAACACCGTGGCCGGCAGATTGGCGGCGCGGCCGGCGTCGTTGTATTCGAGAAAGATGCGGCGGCGGCTGGCGGTGCCTTCGTCCTTGCTGTCGAGACGATAAGCCACGACCTTCTCAGCCTTGTCACTGCCGATGAGGATGTCGGTCAACCATTCGGGGGTGATCAAATCCCATTCCAGCGGAATTTCTTCGCGGTTGTAGACCTTGCCCGCATGCGCCACTTCTTGTTCGTAGGCGGCTTTTATCTGTTCGAAACTGAGTCCCATCACATGTCTCCCCTGCGACGTTCGCACTGAACGTCGATTATTAGCAAAAAATCATTTGCGCCGTGGCGGGCCAGCGACGCGCGGTGTTCTGGCCGGCGCGGCGAGTCCCGCTGCCCGCAGGATGGCCACCCAGCGTGCGCACAGGCGCTCGAAGCGTTCGCGGCCGGGCTCGACCAGCGCGCGTACCGCGAAGCCACGCGCGACGCTCATGCTGAGCGCGAGGACGTCTTCGGCGTCGGGTAGCTTCCAGCCTTGCTCGACCAGCTTTTCCAGCCACAGCCGTTCAACGCGGCTGCGATGGCTCAAGGTGCTCGCCACCAGTGCATCGCGCAGCGCGAGGTCATTGCCGCCGGCCATGAGAATGTCGAGCGCCACGCGGAAGTAATCCGAAAAGAAGAAAGCCTGGCTGTCGGCCATGAGCGCCGCCAGGATGTCGTCGCCACCATCGAAGGCGCGAATGCGCGCCAGTGAATCTTCGGTCGATTGTGACCAGGCATATTCGATGGCCGCTTCGGCCAGCGAGTTCTTGGTCGGGAAATGATGGAGCTGCGCGCCCTGCGACACGCCCGCGGCGCGCGCCACGGCGGCGGTGCGGAAATTCACATAGCCGCCGTCGCGGATGACTTCATAGGCGGCCTGGGCGAGACGCCGCTGCATGCGCGCCGAGCGTTCGGCCTGGGGTACTCGCGGCAGGGGGGCGCTGCGCTCGGACATCGCTTGAAGTCACGGACAATATCTACGGGACAAACAGTGTAACCGGTAGGCAAGGGCTTGCCAGCCTGTGGCTGCTGGGCGCCTTTCGGCATTTACTCGCGGAAGAAATCCCTGTAGTTTTAAAAAACAAACCACGTACACGGTTTTTACAAGGGGACTTCGCCGTGACCGCCAGCCCTTCTGCCCTGCTTGATGACGACCGTGCGCGCGGTGTGTTCCGCGTTGCGCGCCGCGCCTTCACCGACCCCGTCATCCTGGCCCGTGAGCGTGCCGCGATTTTCGACCAGTGCTGGCTCTACCTGGGCCACGAGTCCGAGATTGAAAAACCCGGCGACTACCTGACGCGCAAGGTCGCTGGTCGCGACATCATCTTTACGCGCGGCAAGGACGGCGCGGTGCGCGCCTTCTTCAACACCTGCCCCCATCGTGGCGCGCTGGTGTGCCGCGAGGCTGCCGGTAATGGCGCGATGTTCCGCTGCTTCTACCATTCCTGGGCTTTTGACCTGGAAGGCAAGCTGGTCAATCGTCCGGGTGACGAGGCCTATGGCGAGGGTACGCGCAAAGGCGGCATGCATGATTTAGTCCGTGTGCCGCGCCTCGAACAATACCGCGGCCTGTATTTCGTCCACTACCAGGCGGCCGGCGACGATTTGAAAACCTATCTCGGCGGCGCGCTCGAATATATCGATCTGGTACTCGACCAGAGCGAGACCGCCATGGAAATTGTCGGCGGCACCCAGGCCTATGGCTTCGACGCCAACTGGAAACTACTGTGCGAGAACAGCTTCGACGGCTACCACGGTCTGCCGACCCACGTCAGCTATTTCGACTATGTGAAATCCAAGCCGGGTTCGCTGGTGGAGGTGGCCATCAAGGGCCGCGCCTTCGATCTAGGCAACGGTCATGCCGTGGTGCAGTACACCGCGCCCTGGGGTCGGCCCGTCGCGCAGACGGTGCCGGCCTGGGGCGAGGAAGCCGCGCGCGAAGTGGCGGCCATCAAGGCACGCCTGGTGGCACGCTTCGGCGCCGAGCGCGCCGAGCGCATGGCCACCACCAATCGCAATCTGCTCATCTTTCCGAACTTCGTCATCAACGACATCATGGCCGTGACCTTTCGCACGTTTTATCCGCAGGCGCCCGACAAGCAGGAAGTCAACGCCTGGGCGCTGGCGCCGCGCGAAGAATCGCCGGCCATGCGCGAACTGCGCTTGTTCAATTTCCTCGAGTTCCTGGGGCCCGGTGGTTTCGCCACGCCCGATGATTGTGAAGCGCTGGCCTTGTGCCAACGTGGCTATGGCAGTCTTGCCGGCGCCGGCTGGAATGACATTTCAAAAGGCTATTTGAGCGACGAGCCGCAGGTCGACGATGAAGCGCAGATGCGCGCGTTCTGGCGCGAATGGCATCGCCGCGTGTCGGAGCAGCCGGCATGAGCGCGTCCGTCACCCGCGGCGAACTCGAGGACTTCCTGTTCCTCGAAGCCGCCCTGCTCGACAACTGGCAGCTCGATGAATGGCTGGCGCTGTTCGTCGAGGGCGCGCGTTATTTCATCCCGCCGGCCGGCGCCGATGACGACGCCGATCCGGCCACGTCTCTTTTTTATGTCGCCGATGACTACCATCGTCTGTGCGAACGGGTGAAGCGTCTGAAGAAACGCACCGCCCATGCCGAGTTTCCGCGCTCGCGCTGCCGGCGCATGGTCAGCAACGTGCGCTTGCTCGGCGGCGCTGACGAGCGCTTCAAGGTGACGTCCAATTTCGTCACCTGGCGCAGCAAGCTCGGCGTCACCAATACCTTCTTCGGTCATCATCTCTATGAGATGACGCGCATCGACGGGCAGTTGCGCATTCTGTCCAAGAAGACCTTTCTCGATCAGGACGACATCCGCGAGCAAGGCAAGGTCAGCATCATTCCCTGAGGGCGTTCCATGTCACTCGATTTCCGCTATCGCCGCCTGGCCTACGTGGCGCTGAATGTCACCGATATCGCGCGCTCCGACAGTTTCTACCGCGACATGCTCGGCCTGCAGGCGGCGGGCGCGAGCGCCGCGGGCGAGCATTTCTATCGTTGCAGCCAGCATCACCACGATCTGATTCTTCACCAGGGGCCGCTGGCCGGCCTGCGGCGTGTGGCCTGGGAAATGGAGAGCACGGAAGATCTTGCCAAGCTGCGCAGCCATCTCGTGCGGCTCGGCATAGGTGTGCATGTCATGGACGCCGATTACTGCGCGAGCATGGGCCTCGATGAAGCGTTCCAGATCACCGAGCCCCATACCGGCGCCACCTTCGAATACTGCGCACACATGGCCGATGCCGCCACGCCCTATACGCCCACCGTCACCCACATCGTGCGCCTCGGGCACGTGGTGCTCGGCGCCAGCGACTATGAAACCACCGAGCAGTTTTTCACCGATGCGCTCAACTACCGCATCTCGGACAGGATTGATGGCGCCGTGACTTTCATGCGCTGCTTCCCCAATCCCTTGCATCACTCTTTTGGCTTGAGCAAGTCCGACAGCAACCGCCTGCATCACGTCAATTTCATGGTCACCGACATCGACGACATCGGCCGCGCCCTGCATCGCGCGCGCAAGCGCGAGGTGCCGGTGGTGTTCGGCCCCGGCCGTCATCCGCCGTCGGAATCCATATTCCTGTATTTTCTCGACCCGGACGGCAACACCCTCGAATACAGCTTCGGCATGGAAGAGTTTCCGGAACTCGAGCCGCGCGCGCCGCGGCGCCTGCCGCTGGCCCTGGAATCGATAGACTACTGGGGCGCCACGCCGCAAGCCGAGTTCGGCAAGGGCGGCGCCATCGAAGCACGAGCAGAGTAGGGGCCCCATGCAGAATTTGAATGGCAAGACCGCGATCGTGACCGGCGCCGCCGGCGGCATTGGCTATGTGATCGCCGAGCGGCTCGCGGCAGAAGGCGCGCGTGTGTGCGTCGCGGATATCGCTGCCGGCGCTGAACAGGCCGCGGCGCAACTGCCCAATAACGCCACCGGATTCGTCGGCGACCTCAGCGACGAGCACACCGTGCGCGACATGATGGCGCTGACCCATGCCTTGTTCGGGCGCATCGACATCCTGGTCAACAATGCCGGCGGCGGCGTGATTCGCCCGTTTCTCGAACATACCGCCGAGACCCTCAAGCAGACCATCGACCGCAACCTGTGGACGGTGCTGTGGTGCTGTCACGCGGTGCTGCCGCTGATGGTGGCGCAGGGCGGCGGCCGCATCATCAACATCGGCGCGGACTCTGTGCGCAATGGCCTGCCCGAGCACGCCGCCTACAACGCCGCCAAGGGCGGCATGCATGGCCTGACCACCGGTCTCGCGCGTGAATTCGCGACGCGCAACATCACCGTCAACACGGTGGCGCCGTGCATGGTGGCGACGCCGATGGTGGAAGAACTCATGGCTAAAAACGACCCGTGGGTCATGCAGTTCAACGCAGTCATTCCCATGGGCCGCCCGGGGCGCATGGAAGAAGTGGCGTCGATGGTCGCCTACCTCGCCAGTGATGAAGCGAGCTTCGTCACCGGCCAGGTGATCAGCGTCAACGGCGGCAGCACCATGCTCTGATGAGCGCGCCAGCCGTCGCCACCATCATCGACGTGCACACGCACGTCGTGCCGGCCAGTTTTCCCGCCAATCCCTCGCCCGACAGCAATACGCGCTGGCCGTGCATGTGTATGCGCGGCGCCGACCAGGCGGTGATCGAATTCGCCGGCAAGGCTTTTCGCGAACTCGACGCACGCTCGTGGGATGTCACGCGCCGCATCGACGACATGGACCGCGATGGCATCGCTGCGCAGGTGCTGTCACCCATGCCGGAACTGCTGTCCTACTGGTTTTCACCAGGCGATGGCCTCGAACTTGCGCGCTACGTGAATCAGCAGATTGCCGAAATGATGGCGCGCGCGCCGCGTCGCCTGCATGGCTTGGGGATGGTGCCGATGCAGGACGTCGAACTCGCCTGCGCCGAGCTCGCGCGCCTCAAGGCCGATGGCTTCAAGGGCGTGCAACTCGGCAGCAACATCAATGGCGTGATGCCGGGTGACGCACGTTTCCTGCCGTTTTATGCCGAGTGCGAGCGGCTCGACATGGCGGTGTTCGTGCACGCCTTGCATCCGGTCGGCGCCGAGCGCTTGAAGGACTTTCCCGATCTCGTGCCCTTCGCCGCATTTCCGCTCGACACCGGCCTTGCCGCCATGCACCTCATCCGCGCCGGTGTGCTGGAGCGTCATGCGCGCCTGCGCATCGGATTCAGCCATGGCGGTGGGGCCGTGATCCCGCTCACCCACAGGCTCAAGCAGGGCTGGTTGAGCAGCGCTGGCTTCAACGGACTTTTGCCCCATTCTCCCCACCACTACGCGGCGCGCTGTTATTACGACAGCCTGGTGTACGACGTCGACTACCTGCGCTATCTCATGTGCGAGTTCGCGCCGGGCCAGGTGTTTGCCGGCAGCGATTATCCCTATGCCATCGCGCAGACCGATCTCGCCGGCTTTCTCGATGCCGCGGCGGCGGCCGACAGCAGCGCGTCCGCTGCGGTATCCTTCCTCGCGCTCTGAGCAGTCGCGCGCCAGGTGTGGCGCATCATCCAGTTCCAGGAAGGCCATGAGTCATCGCATCGTCACCGTCGTCGGCGCCCGCCCGCAGTTCATCAAGGCGGCGGCCTTGAGTCGCGCGCTGGCCGGCGATGCCGCCATCGAAGAACTGCTGGTGCATACCGGCCAGCACTTCGACGACAACATGTCGCAAGTATTTTTTCGCGAACTCATGATGCCGGCGCCGCATTTCAATCTCGACATCCACGGCGGCCCTCATGGCCAGATGACGGGGCGCATGCTGGAAGCAATGGAGCAGGTGCTGCTCGACACGCGGCCGGCGCTGGTGGTGGTCTATGGCGACACCAATTCCACGCTTGCCGGCGCCCTCGCGGCGGCCAAGCTGCATATCCCGGTGGCGCACGTCGAGGCGGGCCTGCGCTCGTTCAATCGACGCATGCCGGAGGAGGTCAATCGGGTCTTGATTGATCACCTGAGCGCGCTGTTGTTCTGTCCGACCTTCGAGGCCGTGCGCCATCTGCGCAACGAAGGCATAAGCGCCGGTGTGCACCACACCGGCGACATCATGTATGACGCCACGCTCCATGCGCGCAGCGCGGCCCTGCACCAGTCGGACATCCTCGCGCGCCTCGCGCTGGCGTCGGGCGGCTATGTGCTGTGCACCCTGCATCGCAGTGAGAACACCGACAGCGAAGCGCGTCTCGCGGCTTTGCTCGGTCACGTGCGCGAGGTGGCCGGCGCCTTGCCGGTGGTGCTGCCCCTGCATCCGCGTACGCGCCAGGTGCTGGCCGCCGGCAATATCGACACCACGGGGCTGCGCCTGCTCGAACCGGTGGGCTATTTCGACATGCATGCCTTGCTCGGCGGCGCCGCCCATGTGCTGACCGATTCCGGCGGCGTGCAAAAGGAAGCCTATTTCCATCGCGTGCCCTGCGTGACCTTGCGCGATGACACCGAATGGACGGAAACCCTGACAGCGGGCTGGAACCGACTGTGGACCGAGCCGGCTTACGTCACCCCGCGAGTCGACATTGCCGAATATGGCGATGGCGGCGCCGCTATCAAAATGGCCGCATTGCTGAAAGCCTTCCTCGACGACTGACGGCGACCCCGCCCCGGTGTGCCTTTGCGTGTCAGCCCCGGGCGGAAAACTTCTGCGTTTCATGGCACCCTATCGGCTCGTGCCGCGCTGTCTGGCGAGGTGCCATGGTGGGCGCATGAATCGAGGGAATCCGCGCGATGGCAAAGAAGGTATCGACCTTGGGGGAAATCTGGGCGTTTCTGCGCGCGCGCAAGAAATGGTGGCTGGGACCGATCATCGTCATCATGATCCTGTTTGGCGGCCTGCTGGTGCTGAGCCACGGTTCGGTCGTCGCACCGTTCATCTACACCCTGTTCTGACATGAGTGCCGAGACGCGCGCGCATCTGCGCAAATTCGGCTTGGTGGTGGGCGGTGTGTTCGTGCTGCTCGCCAGCTATTCCTGGTGGCGTGGCCATGAAGTCGCGCCCATGATCCTGGCCGCGCTCGGCGCGCCGCTGCTGGTGGGCGGCGCTCTGGCGCCGCAGTGGCTGGCGCCGGCAGAGCGGGCGTGGATGGCCTTGGCCCACGTACTCGGCCGCATCAACACCGCGCTCATCCTCGGCCTGCTGTTCTACCTGGTGTTCACGCCGATAGGCTTGCTGCGTCGGCTCGGCAGCGACCCCTTGGCGCGACGCATGGGTGAAGCGAAGGATTCCCACTGGGTGCGACGCGAGTCGCAGCAAACCTCCCCGGACAGCTACCGTCACCAGTTCTGATGGCCACCATACTCGGCATCTCGGCCTATTATCACGACGCGGCCGCCTGCCTGGTGCGGGACGGCGAAATCGTCGCGGCCGCCCAGGAAGAGCGCTTCACGCGCCGCAAGCACGACCCGGAGTTCCCAGAGCATGCCATCGCCTACGTGCTGGCCGAGGCCGGTATCGACATCAAGGCGGTGGACTATGTCGGGTTCTACGACAAGCCGCTGCTGAAATTCGAACGTCTGCTCGAGCAATACCTCGGTGTCGCGCCGCGTGGTTTGAAATCGTTCCTGGCGGCGATGCCGGTATGGCTCAAGGACAAACTCTTCACGCGCACCATGATCGCGCGCGCGCTGCCGGACTTCGACGGCGAGATCCTGTTCGCCGAGCACCACGAATCCCATGCCGCCAGTGCTTTTTATCCGTCGCCATTTGCCGAGGCCGCGGTGCTGACGGTGGACGGCGTCGGTGAATGGGCGACGTCATCCTATGGCGTTGGCCGTGGCGCCGATCTGAACTTGCTCGCCGAACTGCATTACCCCCATTCGCTCGGGCTGTTGTATTCGGCCTTCACTTATTACACCGGCTTCAAGGTCAATTCCGGCGAGTACAAGCTCATGGGCCTCGCGCCCTACGGCGAGCCGCGCTATGTCGACCGCATCCTTTCGCAACTGGTAGAGCTGAAGGACGACGGCTCGCTCAAGCTCGACATGCGGCACTTCGCCTATCTCGAAGGCCTGACCATGACCTCGCCGTCCTTCGACGACATTTTCGACGGGCCGCCGCGTCGCGCCGAGACGCCGTTGTCGCAGCGGGAAATGGACATCGCAGCGTCGATCCAGGTCGTCACCGAGGAAGCGATGCTGCGCATGGCGCGTCATGTGCAGCGCGAGACCGGCATGGACAACCTGTGTCTGGCCGGTGGCGTCGCGCTCAATTGTGTGGCCAACGGTCGCTTGCTGCGTGAAGGGCCGTTCAAGCGCATCTGGATTCAACCGGCGGCGGGCGATGCCGGCGGCGCGCTGGGCGTGGCGTTGACCATTCATCACAAGATGCTTGGCCAGCCACGGGTGGTTGATGGTGTGCGCGACAGCATGCGCGGCTCCTATCTCGGCCCCTGCGACAGCGATGCCGACATCGCGCGTGCGCTGGATGGGCTCGGTGCGGTCTATCAGCGCCACGACAGCGAGCAGAGTCTCATCGATTGCGCCGCGCAGCTGCTGGCGAGCGAGAAAGTCGTGGGCTGGCACCAAGGGCGCATGGAGTTCGGGCCGCGCGCCCTCGGTGGACGCAGCATCCTCGGCGACCCGCGTTCGCCGCGCATGCAGTCGGTGATGAATCTCAAGATCAAATACCGCGAAAGCTTTCGCCCGTTCGCGCCCTCGGTGCTGCGCGAACACGTGGCGGAGTGGTTTGAACTCGACAGTGATTCGCCTTACATGCTGCTGGTCGCGGCGGTGCGACCCGAACGCCGCCTCGCGCCCACCGCCGAGCAGGCGGCACTGTTCGGCATCGAGCGTTTGAACGTGCCGCGCTCGACCATTCCGGCCGTGACCCACGTCGACCATTCGGCGCGCATCCAGACGGTCTACGCCGACACCAACCCGCGCTATCACGCCTTGTTGAGCCGCTTTCACGCCTTGACCGGGTGCCCGGTGGTGGTCAACACCAGCTTCAACGTGCGCGGTGAACCGGTGGTTTGTTCGCCGCAGGACAGCTGGCGCTGTTTCATGCGCACCGAGATGGATGCGCTGGTCATCGGTTCCTTTGTGTTGTTGAAAGAGCAGCAGACGCCGCTCGCCGACGACGGGGACTGGCGCTCGCAGTTCGAACTCGATTGAGCCGCGCCATGTTCACCAAGTCGCTCGCCGATTGTCCGCCGCTGCTCGCCAACGACGGCTGCCGCATCTTCGAACTGCTGCATCCGGCCAAGGACGCGGTCGAGCTGCCCTATTCGTTCGCCATCGCAGAAGTCGAAGCGGGCGAGAGCAGTTACCGCCATCGCCTGCGCCAGACCGAGATCTATTTCATTCTCGACGGCCGTGGGCGCATGCATGTGGATGGCGAGACGCGCGAATTGGGCGTCGGCGATATCTGCGTCATTCCGGCCGAGGCCGAGCAATGGATAGACAACATCGGCAACACGCGCCTGCGCTTCGTGGCGCTGGTCAATCCACCGTGGCGCGCCGAGGACGACGAGCGTCTGTAGGCCGGCCCACCCATGCGGACACGTATGGGGCAGGTGCGAATTCATTTGCACATTGAAACCGTAACGCCGCGTCTTTAAATGTGCGAATTTGTCGCAGCTACGGTGCTATCATTTATCCAAGGTTCGAGGGGCGGACAGCGGCATGCCATGAGTATGGCCATGGGCGCCTTGCCTGCTCGACGTTCACCGACATGATCTGAATCCGTCGGACGGCGCGGGCGTCGATGGGGTTCGTTGGAGTAAGCATGACCGTTACCTTATCGGAACGGCAGCAAGCCACGACCCGCGCGCTCGCCGAACACGGCGCCGCGCCAGGCGCCCTGCTGCCGGTGTTGCACGCCATCCAGGACGCGCTGGGGTATATCCCCGACGACGCCCTCGACAGCATCGCTTCGCACTTCAACCTGTCCCGTGCCGATGTGCACGGCGTCATAAGCTTCTATCACGACTTCAAGCACGCACCGCCGGCACGCCGCGTGCTGCGCCTGTGTCGCGCCGAAGCCTGCCAGTCCATGGGCGGCGCGGCGCTCGAAGCGGATTTACGCAAACGGCTCGGTCTCGGGCCCGATGAAGACGTCAATCGTGACGGCATCGCCATCGAAGCGGCCTATTGCTTTGGCGCCTGCGCCTGCGCGCCGGCCGCCATGCTCGACGGCGAACTTCATGGCCGGCTCGACCTCGAAACACTGACGGCCCTGGCGCGCGGCGAAGCGGAGCTTAAGGCATGAGTGTCATCACGATTTACGTGCCCGGTGATGCCGGCGCGCTGGCGGTCGGCGCCGACGCGGTGGCCACGGCTATCGTCGCGCAAGCGCAGGCGCGCGGCACCGCCATCAAACTCGTGCGCAATGGTTCGCGCGGCATGTACTGGCTCGAACCCCTGGTGGAAGTCGAAGTCGCGGGCCGCCGTCATGCCTATGGGCCGGTCAAGGCGCGCGATGTGGCCGGGCTCTTCGAGGCGAATTTTCTAAACGCCGGCCAGCATCCGTTGGCGCTCGGTGAAACTGAAAATCTTGCCTGGCTGCGCAACCAGGAACGTCTGACTTTCCAGCGCGTCGGTGTGACCGACCCCTTGTCGCTCAGCGACTATCAAGCGCACGACGGTGTCAGCGGCCTGCGCGCGGCGCTGGCCATGGCGCCCGCAGACATCATCAAGGCCGTCACCGACAGCGGCCTGCGCGGACGCGGCGGTGCGGCCTTTCCCACCGGCATCAAGTGGAAGACCGTGGCGGAAGCCGCCGGCACGCAGAAATACATCGTGTGCAATGCCGACGAAGGCGACTCCGGCACCTTCGCCGACCGCATGCTCATGGAAGGCGACCCGCTGCTGCTCATCGAAGGCATGACCATCGCCGGCCTCGCGGTCGGCGCGACGCAGGGCTATGTCTACATCCGCAGCGAATATCCCCACGCCGAGCGCGCCATGCGCGCGGCCATCGAGGTGGCGACGGCGGGTGGATTTCTGGGCGCCGACATCCTCGGCAGCCGACGCGCCTTCACGCTCGAAGTGCGGCGCGGCGCCGGCGCCTACATCTGCGGCGAAGAAACCTCACTGCTTGAAAGCATTGAGGGCAAGCGCGGCCAGATCCGATTCAAGCCGCCGCTGCCGGCGCACAAAGGTCTTTTCGGCCAGCCGACCGTGGTCAACAACGTGCTGACCCTCGCCACCGTGCCGGTGATCCTCGCCAAGGGCGCGCAGTTCTATGGTGAGTACGGCCGCGGCCGTTCGCGCGGCACGCAGCCCTTCCAGCTGGCGGGCAACGTCAAACAGGGTGGGCTCATCGAAAAGGCCTTTGGTCTGACCCTGGGCGAGTTGATCTTCGACTGGGGCGGCGGCAGCGCCAGCGGACGGCCAGTGCGCACCGCGCAGGTCGGCGGCCCGTTGGGCGCTTATCTGCCGCCCGCGCATTTCGATACGCCGCTCGATTACGAATCCTTCGCCGCGCGCAAGGCCATGCTCGGCCACGGCGGCGTGGTGGTGTTCGACGACACGGTCGACATGGCGGCGATGGCGCGCTTCGCGATGGAGTTCTGCGCGGTCGAAAGCTGCGGCAAGTGCACGCCCTGCCGCATCGGCTCGGTGCGTGGCCGTGAACTCATCGAGCACATCATGGCCGGGCGTGAGGTCACGCGGAATCTCGCCACGCTGCATGACCTGTGCGACACCATGATCAGCGCTTCCCTGTGCGCGCTGGGCGGCATGGCGCCGTTCCCGGTGCTGTCGGCGCTGGAACATTTTCCTGACGATTTCGTACGCGCCGGGCGCGATGCGGCCTGAGGCGAAGACGGAGCAACCACCATGCGATGCATAGACGAAAGCGATCTCGGCACACCGGCGGTCAACGCCGCTGAACTCGTGACCCTCACCATCGACGGCCACAGCGTGACGGTGCCGAAAGGCACGTCGCTGATGCGCGCGGCGGCGCTCGCCGGCATCGGCGTGCCGAAACTGTGCGCGACCGACAGCCTCGAGCCTTTCGGCTCCTGCCGGCTGTGCCTGGTGGAGGTCGAAGGCATGAAGGGCACACCGGCTTCCTGCACCACGCCGGCCGCGGCGGGCATGAAGGTCACGACCCAGAACGACCGCCTCGCCACGCTCAGGCGCAACGTCATGGAGCTCTACATTTCCGATCATCCGCTCGATTGCCTGACCTGTCCGGCCAACGGCCATTGCGAACTGCAGGACATGGCGGGCGCGGTCGGCCTGCGCGAAGTGCGTTACGGCTATGCCGGTGAGAATCATTGCAGTCTGCCCAAGGACGAGAGCAATCCCTACTTCACCTTCGATGCCAGCAAATGCATCGTGTGTTCACGCTGCGTGCGCGCCTGTGCCGACGTGCAGGGCACTTTCGCCCTGACCATCGCCGGCCGCGGTTTCGATTCGCATGTCAGCGCCGGCGTCGAGCAGAGTTTCCTCGCGTCCGACTGCGTGTCCTGCGGCGCCTGCGTGCAAGCCTGCCCGACGGCCACGCTCAGCGAGAAATCCATCATCGCGCGCGGCCAGCCCGAACACAGCGTAGTGACGACCTGCGCCTACTGCGGTGTGGGCTGTTCGTTCCGCGCCGAGATGAAAGGCGCCGAAGTCATCCGCATGGTGCCCAGCCAGGACGGCCAGGCCAATCGCGGTCATTCCTGCGTGAAGGGTCGTTTCGCGTTTGGCTATGCCACCCACCCCGATCGCATCACTTCACCGATGATTCGTGCCTCGATACACGAACCGTGGCGCGAAGTGTCCTGGGAAGAAGCCATTGCCCATGCGGCCAGCGAGTTGAAGCGCATCCAGGCCAAGTACGGCAAGGACGCGGTCGGCGGCATCACTTCGTCACGCTGCACCAACGAAGAAACCTATCTCGTGCAGAAACTGGTGCGCGCGGCGTTTGGCAATAACAACGTCGACACCTGCGCACGCGTGTGTCATTCGCCGACCGGCTACGGCTTGAAGCAGACGCTCGGTGAATCGGCCGGCACGCAGGCTTTCGATTCGGTCGAGCAGGCGGATGTCATCATGGTCATCGGCGCCAACCCGACCGACGGCCACCCGGTGTTCGCCTCGCGCATGATTCAACGTTTGCGCGCGGGCGCCAAGCTCATCGTCATCGACCCGCGCAGCATCGATCTCGTGCGCATGCCGCACGTCGCGGCGGCTCATCATCTGAAGCTGAAACCCGGCACCAATGTCGCGCTGGTCAATGCCATCGCCCATGTCATCGTCACCGAGAAACTGGTTGACGAAGCCTTCGTCGCCAAGCGTTGCGAAGGGCCAGCGTTCGAGAAATGGAAGCACTTCATCAGCGGCGACGAGCACGCGCCGGAACAGACCGAGGCCGTCACCGGTGTGCCGGCCGCCGACGTGCGCGCGGTGGCGCGCCTGTACGCGACGGGCGGCAACGCGGCCATCTACTATGGCCTCGGCGTGACCGAGCACAGCCAAGGTTCGACCACCGTGATGGGCATCGCCAATCTTGCGCTCGCCACCGGCAACCTCGGGCGCGAAGGGGTGGGCGTCAATCCCTTGCGCGGGCAGAACAATGTGCAGGGTTCGTGCGACATGGGTTCGTTCCCGCACGAATTCCCGGGCTATCGGCATGTGTCCGACAGCGCCACGCGCATTCTTTTCGAAGCGGCGTGGGGCGTGCATCTCGACGCCGAGCCGGGTCTGCGCATTCCCAACATGTTCGAGGCGGCGCTCGATGGCAGCTTCCGCGCACTCTATGTGCAAGGTGAAGACATCGCCCAGTCCGACCCCGACACCCAGCATGTGACGGCGGCGCTGGAGGCGATGGAATGCATCATCGTGCAGGACCTGTTCCTGAACGAAACCGCCAAGTTCGCCCATGTGTTCCTGCCGGGCTCGTCATTCCTCGAGAAGGACGGCACCTTCACCAATGCCGAGCGCCGCATCTCGCGCGTGCGCAAGGTCATGCCGCCCTTGGGTGGCAAGGCCGACTGGGAAGCGACGCTGGCGCTGTCGGCGGCGCTCGGCTACGCGATGCACTACACCCATCCGTCCGAAATCATGGACGAGATCGCACGCCTGACACCGAGCTTTGCCGGCGTCAGCTTCGCGCGTATCGACGAACTCGGCAGCATCCAGTGGCCGTGCAACGACGAAACACCGACAGGTACGCCGACCATGCATGAGGAAACCTTTACGCGCGGACTCGGCCGCTTCATGTTGACGCCTTACGTGCCGACCCATGAGCGCAGCAACGACAAGTATCCTTTGATCCTGACCACCGGCCGCATCCTTTCGCAGTACAACGTCGGTGCGCAGACGCGGCGCACCAGCAATTCGCTGTGGCACGAGGAAGACCGTCTCGAAATTCATCCCCATGACGCCGAGACGCGCGGCGTGGTCGATGGCGACTGGGTCGGTATCAAGAGCCGCGCCGGTGAAACGGTGCTGCGCGCGCGTGTGAGCGAAGCGGTGCAGCCGGGGGTGGTCTACACCACCTTTCATTTCCCCGAATCGGGCGCCAATGTCATCACCACCGAGCATTCCGACTGGGCGACCAATTGCCCGGAATACAAGGTGACGGCGGTGCAGGTGGTGAAGGTCACCCATCCGTCCGCCTGGCAGGAGCGCTATCGTCGCTTCAGCGACGAGCAGAAGAAATTCCTGGATGAGCGCGCAACCCTCAGCCGCTGACGACATGGCGCCGTTGGCGCCGGCGCCCGTTACCGCCATGACGGTCACGCGCTGGCGTGGCGGCGTGGGCGAAACCTTGGTCGACCAACTTGCCGAGGAAACGCCGGTTGCCGTTCTATGCAACGGCGAGCCCCATGCGGTGATGTTGATGTCGCCGGCCGATCTCGATGACTTCGCGGTGGGCTTTGCCTTGACCGAGGGTTTGATAGCCACGCCCCGTGAGTTGCTGCTGGTCGAGCAGCGCGCGCTCGATGACGGCATCGAACTCGATCTCACCATTGCCACGCGCATCAAGGCCGCCGAGACAGCCAGTCAGCGCGCCATCGCCGGCCGCTCCGGCTGTGGCCTGTGCGGCAAGCGCATGGTGGAAGACGCCTTGCGCACGCCGCCGCCGGTCACCACCACAACACGCGTGTCGCGCGCCGCGATCGCGCGGGCCAGCGTGGCGCTGGCGGCGCGTCAGCCCATCAATCAAATGACCGGCGCGGTGCATGCCGCCGCGTGGGTCAGTCTCGATGGCGAGGTGATGGCGGTGCGCGAAGACATTGGTCGCCACAATGCGCTCGACAAACTCATCGGCGCGCGCATCAAGGGCAGTTTCGGCGCGGGTTTCGTGCTCGTCACCTGCCGCGCAAGCTATGAAATCGTCATGAAGGCAGCGCTCGCCGGCATCGATGTGCTGGCCGCCGTGTCAGCGCCGACCGCGCGCGCCGTGCGTCTCGCGAAAGACACGCAAGTCACGCTCGCCGCCTTCGTGCGCGGCCCCGATCTCGTCATCTACACCCATGCCGCGCGCATCGTCGACGGCGGAAGCGAATAAGACATGCACATCGAACGCCTGGTCGAAATGATCAACGACATCGCCGCCAACCAGGTGGCCGACCCCGACAACGCCGTGGATGTGATCACCTCGCATCTCAAACGTTTCTGGGATCCGCGCATGCGCGCACAGATCATCGCCCATGCCGAACAGGGTGGCGTGGGGATGGCGGCGGAAGCGAAGGCGGCGGTGGCAAGATTAAGCCTGTAGGTGCGAATTCATTCGCACCTGCAAGCTTGATCAGCGATTCTGCGGAAACCCGAGATTGATGCCGCCCTGGCTCGGATCCGGCCAGCGGCTCGTCACCACCTTGCCGCGTGTGAAGAAATGCACGCCCTCGCTGCCGTGGGCATGGCTGTCGCCGAACAACGAAGCCTTCCAGCCACCAAACGAGTAATAGGCGACCGGCACCGGTATCGGCACGTTGATGCCGACCATGCCGACTTCGACTTCATGCTGGAAGCGCCGCGCGGCGCCACCGTCGCGGGTGAAGATAGCCGTGCCGTTGCCGTATTCGTGTTCGTTCACCAGGCGCAGCGCTTCGGTGTAGGACGGCACGCGCGTCACGCACAGCACCGGCCCGAAGATTTCATCGCGGTAGATGCTCATGTTCGGCGTGACCTGGTCGAACAGGGTCGGCCCCAGCCAGAAACCCTCGGCTGCGCCGTCGACGCTGATACCACGACCGTCGACCACCAGCGTCGCGCCTTCACGCACACCAGCCTCGATATAGCCCGCCACCTTGTCGCGATGGGCGCAGGTGACGAGCGGTCCCATGTCGACGGCGCGCGTGCCGTCACCGGTGCGGAGTTTCGCCATGCGTTGCGTGATGGCGGCAATCAAGACATCGGCTACCGGCTCGACGGCTATCAAGGCCGAGATCGCCATGCAGCGTTCGCCCGCCGAGCCGAAGGCGGCGTTGATGGCGGCGTCGGCCGCGAGTTCAATATCGGCGTCGGGCAATACCACCATGTGATTCTTGGCGCCGCCCAGGGCCTGCACACGCTTGCCGTGGCGCGCGCCGGTCTCATAAATGCTTTTCGCAATCGCGGTCGAACCGACGAAGGACAGCGCCTTCACGCGCGGATGTGCGAGCAATCGGTCGACGGCCGGCTTGTCACCGTTGACGACATTGAACACGCCGTCCGGCAGTCCTGCTTCTTTCCACAGTTCAGCCACGCGCAGGCTGACCGAAGGGTCTTTCTCGCTGGGTTTGACGATCACGGCATTGCCGCAGGCGATGGCGATGGGGAAGAACCACATGGGCACCATCACCGGGAAATTGAACGGCGAAATGATGCCGCACACGCCGAGCGGCTGGCGGATGGAATAGACGTCGACGCCCGACGACGCCGCTTCCGAATAGCCGCCTTTCAAGAGTTGCGGAATGCCGCAGGCGAATTCCACCACCTCGAGGCCGCGCGTCACTTCACCCAAGGCATCAGGCAACACCTTGCCGTGTTCTGCGGTGATGATGGCGGCGAGTTCGTCGCGATGGGTGTGGACGAGATGCCGGAACGCGAACAACACCTGGCTGCGCTGCGCGAGCGAGGCATGACGCCAACGGTCGAAGGCGCGGCTCGCCGCATCGACGGCGGCATCGACCACCGCCGTGTCGGCGAAATCGACCACCGCGCTTTGCACGCCAGTGGCGGGATTGAACACCTGGCCTTGGCGTGCCGCCTGGCCCTGCCAGTGGCGACCGTCTATCCAATGGGTGATGTGGTGCATGACGGACTCGCTTTCGAATTTTGGCAAGGGTCGAACTGTAGCGAATTGTCGGCGGCTACTCCGGGCCTTGGCAATCGGACGTTACTGAGCGCGTGTCGTCACGCCGCGACGCCGAGCAGCACGCTCGAGGCTTTGAATACCGCCACCGCGTCGACATGGAGCGCCAGATCGAGCTGTTGCACACTGTCGTTGCTGACGATGGCGGCGATGCTGCCGCCACCGCTGAGATCGAGCACCACCTCGCAGTTGACCGCGCCTGGCAGCAGGCGACTGACCACGCCCGCGAGTTGATTGCGCGCCGACAGGCGGGTGGCAGGATCGGGCCGCATGATGATGATGGACGACGACTTCACCAGCGCAATCGCGCGCGTGCCGACTTCGAGGCCGAGGCTCTCGCGGCTGTCGCAGGTGATGGTGGCGACGATGCGTTGTCCGCCGATCACTTGCACGGTCACTTCATCGTTCACTGCGCCGTGCCGCACCGTTTCGACGGTGCCGGCGAATTGATTACGGGCGCTGGTTTTCATGGCGGCGTTCTCGACGAGGGCAAAATCTTCGCGAAAGCCGCGCGCGTGCCGGTTCAGGCGTTCCATGAAGCGTGCGTGTTCGCGTTGGATGTCGGCGAAGTTATCGACCAGCCGTTGGCCACGCGCCGTCAGCAGCGTCTGGCCACCGCCCTTGCCGCCGACCGTGCGTGTGACCAGCGCCTCGCCGGCGAGGTTGCTCATCTGCTCGATGGCATCCCACGCGCCCTTGTAGGAAAGCCCGGCGGCCTTGGCGGCCTGCGTGATAGAGCCTTCGCGCGCGATGGCGGCGAGCAAGGCCAGGCGTCGCGCACTCGCGATGTTCTGGCCGCCGAGCGACAGCCACAGATCGGCCGCGACTTCGAGATCCGGCGGCGTGTGCTCGCTCATTCCGTTGGCGCCCGTACGACCGCCAGGCGCGGCGCGTGCTGGGTGACGATGGGCGAGGGCGCGTCGCTGATCGCACCGTCGCGCAGATGAATGCTGGCGGCGCCGAAGTAGGCGAGGTCTTCCGGGTCGTGGGTGATCATCACCATCGGAATGCCGACTTCGTTCAGCAACTGGTCCATCTCGTGGCGCATGCGCGCGCGCAGTTCCGGATCGAGCGCGGCAAACGGTTCGTCCAGCAACAGCGCGCGCGGTTGATTGACCAGCGCGCGGGCGAGCGCCGTGCGCTGACGTTGCCCCCCCGACAATTCATGCGGGCGCTGATGGGCGACGGCCTCGAGTTCGAAGGTCGTCAGCCATCGGTCGACTTCGGCATCGCGCACTTTCGGCGTCGGATTGCGCCAGCCTTCGCTGAGGGCAAAGGCCACGTTCTGGCGCACGGAGAGCTGTGGAAACAGCGCGTAGTCCTGGAACAGATAGCCGAAGCGGCGCATGCGCGCTGGCCGGTTGATGTTGTCGCGGCTGTCGAAGATGCGTTCATCGCCAAAGGTCACGCGTCCATAGTCGGGCGTGAGCAGGCCGGCCAGAATCTGCAGCAACATGGATTTACCGGCGCCCGACGGGCCGTAGATCACGGTGCGCTGCGCATCGGTGCTGAAGCTGGCCTTGAGCGTGAAGCGGCGCGCCTTGCCGCCCACGCTTTTCTCGATGTCGACCGTGAAACTCATGGCCTCACACCGCGCGCGGCGCGACGCGGCCGGGCGCGAGGCGACTGACCGCCAGCAGCACCACCATGCAGGCAATCGAGGTGATGGCGACCAGCAGATTGGCGGTGGCGTCCTGGCCGGCCTGCACGGCTTCATACACCGCCACGGACAAAGTCTGGGTGCGGCCGGGGATGCTGCCGGCCACCATCAAGGTCGCGCCGAATTCACCGAGCGCGCGCGCGAAGGTCAGCAGCAGGCCGGCCAGGATGCCGCGCCACGCGAGCGGCAAGGTCACGCGCAGGAACACCGCCCATTCGTTCAGGCCCAGCACCCGCGCGGCGTTTTCAAACTGCGCTTCGACGCCTTCGAAGGCTGCACGCGCCGACTTCAACACCAGCGGAAAAGACACCAGGGTCGAGGCCAGCACCGCGCCCTGCCAGGTGAAGATCAGCGACACACCGAAATGGGCATGGAGCCACGCGCCGACCACGCCGTGCTTGCCGATCACGACCAACAGGTAATAACCGAGCACGGTCGGTGGCAGCACCAGCGGCAGGGTCAACACGCTGTCGAGCAGTTCGCGGCCGGCGAAGCGCGCCCGCGCCAGCATGAAGCCGACCGCCACGCCCAGCACGCCGTTGATGAAGGTCGCCCAGCTCGCGACCTTCAAGGACAACAGCAAGGCGGGCCAGGCGGCCTCCAGCGGATTCACGGCGCTTTGAATCCGAAGCGCGCCAGCACGGCCTGGCCGGCCGGCGCGGCGACGAAGGCCACGAACGCGGCGGCAGTCTCGGCATGGTGACTGTCGCTGGTGACGGCCATGGGATAGACGATGGGGTGCTCGGTCGCGCATTCGAACGCGAGCTTGACCTTGTCGGCATGCATAAGCGCGTCAGTCGCATAGACCAGACCCGCTTCGACTTCACCGCGCGCCACGTAGTCGAGCGCCTGACGCACCGATTGCGCGTAGACCGCGCGGCCTTCCGGCAAGGGCCACACACCGGCCTGGCTCAAGGCGCCCTGCGCGTAGCGGCCGGCCGGCACGCCGGCGGGATTGCCGATCGCGATGCGTTTGACGGCGCCCTGGGTCAGATCCGAAAGCTTGGTGAGCGTGAGCCCGCTGTCGGCGGGCGTGACCACCGCCAAGGTGTTGCCGGCGAAGTTGCGGCGCGTGGCGGGTGTGATGAGCTTGCGCTGCGCGGCCTTGTCCATGGTCTCCTCATCGGCGGTGGCCAGCACATCGATGGGCGCGCCGGCGCCCAGCTGTTGCAGGAGCGCGTCGGAGGGCGCGAAATTGAGCAGCACTTCGACATCCGGGTGTTCGGCCTGGAACGCGGCCGCGATGTCGCGAAAGGCATTGCTCAGGCTGGCGGCGGCCGACACGGTGATCTCGTCGGCGTGGGCAGCCGCGGCAGCCAGCAGCAGCAGGGTCGGCAGGCAGGCCTTGCGCGCGGTGCGAAACATCGAAGCGAAGATGGCGCGCATGGGCTAGTCGACGGCGGGTGGTGGAGGAATCGGAATATAGAGCACTACATAGCGGCTCGCCAAGCCGCACTCCGCATCGCAGCCGACGCGCACTAGCGCCGGCCGCGCCGCCCTACAGCAACTGGAATGCGAGGATCGCGAGGAGGGTCGGTGGCGTGGCCGACAGCAGCAGGGCGGTGGGACTGATGGTCTCGTCGGTGAAATGCGTTTTCAGAATCGCGACGCCTGCCGGGTTGGGCGCGTTGGCGATGATGGTCAGACCGCCGCCGGTCACGGCGCCGGCCACCACCGCGTACTGATAGGCGGGCGACACGCCTTCCACCAGCGAGGCGAGATAGGTCAGCGCGGCGTTGTCGGTGATGGCCGTCAGCGCGGTGGCGAGGTAGTAAAGCACCTTGGGTTCGACGCCAGTCAGGGCGCTTTGCAGCCACCAGCTTTGCAAACCGCCCAGCACCACGAGGCCGCCGAGGAAGAACGCCACCATCAGGCCCTCGCGCAGGATCAGGCGGTCCTGGTATTTGCTGTAGGCCTCGGTGTAGCCGAGGAAGAACAGGAACAGGCCCATGAAGATTGCGGCGTGATGGGCAAACACCACCACGCTTGCCAGAAAGATCATGTGCACCAGCGCCACGCTCTTGGGCGTGTCTATCTTCGAGCAGGCGCCGTCAAAGCAACCCTTGTCGAGCAGCTCCGAGCGAAAGCGGAAGGTCACGATGAAGGCGGTGGCGAACACCGCCAGCGTGGCCTTCCAGCCGAAATGGGTAAACACGAAGGCCGAATCCCAGCCCCACTTCTGCGCCACCATCAGCACCGGCGGTGCGGCAAAGCTGGTGAGCGTGCCGCCGATGGAGACATTCACGAACAGGCTGCCGAGGGTCGCGTACTTGAGTTCGGTGGAGAGTTCGCGGCGGAAATAGCAGTCCTTCAGCATCAAGGCGGCGAGGGTCATGGCGGCCGGCTCGGTGATCAGCGAGCCGAGCAGCGGCACCAGCGACATGCACAGGAAGAACACTGACAGCTCGCGCCGCACCGGTATCAGCGAGGCGATGGCGTGCACGGCGCCAATCACGCTGTTCAGGATGGGCTTGCTGGCCGAGATCACCATGATCACGAACACGAACATCGGTTCGGTGAAGTTGCGTGACTCGACATAGTGGACCGTCTCGTGGCGGCCGGTCAGCAGCAGCAGCGCCACCACCATCACCAGCGACCAGAAGCCGAACACCACTTCCACTTCGCCGAGCAGATGCCAGAAGCCCGCGTGGTTGGGCTGCAGCGTGGCGAGATGCGCGAAGAACTTGGTGGAGAAGGTATGGATGACCGCGATGCCGAAGATGGTCGCGGCGATGGTTTCGGGGGTGATGTAAGTGGGCAGGGTCATGGTCGAAAACACGTTCTAGCTAGTGGACATTCAGGGCAAGCCGAGCATTCGCCATGTCCAGGCATGGCACCGGGCTATAGACCTGAAACTTCGGCGTGCCGTTCCGGCAGTCCGGTGTCGTGACAACGCTGAAGGCGCGCAACGCAAAGCCCGCCTTCTTCATATGGCCTTTGAATACCACGGCACGCAGGCCAGTGCCAGCTTTCAATCGCCATCTCGACGCGGGCGCTGCGGTGCGTACGCGATGTTGCACTGCGCTTGAATAGAGCTTGCCGGCCCGCGATGGGCGCACCGCCAACCATCTGCTAGATTCGCAGGCCCTCGTCAACGCGCAGGTCCCGGTCCATGAGCACACAGCCCCGCAGTCTTCACCGTGGCGCCTGTCCCCACGATTGTCCCGATACTTGTGCGATGGTGTTCGAAGTCGAGGCCGGCCGCCTGGTCGGCGTGCGCGGCAATGCCGAGCACCCGATGACGCGCGGCGGCCTGTGCGTGAAGCTCAAGGACTACGAGAAGCGCCACTACCATCCCGACCGTCTGCTGCATCCCTTGAAGCGCAGTGGGGCGAAAGGCAGCGGTGAGTTCACGCGCATCAGTTGGGATGAAGCGCTCAGCGAAATCACCGCACGCTGGCAGGCCATC
>JADLGE010000091.1 GCA_020849475.1 Gammaproteobacteria bacterium
ACACTTCGAGTAAATCTGCGAGATCATGAAGGCATACGACGTGGCCTTCTCGCTCGGCGATGGCCTGCGCCCGGGCAGCATCGCCGATGCCAATGACGCCGCGCAGTTCGGTGAACTCGAAACGCTCGGCGAATTGACCAAGATTGCCTGGCAGCACGACGTGCAGGTGATGATCGAAGGCCCGGGCCATGTGCCCATGCACATGATCAAGGAGAACATGGACAAGCAGCTCGAGGTGTGCGGCGAAGCGCCGTTCTACACGCTCGGGCCGCTGACCACCGACATCGCGCCCGGCTACGACCACATCACCTCCGCGATTGGCGCTGCGATGATTGGCTGGTTCGGCACCGCCATGCTGTGCTACGTGACGCCCAAGGAGCACTTGGGCCTGCCCGACAAGAACGACGTCAAGGAAGGCATCATCACCTACAAGATTGCCGCCCACGCGGCCGATCTCGCCAAGGGCCATCCCGGCGCGCAGATTCGTGACAACGCGCTGTCGAAAGCGCGCTTCGAATTCCGCTGGGAAGATCAGTTCAACCTGAGTCTCGATCCGGACCGCGCGCGCGAGTTCCACGATCAGACCTTGCCCAAGGAAGGTCACAAGCTCGCGCATTTCTGTTCGATGTGCGGGCCGAAGTTCTGCTCCATGCAGATCACCCAGGAAGTGCGTGACTACGCCGCCGCGCAGGGCGTGACGGCGTCGGACGCGACACTCGAGAAGGGCATGCAGGACAAGGCCCAGGAATTCCGCGCGCAGGGCGCGGAGGTCTATCGCGAGAGTTGAAGGCTGACAGGCTGAAGCAATCGAGGGCTGCGCGCAGCCCTCAGGCGCCAGCCTCCAGCACCTCACGCACCACCGCGCGCAGGCGCGTCGAAATATCCGGCTTGTGCAGCAGTTGGCGCACGCCGCAGTGGGCAGCCTCGCTCTGCAACTGCGGCGTGATGTAGCCCGACGCAATCACCACCGGCAGTGCGGCGCGCAGCGCATTCACTGCGCGTGCCACGTCGAGCCCCGACATCTTCGGCATGTTGAAGTCGCTGATCACGAGATCAAAGCCCTGCGTATCGCGACCGAGGGCGGCCAGCGCCGCTTCAGCATCGACATGACCCACCACTTCCACGCCGTCGAGCGCGAGCAACTCGCTGGCCAATCTCACCAGTTGTGCTTCGTCGTCGATGTACAGCACGCGACGGGGCGGACCTTCCTTGGGCGCTTCGATGGCCGCGGTCGCGGCAGGCTGGTCCAGCGCTTCGCCGCTCGCCGGCAGGTAGATGCGGAACGTGGTGCCGCTGCCAGGCACTGAATCGACCGCGATGGCGCCGTGATGGGCGGTGATGATGCCATGCACGACCGACAGGCCGAGACCGGTGCCATCGCCCGGCGCGCGGGTGGTGAAAAATGGTTCAAACACGCGCGCGAGCGTGGCGCTGTCCATGCCGATGCCGTTATCCGCGACGCAGAGGCACACCAGCGGACCGTCGCCGATGGCGGCGCGTAGACCCGGCGGCGGCCCGTTGCGGCCGTCGTACACGGACAGGGCAACGGCGATGCGTCCGCGTCGTTCGTTCACTTGTTTGAGCGCATGCCAGGCGTTGGTGCACAGATTCATCAGCACCTGGTGCATCTGCGTCGAGTCCGCCAGCACCGTCGGCACGCGCTCGGCGATGCTGGTGTCGATGGCGATGCCGGCGGGGATGGTGGCGCGCAACAGCATCATGGTTTCGCGCAGCACGTCGGCCAGTGACAGCACCCGCAGCTGCTGCGGCTGGCGGCGACTGAAGGCCATGATCTGCTGAACCAGGTCGACCGCGCGCTGGCCGGCGATTTCGATCTGCTTGAGTTTGTCACCGACCGCGACGCCGCGTTCCAGGGCGCGCTCGGCAAGGCTGACGTTGCCCAGGATCACGGCCAGGATGTTGTTGAAGTCGTGGGCGATGCCGCCGGCCAGCGCGCCGAGCGATTCCATTTTCTGGCTCTCACGCAGGCGCTCTTCGATTTCGCGTCGCTCGCGCTCCGCGGCGTTACGCGCCGTGACATCCCGCACCACCGCCAGCGTCACCCCCGCATCCGGCAGTGGAAACGAATTCCATGACAACAGGCGATAGCTGCCGTTCTTGCCGCGATAGCGGTTTTCGAACTCGATGACCGGCACGCCGCTGCGCAGACGTTCGCCGGCGGCGAGGGTCGCGACCAGGTCTTCAGGATGAACCAGCTCGAGGTAGGGACGGCCCAGCAGTTCGCTGCGCTCCCAGCCCAGCACCCGTGACCAGGCCGGGTTGAGCTGTTTGAATGCGCCGTCGATGCCGGCCAGGCACAGCAGGTCGAGCGAGTAGTCGAAGATCAGATTGCGTTCGTCCTCGGCCAGGCGCATGGCCGAGATGTCCAGCACCTGCGCGACCGCGTACATCGGCTGGCCACGCTCGCCGCGCACCATGGACACGCTCAAGATCGCCCACACCGTGCGACCGCTTTTGTGGATGTAGCGCTTCTCATGCTGGAAGCTTTCAATCTCGCCGCGCTTGAGGCGCGCGACATAGGCATCGCTGCGCTCGCGATCATCGACGTGGGTCAGATCGTTGTAGTTCTGACCGACCAGTTCGTCGGAGTGGTAGCCAAGGATGTCGCACATCGCGCGATTGACCTTGAACATCCGGCCATCCGAATCGATGAAGCCCACCCCCACCGAACTGTGCTCGAAGGCCTGGGTGAAGCGCGCCTCGCTTTCATAGAGCGCGGCCTCGTTGCGTTGGCGGGTGATCGCGACCGCGGCGAAGCGCGCGGCGTTGGTGATGGTCGCGATGTCGTCATCATTGGGCGCGTGGGGTGCACGCGGATAGATGCCGAAAGTGCCGAGCAATTGGCCGGCGCCGTCGCGTATCGGTTCGGACCAGCAGGCGTTGAGGCCGGCGGCCAGCGCGATGTCACGATAATTCGCCCACCGCGTATCGGAGGCGATGTCGGTCACCACCACCCGTTCGCCGCTGAAGGCGGCGGTGCCGCAGGAGCCGACGTTGGGGCCGATGGGCAGGCCGTTGATGGCGCGCACATAGGGCGCGGGCAAGGACGGCGCCGCGCCGTGCGCGAGGCGTTGGCCGCTTTCGTCGAGCAGCATGACGGAACTGCGCATCGCCGGATTCTCTTCCTCGAGACTGCCGACGATGGCAGTCAACACTTCGTGCAGCGAAGCGCGGCTGGCCAGCATCGAGGTGATCCTGGCCTGGCTGGCGGCGCGCAGCTCGGCGCGCTTCAAGGCGGTGATGTCGATGTGGATGACCGCCACGCGGCGTACGCCGTCGACGTCGAAAGTGCGCACCCGCCCATCGAACCAGCGTCGTTCGTGCGGCGAATCGCACGGATATTGCACTTCGAATCGCGCGAGTTCGCCCGCCAGCACTGCGCGCAGTTGCAGCAGGAAGCTGATGGCGGCCGGGTCGTCGCTGGCGTCGCGTGCGTGCTGCTCGCAGATGGCGAGATAATTGATGCCTTTGCAGGTGCGTTCCAGGAGGGCGCCGCGGGAGGTGGCGGCGTCGCGCCACGCGGCATTGGTGGCAAGGATGTCGCCACGCTCGTCGAGAACGCATATCGGTGTCACCCAGGCGTTGAAGATGCCGAGCGCGAGCGTCGGATCGTCAATCCCGCGATGTGCTGCGTGGGCATTCATATCAAGCGGCATCGTGCGTTCCATGCATTCCTGGTGAGGGTGAGTCAGTCGCCCGACCTGCGTAACACTTCGAATACCGCCGCTATCTCGTCGTCACCGTGGCCGGCCGCGACGGCCTTCTTGTAGGCGGCCATCAAGACATCGGGCAGTCGCGTGTCGACCTCGTTGTCGTGACTCAGGCGTTGGATATGGCGCAGCGCCGCGAGGTGGGTGCTGAGCGCGCAGTCGATGCCACTGTAGAGTTCCCGGTCGATCATGCTGCGCGCGCTGTCGGCGGTGGCATTGAGCAGCGGCGCGACCGCCTTGACTGTCTGGAAATAGAGATTCAAGGGCAGCTGTTCGGATTCACACAGCGCCGCGCCGTGCAGCATGGAGAGCGTGGCGCCGTAGTAATACTCGAGCACCGCGCAGTCGAGCGTCGCTGCCGCGCCGATGGCTTCGCCAACGAACTGGTTGACGCCACCGAGAGTGGCCAAGGTCGGCCGGTAGCGCTCGTAGCGTGCCTCGTCGCCGGCATAAAACAACACCGCCTGCGCGGTGCCGACGCCATTGGGGTAGGCGACGATGGCGGCGTCGAGATAATGCATGCCGTGCATGCCGGCCCACGCGTCCATGGTGCGCGCATCGGCCGGCGAGCCGCTGGTCAACTGCACCAGGGTCTTGTCGGCGAGTTCGATGTGCTCGGCCACTTCATCCATGACTTCGATGCCAGCGCTGTAGTCACTGAGCGACAGCACCACGAGTTCGGCATTGGCGCAGGCGTCGGCCGCGCTGCGCGCGATGCGTGCCCGCCCTTCCAAGGCATAGGCGCGGGCCGGCGTGCGATTCCACACCGTCAAAGGCACGCCGGCATCGGCCAGCGCGCCGGCCAGCGCGCTGCCCATGCGACCGAGTCCCAGCATCGCCGTGGCGGGATGATTCATGTCGGGTCGTCCTTGAAGCTTTGCGCTCAGTGGGTCCGTTCGTAGAGCGTCACCACGCAGCATCCACCGAGGCCGATGTTGTGTTGGAGCGCGATGCGCGCGCCTTCGACCTGGCGCGCGCCGGCTTCGTCGCGCAGATGCCAGTTGAGCTCCGCGCATTGCGCGAGGCCGGTGGCGCCGAGCGGATGGCCCTTGGAAATGAGGCCGCCCGAGGGATTGACCACGTACTTGCCCCCGTAGGTGTTGTCGCCGTCTTCAATCATGCGTTCGGCGGTGCCGGGCGCGGTCAGGCCGAGGGCTTCGTAGGTCAAGACTTCATTGGTGCTGAAGCAGTCGTGGAGTTCGACCACCTTGACGTCTTCCGGACCGATGCCGGCGTCTTCATAGACTTTCTGGGCGGCGGCGCGCGACATGTCGAAGCCGACCGTGCTGATCAGGCTGTCGCCGAAAGTCGAGGCGGTGTCGGTGGTCATGGCCTGCGAGGCGATACGCACGCGCGGTTTCAAGCCATGACGCTTGGCGAACTCATCGGAGCACAGGATGGCGGCCGCCGCGCCGCAGGTCGGCGGGCAGCATTGGAAGCGAGTGACCGGGTCGCAGATGCTCGGGCTCTGCATGACCTGCTCGAGCGTCACCAGGTCGCGGAACACGGCCTTGGGGTTGTTCTGCGCATGCTTGCGCGCCTTGACCGTGATGCGACCGAAGGTCTCGGGCTTGCAGCCGTATTTCTCCATGTATTCGCGGCCCGCGCCGCCGAACAGCAACGGCGCCATGGGCACCTCGCTGTCGCCACTTTTGTTCTTGGCCAAATCGATGAACTTGCCGAGCGGCGAGGGGCGATCATTGTAGATATTGACCAGTGCGCCGGGCTGCATCTGTTCGAAGCCGAGCGCAATGGCGCATTCGACCATGCCCGATTCGACGGCCTGGCGCGCGAGGTAGAGGGCGCTCGAACCGGTGGCGCAATTGTTGTTGACGTTGAATACCGGGATGCCGGTCATGCCGAGTTCGTAGACCACCCGCTGACCGGCGGTGGAATCACCGTAGACGTAGCCGACATAGGCCTGCTCGACGTGGCGATAATCAAGACCGGCATCGGCCAGTGCCAGCTGCCCGGCTTCGTGTCCCATCACCGTGTAAGGGTCGGCGTTCTTGGGGGTCTTGAACTGCGTCATGCCGACGCCGAGTACGTTTACATGCCTTTTCATCGCGACGTTCTCCACTGTGAGGGCGGCCCTTGAGCCAGCCTGGATCAAAAAAACTGGGCTGGATTATCGACGCCCGACGCGCCATGGCCAAGTGCGGCGTCGCCGACCGCCAACGCGCGCGTGAATAATTTCGGGAGGGGCTCTAACATCGCGCTCTTTCAAGCACAGCCCGGACCGCACCATGCCCCATCTTCGCAATGCACTCATTACCGGCGCCAACCGTGGCCTAGGTTTCGAAATCGCCCGTCAATTGGGCGTCCTCGGTCATCGGGTCTTTATCGGCAGCCGCCAGCTCGAGTTGGGGGTGGCCGCCGCGGCCGCTCTGCGTGAAGCCGGCATCGATGCGCGCGCGGTGCAAATCGACGCCGCGGATTCGGCCAGCATCGCCGCCGCGGTGCGCACCGTCGCCGCGCAGGTCGAAGTGCTGGACGTGCTGGTCAACAACGCCGGCACCTTCGTCGAAGCCTGGGGCACGCAGCCGAGCGCCGTCACTGTGCAGGAAATGCGCGCGACCTTCGACACCAATTTCTTCGGCGCCTTCGAGATCCTGCGCGAATTCACGCCACTGCTGGCGCGCAGCCAGGCGGCGCGGGTGGTGAACATCAGCAGCGACATGGGCTCGCTGACCCATATCAACAATCCCGAGTCTCATGTGTATGCGGTGGTGGGGCCGGCCTACCAGGCCTCGAAGATTGCCTTGAACGCGCTGACGGCGCTGTTCGCCAAACAGTTCAAGGACAGCCCGGCCAAGGTCAATTCGGCCTCGCCGGGCTGGTGCCGCACCGACATGGGCGGCGAGGGCGCGCCCTTGTCGGTCGCCGAAGGCGCGGATACCGCGGTGTGGCTCGCGACCCTGCCGGATGACGGACCGAGCGGGCAATTCTTCTCGGCCACGCGTCAGCGCGGCACGATGGAGTGGTGAGGCGTTATCATGAGCCGTGACCGCGCAACCCGGCAGGAGACCCGGCAATGAACAAGCTTCGCATCGGCGCCATCATGTTCGCGACCGACCAATCCATTCAACCGACCGAGCTTGCGCGGGCGATTGAAGAGCGCGGCCTCGACGGTCTGTTCGTGCCCGAGCACACCCATATCCCGCTCGACACCCATTCGCCATTCTTTCCCGACGGCAAGCTGCCGGCCCCTTATCTGCGCACCTACGATCCGTTCGTGGTGCTGGGCGCGGCCGCCGCGGTCACCGAGCGTATCGACCTCGGCACCGGCATCTGCCTGGTCTCGCAGCGCCATCCGATTTCGCTCGCCAAGGAAGTGGCGACCGTCGACAGCCTGTCCAACGGCCGCTTCATCTTTGGCGTGGGCGCCGGCTGGAACAGACCTGAAATTGAGAACCATGGCGTCGAGTTCGACAAGCGTTGGCGCGTGGTGCGCGAGCGCATCCTTGCCATGAAGACCATCTGGAGTGAAGACGAGCCCGAATTCCACGGCGAGTTCGTCGATTTCAACAAGCTGTGGTCCTATCCCAAACCCGTGCAGAAGGGCGGCCCACCGATCTGGTTGGGCGCCAATTCGAAATTCGTTGCCGACCGCGTGGCCGAATATGCCGATGGCTGGTTGCCGGTAGGCGGTCGCCAGGGCGGCGCCACCATTGACGGCTTGAAGGAAGCCTGCGCGCGACGCGGGCGGCGCTTCGAAGACATCACGCTGTCCTATTTCTACGCGCCGCTCGATGAAGCCCTTGCACGGGCGCAAATAGCCGCTGGCTACTCCTACCTGGTCTACGGTCTGCCCTCCGACAGCCGTGAGCAGGTATTGCCGGTGCTCGATCAAGTGGCGGCGCTGGCCGCCAAGTTGCGCACCTGAACGCCACCGTTCTGCATCCCTTCGAGGCACTGACGCCGGATTTCATTCTGGCGGCGGTGGAAGCGCAGGGCTATGTCACCGACGGGCGTCTGCTGGCGCTCAACAGCTACGAGAACCGCGTCTACCAGGTGGGGGTTGAGGATGGCGAACCCCTGATCGCGAAGTTCTATCGGCCGCAACGCTGGAGCGATGCGGCGATACGCGAAGAGCATGAGTTCACGTTCGACCTTGCGCGCCAGGGGCTGCCGGTGGTGGCGCCCTTGGGCCAGGATGCGCGCCACAGTCTGCATCACTTGGGCGATCATCGGCTGGCGCTGTTTCCGCGCCGCGGCGGCCGCGCGCCGGATTTCGATCAGCGCGGTGCGCTGACCACCATGGGTCGCATGCTGGCACGCATGCACACGGTGGGCGCGGGTCGCCCGTTTCGCCATCGGCCGGCCATCGATGTGCAGACTTTCGGCATCGAGAGCGTGGAGTATGTGAAGGCCCATTGTCTGCCGTCCGATCTGCGCCTGGCCTATACGAGCCTGGCGGACGATCTGCTGCGTCTGTGCAGCGAGCGCTTCGCGCAATGCGAGGGCGTGCGCTGGCTGCGTGTGCACGGCGACTGTCACGGCGGCAACGTGCTGTGGCGCGACGACGCGCCGAACTTCGTCGACTTCGACGATGCGCGCATGGCGCCGGCGGTGCAGGATCTATGGATGCTGCTGTCGGGGCATCCCGAAGAGCAGCGCAGTCAACTGGCGGCGATCCTCGAGGGCTATCACGAGTTCGGTGATTTCGATCTCAGAGAGCTGTCGCTGGTCGAACCCTTGCGCACGCTGCGCATGCTGCATTACGCCGCATGGCTGGCGCGACGCTGGGATGATCCGGCCTTTCCGCACGCCTTCCCGTGGTTCAACACCCAGGCTTACTGGGAACGACATGTGCTGGAACTGCGCGAGCAGTTCTCGTTGTTGTCAGAGCCGATGTGGGCGGCCGATCTCCTCCACTGATCAAGCACCCACGAGCGTGGCGCGGACGCGTCACAGCAAGAACGGGATAGTTACGCCTGCGCTTAGCTTCGTACCATGCCTGACGGCCCCGAAACCCGGGCCTGACCCATGCATGGGCATCGAGGCCCCGACTCACATGAAATGCGCGCCGAAGCTCGCTCTCTTGCTGACGGTGGTGTTGTCAGCCCCGGCGTTCGCGCAGGTGGAGCCAGCCACCCCTGCCGCGGCCACCGCCACCTTCGCGCGCATCGTCATCAGCGGCAACACCGCGATCACTTCATCCATGCTCGATGCAATCGCGGTCGACTATGTCGGGCGCGCCATCAGCGATGACGATCTGCAGGCCCTGCGCAAACGCATCGACGAAGTGTATGCCGGCGCCGGCTTCCGCACCTCGCGCGCCACCATCCCCAACCAGGACATCGACAGCGGCGTGCTGCGCATCGACATCATGGAGAGCGGTATCGAGCGCATTGAAATCAATGGCGCCAGGCGCGTCAGCGCCGACTATCTGCGCACACGCATAGGGGCCGGTCTCGGCGCGCCGCTCAATGTCGACCGCTTGAACGACAACTTGCGCCTGTTGCTGCTCGAGCAGGTGGTGGAAGATCTCAAGGCCGAATTCAAGGCCGGCAGCGCGCCCGGCAGGCATGTACTTTCGATCACGGTCGACGAAGGACCGCAGTTCAGCGCCGGTCTGCGCGTGGCCGACGATCGCTCGCCGACCGCCGGCGGCGTGCGCGGCGCGGTCGAGAGCGGTGTGCGCAATCTGTTCGGCCGCGGCGACGAAATCAATGTGAGTCTCGGCCAGGCCGCCGGCCTGCGCGATTTCGATGTGCGTGTGCGCGCCCCGCTCAACAGTCTCGGCACGGAACTCGCCGCGCGTTACGGGCGCTTTCGCTCAGAGCTGGTGGAAGAGCAGTTCGCGGTGCTCGATGCCGAAACCCATGCACGGGCCGCCGAACTTGGTGTAAGCCAGGCGCTGTGGCGCAGCAGCGCGCGGCAGGTGGCGGCGAGCCTGCGCTTCACCAATCGCCAGAGCGTGAGCTTTCTGCGCGGCGAGCCCCATTCCTTCAGCCCCGGCGCCGATGACGGCCGGCTCGATGTGAAGGCGGCGCGTTTCGGCCTTTCGTGGCTGGAACGGCGCCGCGCCGATGTGCTGAGCGTGCGCTATACGTGGAGCCTGGGCTTGCGTGGTTTGGGCGGCACCGAGCATTTCGACGGCCAGCCGGATTCGAGCTTTCACGCCAGCCTGCTGCAGGCGCAATGGCTGCACACCTTCGGCCCGCGCGCCGGCAGCGTGGCGCTGCGCGGCGATTGGCAGGACGCTGCCGAACCGTTGCTGTCGATGGAGAAATTCGCCATCGGTGGCACGGGCTCGGTGCGCGGCTATCGTCGCTCGCGGGTGGTGAAGGACAACGGCTGGGCGGCGTCGCTCGAATATCGCCTGCCGCTGGTGAAGATAATCGTGCCGGGGGTGTCGCTGCGCGACAACGATGGACAACTGTCGCTGGTGGCCTTCATCGATGCGGGTCGCGCCTGGAATGAGCACGACAGCGGCGACACACCGCGTACCTTGCTTGCTGCCGGTCCCGGCCTGCGCTGGGACGCGAGTCGTGAAGTACGCGCCGAGCTTTACTGGGGCGCGGCGCGACGCCATTTCAAGGCGAGCGAAGAGCAGGACGTCCAGGATCAAGGCATCCACTTCGCATTGAGCGCGCGGCGCGGGTTTTGATGCAGTCGCGCTTTGCCTGACCGCGCCGTCGCGCGACAATCCAGCCATTCATTCACCGCGTGGGGTAAGCCATGGCCTGCTGGCTGCTGAAGACCGAGCCCGAGGAATTTTCATGGGCCGCGCTCGAGGCCTGCGGCGCGCCAGGCGAAGTGTGGGACGGCATTCGCAATCACCAGGCCGCTGCCTACCTGCGTGCGATGCGCAAGGGCGACCAGGCCTTCATCTATCACACCGGCAAGGAGAAAAGCATCGTCGGCATCGCGACGGTGATTGCTGAAGCTTTCGCCGATGCCAAGGACGACAGCGGCCGCTTCGTGGCGGTGAAGGTGAGTGCCGCAAAAGCCCTGGCGAAGCCAGTCACCCTCGCCACTCTCAAGGCCACGCCCGCGCTGCAAGACTGCGTGCTGCTGCGCCAGGGAAGATTGTCGGTGATGCCGATCACTGAGGCGGAGTGGCGGACGATCCTGCATCTCGTGTAGGTGCGAATTCGTTCGCACATCCACAGACGCGGCGAAGCGCACAGCCGCGCCATTGAAGGTGCGAACGAATTCGCAATTTCAGGATTAACCGCCACCCGCCCGCTGCTTCTCCCGTTCCCGCAATTCGCGCCGCATGATCTTGTGGGTGGTGGTCATGGGCAGGCTGTCCATGAATTCAATCAGGCGCGGCACTTCGTGGCGTGCGAGGCGCTGGCGCACGCAGTCCTGCAGTTCGGCTACCAGTGCATCGCTTGCGTCGAAGCCTCGTGCCAGCACCACGAAGGCCTTGATGACTTCAGTGCGCACCGCGTCGGGTACACCGATGACGGCCACGTTCTGCACCGCCGGGTGTCGCAGCAGCGCCTCTTCAATCTCGGTCGGGCCGATGCGGTAGCCGGCCGAGGTGATGACGTCATCGGCGCGGCCGCGGAACCAGTAATAGCCATCGGCATCGCGCAGCCCGGTGTCGCCCGTCAGGAGCCAGCCGCCGACATATTTTTCGGCGCTTGCATCGGGCCGGTTTAGATAGCCCAGGAACATCACCGGATGCGGGGCCTTCACGGCAATGTGCCCGACCTCTCCGTCGGGCAGCGGCTGGCCGGCATCATCGACGATGGCGCACACATGCCCCGGTAGCGGGCGGCCGATGGAGCCGGGCTTGATGGTCATCACGCGACCATTGTTGCCAAGCGGCTCCATGCATTCGGTCTGACCGAAAACTTCGTTGATGCGTATGCCGAGTTCACGCTCGGCCCATTCGAACAATTCCGCTCCCACCGCCTCGGCGCCGGACTTCACCACCCGCACTTTGAGTGGGTAACGTGCGCGCGGATTCTCGATCTGGCGCATGAGTTTGAGCATGGTCGGGACCAGCAAGGTGCAGGTCACGCCATGGTCCGACAGGATGCGGAAAGCGTTCTCGGGATCGAAACCGCCGAGTGGCGTGCCGACCGTGGTACAGCCGTGCCACAGGCTCGGCAGCATCACGCCGGCGAAGCCGCCCATCCACGACCAGTCGGCGGGCGACCAGGTCACGTCGCCATCGCGCGGAAAGCTGTCCCACACGAATTCCAGACTCGGCAGCATGCCGAGCAGCAAGCGATGAGGTTGTAATGCGCCCTTGGGCGCGCCGGTGGTGCCGGAGGTGTAGCTGATCCAGGCCGGCTCATCGGCACGGGTTTGCAGCGCCGGGCAATCGGGTGAGGCGTGTTCCAGCGCGCGCCAGAAATTGTCGGCGTCATGGGCGGCGTCATCGATCAGGAACACGTATTCGAGCGCCGGGCACAGCGCGCGAATCGCGCGCACCTTGTCAAGGTTGTCGCTGTCGGTGACCAGCACCCGCGCGCCGCTGTCGTTGAAGCGATAGGCCAGTGCGTCAGTGCCAAACAACACCGAGGTCGGGCTCGTGACCAGGCCGAGTTTCCACGCGGCGAGATGGGTGAGGGCGTTTTCGGGATGTTGCGATAGCAGCACCGCCACACGTTCGCCGCGTGCGAGCCCGCGCGCTTTCAGGACGTTGGCGAAGCGGCTCGCGTATTCATCGAGCTCGGCATAGGTGTAGCGTTCGACGCTGCGGTCGGCATGCTCGTAGATCATGGCCAGGCGCTGGCCATCGTTCGCGGCCCAGCGTTCGCAGCACTCGTGGGCGAGATTGAGATACTCGGGCACGCGGCCTTCCCAGCTGAAGGCTGCGCGGATGCTGTCGTAGTCACCGTCGTGGTTGAGAAACATGGAACCCCTCCGTCTATGCCGAGATTGTAGGTGCGAATTCATTCGCGCATTAGAGGCGCGGTGCCGTGCATCACCATTAATGCGCGAATGAATTGGCACCTACGGGTAGGTGGTCCGCCGCCCGCGCATTTGTCATAATGCGGGCACAACATGGTTCGAGAGGAGGTTTGTGATGCTGCCTGTAGGCTATTTCCCCTGCACCCAGGACGCGCCCGACGGCAAGAACAGTGCCGGCGTGATCGAAGAATTGATGGAGCAGGCGGAGCTCTGCGAGGCGGTCGGTTTCGACGGCTTTTATTTCACCGAACATCATCAGCAACAGGACAGCTATCTGCCGGCGCCGGTGCTGCTGGCCGGCATGGTCGGCATGCGCACCAAGCGCATCAAGGTCGGCACCTGCGTGCTGCTGGCGCCGCTCTATCATCCGATACGCCTGGCCGAAGACATTGCGGTGGTCGATCAAGCGACGCGCGGGCGCATGGTGGCGGCGGTGGGCATCGGCTATCAGCCGCCGGACTTCGATGCTTTCGGTGTGCCGCTCAAGCAGCGTGCCGGCCGCACCGAGGAGTGCGTCGAGATCCTGCGCAAGGCCTGGAGCGGCGAAACGTTCAGCTATCCGAGCAAGTACCACACCATTGAAAACGTGCGCGTCACGCCGCCGGCCTACCAGGACGGCGGTCCGCCGATCTGGCTGGCGGGCTGGGTGCCTGCCGGTCTCGAACGTGCCGGGCGCATGGGTGATGGCTGGATTGCCGATCCGATACAGTCGCTGCCGGTCATCAAGGACTACGCCAACCAGTACCGCGCCGAAGCGAAGAAACATGGCCGCAAGCCCTACGTGGTGTTGATGCGCGATTGCGTGATCGCCGACGACTGGCAGGCCTGCGTGGCCAAGAGCGGTCCGACCATGACCACCCACCGCTGGTACTACCACTACGGCGCCTACGTGAAGGACGACTACCTGAAGGACATCAAGTCGTCGGAGCAACTGAGCTTCGAACTTGCGGCCAAGGACCGGCTGATTGCCGGCTCGCCGGCGCAGTGCCTCGAGCAATTGCAGATGTGGAAGGAAGAGATCCAGCCCGACTACGTGATGCTGCGCATGCGCCAGCCGGGTGGTCCTCCGCAGGCCGAGGCTTTGGCGGACATTCGCCTGTTCGGCGAGAAGGTCCTTCCCTACCTGTAAGCCTTGCTCACGCCACGGCGCTGGCATGCAGGGTAGGACGATAGCCCGCTGCCAGCGCCGCCACCGACGTCGGTGGCGTCAACACACTGACCGCGAGCGCAGGCGGTCGCGAGCGCGGCGCGCCCCAGCCTGAAAACGCAAAGGGACGCAGACTCGCACCCTGCACCAGGCAGCATTGGTGCTCGTCATCGACGATCACCGTGCCGTCGGGCAGCGACTCGAGGGCGGCCTGCCACAGCTTGCGATCCTGTCCACGCGTGAGACCGCGACCGCGCGCCAGGCGCTCGGCGCGCAGCCTGGCATCGAGTTCGCCGGCCCGCAGCGGCGTCGCCGCGCCCAGCGCACGGGTGACCGCATCGCGATAGCCGAGATAGTCGTGACGTCGACACAGGCCGCAGGGGCGATGCCCGGCCGCCAGCGCCACCGCATCGTCCAGAAAGAACAGCGGCGTCCAGCGCCGCGGCCGCGCCAGCGGCCAGCGCCAGTCGCGATAACGCGTCAGGCAAACGATCCACAGCTGGCTGCCGTGATGGCGCACCACGCGTTCATGATCGTCGACCACGCAGCCGCGATTGCCGGTAAACATGCCGCGCGCGCTGACTGCGTTGAGGTCGCCGAAAGGATCGACTCGATTGCGGCGCGGGCTCGCGATGACGCTGTCGGTCGGCATTGCGCGCAATGCGCCCGCGCCGCGCTCAGGCGGCCGTCAATTCGGCAACGATGCGCGCCTGGTCTTCGAGGCTCAAGTGGGCATAAGCAGCCGACACACGGTCGACCAAGCCCGCGCAGCGCGCCTTGATGCCCTTGGCGATGTCTGCCGGTTCGGCGACCACCGCGAAGGCGTGCAGCAGATCGTCGGTGATCACGGTGCCCATGTCATCCCAGCGGCCCTGCTTGGACATGCGGTTCAAATCGTCCTGCACTTCGCCCGCGCCTATGCTTTCCAGCACCGGGCGATAGGCCGGTGTCGAACCATAGAACGCAATCTGCTTGCGCACCGCCGTTTTCGATGCGGCCATCTCGGCCTCGTTGTGGCCAGTGACGACGAACACCGGGTAGCTGATCTCGAAGTCCTCACGCTTGCGCCCGCTGCTTGCCATGCCGCGCGCCAGGGCCGGCAAGGTCGTCTCGCGCAGATATTTCTCGGTGGTGAAGGCGTGCACGATGACGCCATCGCACACTTCGCCGGCGACTTCGGTCATGTGCGGCCCGACCGCGGCCAGGAATACGCGCGGCGCGCCGAAGTCGTTATTGGTCGGCGAGAACATCGGCGTCATGAGCGTGTGGGAATAAAACTTGCCGTTGAAGGCCAGCGGCGCGCCGTCATGCCAGCTCGCCCAGATGGCGCGCAGCGCCAGCACGTATTCGCGCATGCGCGGCGCGGGGTTGCTCCACGGCATGTTGAAGCGGCGCGTGATGTGCGGCTTGATCTGGGAGCCCAAGCCCAGGATGAAGCGCCCGCGCGAGGCGGCGTTGAGATCGTGGCCGATATTGGCCAGCAGCATCGGTGAGCGCGCGAAGGCCACCGCGATGGAAGTCATGAGTTCGACGCGCGTGGTGCGCTGCGCGGCGAGCAGCAGCGGGAAAAACGGGTCATGGGCGGTCTCCACCGACATCAGGCCCGAATAGCCCATGGCTTCCTGGGCGGCGGCGTCGGCGCCGACCTCGTCGAGATTCCAACCGATGAGGCTGTCGATTTTCATGGCTTTGGGTCCGTTGTCGTGGAAGGGCGGGTGGCCGCGGCGCGCTGTGGCCGTCGCTCCCGACGATTGTTCCATCGCCGGCAGGCCAGCGCAAACCACCTGCGACAGCGCAAAGCGCATGCTCCACGCTGGACGTCACGCGGGCTTTTCGCCAACATTCACGCTGCTTCGCGCCGCCGGCGCGGGCCTTCGTTCAACCTCAGCCGGAGCGCGTTCCCATGGCGTATTTCACCGACAACTCCCTGTCCATCGGCAACACGCCGCTGGTGCGCCTGAATCGCGTGGTCGACCCCAATCGCGCCACCGTGCTGGCCAAGATTGAAGGGCGCAATCCGGCCTATTCGGTCAAATGCCGTATCGGCGCGGCGATGGTGTGGGACGCCGAGGCGCGTGGCCTGCTGAAGCCGGGCGTGGAAGTGGTGGAACCGACCAGCGGCAATACCGGCATCGCGCTCGCCTATGTGTGCGCGGCGCGCGGCTACAAGCTGACCCTGACCATGCCCGACACCATGAGTCTGGAACGGCGCAAGGTGCTGAAGGCTTTCGGCGCCCACCTGGTGCTGACCGAAGGCGCCAAGGGCATGAAGGGCGCGATTGCCAAGGCCGAAGAAATCGTTGCCAGTGACCCTGGCCGCTATTACATGCCCCAGCAGTTCGAGAACCCGGCCAACCCGGCCATCCATGAAAAGACCACCGGTCCCGAGATCTGGAGCCAGACCGAAGGCAAGATTGATGCACTGGTGGCGGGCGTCGGCACCGGCGGCACCATCACCGGCATTTCGCGCTACATCAAGCGCACCCAGGGGCGGGCCATCGTCACGGTGGCGGTCGAGCCCGAGACCAGCCCCATCATCACGCAGGCGCTGGCCGGCCAGGAATTGAAGCCGGCGCCGCACAAGATTCAAGGCATAGGCGCGGGCTTCATTCCCGGTGCGCTGGATATGTCGATCATCGACCGCGTCGAGCGCGTGTCGAACGAAGACGCGATCGCGATGGGCCGACGCCTGGCGGTGGAAGAGGGTATCCTGTCCGGGATCTCCTGCGGCGCGGCGACGGTCGCCGCCGCACGTCTGGCCGCTGAACCGGCGTTCGCCGGCAAGACCATCGTTGTCATCCTGCCTGACGGTGGTGAGCGCTACCTGTCGAGCGTGATGTTCGAGGACATTCAAGCCTGAGGCTTGCTTACGCTGCACCGAAATGCGCGCATGTGTGAATCGCGCGCACCGTAACGAGGATTCGAAACTGCGCGCGGGCCCCCCGCGCGCGCTGATTTCACGCACGCTATCCACTGTCGCCGTGTGGTTCGCTTATTGCACGGCTTGAAGCACGTTTTTTATTCAGACCAGGAACTCACTATGGCCGGTTTCACCTCGCGCACGCAGGCTGTGCACGACATCACCAATCGCAAACCGATGGACGTCACGCCACCGGCGTCGCTCAGCAGCCTGTGGGCAAGCGACGTCTTCACCTTGGCCAAGATGAAGGAATGTCTGCCCAAGGACGTGTTCAAATCCCTGCAGAACACCATTGAGCACGGCGTGGGTCTCGATGTCTCGGTGGCCGACATGGTGGCGCTGGCGATGAAGGACTGGGCGCTGTCCAAGGGCGCACTGTATTACGCCCACGTGTTCTACCCGCTGACCAATGCCACCGCCGAGAAGCACGACGGTTTCATTTCCGTGCAGAGCGACGGCTCGGTGATTTCCGAATTCAGCGGCAAGGTGCTGGTGCAGGGCGAGCCCGACGGTTCGTCGTTTCCCAACGGTGGCATACGTTCCACCTTCGAAGCACGCGGCTATACCGCGTGGGACGCCACCAGCCCCGCCTACATCATGACCACCGACAACGGCGCGACGCTGTGCATACCGACGGTGTTCGTGTCGTGGAGCGGTGAGGCGCTGGACAAGAAGACCCCACTGCTGCGCGCCAATGCCGCCATGAACAAGGCCGCGCATCGCGTGCTGTCGCTGCTCGGACACTCCGACATCGCGCCGATCAAATCGAGCTGCGGCGCCGAGCAGGAATATTTTCTGGTCGATGCCAACTTCGTCGCCAGCCGTCCCGACCTGCTGCTCGCCGGACGCACGCTTTTCGGTGCGCCGTCGGCCAAGGGCCAGCAGTTCGACGACCACTATTTCGGCGCCATCCCCGAGCGTGTGCAGGTCTACATGCAGGACGTCGAAGAGCAGCTCTATCGACTGGCAATTCCGGCCAAGACCCGCCACAACGAGGTCGCGCCCGGCCAGTTTGAAATTGCGCCGTTCTTCGAGTCGGCCAACGTCGCGACCGATCACCAGCAGCTGTTGATGACGGTCTTGAAGAACACCGCCAAGAAACACGGCCTGGTGTGCCTGCTGCATGAAAAGCCCTTCAAGGGCGTCAATGGTTCCGGCAAGCATGTGAATTGGTCGGTGGGCAACAGCACCCAGGGCAACCTGCTCGACCCCGGCCACACCCCCCATTCCAACATGCAGTTCCTGCTGTTCTGTGGCGCGGCGATTCGCGGTGTGCACAAGTTCGGCCCGCTGCTGCGCGCGGTGGTGGCGACCGCCAGCAACGATCACCGCCTCGGCGCCAACGAAGCGCCGCCCGCCATCATGTCGGTGTATCTCGGTTCGCAGATTGAAAACGTGTTCGACCAGATCAGCGCCGGCACCATCACCGGCTCGATCATTCCGGGCATGATGGACCTCGGCATCGACACGCTGCCGGTGTTCAAGAAAGACGCCGGTGACCGCAATCGCACCTCGCCGTTTGCCTTCACCGGCAACCGCTTCGAATTCCGCGCGGTGGGCTCGGGGCAATCCGTGGCCGGACCGCTGGTGGCCTTGAACACCATCCTCGCCGATTCGCTGCACTGGGTGGCGGACAATCTCGAAGCGCAATTGAAGAGCGGCACCGATCTCGACACCGCCATTCTCAATACCCTGAAGACGCTCATCGACGAGCACGGCGCGGTGGTGTTTGGCGGCAATGGTTATTCCGCCGAATGGCACAAGGAGGCGGTCGAGAAGCGCGGCCTGCTCAATTTAAGGACCGCCGCCGATGCGCTGCCGGTGCTGAAGAGCGCGGCGGTCGAAGCCTTGTTCGACGGCCAGGGCGTGCTGTCGCCGGTCGAGCTCGCGAGCCGCTTCGAAATCTACGCCGAGCAATACATCCTCGCCATCGAAGTCGAAGCGCGACTGGTGGTCAGCATGGCCAAGACCGGCATCTATCCGGCGGTGGTCAAATACCTGTCGGATCTTTGCACCTGTCTGGCCGATCTCAAGGCCCACGACATCGCGCTGGACGACAGCAGCCTGAACACCATCGCCACGCAGTTGAGCGCCATGACGGACAAGGCAAAAGCGCTCAGTGCGGCGCTCACGCGTCATGATTTCGCCAGCATCGAGGAGCACCTGCAGTTCTGCGCGCAGACCATCCGCCCCCTGATGGACGAAGTGCGCCAGCACGCTGACGCGCTGGAAGGCGAAGTGGCCAACGAGCTGTGGCCTTATCCTACCTACCAGGAAATGTTGTTCGTGCGCTGACTCCCGGCTTGCTCGCGCGCAAAAAAAAGCCCCGGCGGAGGCCGGGGCGAACCCTTGTTGAAGGGAGGGAGGGAGACATCGGAAACCACGTGCCAGTGGCCGCGCCGCGCGGCGCGGCCGTCAGTCAAACTCAGGCAATCTTCATGGCGGTGAAGAACTGCTGATCACCACGGCGGATGAGCACCACCACCGGACGCTTGTCGTCATGGGCGCTGCCGAGCGCATGCTTGGCCGATTGAGCGTCGGCGACCTCGGCGTTATTGACCCGCACGATCACGTCGCCGGGCTTCAAGCCGCTTTCCTCGGCGGCGCTGCCGTTCTTGACGCCCACCACCAGGGCGCCCTTGACGCTGTCATCGAGGTTGAGCTGCGCCCGTGCGTCGCTCGACAGGGCGCCGAGCGCCACGCCGAGTTTCTCGTCGAGATTGTCGGCGCCGTTATCCGTCGGTGCGGCGTCCTGTTTGAAGGCCACATCGTTCTGGGCGTTGCGATCGATGACCGTGGCCAGGCGTTCGCTCTTGCCATTCCGCACGATATCGATGTGCACTTTGGCGCCGGGTTCGGCCTTGGCCACCGCCTTGCTGAGGTCGCGCGCATCCTTGATGGCGGTGTCGCCGAATTTGAGGATGACGTCGCCGACCTTCACACCGGCGCGCGCCGCCGGACTCTTCTCGACCACCGCCGCGACCAGCGCGCCGCTGGCGTCCTTGATGTTGAGGGCCTCGGCCATTGCGGCGCTGACCGGCTGAATCTGCACGCCCAGCCAGCCGCGGGTCACGGCGCCGTGATTGCGCAATTCGCCCACCACGCGCTCGGCTTCGCGCGCCGGTATGGCGAAGCCGATGCCGATGTTGCCGCCGTTGGGTGAATAGATGGCGGTGTTGACGCCGACCACGCGACCTTCGGCATTGATGACCGGGCCGCCGGAGTTGCCACTGTTGATGGGCGCGTCGATCTGCAGATAGTCGTCGTAAGGGCCGGAGTGGATGTCGCGACCGCGCGCCGAGATGATGCCGGCGGTGACGCTGCCACCGAGGCCAAACGGGCTGCCGATAGCCACCACCCAGTCACCGACCCGTGCGCGATCGGAGTCACCAAAAGCGACGGCCGGCAACTCGCCCTTGGGCTCGACCTTGATCACGGCGAGATCGGTCATGGGGTCGGTGCCGACCAATTTGGCCGGCAGTTCGCGACCGTCGGTCAGCGTGACCTTGATGTCGTCGGCGCCGTCGATCACATGGTTGTTGGTCACGATGTAACCGCTCTTGTCGACGATGAAGCCCGAGCCCAGGCCCTCGATCTTGGCCTGCGGATCGGCCTGCTGCGGCCCGAAGGCAAACGGGCCGGGACCGAAGTGACGGAAGAACTGGCCCATGGGCGAATCGGGATCGAGCTCCATCGGTCGACCTTCCAGGCGCGCGACCTTGGCGGCGTTCTTGACCACCGCAATCTTGACCACCGCCGGCTGCACGGTTTCGATGACGTCGGCGAACTGCGGCTGGGTGAAGGTCGGCGTCGCGCCCGGCATGACCGGTGCGGCCTCGACCCCGGGCCAGGTCACCACCCCCAGCGCCAGCGGTACGGCGAGCGCGGCGGCGTAGGCTTGATGGCGATGAAGAATGCGGGCGATGGCGGATTTCATGATGAGCCTCCTTCAGGCTGGAAATCGTTCAAGTGCGGGCAAGTCTGAACGCGCGTCCATTACTGGAGGCTTTCCGGGCGATTAATTTTTTGTAATGTGCGCACGGCGTGCGGCTGGTAGGCGGGCCGCTGGAAGCTTGGCACAATGGCCCATCCCACTCGTTGTCGATGCGCGCCGTCGCGCCAGGAGTCCCGCCGTGCATCTGCTCGTCGTTGAAGACGATCGCGATACCCGCGAGTTCATTCGCAACGGACTCGTGCAGGCTGGTCACAGCGTCGATACCGCCGCCAATGGTCGCGACGGCCTGTTTGCCGCCACTACCCAGCAATTCGATCTGGTGGTGCTCGATCGCATGTTGCCCGAGGTCGATGGCCTGACGGTGCTGCGCACCTTGCGCGCATCGGGCTCGCGCGTGCCGGTGTTGCTGCTGTCGGCGCTGGGCGAAGTCGATCAGCGCGTGGCGGGTCTGCGCGCCGGCGCCGATGATTACCTGGTCAAACCCTTCGCCTTCAGCGAACTCGAAGCGCGCATCGAAGCCTTGTCGCGACGCACGGCGCCGGAAGGCCCGACCACCGTGCTCAAGGTCGGCGACCTCGAACTCGATCTCATGACGCGCGGCGTCAAGCGTGGCGAGACCGCCATCGAGCTGCAGCCACGCGAGTTTCGCCTGCTGGAATACCTCATGCGCCACGCCGGCCAGGTGGTGACACGCACCATGCTGCTCGAACACGTGTGGGACTATCACTTCGATCCGCAGACCAATGTCATCGATGTGCACGTGAGCCGGCTGCGCGCCAAGATAGACAAGGGTTTCGAACCGCCGCTGCTGCACACCGTGCGCGGCGCGGGCTATCGTCTCGCCATCGAGAGCGGTGGCGATGGCGCCTGAAGCATCGCGCTCACTGGCTGCGCGCTGCGGCGCGCTGCTCAGAACCAGCACCTTTCAGCTCACGCTGTTCTATACCGGCCTGTTCTCGCTGTCGGCGGCGCTGCTCGCGATGTTCTTCTACTGGTCGACCATTGGCCTGTTGGTACGCGAGACCGATGCCACCTTGAAGGCCGAGATCACCGGTCTTGCCGAGCAGTACATCGAGCATGGTCTCGAACGCCTGGTGCAGGTCATCGTGCATCGCATTCGCAACGACCAGTCGGGCGCGATGATTTACCTGTTCGCGACCCGCGACAACCAGCCCCTGGCCGGCAACCTGCTCGAATGGCCGCGCATCGAGGCCGATGTCGACGGCTGGGTGGAGTTCACCCACCATCGCGCCGATGGTCGCGACGTGCCGGCGCGCGCGCGCGTCTACCTGCTGGGCGATGGCCTGCATCTGCTGGTCGGGCGCAACATCGAGCAATTGCGGCAGTTGAAGCAGGTTTTCAATCGTGCGCTGCTGCTGGGCGTGGGGGTGATCTTCGTGCTCGCCACCGGCGGCGGACTTTTGATGAGCAATCGTATGCTCAAGCGTGTCGGCGCGATGACGGCGGCCACCGGCGACATCATTGCCGGGCAACTCGACCGCCGCCTCGAAATTCGCGGCGTGGGCGATGAGTTCGATGAGCTGGCTTCGCGCGTCAATATCATGCTCGATCGCCTGCAGGCGCTGCTCGCGACCGTGCGCCATGTGTCGGACAATATCGCCCATGATTTACGCACGCCGCTGACGCGTCTGCGCAATCGCATCGAACTCGCGGCGCGCGAGGCGCCCGAAGCGCTGCGTGATGAACTCGAAGCGAGTGTTGAAGATGCCGATCAACTGCTCGCAACGTTCGCCGCGCTGCTGCGCATCGCACGCATTGAATCCGGCAGTTACGACGCCGAGGTCGAAGTACTGGACCTTGGTACGCTCATCAATGACGCCAACGAGTTGTACCTCGGCGTCGCGCAGGACAAGCAGCTCAGCTTGCAGGCGGAAGTGCATGGCCAGCCGCTGGTGCGCGGTGATCGCAATCTGTTGTTCCAGGCGCTGACCAACCTGCTCGACAACGCCATCAAGCATTCACCGGCGGGCGCCGTGGTGAAGGTCGATGTCAGGACAGCGGGGCCGGACGTGGTCGTTGAGGTGCGCGACGCCGGGCCGGGCATCCCGCTCGAAGAGCGGGAACGCGTAACGCAGCGTTTCACGCGTCTCGATCAGAGTCGCAGCCTGCCAGGCAGCGGGCTGGGCCTGTCCTTGGTCAAGGCGGTGGCTGAACTGCACAAGGGCAGTTTGGGTTTCAGCGACAACGCGCCCGGATTGTGCGCGAGTTTGAGATTGCCGGCGGCGTGATCGTATGGGTTTCAATGTGCGAATTCATTCGCACACTAAAACCGAAACTCAATACCTGAACTTACCCAAACGTCTACGCAGACTGCGCAGCGTATTCGGCGACGCCAGCGCCGCCGCCTGCAGCTTGCCATCGAGCAGGGTCGGCAACGCTTCCATCTGCCGTATGGCCTTGGCGCGGTCATTGGCGGCCGACATTGATTCGGTGACGACCGCCGGTGGGTTCTGTTCTACGAGGGCGAGATGCAACAGCCCCAGGCGATGATCGGTGATAACGGTCTCGAGCGCCGACTGCGATAAATGCACGGCCTGCGCTTCGAGCTCGGCACGGTTGGCGGCCACCGCTGGAATGATGGGCGGCGGCTCGTTCTCATCGGGCGTGCAGAGCAGACCGCGCTCGCGCAGCCACAGGCCGAGCGAGGGGCGTGAAGTCCACACCGACAAGGGCGCGGCGAACACCATGCTGAGCAGCGCCGGCGACATCCACAGCAACAGGCCGGGATAGACCGCGTAGGCGGCGGTCGCCAGCACCACGCCGGTGATGATGTGATGACGATGACGCTGCCAGGCTTCGCGCCACGGCGTGCCGACGTCATCGCGCGACTGGGTATTCCAGCCGCTGTCACCGCCGGCGAAGACGTTGAACACGAAGCGCGACTGAAACAGCATGTGCAACGGCGCCAGCAAGGCCGAGATCAAGGTCTCGGTCAGCACGCTGCCGAGCGTGCGCAGGCGACCGCCGAAACGTCGTGCAAGATCCTTGTCGAAGCACACCGCCAGCCAGCCGAAGAATTTCGGTGCGAGCAGAAAGCCCATGGTCCAGCCGAACACCTGGGCGGCGAGTTCCGGGTCGATGATGTGCCAGACCGGGTAGGGCGTGCGGTCGGGGAAAAAATACACCGGCAGTTCGAAGCGCGTTTCGAGGGCGGCGGCGATGCCGACCAGGATGAAGCTGAACCACAGCGGCGAGGCGAGATAGGCCATGATGCCGGTCAACAGGTGCAGGCGACTGGCGGGATACAGGCCCTTGGCGCCGATGATCTTCATGTGCTGCAGATTGCCCTGGCACCAGCGCCGGTCGCGCAAGGCGTGATCGATCATCGACGGCGGCGCTTCCTCGAAGCTGCCTTCATCGTCGGGCAACAGATACACCCGCCAGCCGGCGCGCCGCATGAGCGCCGCTTCGACGAAATCATGACTCAACACCAGGCCACCAAACGGCGGACCGCCGGGCAGGTGGGGCAGGCCAGCGTGACCGGCGAAGGCCGACAGACGAATGATGGCGTTATGGCCCCAGTAATTGCCGTCGCCGAGGTACCACCACGCCAGGCCCGCGGCCAGCACCGGGCCATAGCACGAACCGGCAAACTGGTGGGTGCGCGCGAACAGCGTATTGCGATTGACCAGGCGCGGGATGGTTTGAATGATGCCGGCGTGCGGATTGGACTGCATGAGCTTGGCGAGGCGCACGACGGTGTTGCCGCACATCACGCTGTCGGCATCGAACACCAGCATCTGTTGATAGTGCCCGCCCCAGCGCCGGCAGAACTCGGCGAGGTTGCCGGCCTTGCGCGCGGTGTTCTCGTAACGGCGCCGATAGAAGAAGCGGCCGTTGGCGCCGAGCCGGCGACGGCTCAAATCCCAGGCCAGCTCTTCGGCTATCCAGGCATTGGTGTCGGTGCTGTCGGACAGTACGAAGAAATCGAAATTGTTGATCTCGCCCGCCGCTTCGATTTCGCGATAAATGCATTCGAGCGCGCCGAACACGCGCTGCGGCGATTCGTTATAGACCGGCATGATGATGGCGGTGCGCGTGGTGAGCGTGGTCGCGGCCGGCAACAGGCCGGTGGTCAGCGCCGGTGCGCCACGCCACATCGCGAAAAGACCGGCGAGGCCGGTCCAGAACGACATTGCTATCCACACGAAGTTGGCGGTGAACAACACCATCAGCACGACTTCGATGACCGAGATGCCACCCGGGGTGAACACGCGGCCGAGCTCGAAGCAGCCGAGCCCGGTGGTGCCCAAGGTCAGGATGGCGAGCAGCAGGCGGCGGCGCCAGCGTGGCTCGGTGAGCGGCGCGGGCGGCGCGGCATGACCGTCGGCTTCGTTCCATTCGGTCAACGACTGCGGCGGCATGGCGAGCGGCGCCGGCGCCGGCAGCGACAGCGGCAGGGCCTGCATGAAGGCTGATTCGAAGGCGCGCGAGGGCGTGCTTTGCAGTAATTGATCGGGCCAGTGCTTGCCGATTTCGAGCGTCAGCAGTGCCACGCGCGGCGCCGCCGAATAGGGATGCACGGTGATGCCGGTGCGCGCCACCATCGCCGCCAGCCAATGGCGGATGCGATCGTCGATGAGCTTCAAGGCCTGGGTCGGCGCGCTGTCCGGTGGGATATCCGCCAGCAGGCTGTGCGCCTTGGCCGTCGCCGCTTCGGGCGTGTAAGCGAGGCCCGCCAGGTAGCGCGCCACCACACGCTCGAGATGGGATGTCGCGGTGACGCTTTCTAGCGTGTCATCCACCGTGGCGGGCCACGGACGGCGCGCTCAGGACGACCACTGGTAACTCCAGGTTTCGCTGATGGCGTTTTCGCCGACCTTGAGAAAGCAACGCAATTCCGACGGCTCTTCGTCGGTCACCGACAGATCGAACGACACGCGCCAGCCGCCGCTGACGTCGTTGTAGTGGGTCAGGATGTTCAACACCGCACCGCGCGAAGCAGACACGATGGCGTCGGGTTGCGCATCCATGGACTTGGGCATGCTGCCGCCGACGAAGTCGAGCACGATGTGGGTGCCGCCGTCTTCGGCGGCGCTGCGCCCGATGCGGGTCGCGACCACCTGCGCCGGGCGCGGCTCGACGCCCGACGGCGCATCGGCGCACCAGTGCAGTCGATAGGTGAACTGCCACTCGCGCTTTTCGAGCAAGGGTTCTTCCGGGCGCCAGAACGCCACCAGGTTGTCATTGCTCTCGCGATCAGTGGGGATTTCGATCAGCATCACCGAGCCCGGGCCCCAATCCCCCACCGGCTCCACCCACACACTGGGGCGACGCTCGTAGTGCGCTTCGAGATCCTGGTAATTGGCGAAATCGCGATCACGCTGCATGAGGCCGAAGCCCTTGGGATTGTGATCGACGAACGACGAAATGCGCAGACGTTCAGGGTTGACCACCGGCCGCCACAGCCACTCACCGGCGCCGGTCAAGACCATGAGTCCATCGGAATCGTGCACCGCCGGACGGAAGTCATCGACGCCGACGCGATCATTGGCGGCAAAGAAGAACATGCTGGTCAGGGGCGCGAGACCGACGGTGGTCATGGTGGTGCGCGGGAAGAGGGTCATGTTCACATCGACGATGGTGTCGACGCCCGGACGGATGGTGAAGGTATAGGCGCCGGTCAGGCTCGGGCCGTCGAGCAGGGCGTGCACCACGATGCTGTGGGTGTCGGCCGGGCGCTCGATGTAGAACTCGCGAAAGATCGGAAACTCTTCGTTGTCATTGGTGGCGGTGCCGACCGCGATGCCGCGCGCCGACATGCCGTAGCGCATGCCGCGCCCCAAGGCGCGGAAATAGCTCGCGCCCAAAAAAGAAATCAGCTCGTCGAGATAGTCGGGCGTGTTGAGCGCGGTGTGGATGCGGAAACCGGCATAGCCCAAGGTCTCCGGCAGAGGCGCGGGGCCGAGGTCGGTGTCGCCATATTCGAACAGCGCCGGCGAGTATTGAATCTCGCTGGCGTCGCCATCGACCACCGCGAAAATGCGCACCGGGTGGTTATAGTAGGAGCCGAGATGAAAAAACTGCGCGGTGAACTTGCCCTGGTCGGCCCACAAGGCCTGCTCGGGCAAAAAATGAATCTGGCGATATTGCTCGACCGACATGTCGGCCAGTACTTCGGGCAGCTTGGTGTCTGGCGCGCGAAACTCGTGGGTCGACAGAATGCGTGCCCGTTCGCGCAGACGCTCGACCGAAAACGGATGGCCGGCGCGCGTGGCCGGATCAGCCCACGGACGCTCGCGATCGCTGCAGAATACCGCCAGGCCACTGGCCAGCATGAGGCGCAGCGCGTGACGACGCGAGAGGTGCAGTTGGTCAGTCATTAAGCCGAATGGAACAGGATGAGTGAAGCGCGTTTTGCGTCGCAACAATGACCTTTTGTGCAGTCATCCGTCAAGGCCCGAGCATTGAAAAATTTCCCGCTCAAGATTGCAACGCTATTGATGCTGTTGATCGGCGCCGCTCTGCTCGAGATCAGTTTGAAGGCATCGCTGCGCGACGCTGACTCGCCATGGCCGGGCGCCATGCTGCATGTGACCGACACGCCGGCCAAAGGCGTGGTGGTGCTGCTCGGCGCGGCGCCGACCAGCGCGCGCGTCGACGCTTACGCGGCGCGTTTGACCGAACTCTCCTACGCGGTGCTCGCCATGCGCGCGGCGCCCACCCGTGTCGCGACGTTCGATGCGCTCGCGGAGCAGCTGGCGGCGCGCGTCGGCGCGGCCGAACGCCCGCCCGTGCTGGTGGCGCTCGGCGCGCAGGCCGCTCGCGATGCCGCGGCGCTGCGTGCGGGCGGTGCACGTCTGCACGCACTGGTCAGCCTCGACGCCTGCCCACTGCCTGACACGCCGCCCGCGGCCGGCGCGACGCCGGTGTCTTCACCCTGGTATGCCTTTCAACACCAGCGCGCCGACTGCGATGCACGGCAGCTCGAAGCGGCTCTGGCGGCGCAGGCCAATACTCATCTCACCTGGCTGGCGGCGGCTGCCCACGCAGACCACGCCATCGCGCCGGAGTTCGGCGCGTTGCTGCAGTGGCTCGACCCATCGATAGCGGGGCAGGGCCAGGCGAGCGCGCGTATGCGTGGCATTCCCTTGATCGAGATGCCGGTGGCGAACGCGCGGCGCGCGGTGATTTTCCTGAGTGGCGATGGCGGCTGGGCAGCGCTCGATCGCGGTGTCGCGGCGGCGCTCAACGATGTCGGCCTCGCGGTGCTGGGCTGGGATACCTTGAGCTACTTCTGGCAGGCGCGCAGTCCGGCCGTGCTGGCGCGCGATCTCGAGCGGGTGATCGATGAATTCCGCAGCCGCTGGCGTCTCGAGCAGGTGGTGGTGGCGGGCTATTCGTTCGGCGCCAGCAGCGTGCCGTTCGCGGTCAATGGCCTGTCGGCGGCGGCGCGCGCGATGATTGAGAAAGTGGTGCTGCTGGGGCCGACCGCGACCACCAGTTTCGAATTCCGTCTCACCCAATGGCTGGGCAGCGATGCGCATGACAGCGCCGCGGTCGCGCCGGAGATCGCGAAGCTCGCGCCCCTGGCGGTGTGGTGCGTGCACGGCGCCAAGGACCAGGAAGCCCATTGTCCACCCTTGGCGCCACCCTCACGGGTGGTGACCTTGCCGGGCGATCATCATTTCAACGATGACTACAGCGCGCTTGCGCGCGTGATCGCCACGCCGCCGCTCGCGCATTGAGCCGCGGGCGCTACCATGCCGGTGCGCGTACGCGCGGGAACTCGCTGCGCTTGGCGGGTCGATAGTGGTTTTGCTTTCTCGGGAGTGACGATGACGGATATTCAGGCGCCGGCGCCGGGCGAGAGCCCTGCCACGCGCGACGACGACGCGCCCGACCGTGTGCGCAACGGACTGCTGGTGGCCTTGGCCTGCGCGCTGGCTGTGCTGGTGCTGCATGCGTTGTCGGGACTGTTGGCCGAGGTGCACTACCAGGACGTTGTCGATGAGATCGCCGCCATGCCGTCGTCGCGCCTGCTGTGGGCGGTGCTCGCCACCGCGGCCAGCTACCTGGCGCTGACCGGATACGACAGCTCGGCGCTGCGCTATGCCGGCGCGACGGTCGGTCGCGGCACGGTGATGCTGACCGCCTTCATCGCCTATGCGCTCAGCAATACCGTCGGACTCGGCGTGCTGACGGGGGGCGCGGTGCGCCTGCGCTTGTATTCCGCGGCGGGCGTTGAAGCGCAGCAAGTCGCGCAGGCGGTGGGTTTCAATGCCGTCGCTTTCGGCGTCGGCATGACGACTTTCGGCGCCATGGGCCTCGCCTGGGGTGCGCCGGCGCTGGCCACCACGCTCGGTGTACCGGCGCTGCTGCTCGAAGGCGCCGCCGCGCTGACCTTGGCCGGCATGCTGGCCTTCGTGCTGCTGTGTCGCCAGCGTCGCAGCGTCATGATTCATCGGCACTGGCAGCTCGAGCTGCCGCCCGCAGGCCTGGTGCTGCGGCAGCTGCTGATCTCGGGATTCGATCTGGCCTTCGCCGCCGCCGCGCTGTGGTGTCTGCTGCCGGACGGTGCGGTGCCCCTGCCGAGCTTCGTGGCGTACTACGTGGTCGGCATCGCGCTCGGCGTGTTGAGTCACGTGCCCGGCGGACTCGGTGTGTTCGAAGCGGTCATCCTTTTGGCCTGCGCCGGACGCGTACCGGCCGAGCAGGTGGCGGGCGCGCTGGTCATCTATCGCGTCATCTACTACTTGCTGCCCCTGGCGGTGGCGGTGTTGATGCTGGCCGCCTATGAACTGCGCAGCGGCGCCGCCGCGCCGTTCGCACGCGCCGCGGTGCGCATGCTGCCGGCAGTGCTGGCGAGCGTGACGGTGATGACCGGCGTGGCGCTGTTGATGTCCGGCATGACGCCGCTCGCCGACGATGTCGCCGAGTTGCAGGCCTTACACGTGCCGCTGCCGCTGGTCGAAGCCGCGCACCTGTTCGGCAGCATCGTGGGGCTGGCCTTGCTGTTCATCGCGCGCGGCCTGTTTCACCGCCTCGACGCGGCGTGGTGGGCGGCGCTGGTGCTGGTGCTGGTGGCCGGCGTGCTGGCCGTGCCCAAGGGTGTGAACATCGGCGAGGCGCTGGCGTTGCTGGTGTGCGCTTCGTTGCTGGTGGTCACGCGTCGCCAGTTCGAGCGGCGTTCGAGTCTCTTCGAGCAAAGTTTCGAGCCGCTGTGGTGGTTGTGCGTGGCGACTGTGCTCGGCGTCAGCCTGTGGATGCTGCTGTTCGCCTATCAAGACGTCGAATACGCCCATGAGCTGTGGTGGCAGTTTGAGTTCGACGCCCATGCGCCGCGCTCGCTGCGCGCGCTGATGGCGGTGGCGGTGATTGCTCTCGCGCTGGCGCTCGGCCAGTTGTTTCGCGTCGCGCGTCTCGGCGTCGGCGGCAGTACGGCCGCCGATCTCAATCGCGCGCTGGCGGTGCTGGAGCGCCAGAGCAGCGCCGACGCCTATCTCGCCTTGATGGGCGACAAGCAGTTCTTGTTCTCCGATTCGGGCGAGGCTTTCATCATGTATGGCCAGCGCGGCCGTTCGTGGATAGCGCTGTTCGACCCGGTCGGCCCACAGCGTGAATGGGCAGAGCTGGTGTGGCGTTTCAAAGAGATGGCCCATGCGCGTGGCGGCCGCGCGGCGTTCTATCAGGTGCGCCCGCAGACCTTGCCGATTTATCTCGATGCGGGGCTGCGCGTCTACAAGCTCGGTGAGGAAGCACATGTGCCCTTGGCCGAGTTCAGTCTCAAGGGACCGCGCCGCGCCAACCTGCGGCACGGCGTCAATCGCGCCGAGCGCGAAGGCCTGACTTTCGAAGTCATTCCGTGTGAACAGGTGCCGCACTGGTTGCCGGCATTGCGCGTGGTGTCCGACGCTTGGTTGAACGAACACGACACCCAGGAGAAGGGCTTCTCGCTCGGCGCCTTCGACGAAGCCTATCTCGCGCGGCAAAGCGTGGCGGTGGTCAAACGTGGCGAGCAGCTGGTGGCCTTCGCCAGTCTTCTGCATTCACCGCAGAACAGTGAAGCGACGCTCGACCTCATGCGTCATCTGCCCGACGCGCCGAATGGCACCATGGATTTCCTGTTCGTGCGCCTGTTGCTGCACTTCCAGGCGCAAGGCTTCGAGCGCTTTGGTCTCGGCATGGCGCCGATGTCGGGCATGATTGCCCATCCCCTCGCCACGCGCTGGCACCGTCTCGGGCGCCTGGTGTTTGAACACGGCGAGCGCTTCTACAACTTCCGTGGCCTGCGCAGTTTCAAGGACAAGTTCGAACCGGTGTGGGAACCGCGTTACCTGGCCGCGCCCGGCGGCATCGCGCCCTTGCTGGCCTTGACCGATACCGCCGCGCTGATCAGCGGCGGCCTGCGCGGCATCATCAGCAAGGGCTAGCTCTGGCGTCGCTCACTGGCGCCGCGGCGATTGGCGTTTCCATAGATACACGAGGCCGGCGCCCGCCAGGCCGCCGAGGTGCGCGAAGTGCGCCACGCCGTTGACGCTGCCGGTCACGCCGAGCAGCAGTTCAATCGCTGCATAGACCGCCACGAAGGTGCGCGCCGGCAGCGGAATGGGTGGAATCAACAGCACGATGCGCCGCTCTGGAAACAGCAGCGCGAAGGTCAGCAGCAGGCCGAACACTCCGGCGGACGCGCCGACCACTGGCGCATTGCTGTGGGTGAGCGCGGCGCCGACCACGATCTGCGCCAGTGCGCCGGTCACCACGCTGGTGAAATAGACTTCGGCCATGCCGCGCGCGCCCCAGCGGTATTCCACCGCGGGCCCGAACATATACAGCGCGAACATGTTGAGGCCGAGATGGGTGAGGCTGCCGTGCAGAAAGCTGTAGCTGACCAATTGCCAGAATGTCGCGAGAGTCGGCGAACCGCCGGCCAGCCAGTCGCTGGGCCACAGTGCGAACCACGCGAGCATGCCCTGGCCGAGCAGGATCTGCAGCACGAAGGCGCCGATGTTGATTTGCAGCAGGGTGCGTGTGAACACGGGCATGGGCGGGACTCTAGGGTTGGCCGGTGAGCATTGTGTCGAGACCGTCGCGGGCCTCGCGGGTTGCATGGGCATGGGTGTTCATGGCGTGCGCGGCGTATCACGCAGGCGTGCGAGCAGGGCAGCGGGTTGCCCGGGCATGAGCGGATTCTGATAGACCGCGAGCACGTCCAGCCACGGCTTCAGGCGATGGTAGGGGTAGTAGTATTGCGGGAAGCTCGGACTCGCGCCCATCATCATGAACAGGTATCGGCAGCGACCCTTGGCGAGACGCGCGCGCTGTTCTTCGTCGCCAAGTTGAAACGGCGGCAAGCCATCGACCATGCGTCCACTGTAGAGCGCCACCACCGACGGTTTGATGGCGAGCAGGCAAGCGTCGCGTGGCAGGTCCTGACGCTGGCCGATGGCATGCAGCGCTTCGGTGATGGCGCGTTGATAGCCAAGCGTCGGAAAGGCCGCGGCCGGATTCGGATCGAACCACGCGCTGCTGCGCGTGTAAGGTCGCAGGCCCGGGTCGGCCGGCGGTGTCGCGAGACGCTCGGCCACCAGCAGCGCGAACGGTGCGTTGGCAGCCAGGGCCAATAACAGCGGCAGCGCCGCCGCCAGGCGCGGCTCGACCCACGGCATCAAGCTGCGCGCCGCCAGCACCGCGTAGACCAGTGCGAATGGCAGCAACGGATAACACATGCGTTCGTACTCGGCCGGGTAAGGCCACACCACCATCAGCGTGAGATAGGCCAGCACCGACAACGCATCGAACGCCCACCCACGCAGACGCAGCGCGAGACCACACAGCGCGGCGGCCGCGAGCGCCGCCGGCAGCGCGACAACCAAGCCTGCCTGGCCGGCGTCACCAAACACACCGCGCCACGCGCCCGGCACCGCGCTGAGGTTCTCGAGCAGGCGCGCCTGCGGACCATGGCGCTGGTAGAGTTCGATGAGCGCGTACAGGTAGCGCGCGTTGCCGCTGTGGGTAAAGGCGAGATAGAGCAGCGGCAGCAAGGTCACGGCCGCTGCCAGCCAGGCGCGCGGCGGGCGCTTGATGGCGAGCCACAACCACAGCGACGCGATCAGGGTCAGGCCAAAGCTGCGCGTCAGGTAGGCAGCGCCGACCGCGACAGCCGCCAGCAGCAGCGCGCGTGTATCGGTCTGTGCTTTCGCCAGCAACAGCGCGGCGCTGGCCCAGCACAGGAGATACAGATGCTCGCTGTGCAGTTCCAGACCTTCGAGCAACACGATGCGCGTGACCGCGCACAGCGTGACGATGGCCAGCGCCTCGCCGCGGCGGAGCGTCATGGCGCGCGCGAGGGCGTAGACCGCCGCACCGGCCAGCATGACCAGCACGGCGGTGACGAGATGCGCGGCGGCCAGCGACGTACCGCCGCCGCTCACGGCCAGCAGCCACGGATAGAGCGGTGGATAGACGCTGTGCGCGGCGAACTCGGCCGCCGCGGCGTGGGCCGTGCCATAGGGCGAATAGTGGTTGGCGGTCAGGAAATAGACCGCATTGTCGCCGCCGAAATCAGCGAGCAAGGTGCCGCTGCCCGCCCACCACAGCGTGAATAACAGCAGCAGCGCGGTGATGGCGACGAACAAAATTCGAGAGACGCGCAATGATGCTGCCGGCGCGGGCCAGGCCTCCTGGTGAAAGGCAGATGCGCGTAGCGCTGGCGCCGCGTGCGTGGCCAGTATAGCGGCACGCTGCGCGCCACGGCATCGCCAGCGGTGGTAAGGCTTGTCAGTGCGGCCGCAGCGGGTACTATCCATGACCCACGCGCGCCGCGGGCGCGTCACTTCATCACAGCGGGGAACAGCACCATGCGACTCGGTTATCTCGGTATCGGACTCATGGGCGCTCCGATGGTGGAAAACCTGCTGGCCGATGGCCACGAGGTCACGGTGTGGAATCGCTCGCCGGGCAAGACCGCGGCCTTGCTGGCCAAGGGCGCCAGGCATGCCGAGAGCGCCGCCGATGCCGCCGCGGGCGGCGTGGTTCTGAGCTGCCTTGCCGACGATCACGCGCTGGACGCAGTGTTTGCCGACGGCAGCGTACTGCGCGCGCTGGGCGCGGGCGGTGTGCATGTCTCCATCAGCACGATTTCCGCAGCCTGTGCGACGCGACTTGCGCAAGATCACGCCGCCGCCGGCGTGCACTACGTGGCGGCGCCGATCATCGGCCGGCCCGATGCGGTGCGCGCCCGCGTGCCGTCGTTTCTGACCGCCGGCGATGCGGCCGCCAAGGCGCGCGTGGCGCCGGTGTTGGAAAAGCTCTCGCGTCGCATCTTCGATTTCGGCGCGACGCCGAGCGCCGCCAACGTCGCCAAGATCAACTTCAATTTCATGATAGCGACCACCATCGAAGCCTTGTCCGAGAGTTTCGCGGTGGTCGAGAAGCACGGCCTCGACGCCAAGCAGTTCTACGAGATGGTCATAGGCACGGCGTTTGGCTGCCCGATATTCGAGAACTACGGGCGCCAGTTGAGCCAGCACGGCTGGGACAATGTCGGTTTCAAGCTTGCGCTGGGCCTGAAGGATGTGCGTCTCGCCCAGAGCACCGCCGCCGATGTCGGCGCGCGCATACGCTTGGGCGAACTGCTCGAGGCGCGCTTCAGCGAAGCGGTCGCCCATGGTCATGGCGACAAGGACTGGACGGCGATTGCGCTCGATGTGCGCAAGGAAGTCGGCATTCCATCCTGAGCGACAAAAGACCGACGGCGGCGCGGACGCGCGCTGGCAAACAAGCATTGAGGCAATAGTGATGGCGCAGTTCGAAGGCTTTCCGAAAACCTGCATTCCCTATCTGAAGCAACTCGCGAAGAACAACAACCGCGAATGGTTCAACGACAACAAGCAGCGTTACGAAGACTGCGTGCGCAATCCGGCGATGGCCTTCATCGCTGCCATGGCGCCGCAGTTGCCGGCCTTGTCACCGCACTTTCGCGCGGTGGCGAAGAAGATGGGCGGCTCGCTCATGCGCGTCTATCGCGACACGCGCTTCGCCGGCGACAAGACCCCGTTCAAGACCAATGTCGGCATTCATTTTCGTCATGAACTCGGCAAGGACGTGCATGCGCCGGGCTTCTACGTGCACATCGAACCGGGCGACTGTTTTCTCGGCGCCGGCATCTGGCATCCCGAGGCGCCGGTGCTGAATGGCATCCGCGAGTTCATCATCGACAATCCCAACGCCTGGAAGAAAGCCACCCAGGCCGCGGCCTTCAGCAAGGACTGGGCCCTGATCGGCGACACACTGGTGCGCCCGCCGCGCGGCATCGACCCGGCCCACGAACTGCTGGTCGATCTCAAGCGCAAGGATTTCATCGCCTGCATGAACTTCGACGAAGCGCGGATTTCACAACCCGGCTTCGTCAAATTCGTGATGGGCAACTATCAGCGCGCCAGCGCGCTGGTCAGCTATCTGTGCATGGCGGTGGATGTGCCGTATTGAATTGGGCATATCGGAGCGTTGGCGTTTCGCCCGGCATGGGGCCGTGCTGGCGCCATCTCAGCGACTCGTCGCTCAGGGCCAGTGCGCCGCTCAGGCCGGCGTTTCTGGCTCGTCCTTGTAGCCCGTCACCATGGCCCGCGCGAGATTCTCGCGGTGGCGCAGGCTCGATGCCACCACGCCGAGCACGTGCAGGCCAACCAGCGCCAAGGTGGTGTTGGCGCCGAACTCATGAATTTCTTTCCAGAAATGCTTGTCGTCGCGACGTATCTTGCGCGCTGCCTTGAGCGTGGTGATTTCGCTTTCGCTCATGGTCGCCGGGTCGGGTTTGGCGAGCTTGGTGATGGCGAACGGGCCTTCGCCCTCCAGCGCCAGGGTGCGCAGGCCGCAGCCAACCGTCAGCGTCAATGCGGCGAGCAGCATCAACACCATCCAGCCCCCCGCCGGGTTGTGACCGCGGTAGTGTTTCACGGGACCGCTGACCAGGCTCTTGATGTAGCCGACGGCGGCGCCGGGCGGTGTCACGAAATCGGTGAAGCGTGCGTAGCGGCTGCCGATGAAGCCCCAGATCACGCGGCTGACCAGCAGCGCGCAAATGAGATAGCCGGCGTAGAAGTGCCACGGCGTTTCTTCTTCGCCGGTCAGGTAGGCGAACGTGAACGCGGCCACCAAGGTCCAGTGAAAGAACCGGACGTAGCGGTCCCAGACATAAATGCGATTGCTCATAGCACGCTTCCTTTTGAGGAGTGACTGGCAGCCATGATGGCCGGCCGCAGAGCCGTTCACATCGGGCATGCGTCCTACCAAGGCGAGTATGGGACAGATGTACCATAGGCTAACTGATTGATATCAAGGTAAGCGAATGAGATTGACCAGCCTGCGCGACAGCCTGTTACTGATATTGCTGTTAGTCGTCGCGGTCGCCAGCGTGAGCGACCTCATGGACGATCTGGCCCATGGCTCCGATGTGCTGCACCTCGCCGGTGAAGTCGCGGCGCTGCTGTTGGCCGCCTGCGCGGTGGCCTGGTTGCTGCGCGAGCGACGGCGGCAGGACGCGCAGCTGACCGCGCTGCGCGCTGAGCTCGCCGAAGCCGCCGAGCATGTTGCCAACAGTGATGCCGCCACCCAGGCCCAGCGCCGTCAGCTCGGTGAATTCATCAACGCGCAGTTCGCGACCTGGCGCCTGACCGACAGCGAACGCGAAGTCGGCTGGCTGCTGTTGAAGGGCTTGAGTCTCAAAGAGGTGGCGGACCTGCGCAGCACGCTCGAGAAGACCGTGCGCCAGCAGGCCTCGTCCATCTACCAGAAAGCCGGGGTCAGCGGCCGCCACGCGTTCGCCGCCTGGTTCCTGGAAGATTATCTGTAGGTGCGAATGAATTCACACCTACAGTGGATTCAACGCGTTTCTCAGTCCCGGTGCTGTCCCAGGGTGCGGATGTCGATGCGCGTGGCGCTGACATGGCCGGCCTGCAGCACCGCGTCGTCGGTGTCGGGATGGGTGTCGAGTTCGGCGCTGGCCAGGCCGTGGTGGTATTGGTCGCCGCGCTGCTTGAAGCAGCCACGGTAATAGCTCAAGCCCAGGCGCGCGCGCACGATGGCGCTGTCGGGCGCGCTGGTGAATGGGAAGTTGACGTTCCA
>JADLGE010000092.1 GCA_020849475.1 Gammaproteobacteria bacterium
GGCGCGGGCGGACGTTTTTGCGCGATCCAGGAAATATGCTGGTTCAACTCGGGATTGTGCCGGATTCGGTGTCGACCGTCGTATTGAGCAACATGCATTATGATCACGCCGGCAACAATGATCTTTTTCCGAACGCCCGCTATCACGTCCAAGATAGAGAAATGGCATTTTGCACTGGACGATGCATGTGCCATCAACCCTTGCGATATCCTTACGAAGTAGACGATGTCACCGCGATGCTTCACCGTCTTTTCGCCGGACGCGTACAATTTCATGACGGCGATACTGAATTGGCTCCAGGACTGACACTCCACCATATTGGCGGCCACACCGCAGGTCTTCAGGTGATGCGAGTGTGGACTCAGCGTGGTTGGGTCGTGCTCGCGGCTGACGCTTTGCATTTCCGAGCGAATATGGTCAGCGGCAAGCCGTTTCCTGTGTTTCTGGACCAGGGCGCTCTGCTGGAAGGATATCAGACGCTACGGAAACTCGCGGAAAGCGACGCGCACATCATTCCTGGACACGACGGCTCGCTGATAATCGACTACCACCGCGTCGATTCTCGACACGATGGTATTATACGCATCGATCCTGCGCCTCGAAATTGATGCCATGTTCCAGACGATCGAGAATATCCTACAAGTGGCATTGGCTGGCGTGCTCATCGGCGTGCTTTACGGACTGATGTGTGTCGGTCTCGGCCTGATCTTCGGCGTGATGAGGATTATCAATTTCGCACAAGGCGAGTTTCTAATGCTCGGTATGTACGCCACCCTGTTCGTTGGGGTAGCACTTGGCGGACAGTATGCCGGAGCTTGGACACCGTTTGTCTCCGCATTGCTGGTGATACCGCTGATTTTTGTCTTCGGCATGTTGCTGTACCAACTTTCTCTCGACAGATTATCTCTAAGACGTGAACTCGGAGAGGAAAGTCGGCATAGCGCTCAGCTTGTCATAACTCTCGGAATCAGTTTGATCCTATCGAATGGCGGATTGATGCTGTTCGGCACCACGCCGAAATCGACGCCGACCGAGTTCGCGTCGAGTGCGATCACGTTTGGCCCCCTGGTTCGCGACAATATTCTGCTGTTCATTAACAAGGCGCGATTGATCGCAGCGGCCCTTGCGCTCGCGGTCACCGTCGCAGTCGTGCTGCTGATGAATCGAACCAAGCTTGGGCGCTCGGTGCGAGCCGCCGCTGACGATGTTGATGCGGCGGCGTATTGTGGCATCGATGTCCGTAAAATTTATATGGTGACGTTTGGACTTGGCGCGGCGATTACCGCGGCTAGCGGCGGCCTTACTGCAAGGCTGTAGGCGTTCCAACCCTCTGTGGGTCTCGATTTCATTATCATCATGTACGCTGGTGTCGTATTGGGTGGCATCAGCAGCGTTGCCGGCGCTTTTTTTGGTGGCTGCGTGGTTGGCTTTGTTCAGCAGATCTCGGCGCTTGTCATTCCGCAGCAATTGCAGAACGCGACGATCTTTGTCGTTCTCTTGCTAGTACTGATGCTCTGTCCGCAAGGGTTGTTCGGAAAACGCGCTGAGCGGGTATAACCTATGGAACGGCGTATGCTCAAACCGCTGTTGCTGATTTTAGCGCTGCTTGCATCATATCTCGCGATTGCGTTCTTCGTTACAAACACATACCACCAGCTAATCCTCACCAGTATTCCGATATGGGCGACCCTTGCCACCGGATGGAATGTGTTTAGCGGCTATGTGGGCCTGTTGTCGTTTGGTCATGCTGCCTTCTTTGGCCTTGGCGCCTTCATGGTTACGCTGTTGCTTATCGTTGTTGACGTCACACCGTGGATTGGTATTCCAGTTGGCGGTCTTGTCGGCGCGGCCTCGGCCGCAGTCATTGGGCTCCCAACATTCCGGCTGCGCGGCCACTACTTCGCACTGGCGATGGTCGCCTATCCATTGGCCTTGCTTTACGTCTTTAATTGGCTTGGTCTTCAGGAGGTGACGCTGCCGCTCAAGCGCGAAGCGCCGGCGGCGTACATGCAATTTGCCAATCCGTACATCTACACCGTACTCGCCGTTGCGCTTCTATTCGTGGCAATGATTGTAGCGTGCATAGTGGACCGCTCGCGTTTCGGGCTGGTGCTGCGCGCAATTAAGCAGGATGAAGCGGCGGCGAGTGCGAGCGGGATCAATCCGCGCGGCTGGAAACTTGCTGCCCTTACGATTTCGGCAATGTTGTCGGCGCTAGCTGGCGGGCTGTATGTCGTGGTCCTCAATGTGACCACGCCGAATGAAGTGTTCGGGCTGGCCGTTTCGTCCAGTCCTCTGATCCTTAGCATGTTCGGCGGGCTTGGTTCGATTTGGGGTCCGATTATTGGCGCCTTCACACTAGTGCCGATCTCTGAGACGCTGCATGCACAACTGGGCGCCGTCCTGCCCGGCATTCAGGGAGTCGTGTACGGCCTGGCGCTGATGTTGCTCATGTTGTGGCTGCCGGAAGGAGTCTACTGGAAGCTACATGATAGATTTTCCAGACTTCACGTTGAGACGAAGTCCAGATCGGTGACGGGTCATGGCTTGCCGCAGTTGCTGGAGACGCGGCTTAAAGCTCTACCGGAGGATGCGCCGGCGCTCTCGCTGCGCGCCGTAAGTTGTCGATTCGGCGAATTAAGAGTGCTGGAGTCTCTCGATCTGACCGTCGAGCCAAGGTCCATTACCGCCGTGGTCGGGCCAAATGGCGCCGGAAAGACAACGCTGTTTAACACGATCAACGGCTTCATTGGTCCTAGCGAGGGTACAATTGTTCTGTTCGGCCATGTGATGACGGCAGTGCCGGTCTACATGCGGGCACGCATGGGGCTCGCTCGCACGTTCCAGACGCCGCGCATTTTTCCTCGGCTTACCCTGCTCGAAAATGTCTATGTCAGCGCGGTCAGTGCAATCTCCAATGTCTCGCAGAGTCGATTTGCGGCGTCCTGGGCCGTCTCGCTCTGCGACCTCGATGACGTTGCGGAGCGGCCAGCAATGTCGGTCTCTGCGGTGCATCTGCGTAAGCTTGAGATCGCGCGCGCGATAGCTGCATGTCCGACAGTGCTACTACTCGATGAAACACTAGCCGGCCTTACCAGCTCGGAAATCGAGAATGTAGTGAAGTTGGTGCGCCGCATCCGTGCGCTAGGTATTACTATTATTATCATTGAGCACACGATGGATGCGATGCTGCGCCTCGTCGATCGCATGGTGGTGCTCAACAACGGACGTCTCATTGCCGATGGCAAACCCGAGTTCGTCGTGCGGGAGCGACCGGTCATCGAGGCATATCTTGGAGCGAAGTGGGCCGCTCGTGCTTGAGATCCAGACCATCACCGTGCGATATGGCGGTCTGACTGCGCTCGACAGCGTATCGCTTTCAGCGCCGGCAGGTTCTTTTACAGCCCTGATCGGCGCTAATGGCGCCGGGAAGTCGACGCTTTTTCGCGCGATCTCCGGCACAGTGCCACTGGCGGAGGGGCGCATTCTACACGAGAGTGCCGACGTGACGCAGATGCCGAGTCATGAGCGGGCTCGGCGCGGCATCGCCCACGTGCCGGAAGGACGGCATGTATTCAAAACCATGACCGTAGCCGAAAATATCGAGGTCGGTACTTATTCGGCGCGTGCGTCGTCGCCATCCATTTACGAATTTATCTATTGCCTGTTCCCGCGACTCAAAGAGCGCCGGAACCAGCTTGCCGGAGTGCTCTCTGGCGGCGAGCAGCAAATGCTGGCGATTGGCCGCGCGCTTGCTTCTCGTCCATCGCTGCTGTTGCTCGACGAGCCGTCGATCGGCTTATCGCCGGCCCTGGGCGACGAGATCTTCGAGGCGATCAGCAATATGCATCGCGAGACCGGCGTCACCGTCTTGTTGGTCGAGCAGCGCGTCGTTGAGGCGCTCGAGCTGTGCGACATGGCTCACGTGCTTCAGAATGGACGGATCGTGGAATCGGGGCCGCCCACGTCATTGCTCCGCAGCAAAGATATCGGACGGGCCTATGTCGGACTGCCTCCAGTTACGGCTTGATCCGTATATCAACAGAGGGAGAAAAGACCATGAAACTCACGAAGCGCGCGGCCCTCTTCGGCGCTGGATCGATGGCGTTGTCGGGAACGTGGCCACGGCGGGCAGCTGCGGCGAGCGACGTCAAATTCGCTCTTATCGCGCCCCTCTCGGGACCTTGGGCACGCGGCGGCCTGATGATGCGGCAAGGCGCGGAGATCGCAGTCGACGACATCAATGTTGCTGGCGGTATAAAGGCGCTCAGTGGAGCCAAGGTGAAGCTTTTACTCGCCGACGCGGGCGACAGCCCGGATAAGGCGCGCAGCGCCGCACAGCGGCTGGTTGCGGAGAATCCCGATCTTGTCGGCGGCGCCGGTTGTTGGCTGTCGTCTTTCACACTGGCGGTCACTGAGATCACCGAACGCGCCGGCATTCCATGGCTCGCCAATGGGTTCGCCGATCAAGTGACCGCGCGGGGGTTCAAGAACGTATTTCAAACCATTGTGACCTCGACGCAAATGTCGAGTGTAATTCAGACAGCCACGCTCTCCATGGCGAAGGCCGCGGGTAGGTCGCCGAAAAAGATTGCGGTCCTGGCCGAGAATACGCCGGCGGCGCTGGCAACCGCGA
>JADLGE010000093.1 GCA_020849475.1 Gammaproteobacteria bacterium
GTTCGACCTGGGTCGAACCGCAGGGCACGCACACCAGCACGCGCGGGCTGGGCTTGAACAGCTGGTTGCCATGCACTTTGCGGATGAAGTGCTGGAGCATTTTTTCGGTGATGGTGAAGTCGGCGATGACGCCGTCCTTCAGCGGACGAATGGCTTCGATGTGGCCCGGTGTGCGACCCAGCATGCGCTTGGCTTCGAGGCCGACGGCGGCGATGGCCTTGGAGCTGCTGGAGTCGCGGCCGCGGCGGATGGCGACCACCGAGGGCTCGTTCAGGACGATGCCCTTGCCGCGCACGTAGATCAGGGTGTTGGCGGTGCCGAGGTCAATCGACAGATCGTTGGAAAACATTCCTCGCAGCATGCGAAGCATTAAATTCGAGCCTCTTCAAATTCAAAGGGCATCCGGGTCGCGGCGACCAGCCGGATTGCGCGTAACGTGGTGCTGAGGGCGAGGGGGGCTCCGCGAGTCGGGCGCAAGGAGCCCGACATCGAGCGGCGCAGGATAGGCCAGCCCCCAGAATCGCCATATAAAGTGGTCGGCTAATGTAACAGTGCGATTTGCGAGTGGCAAGCGAGCCACAAGATCAAAGTTCTTTCTAATCAATCAAATAATTGAGACACCTTCATGGCGATCAGTAACGACGAAGTCACCGCGATGGCGCGGCTCGCGCGTCTCGCTATAGACCCCGACGACATCCCAGGCTACGCCGAGCAACTGTCCGGCATCCTGGCTTTCGTCGCGCGCATGGACGAGGTCGACACCCAAAGCGTCGAACCGCTCGCCCACCCGTTGGACCTGTCCGCGCGTCTGCGGCCCGACCAGGTTACGGAGTCCGACCAGCGCGATTTGTTCCAGAGCATTGCACCGGAGGTCGAGCGCGGCCTCTACCTGGTGCCCAAGGTGATTGAGTAGACCATGAGCGATACCCTTCCCCGCAGTGTCGCAAGTCTCGCCGCCGGCCTCGCCCGCGGCGAGTACTCCAGCGTCGAACTGACCCGCCACTACCTCGACCGCATCGCCGCGCTCGATGGCGCCTTGAACAGCTTCATCACGGTGTGCGCCGAGCAGGCGCTGGCCGAAGCGGCCGCCGCCGACGCCGCGCGCGCGGCAGGACACGCCGGGCCGCTGACCGGCATTCCCTACGCCAACAAGGACATCTTCTGCACGCGCGGCGTGCGCACCAGCTGCGCCTCACGCATGCTCGACAACTTCATCGCGCCCTACGACGCCACGGCGGTCGAGAAACTGCGCGCGGCGGGCCTCGTGATGCTTGGCAAGACCAACATGGACGAATTCGCCATGGGCTCGTCCAACGAGAGCAGCTATTACGGACCGGTGGCCAATCCCTGGGATCTCGCACGGGTGCCGGGCGGCTCGTCGGGCGGCTCGGCAGCGGCCGTGGCGGCCGGGCTCGCGCCGCTTGCCACCGGCACCGATACCGGCGGCTCCATTCGCCAGCCGGCGGCGTTCTGCGGCATTAGTGGACTCAAGCCCACCTACGGCCGCGTGTCGCGCTACGGCATGATCGCGTTTGCCTCGAGCCTCGATCAGGGCGGCCCGATGGGCTACAGCGCCGAAGATCTGGCCTTGATGCTGAACGCCCTGGCGGGTTTCGATTTGCGCGATTCGACCTCCATCGAACGCGCCGACGAAGACTTCACGCGCCTGCTTGATGCGCCGGTGGCGGGGCTGCGCATCGGTCTGCCGCGCGAATATTTCGACGACCAGCTCGACGCCGGCATCCGCGCCTGCGTAGAGGCGGCGGTCAAGACACTGCAAGCGCGTGGCGCGACAGTGCAGGAAATCTCCCTGCCGCATATGTCGCTGGCGATTCCGGCCTACTACGTCATCGCGCCGGCGGAGTGTTCGTCCAATCTGTCGCGCTACGACGGCGCGCGTTTCGGCTATCGTTGTGCGGACCCGAAAGACTTGACCGACCTTTACTGCCGCTCGCGCGGCGAAGGCTTTGGCGCCGAGGTCAAACGTCGAATTCTGATCGGCACCTATGCCTTGTCGTCGGGCTATTACGATGCCTACTACCGCAAGGCCCAGCAGGTGCGTCGCCTGTTGCGCGACGACTTCATGCAGGCGTTTGACGAGGTCGATGTCATCATCGGCCCGACCACGCCGACCGTCGCCTACCAGACCGGAGCGCACAGCAAGGACCCGGTCACCATGTATCTCGGCGACATCTACACCACCGCCGCCAACCTCGCCGGCCTGCCCAGCCTGTCGATCCCCGCCGGCTTCGTCGACGGCCTGCCGGTAGGCATGCAGATGACCGCCGCGCATTTCGATGAAGCACGCATGCTGGGACTCGCGCACCAGTATCAGCGCGACAGCGATTGGCACCTGCGCGCGCCCGCCGCCTTTACCTGAGGACAAGCCCATGCAATGGGAAACCGTCATTGGACTGGAAATCCACGCCCAACTCGCCACCCGCAGCAAGATCTTCTCGGGTGCCTCGACCGCCTACGGCGCCGAACCGAACACCCAGGCCTGCGCCGTCGATCTCGGCCTGCCCGGTGTGCTGCCGGTGGTCAACGAACAGGCCATCGCCATGGCGGTGCGTTTCGGCCTCGCCATCGATGCCCGCATCACGCCGCGCTCGGTGTTCGCGCGCAAGAATTACTTTTATCCCGATTTGCCCAAGGGCTATCAGATCAGTCAGTACGAGGCGCCGATAGTCGCGCAAGGGCGCATCACCATCGATGTCGACGGTGCGCAAAAGACCATCAACATCACGCGCGCGCACCTCGAAGAAGACGCAGGCAAGTCTCTGCACGAGGATTTCCACGGCGCGAGCGGCATCGACCTCAACCGCGCCGGCACGCCGCTGCTCGAAATCGTGTCGGAGCCGGAGATGCGCAGCGCCGCCGAAGCGGCTGCCTACATGCGTGAGATTCATCGCCTGGTGCGCTATCTAGGCATCTGTGACGGCAACATGCAGGAAGGCAGCTTTCGCTGTGATGCCAACGTCTCGGTGCGGCCGCTGGGCCAGCAGGCGTTTGGCACGCGCGCCGAGATCAAAAACTTGAATTCCTTCCGCTTCATCGAGCGCGCGATCGAATTCGAAGTAGTGCGCCAGATAGAACTCATCGAGAACGGCGGCAAGGTGGTGCAGGAAACGCGCCTGTACGATCCGGACAAGGATGAAACGCGGCCACTGCGCAGCAAGGAAGACGCGCACGACTACCGCTACTTCCCCGACCCCGATCTGCTGCCGGTGGCGGTCAGCGCCGATTACATCGAATCGATACGCGCCACCCTACCGGAACTGCCGCGCGCCAAGCTCACGCGTTTCGTCAACGAATTCGAGTTGTCGCAGGAAGACGCAACATTGCTGGCCAACGATCTCGAAACGGCGAACTACTTTGAACAGGCCATCGCCTCGCGCCCCGGCCAGGCCAAGCAGACCGCCAACTGGCTGAGCGGTGAATTGTTCGCGGCTCTGAATCGCGACAACCTCGCCATCGCCGCCAGTCCGATCAAGCCGACGCAACTCGGACAACTGGTCGAACGCATCGTCGACGGCACACTGTCGGGCAAACTCGCCAAGCAGGTGTTCGCAACGATGTGGAGTTCGGGTCGCGATGCGGACGACATTATCGCCGCGGAAGGGCTGCGCCAGGTTTCGGACACTCACCTGATCGAGGTAGCAGTGCGCGACATCCTCGCGCAGAACCCGGAGCAGGTTGAGCAATTGCGCGCGGGCAAAGACAAGGTGCTTGGCTTCCTGGTCGGCCAGGTGATGAAAAAGACCGGCGGCAAGGCCAATCCCGCACTGGTCAACCAGCTCATCAAGGCCGCGCTCGCCAACTGATCGCAGGCGCTGACCGCAACGGTCGGCGCCCATTGCCGCATATCGTGATCGGCGCCACCCCTCTGCCGGGTGGACCGCTATGTAGTTTGAATTTCAGCGCTTAATATCAAACACAACAGGTTCCCTGTCGTGTCATTTCGGCATTCGCGCGAACGCACTCACCCAATCCATGTTCATTCCAGAAGATCCAGATCTCACCTGAGGAGGGCTCTCATGCTGTCAGCATTTAACTCTAATTTGGACGCAGGCCAGGATGCCGCCAACACCGTCGACACCAGCGTACTCACCAACCTTGAACTGCGTTTCGATCACAGTACGGGCGTGCTGTGGAAATACATCGCGGCGCATTCCACCCCGCATTTTTCCCACGCCCAGCTCGACGACATCCGCACCGTGCAGAATGCGGTGCGCGATGGCTTGCATCTCAAGTTGCCGAACTTCGAAAGCGCAAAACTCAAATACATGGTTTTCGGATCAAAGATCCCCGGCATCTTCAGCCTCGGCGGCGACCTGCGTCTGTTCCGCGATTTGATCGCGCGTCGTGATCGCCACGGTCTCGAGCTCTACTCGCGCAAGGCGACCGATGCGATTTTTCATCACGCGGCCAACAGCGCCGATGTCATGACGTTTTCGCTGGTGCAGGGCACCGCGATGGGCGGTGGCTTCGAAGCGACGCTGGCCGGCAACGTGGTGGTGGCGGAGCGCGGTGCGCGTCTCGGCTTTCCGGAAGTGCTTTTCGGCCTCTTCCCCGGCATGGGTGCTTATACCCTGCTGCGGCGTCGGGTCGATTGCGCAACGGCGGAGAAGATCATCCTGGGCGCCAAGAATTACACCGCCGAGGAACTGCACCGCATGGGCATCGTCGACGTGCTGTGCGAGCCCGGTGAAGGCGAACACGCGGTGTATTCCTATATATCGCGCCAGGCCCATCGCCCCGGCGTGCTGGCCTTCCGGCGTGCGCTCAATCGCGCACGCGCCATCGATCACAAGGAGCTGTATGCGATAGCCGATGAATGGGTGGATACGGCCATGAACCTGCCGCACGAGAACCTGAAACGCATCGACCGGCTGGTGGCCGGTCAGCGCAAGCTGGATCTGGTGAGCAATGCGCCCAAGGTCACCATCAAGGTGTTGAGCAAGGACTGAAAGTAGAACCTTGACCTGATGGCGCGGCAGGACGCCGCGCCATCAGCGCCACTCGATGACGACGCCACGCGCCGGCACGGTGTAGTGGCACCGCAGAGGCGGCGTCAGCCAGCGCCACTCGCCATCGGCCAGCGTTTCACTGCGCGCCGCGTCACCGATGGCGACCTGCAGCGGCTGCAAGGCCACCAGCAAACCGTGAAAGCCATACTCGACACCGACATCGGCGGCATCTGATTCCAATTGATAGACACGAAAGCGCTCACCTTCCCAATCGAGCCGGTGTCCCGCCGCCGCCAACGGCGTCGCCATCACCCGCGGCGGACATGCCCGCGCTTCGGCGGCGACAAAGCGCACCACCTCGTCACCGACGTTTTGAATCTGGTGCACCAGCGGTTCGGCACGATGGGCGCGCGAGACCGCCGCGCCACACACACTGTGTCGCGTGACGGGCGTCTGGCCGGGCAAAGTCTCGGCGACCGCCACGTTACCGATCGCGCAATACACCGTGTCCTGGCAATGGCGATGCCATAGCGTCAAAGCGCCCAGGGGGATATTGACCGTATAGACCAGCGCGTAGTCATTGCTCCATTGCACGCGGTGCAGGGGCTCGTCATAGACTTCGACGTAATTTTCGGCGCTGCTACCAGTGGTGGTCATTGTCGTGTCCTCCAGGACGTAGGTGCGAATTCATTCGCACATTGAACGGCGCGCCACCCCGATTTGAATGTGCGATTGAAATTGCACCTACGGAGATACCGTCGTTCAGGCCGCCGGCCGGGTCAGCAGCAGGTTGACCGCCTTGAGCGTCATCACCACCACTTCGTTTTGATTCAGCACGGAGATGCTCGACGTCACCACGCCACGGTCGCTGCGCGAACGCGAGCGGCGTGCATCATCCACGCGGACCCGCACACGCAGCGCGTCGCCGGGCCGCACTGGCGCCAGCCAGCGCAGTTCATCGATACCGGGCGAGGCCAGGCTCGCCACCGACGAAAGGTAATGGTCGACCAGCATGCGCATGGTCATGGCAGCGGTATGCCAGCCACTCGCGATGAGACCACCGAACATCGAATGCGCGGCGGCGTCGCGGTCGATGTGGAACGACTGCGGATCGTAGGCCGTGGCGAAGCTCACTACTTCTTGTTCGGTGACGGTGGTGGCGCCGAATTCGAAGACCGCGCCGGGCGTGTAGTCCTCGAAGTAGCGTTGTGAAAGCGGGACAGCGAACTGCGTGAGAGTCATGACAGGATGGGATCCTTGGCGTGACGACCGCGCGGTGGCGGCCGTCACCCGGTTTCTACTCAGCGCTTGGCCACCGGCACGTAGTCGCGGTGCGTATAGCCAGTGTAGAGCTGACGCGGACGGCCGATGCGCTGCGCCGGATCGTCGATCATTTCCATCCACTGCGCGACCCAGCCGACCGTGCGCGCCAGCGCGAACAGCGCGGTGAACATGGTGGTCGGGAAGCCCATCGCCTTCAAGGTGATGCCGGAATAGAAGTCGATGTTCGGGTAGAGCTTCTTCTCGATGAAGTATTCATCGGACAGCGCAATGCGCTCGAGCTCGATGGCGACGTCGAGCAGCGGGTCGTCCTTGATGCCGAGTTCGGCCAGCACTTCGTGGCAGGTCTGCTGCATGACGCGCGCACGCGGGTCGTAGTTCTTGTACACGCGATGGCCGAAGCCCATGAGACGGAACGGGTCGTCCTTGGACTTGGCTTTCTTGACGTATTCCGGAATGCGATCGACGGA
>JADLGE010000094.1 GCA_020849475.1 Gammaproteobacteria bacterium
AGTGTCGTAACCAAACCTTAACCCAGACCCACGATGGCCGCCGAATCGAGCCCGGGCCGTCCTTCCGGACGGACCGGGCTATTCGATCCGAGCCAGCTTCTTACACCACGTCCAGGGACACGACCCTAACCAGCTAATCGAGTGTTGGCCTCCGTGCTGCTCTTGGGTGCGTCAGGCGGCACTCCACCCCTAGACGGACTCAGCTCAGAACTTAGCGCCGCGCCGCTGCACAGACCGGTGGCGCCACAAAGGTACAGCCTGCCGGGAGACTCCAGGATGCCAAAGAAAAGCGCGCAATCTAGCGCCGACCGACCGCCGACCGAACTCATTGACGAGCGAATCAGGGAGCTAGGTGACTGGCGAGGGGAAACCCTTGAACGAATGCGCCGATGGATCCGAGAGGCTGAACCATCGCTCACTGAAACGTGGAAGTGGCGCGGCGTTCCCGTTTGGGAGCTGTACGGAATTATCTGCACCGGGGAAACATACAAGAACCTTGTGAAACTCACGTTTGCAAAAGGTGCCGCTCTCCCAGACCCGTCCGGACTGTTCAATTCAAGTCTGGACGGGAATACTCGGCGGGCCATCGACATTCACGAAGGCGAAGTGCTCGATGAGAAGGCGTTTAAAGCCTTGGTTAAGGCCGCCGGAACCTTAAACCAATCAAAGAAGCGCAAATGAGGAGCCCCCAAGTGAAGCTCGGTAGACTGGCGCACTGCATCCAGCTTGCCATGCCGGCTACCCAGTTGTTGGAGCGGGCGCTTGCGCGCTCTGGCGCCGCTCAACGGCGCATTAGGCTGAAAGATAAACGGTAGAGTCGTCATTTGGAGTCCTCCAATGTCCAAAGTGCGAGTCGAAAGCTTTGCCATCTCCATTGATGGGTTTGGGGCTGGTCCCAATCAAAGCCTGGAGAATCCTCTCGGCGAAGGTGGTATGGCGCTACATGAATGGGCGCTTGCCACAAAGACCTTTAAGGCAATGTTCGGTGAGGAGGGTGGGACGACCGGGTTGGACGACCAATTTGCGCGCCAAGGCTTCGATAACATCGGCGCGTGGATACTAGGGCGGAATATGTTCGCCCCAACGAGAGGGTCTTGGGGCGACACTGAATGGGAAGGATGGTGGGGAGACGAGCCTCCATACCACGTGCCAGTGTTCATCCTGACGCACCACCCGCGCAATTCCATCGTCATGAAAGGCGGTACGACGTTCCATTTTGTGTCTGGGGGTATCCATGCTGTGCTCGAGCAAGCCCGGGCCGCCGCAAATGGTATGGATGTTCGAATTGGCGGTGGGGCAAATACAATCAGGCAGTATCTAGAGGCCCGGCTGGTCGACCACATTCATCTAGCTATATCACCCACGCTCCTCGGTGCAGGCAAGCATCTTTTTGAAGGCCTCAACCTGGTTACCCTAGGTGAACAGATTTCCGCGTAACAAGCCAATCGAGTTGACACCTACGCGCGCCGCCTCTGGCGCTACTCGACGGCGCGTTGGCCGGTGCCAGGAACCATCATGAATTCCGCATCATTGCTTTGTGGGGTCCTTATAAGCTCGGTGGGGCTAGGCTATTTTCTATATGGCAAGAAGCAAAAGGCAGTCGTCCCTCTGATTTGCGGAATTGCCCTGATGCTTGTTCCTTATTTCATTTCAGATATCGGGTTCCTTCTCGGCGTCGGGTGTGTGTTGTCTGCTATTCCTTACTTTGTAAGAATCTGAAGGCGGACCTTCTCGCCCGTGGGAAATTCCCGCACCAGTCCGCGCTGGCGATGTTTCAATTTTCTCAGGCGCGGTGACGCCAACCTCCTGAGGAGCCGCTTGAACGCAGCCCGTGCAGCCACTCAACGGCTATGTGACTTATTTTCCTCTTTCCCGAAGAAAGGCATACAGGCGACTGTGATCCCGAGCCAATCTAATTGGCATGACTTTGGTCCCATGCGGAGTTGTCGCGAAGCATGGCATTGAGGATAGTGATCATTTTCCTCATGCATGCGACGAGAGCGACCTTCTTTAGCTTCCCTGCCGCGAGCAATCGTTGGTAGGTCGCCTTGATGATTGGGTTGTGCTGTACGGCGCTGAGCATCGCCATGAAGAGCATCGTTCTGACAGTGGCGCGCCCGCCGCGGATGTGTCGCCTGCCGCGTAGGCTTCCGCTGTCTCGGTTGATAGGGGCGACGCCAACCAGTGCCGCAATTTGTTTGTTGGAAAGCGATCCAAGTTCGGGCAGGTCGGCGAGCAGCGTATTGATGACTTGCGGTCCGATGCCTGGGGCGGACGCCAGCAGGTGACGCTTCTGTCGCCACTCATCGATGCTGGAGATCAGTGCTTCGATGCTGCGATCGAGTTTCTCAATCGATGCCTTAAGATGATTGACGTGTCGACGGATATCCGCCTGCAGTGTCTTTGGCATGATGTCGAGGCGATTCTTCTCCATCGTACTCATCCCGATGAGCTGTCGCCGTCGGGCGGTAAGGTCTTTAATTTCCCGTATTTGGCCGATCGCGAGCGGCCTGACTGGCGGGCGCATGACGGCGGCGAAATCGGCAAGAATGGTCGCATCGATTTTATCGGTCTTGGCAAGTACGCCCTTGGCGGCGGCGTAGCGACGAACAATGAGCGGTTGACTGACGATGACGGGCCACCCGCGCTCAGCAGCGGCTACGACCAAGGCGTACTCCCGCCGACCGGTTGCCTCAACGACAATCCTTGCCAAGCGATAACGGCTGAGCCGTCCCAACAAGGATCGTATTCCGGCGGCATCGTTGTCGACAGTGAAGTGCAGTCCGCGTTCGTGGATAACCACGTCGAGGCTCTGCTTGCCGACATCGATGCCCACGTTTACACCAACTTCTCGTTGCTTGGACACTGTGAGGTCACCTCGCCCTTGCTAAATCCGGGCTCATGGGCCCATTTAACTGTTAGAGACAGAAAGTGAAGCAGCGCGGTGCCGCGAGCTGGTTAACGGTCTCAGCTTTTGCTGGAGCCCTCCGTTGGTCGGGCTACCGCACTGCCAACCTGCTGCTACAGGTTGTAGGCCCACCTTACCGCTTGGAGGGTTAAGAAGAGAACAATCAGGCGGCCGAAGCCGGCGCCCTCGTGCCGCGCGCTACTTGCTACGGCGCCGCTCAGGTGTGCGTTATCCGTCGGAGGTCAGGCGACGAAAGATCAGACGTCATATAGAACGCTGAATGTAGCTGTCGGTTGGGCATTCGAAGATTTTTCTCAATTTTCTGAGAGCCTTTGGGCGGTCATCGCGGCGGCCGTGACCGAAGGTCGAATCACAGATTAGGGAGTGCGGCGGGAACGCGAATGCCGGCGAATACCCAACCATCAAAGGCGATCGCTTACGTGTTGTGGGGGGCTTATTGTCGGAGTCCAAACCTGCCCGAATGGAAGCCATTGGAAGTCGCCAGCCGATGTTCGGCAAGGCTTACGTATCGTAACGATCGACGTGCGTGGAAAATCTGGCGATCTGTTCAGGACATGTGGGGCAGTTCGACGCTGCCCAGGCTCTCTCTCGAGAAACTCAGGATTGGGAAATATCGGCTCGTTGGCATCCATGGTGATGCTGGCTAATGCGGAAAGCCAAAGAGATGTAACCGGCCCGCTAACCGATCTTCGAAAACTAGAAAAGTACAGCGGTTGAGAAGTCAGTCGCTCAATCGTCCGGCCTCCAATCCCTTCGACAGACTAAACCAATCACAGAATTCGCCGGCCAGAGACTGCCTGTCGAAGGAGGACTTTGGCCCTTACCATCAGCCGCCGATGACAGAGCGTAGGAAGGCGAACGGCTTCTCGCCGGTGGCGGCATTAACTTGATCTGAGCGCGTGAGATCGCTTGGCACAGCCGAAGCGAACGGCTGAGCGGTGACCGCTACGCCGTTTTGCTCAGTGCTATGTCGAGCGCAAAGCGGAAGTCCTGGCCACTGGATGTCACGGGTGTCATCGCTACCCTGAATAGTGTGTCCGCAGCCCCTGTCATGGTTGTCCTGGGGGGCTGACACCATGTCCTCCTCGGTCGTGCAGAGCGTGTATAAATTCGATGCCGTGGAGCCGTCCGGTCGCAGGCGCCTCTCGGCGACTAGCAGAGGCTTATGAGCAAGATCTCTCAGGATGCGGCGTGCGCTGCGGGTAGAAATCCCACATTGCCTCGCCAGTGTAGAGACGCTCGGGCAGCACCGCCCAGCGTCATCGGCCATGCTCGACAGTGCAACCAGCACTAACTTATGGGTGGGCGGAAGTTGCTGGCTCCATGCCCATTTCATCGTTCGCATGCTCATCGTTTCGCTCCATCATGCCTTGTGTGTTCGGCACAGACTTATCGCGCCGAATTGCAAGCCCTGTCGATGGGAAACCACGAATCCGAGGTGAGTGTTTTTTTGCTGCCAGATTTATCCAGTGATGCTCAGTGGTGCAGCTTGGCGAGTTCACCTCCTATGGACTTGATTGCGGACACGCGCGATTGAAATTAAGTTCACATTTCCCGATGGTCCGTCCTCGTCCCTACATTTCCACGGTAGGGACGAGGACGATAATCCGAGGCGCTACGCGAGTCTCAAGGGGCCGTGTCATGAGTACGTGCGAAGTATGACGGTCGCCGGCGTATGGGTATGCGTCAGCGTCGCTCAGCGAGATGAGATGATGTGAAGCATCCTGATTCAGCATGAGAAAGCGCACGCAATCAAAGCTGGAAATATTCCGATATTCAGCTTGAAAACAGCATTTTCACCAGTAAACTTCTCATCGAAGAATTCATGCGTGGCCACGACGATTTCGTGGCATGAAGCAGGCATCCTGGGACTTTAAATGATGCGTCAGTCGTAAGGCTGTGGTCCCTATGCGGAGTGAGGTGTTGGCCTCATGTCCGTTTTCTCTTTGGACGCAATCGAGTGCGAGGCAGCAATGCCAAGCATTCGAGCCGCGTCCTTATTCGAGATAAACGGGATTATCCCCGTCACTTCTACTTGAAGCAGTGCGAAATGCGCTGCGCACGTTTTGAATTGGCCCAGGTTCGGTGCGTTGCCAATTCAACCGTGCTTTGTCTCTACCGGGTCTTCACCCGTGTGTCTCCTATCGGTGTGCAAACACCGTGCTTGTTCGTTGTGCCCCGCAAGGGGCAGTTGGAATGGTGCGCGTCCGTCCTCCTCGAGGAAAAGGCGCACTGCCGGAGACCGGCATCTCGAGGTCTTGGGGGTTCGTGTCCCCGACCAGTCACGCGCAAGCGTGCTCATGTGACTGCGGTCCATGGGAGGTCATCAACACTTACCAGAAACGAAAAGCACATGCGCGACCTCAACTACCAACTGAAAGAGCTTTGCAGAAAGAACCGTGACGGCAGCTATGCCACCCAGGCACAGCGGCTCGCCTTACTGACACTTATGGCCAATCAGCTTCACGCATTGGGATTTCGACAGATGGAAGCGCAGTCGCTTAAACCCAAACATGTCGAGGCGCTGGTCAAGCACTGGCTCGGTGCGGACCTCGCCATCGCGACGATGAAGAACCGCATGGCGGCGCTGCGCTGGTGGGCGGAGAAAGTAGGGCGGCAGAACGTCATCGCCCGCAGCAACGACCATTACGGCATTCCAGAGCGCCAGTTCGTGACCAACGTCAGCAAGGCCCAGAGCGTCGATGCGGACGCCCTGAACAAGGTGAGAGATGTCCATGTCCGCATGAGCCTCGAACTCCAGCAGGCCTTTGGTCTGCGACGGGAGGAGGCCATCAAATTCATGCCGAGCTACGCCGACCGGGGGGACCATATAGTCCTGAAGGACACCTGGACCAAGGGTGGCAAGGCGCGCGAGGTACCCATCCGGACCACCGCCCAGCGCGAGGTTCTGGACCGCGCCCACCACCTCGCCGGCCGCGGCTCGCTCATCCCGGCGTCACGCACCTACGTCCAGCAGCTCCGCATCTACGAAGGCCACACTGCCCGGGCGGGGCTCTCGAAGCTGCATGGCCTTCGCCACGCCTACGCCCAGCAGCGCTACCTCGAATTGACCGGTAGCCAGTGCCCGGCGGCAGGCGGCCCCCAGTCGGGCGACCTGAGCCCCGGCCAGAAGACCGAGGACACCGCAGCTCGTCTCACCATCAGCCTTGAACTCGGGCACGAGCGCGAGGCCGTCACCGCCATCTACCTCGGCCGCTGACCCGGAGCACCGCCATGGACAGTCCCGTTCGAACCACCGTCGCGCTGAACCCCCGACTGCTCCGTTTTCGGGATGCGCCGCGCTACCTCGGCATGGACCGCAACCGCTTCAACGCCGAGGTCCGACCACACCTCACCGAGATCCGAATCGGTCGCCAGGGCGTGGCCTTCGACCGTCTTGAACTGGACGCCTGGGTTGACGACTATAAGTCCCGCAACGGGCGTCCCAGCCGACTGAAAGGAGTACGGGTATGGGACGTAAAAAGGCGCCAGGCCTCTTCAAGCGTGGAGGGATCTGGCATGTCGACAAGCGCGTGCGGGGGCGGCGAATTTGCCAAAGCACTCGCACAGCTGACTTCGAAGACGCCGAGCGATTCGTCGCACGATTGATCGAGACCGACAGGCAGGCCCAGGTTTATGGGGTGCGGCCGAGTCGGACCTTCGAGCAGGCGGCGGCCAGGTTCGTGTTGGAGAACCAGCACAAGCGCAGCCTCGATAAGGACATCGGGCTATTGAAACAACTCATGCCGTGGATTGGGCATGTGTCGCTGGAGCGGCTTCATCGCGGGGTGTTGCAGCCCTACGTGGATGATCGTCGGGAAGCGGGCCGTTCGGTCGGAACCATCAATCACGGTCTCAAAATCGTGCGACGAGTTCTGAACCTGGCGGCCCAGGAGTGGATGGACGAGTACGGCCTGACTTGGCTCGCGACAGCACCGAAGATCAAGCTGCTGCCGGATACCAACAAACGTCCTCCCTATCCGCTCAACTGGGACGAGCAGACACGGCTCTTTCAGCGCTTGCCCGACCATTTGGCGCAGATGGCGTTATTCGCCGTCAATACCGGGTGCCGGGACGGCGAGATCTGCAAGCTGCGCTGGGAATGGGAGCTCAAGCTGGTGTCGATGAATACTTCGGTGTTCATCATCCCCGGGAGTTTCGTGAAAAACGGCGATGAGCGCCTGGTGGTGCTGAACCGGATTGCGCTGTCAGTGGTGGAGTCCATGCGCGGCAAACATGCCACGCATGTGTTTACTTTCCAGGGCAAGCCGGTGCTGCGAATGTTGAATGGGGCCTGGATACGGGCGCGAGAAGCAGTAGGACTGCCGCAGGTGCGGGTGCACGACTTGAAACACACTTTCGGACGACGCTTACGCGCGGCCGGCGTGAGCTTCGAAGATCGGCAGGATCTGCTCGGCCATCGTGCCGGGCGCATCACCACACATTACTCGGCGGCCGAGCTTTCCCATCTGATTGATGCGGCCAACAGCGTGTGTGACAGGCAGGGAGTGAGGCAGGATCTGGTGGTCCTGCGTCGGCTTAGCGTCAGCTAAACTCCCGCAAAATTTACGCAAGGATTTTTGCGTAAAAAATTTGAGCTGTAAGGCTTTGAATTTGGTGGCCGAGGGTGGAATTGAACCACCGACACAAGGATTTTCAGTCCTCTGCTCTACCAACTGAGCTACTCGGCCAGGGGAGATTCGCGGGCGGACGATGAAGTGATTGAAACCGCGGCCGTCCGGCCGTCGCGCCTTGGGCGCGAAGGGCGGCATTAAATAGGCTGAGGGGCGTCTAGTCAACCCACGGCGGCGCTGCGGCTTGACCCTGATACAGCCTGTGACCAATATTGCTCCATCCACCATCCATCAATGCATGACGAGGGGCGCGCTATGACTACATCCTGGGCGGTCAAAGGCGAGTACATGGAAGCTTGCAGCTGTGATTTTCTGTGTCCTTGCATCGTCAAGAACATGTCTCTTCCCGCCACCCACGACTTCTGCAAGGTGGCGCTGACCTTCGAGATCACTTCCGGGCATTTCGGCGACGTCAAGCTGGACGGTGTGCGTTTCACGATGTTCGCCCAGTCCCAGGCGGTGATGTCGGCCGGCCAGTGGATAGGCGGGCTCGTGATCGATTCCCGCGCCACCGATGCGCAGGCCTGCGCGGTTGGCACCATCGCGAGCGCGGCGGGCAACGGGCCGCTGGCGATGTTCGCGCCGCTCATCTCCGATTTTCGTGGGGTCGAGCGTGCGCTCATCGAATACGAGCGCGACGGCGCCTCGCACTCGGTGCGCATCGAGGGTTTGCTGGACCAGTCCGTCACCGGCGTGGCGAGCATGACCGCGCCCGGCCAGTGCATCGCCATCGACAACACCGCGCACCCGGTCAACAAGCGCCTCAATCTCGCCACCGCCGTGCGCAATGTCATCGATGCCTTCGGCATTCTGTGGCGTGACAGCAGCGGCCATAACAACGGCCATTTCTCGCCCTTCGACTGGCAGGGTCACGCCGCGGCCTGACCCTAGCCCCATCCTGCTTCGAGGCTCGCGCCGTGACCGGCATCCGCCACGGCGCGCGCTTCTCGCGCATCCAGTTCTCGCTCGCACTTGCCGCCCTGCTGGTGGTGGCCGGGCTCGCCTGGCTGTGGCTGCTGGCGGCCGGCCAGGCCATGGCCACCATGCGCAGTGACGCGCCGCTGGCCGGCCTTGCGTTGGCCATGATGACGCCGGGGGCGGCCGTGCCTTATCTCGTCGCCACGGCGCTCATGTGGCTGGTGATGATGGTGGCGATGATGACGCCGGCGGTGCTGCCCATGATGTTGGTGTTCCGCAGCCTCGACCGCGGGCCGGGCGGCGCGGCGGACGCGTTGTGGTTCGGCGGCGGCTATCTTGTTGCCTGGAGTGCTTTCGGCGTGCTGGCGGCGCTCGTGCAATGGTGGCTGCATGAACACGGCCTGCTGGCCGGCATGGCGCTGGCGGCGTCGCCCAAACTCGCGGGCGCGATCCTGATCGCCGCCGGCCTGTGGCAGCTCACGCCGCTGAAGGCCGCCTGCCTCGCCCATTGTCGCGGGCCCATGGGTTTCTTTCTCAAGCATTGGCGTAGCGGCCGCGGTGGCGCGCTCGCCATGGGCCTGCGTCATGGTCTGTTCTGCATCGGCTGCTGTTGGATGCTGATGGCTTTGATGTTCGCCGGTGGCGCGATGAGCGTCGCCACCATGGCGGCGCTGGCGCTGTTCATTCTCGCCGAGCGGGTGTTGCCGGGCGGCGACTGGGTGTCGTGGGGCGCGGGCCTGGGGCTGCTGGGGCTGGGTGCAGTGATGGTTTGGTAAGTGCAAATTCATTCGCACATTGAGCTCGGGTTCAAGGCCCTGCCAGCACATCAATGTCAGACTTCAGCCTGACATTCGGTCGAGCCCTGGAATGCTCATCTCGGCTGTAATGTGCGAATGCATTCGCACCTACGACGGCGCCACGAATTCCTTGGGCGCCGCCGAACCCTCACCAAAGAAATATTTTTCCATTTCCGCCACCAGGAACGCGCGGTCCTTGGGCTCGATGGGGGTCAGGCGGTATTCGTTGATGAGCATGGTCTGGTGCTTGAGCCACATCTGCCAGGCGGCCTTCGACACCGATTCGAAAATACGTTTGCCGAGTTCGCCGGGATAAGGTTGCGCGGTCAGGCCTTCTTCTTCGCGGTCGAGTTTGATGCAGTGAACGGTACGGGACATGTCTAGCCTCTGGGTTGTCGGTCAGCGCAGGCTGGCGAGCAGCCGCGTGACGGGAGCGGATAAGCCAATTTTTGTCGAATCGGCGGGCGAATGCCAGCGCAGCGCATCGCCTTCGCGCACCGTCAGGGCGCGGGTATCGGTGCGCACACGCAGCGGCGTAATCTCGAGATGGAAATGCGTGAAGCTGTGAGCGATGGGCGTGAGCCGCGCGACGATTTTGCCGTCCTTCAAGCCGAGCGCGATGAGCCGTGTGCTCAAGGCGCTTTCATCGGTCAGTTCCGGAAAGCACCACAGCCCGCCCCAGATGCCGCTTGCCGGGCGCCGCTCGAGCAAGACCTCACCGGCTTCATTGTCGATGACGAGAAACAGCGTGCTGCGTCTCGGCATCACGCGCTTGGGGCGTGACGCAGGGAATTCCGCCACGCGCCCGCTGGCAAGCGCCGCACAATCCGCCGCCAGCGGACACTCGCCGCAGCGCGGGCGACTGCGTGTGCACCGCGTGGCGCCGAGATCCATGATGGCCTGGGTGTAGTTGCACACATCGTGGCGTGGCATGTGCTGCTCGGCGAACTGCCACAGGCGTTTTTCAACGGCCGATTCTCCCGGCCAGCCGGCGACGGCGTGATAGCGCGACAGCACCCGTTTGACGTTGCCGTCGAGGATGGCGTGGGGCTGTTCGCAGGCCTGGGCGAGGATGGCGGCGGCGGTCGAACGGCCGATGCCGGGCAGCGCGACCAAGGCATCGATGTCGGTCGGGAATTCTCCGCCGTGGCGTGTCATCACCAGCTGCGCGCAGCGATGGAGATTGCGCGCGCGGCTGTAATAGCCGAGGCCCGACCACAAGTGCAGCACTTCATCCTCGACCGCCGCCGCCAACGCCGCGACTTCAGGATAGTGGGCGACGAAGCGTTCGAAATACGGAATCACGGTGCCGACCTGGGTCTGCTGCAACATGATCTCCGACAGCCACACGCGGTAAGGCGTGCGGTCCTGCTGCCAGGGCAGTCCGTGACGGCCGTGCACGGCATGCCAGGTGAGCAGACGTGCGCTTAAGGTCGTGTCAGCCACGGTGATAACCGGCGTTGACGATGCGCTCGATGTTGGCGCAGGTCTCGGCCACTTCGCTCATGAATACCTTTTTCAAGATCAGCGGCCCAAGCACCGGCGGAATCCAGAAGCGGGGTGTCTGCCGCGCGCTGACGCTGATACGCGTGTGGGCGGCGTCCAACGCCTCTATCTGCCAGCTTGCGGTGCCGTCGAGGAAGGTGCTTTCCTCCGGCACCATGGTGGTGGTCAGGTGCCCTGGTGATTCACGCACCCGTTCGACGAAATCCATGTCGAAGCAGAACACCAGGATGCAATGGCGCAGTTTCAACAGGCGTTTCAATTCGCCGTTGTCATAACGATGCAGCACACGACTCTCGACAATGTCGTCGTTGATGCGCTTCATGTTGTCGAAATCGGTGACCACCGCGTGCACTTCCTGGGCACTGCCCTTCACGCGCGCGATGAAAGTGTATTGATAGGTGCGGCCTTGGAAACTGATCTCGGCCCGTTCCGTATCGGCGGCCTCGAGAGGCTGGCACAGCAGCAGCATGATGAGCGCTGCAGCGCGCACGGTGGTCAGCATGGCGCGATGGGAATGATGTTCGTGCTCAGAATTTGAGCAGGTTCTTGATGGTGTCGCCGTCTTTGCCATCGATGAGACCTTTGAGCTTCTTGCCCACGGCCTTTTCGATTTTCTTCTTGGCGGCGTCCTTGGCGACATCGCCCAGGATGTGGCCAAAGTCTGGCAGGCAGGACGGGCTGTCGACCTGGCCGCGGCAGGCTATCGGCACTTCGTAGCCGCCGAGCTTGAAAGTATTGGTGGCGGTGGTGGTGCGCTGTTCGGTGACGCCGAGCGAGAGGTCGTACTTGATGGTGTTGTCGTTGAGATTGACCAGCATGCCGCGGCCTTTGATGGTGAAGCCTTCGCCCGTCATCAAGAGATCGTCATTGCGAATCACCCCGTTCTTGACCGCCAGCGTGCCGGCCAGGCTTTTGAACTGGGTCTGGCCACCCTTGGGCACCGGCACCACACATTTACATTCGATGATCTGTTCGACCGCGCGCAGGATGGCGACCGCGTCGACACCGCGAAACACGCCGTTGTCGATGGCGTAATGGCCCTGGCCGCCGAGGCTTTGTTTGACATGCGCGCTGTCGCCGCCAGCGGCTTTCAAGGCCGCATCGAAACTGACCGCGCCGGAGAGACTTTCGTTGTTGGCGGTGTCTTTCAGGAGCGGCTCTATCTGTACCTTGGTGAGCCGCGTATTGAGCGCGAGGCCGACCTGCGCACCGCGCGCATCGGTCACCACCGCACCCTGGTAGGCGCCTTCGTAAAGCTGCGCGGCGAGCGGGTCGAGCTTGATGAGCCCCTTGGCGGCATCGATGGCGAACTTCACGTTCTTCATCTTCGCGCCCGAGATCTGCAGTGCGCCCGCTGTCAGCTCGCCCTTGATCTTGAGTCCGCGCAACTGTTCCACCGGCAAGGCATTGGCGGCGCCGGCCACCGCTGCATCGGGCGTGACGACGGTCTTGCCCTGGTCTTTTTTCGGTGGCTCGAGATAACGGTCGGCGTTCAAGCTGTCGAGCGCGAGCGTGAAGCGCATGTCGGGGCCGCTGAACGCCGCGACATCGATGTTGCCCTTGAGATGGCTGTCATCGAGCGTGACGGCGAGAGAGTCAAGCTTGATGCTGCTGGTGGTGCCGCTGAACGTGGTGTCTATGGCGAGCGCGGTCAGGGCCTTGGCGTCGGCGGTGTTCGGCACCGGCTTGTTCAAGGTCTTCATGAGACTGCGCGGATTGAAGCTCGGCACCGCAAGCTTGCCGCTGTAGCGCGGTGCGCTCATGATTTTTTCAGCGTCGATGTCGGCTCGCGCGTTGAGGCCGAGACCGGTGATGGCGAGGGCCTTGATGCTGGCGGTCTCGTTCTTGAGATTGGCGTGGGCCGAAGCCGCGGTGATCTGCAGGTCGACCGCCTGCGGCAATTCGGGGCTCGCCACGCGCGCCACCACCGACAGCGGCGACAGACGCATGTCGTCGAGGCCGCCCTCCACACCGGTGTCGAGCTTGAGGCTCTTCACCGATTGCGCCATCTCACCCTGGCCGACGGCGCGCAGCAGCGGCCCGGTGTCGCTGCTTTCGATGACGAGCTTGCCGGTCAGCTTGCCTTGCTTGTTCGCGAAATCGAGACCGTTGCCATCGAGGTTGCCGCGCAGGCTCACGCCGGCGAGCTCGGCGCTGAGCTTCGACAGACTCATGCGGCCCTTGGCGAGATCGGCATCAAAGCCGCTTTCGAAATTGAAACTCTTGTTCGACTCCTTGGCCAGTGACTGTGCCATCGGTGCGAGCGATGAATCCTTGCCTTGCAGGCCGGCGGCCACCGCCAGCAGGGCCGGCAAGTCGGCGCCGCTGGCCTTGAGTTCGCCCTGCACGGCCGGCTTGTCGCTGGCCGCATTGCTGGCAGCGACATGGCCGCTCACTTCGTTGCCGAGCAGCTTGGCATCGAGACGCGGCAGCGCGGCCTTGCCGGCGCCCATGTCGACATCGAGATCAACATTCACGTCGAAGGATTTGTCGCGGCTGCCGGCCAGCGCCTGGCTGAGCTGCTTCTGCATCGCGCCGTTGGCGCCCTGCAATTGCGCGATGACCGCGACCAGGGTCGGCAGATCCGGGCCGTGGGCATGGAGGTTGCCCTTGGCGGTCGGCTTGTCGGTGTTGGCGGCAGAGGCGGTGAAGGCGCCGTTCAATTGCGCGCCGAGGATCTTGCCTTCGAGCTTGGAGACCTTGACCTCGCCCGAGTCCATGTTGGCATCGAAGGCGGTGGTGAAATCGAAGCTGCGATCGCTCACGCCCGCCAACTGCTTGCCGGCCGGCAAGGCAAAGGCGTTGAAGATCTGCGCCATGTCGCTGCCCTTGATCAGCAGCTGGCCGCTGGCGCTGGGGCGCGCCGCTTCGATGTCGCGGGCGCTGAATTCGCCGCTGACTTCGGTGCCGAGACCGCTTAGTTTCAAGCCGCTGAGCTTGGCGGTCTTCCCTTTGAGATCAAGATCGAGGCCGGCATCGAGTTCGAGCTTGGCCGTGCCGCCTGGCAAGGTGGCGCCGCGCATGTCGGTGGTGAGCACCAGTGGCGCCAGCACGTAATGCTTGTCGTCGACGTTGTAATTGAGCGTGCCGGTGAGTTTGATGTCGGCATCGAGCGCCGGCTGGTTGGCCTTGGCGGTGGCCGACAGCGCGAGGTCGATGGGCTTGCCGAAAGTCAGCGCGCCGGTGCTGGCGGTGAGCTTGTCGAGCACGAGGGTTTGACCAGTGGTCGCGTCCTGCCACTTGAAACTCGCATCCTTGATGTCGACGCCGCCCAGGATCAGCGCCGCTATCGGTGCGCCGCTGCTTTTCTGGTTATTGCCGTCGCCGGCCGCGGCGGGCTTGGCGAGATCTTCCCAGTTGCCGCGGCCCTCGGCGTTGCGCGCAAGATTGACGCTCACACCGTGCAGCACGACGGTGTCCATTTCGATACGCTTTTCGAGCAGCGGCAGCGTCGCGACCGCCACTTGGATTTCGCTGGCGCTGAGCATGGGATCACTGCCAAAGCCCGCCGCATTGCCGAGCTTCAGCGGCCCTGCTTTCAGGCGCAGCTTGGGCCATAGCGCGAGTTCGAGCGGCCCATCGAGCGTGAGCTCGCGGCCGGTCTCGGCTTTGACCCGCGCGATGAGCTGGTCTTTGTATTGATTGGGATTGAAGGTGGCGACGAAGATGCCGGCGCCGGCGACTACCAGGGCCACCAGCACGACGATGGAGAGGACGAGAACTTTAAGAACTTTCATCGGCAACTCCCGTGGCCCGCGGCGGCGTCAGCACCTGTGCGATACGGCTGCGCGCGCGCCCACAGGCGGCGCGCACCTGGCTCGGCGCCGTGCCACCGAAGTGATCACGCGCGGCGAGGCAGTTATCCATGTCGAGTACGCGATAGACCGACTCATCGAGCGCGGCATCGAGCTTCTGATATTCGTCCATCGACAGCTCCTGGAGTTCACAGCCACGCGCCACCGCGAGGCCGACGGCGGCGCCGACCACCGCATGGGCATCGCGGAACGGGCGACCGAGACGCACCAGGTGATCGGCCAGATCCGTGGCGGCGATGTAGCCGCGTGCGGCGGCGGCGCGCATGCGCGTGCGATCAACTTTCAAGGTGGGCACCAGGTCGGCGAAGGCGCGCGTGCAGGCGTTCAAGGTGTCGAGCGTATCGAATAGGGGTTCCTTGTCTTCCTGGTTGTCCTTGTTGTAGGCGAGCGGCTGGCCCTTCATGAGCGTGATGAGCGACATCAAGTGACCGACCACGCGGCCCGCTTTGCCGCGCACCAGTTCCGGCACGTCGGGGTTTTTCTTCTGCGGCATCATCGATGAGCCGGTGCAGAACGCATCGTCGATGTCGACGAAACCGAAAGCCTGTGAATTCCACAGCACCAGCTCTTCGGACATGCGCGAGAAATGCACCATCACCAGCGAAGCCGCGGCCGCGAATTCAATCGCGAAGTCGCGATCGCTGACCGCGTCGAGGGAGTTTTCCGCGGCGCTGTCGAAGCCCAGGAGTTCAGCGCTGCGCGCGCGGTTGATGGGGAAGGTGGTGCCGGCCAGCGCGCCGGCGCCGAGCGGCAAGACGTTGAGCCGCGCGCGGCAGTCACGCAGGCGGCCGGCGTCGCGCAGCAGCATCTCGAACCACGCCAGCATGTGGTGCCCGAAAGAAATCGGCTGCGCGGCCTGCAGATGGGTGAAGCCCGGCAGCAGGGTGTCGGCCTCCTGCTCGGCGAGCGTCACCAGCGCATGCATGAGACGGCCCAGGCGTTCGATGAGGGCGTCGATTTCTTCGCGCAGGTAGAGCCGGATGTCGGTCGCGACCTGGTCGTTGCGCGAGCGTGCGGTGTGGAGTTTTTTGCCGACTTCGCCGATGCGCGCCACCAGCGCGCTTTCGACATTCATGTGCACGTCTTCGAGTTTCACCGACCACGTGAAGTTGCCGGCTTCGATGTCGGCGCGTACTGACGTGAGGCCAGCCGCGATCGCTTCGAATTCACTGACCGTCAGCACGCCGCATTCCGACAGCATGCGGGCATGGGCGATGGAACCGCGGATATCGCACAGCGCCAGGCGTTGATCGAAGCTGACCGAGGCGGTGAATTCCTCGACGAAGGCATTGGTCGGCGCGGTGAAGCGGCCGCCCCAGGGTTTGTCGGGTGCGGGAGTCGATGACATGGCGTCGCTGAACATTACTGGCTGTGAAAACGAGCCGGCAGTATAGCCCAGGCCGTTCCCGCGGCGGTTTGGCGGATTGACCCCGGCGCGCGCCACCAACGACACTCTCACCATGTCGGCCCTTCATCCGCCCCCAACTTCCGTGCCGCTGCATCGCCATGGCTAAGACTCCGTCACGCGAGCCAGGTCTCGATAACGACGCGGTGTTCCTGCCGGACTTGTGCGGCGTGCATGCACTGTTCGTGGTCGTGATCTCAAGCGAGCTGGTGGCCTTCATCGTCATCATCGCGCGCCACGGCTTCGGCCCGAGCTTCGTCGATGAGCTGGCCCTGCTGTCGATGTACACCCAGTGGCTGGGGCTGTCCTCCGCCGGCGCCCTGTGCCTGGCGCGCCGACCGCTGGCCGGTCGTTCGGAGCGCACTATCGCCATCGCGAGCTTCCTGCTGGTGGTGGCCATTGCATGGCTGGTGGCCGAACTCGCGTGGTGGGTGCTGAACCCGGTGGTCGGCGCTGGCGCCATCATTCAAATCCGCCACGACGACCTGGTGTGGCGCACGGTATGCGTGGCGGCCATCGTCGCGGCGCTGGTGCTGCGCTATTTCTACGTGCAGTTCCATTGGAAGCAGCGCATGGCGTCCGAGGCCAGCGCGCGCCTCGAAGCCTTGCAGGCGCGCATCCGCCCGCATTTCTTCTTCAACTGCATGAACACCATCGCGAGCCTCACGCGCAGCGATCCGCCGCTCGCCGAGCGCGCGGTGGAAGACTTGGCCGATCTGTTTCGCGCCAGTCTTGCCGATGCGCGCGAGCCGGTGTCGTTCGCGACCGAGATTGATTTCGTCGAGCGTTATCTCAGCATCGAGCGCCTGCGTCTCGGCGAGCGGCTGCAGATCGACTGGCAGCTTGAGACGCTGCCCGCCAGCGCGCGCCTGCCGCTGCTGAGCCTGCAGCCCATCGTCGAGAACGCCATCTACCACGGCATCGAGCCGAGCCGCGGCGGTGGCACCATCGTCATCGCCGCGCGGTCGCTCGCCAACCGCCTCGAAGTGACGGTCTCCAATCCCTTCGAGGCCGACAGCGCCACCCATCATCACGACGGCAATCGCATCGCGCTCAACAATGTGCGCCAGCGCCTGCGCGCCCATTTCGGAGACGACGCCGAGCTGCACAGCGAACAGCGCGACGGCCGCTACGTGGTGTGCCTGCGCGTGCCGCTGGCCGGCGCGGCATGAAGATTCTTGTTGTCGACGATGAACCGCTGGCGCGACGGCGGCTCATCTCGCAGTTGCAGGATCTCGCGATAGGCGAGGTGGTGGGCGAGGCCGATGACGGTCTCGCCTGTCTGGCGGCTGTGGAGCGACTCGCGCCCGAAGTCATCTTGCTCGACGTGCGCATGCCGGGCATGGACGGCCTGGAAGTGGCGCGCCATCTGCGCAGCCTGAACGCCCCGCCCATCGTGATCTTCACCACCGCCTATGACGAACACGCGCTGGCGGCGTTCGAAAGCCACGCGCTCGACTACCTCTTGAAACCGGTGCGCAGTGAACGCCTGCGCGATGCCCTGCAGCGCGCGCAAACCCTGCGCCTCGGCCGCGAAGTGCTGGCCGAACAGACCGTCGCCAGCGGCGCCCGGCGCCGCCATGTGAGCGCGGTGGTGGGCGGCGCACTGCGTCTCATGCCCTTGAGCGAAGTGCTGTATTTCCAGGCCGACCAGGGCTATGTCAGCGCGGTGTCGCAGCACAGCCAGCTGTTGATTGAAGATCCCCTGCGCGCCCTCGAAGAAGAATTTCCCGACGACTTCGTGCGCATCCATCGCAACGCGCTGGTCGCACCGGCCCACGTGCGCGGCCTCGAGCGCGATAACGAAGGCAATGCGTTCGTGGTGTTCGAGGGGCGTGCCGAGCGGCTGATGGTCAGCCGCCGATTGATGGCGCAGGTGAGGAAGAGTCTGCGGGAGGGGTGACCTGTGGGTCAGATTTTAGTCTGACCCACAGTCCAAGGGCCGCTCAGATCTGGTCAGGCAAAGATCAGATCTGGCCCCGCACTTTACGGCGACGCATGCCGGCCAGGCCGGCGAGCGCTGAACCGAGCATCCACACTGCGCCCGGCACCGGCACGGCGGCCGGCGTCACCACGCCCTTCAAGGTCACGCTCAGGCTGCCAATCTGCAGGTCAAAGCCGCTGGCATTGGTGCTGAAGAGGTTGAGCGTGAACACATCCTGGAAGTTGCCACTGACCAGGGTGTCGAGCACCACCGACAGGTTGTGCGCGTCGCCGGCGGCGAGGGTGGCGGCGCCGAAGCCGTTCACGCCGAAGTTGCTGCTCGAGCCCGAGAACTCGAAGCGCAGATCGTCGGCGCTGCCGCTGATGTTGTTGCTGAGTGCCAGCAGCGCGGTGAAGCTGCCGCTGTTCTGCGCCAGGGTGCCGAAGTCCAAGGTCACGCTGTCACCCAGGATGTCGAAGCTGCCGTCGCCGCCGGTCCTGGCCAGCAGCGGGTTGGCGAACTCGTTGACCTGCGCACTCAACGCGACCAGCGCCGGCGCGAGGGAGAGGTCCGACATGTCGGCGTTGTGCGAACTGAGGGCGACCAGCGCAGTGCCGTTGAAGACACCCGCCACGCTGGTATCGAGCGCGACGTTGAGGCTGCTGCTGTCGGCGGCGCCGGCCGCGAGGCCTGCGCCCAGGTTGCCGCTGGTGCCGCCGAAAGCCGAGTTGGCGCTGACGCTGGCCTGCAGCACGTCGGTCAGTGCGCCGCTCGCGTCGTTGGCCACCGCGATGTTGCGCGCGGTGACGACGTCACCCTTGTGCACGATGCCGAAGTTGATCGGCGCGCCATCGACATTGGCCACCGCCTGTGCGTAGACCCGGCCGTTGACGGCGATGCTCTGGCTGGCAAGGGCGGTGTTGCCAAGGCCGCTCAGGGTGCCGTTGGAGGTCATCGCCACGTCGACATTGCCGCTGAAGTTGCCGGCGGTCGCGGTCGAGAGGCTGACGTTCGCACTCGCGCTGCCGCCCGCCACGAGGTTGCTGACGCTGGTGTTGCCACCGGTAGTGAAGCCGGCCGGTGCGGCGCCGAAGCTCGCATCCAGACCTTCATGGAAACCATCGGCGGCGGCGATGTTGGCGACCGTCACGTTCTGGTTTTCGGCCGCGTCGCCGACACGCTTGGCGGCGAAGTTCATGGTCTGGGTGCTGAGTGAAGCTTCGGCGAAGCCGAAGACGTTGCCGGTCAGCGTGACGTCGTGACCGCCGATGGCGAGCGCCGCGAAATCGCTGGTGCCGGTGCCGTCGGAGGCGAGCGCAATCGACACCGTGCCGTTCTTGGCGCCGACAGTGCTGGCATCGAGCGCGACGTTGATGGCGTTGCTGACAGCGCCGGCGGCGAGCAGGTTGACCGCACCGCTGGCCGACGCGCCGTTGTTGGCGCCTGCCACGCTGGCGTTCAAGCTCTCGGAGAAACCATCGGCGGCGGCAGTGTTGGTGATGGCGAGGGCCTGGCCCAGGCTGCCACCGACATGCACGTTGCCGAGGTTCACGTTGCTGGCAATGCTGGCGCTGGCAAGGCGATAGACATCACCAGTGAGCGCCACGTTCTGGCTGCCAAGCGAGGTGATGCCGAGGCCGCTGCTGCCTTCGCCATTGGAGTTGAAGGCCACGCTTGCGGTGCCGACCTGGTGGCCGGCGCTCGCCGTCGACATGCCAACCGTGACGCCGGTAGTGTCGGTCTCGCCGGCGCCGAGGAGGTTGAAGCCACCAGCTACCGAGAAGCCGCTGCTGGCGCCGGCGGCGCTGGCATCGAGCGCTTCGGAGAAACCGTCGGCGGGCACGTCGTTCAGCACGCTCAAGGCGACATTGCTGACCACATCGCCGACGCGGAACTTGCCGAAGTTGATCGGCTGCGCGTTATGGATGACCGGGCTGGCGAGGCGGAACACCGCCGCTTCGGAGATCACCGCGTCGACGTTGATGACCTGCGAATCGAGCGCCGTGATGCCGAGACCGCTGGTGTCGGCGCCGTTGGAAGCGAAGTTGAGCGTGGTGGTGCCAGTCACGAGGCCCGCCGCGCCGGTGTTGATGCCGACCGACATGCTGGCGTTGTTACTGCCGCCGGCCGCGAGATTGGTGATCGAACCGCTGGTCAGGATGCGCGCATCGGACGAGCCGCCGAAGCTTGCATCGAGGCCTTCGGAGAAACCATCGGCCGCCGCCACGTTCTGGATGGTCAAAGCCTGCGACACACTGTCGCCGACATGCACCGCGCCGAAGTTGACGCCCAGCACGTTGTTGGCCTGCGCGAGGCGATACACGGTGCCACTGACGTTGACGGTCTGGGCGCCGATGGCGAGCGCGCCGAAGCCGCTGGTGCCGGTGCCGTCGGACGCGAGGTTGATGGTGGCGGTGCCGGTCTTCACGCCGACCGTCGCGGTGTCGAGCCCGACAATGAGCGCGCTGCCATTACTTGCCCCGGCGGCTAGGCCGCTGAAGCTACCGCCGTTGGTGGTGGCAGCACCGGTCGCGCCACCAACGGTGGCGTTCAGGCTTTCGGAAAAGCCGTCAGCGGCCGCGGTGTTGGTCAGCGAGAACGCGAGGCTCGCATCATCGCCGACATGGCGGTTGCCGAAGTTGACCGGCTCGGGCGAGTGCGCGCTGGCGCTCGCCAGGCGGAACACATCACCGCTCACGTTGACGGTCTGGCCGGCCAGGGCCAGGGCGCTGAAGCCGCTGGTGCCGGCGCCATCGGAAGCGAGGTTGATGGTCGCCGTGCCGCTCTTGTGGCCGGCGCTCGCCGTGTCGAGGCTGACGCTCAAGGCGCTGTTGTTGGTCGCGCCGGCGCCCAGCAGGTTGAAGCTGCCGCTGGCCGTGATGCCGGCGCTCGCGCCACCGATGCTGGCATTGAGGCGTTCCGAGAAGCCGTCGTTGGTGGCGGCGTTGGTGATGGACAGTGTCTGCGACGAAACGCCGCCGACGCGCGCATTGGCCAGCACCACCGGCTCGGGCGAATGGGCGCTGGCGCTGGCCAGGCGGAACACGTCACCGCTGACGTTGACGGTCTGAGTACCGATGGCAGTCTGGCCGAGCTCGCTGGTGCCGGCGCCGTCGGAAGTGAGGGTGATGGTCGCGGTGCCCGCCTTGTGGCCGGCGCTGCTGGTGTTCAGCGCCACGGACAGGGGGCTGTTGTTGCTGGCGCCGGCGCCGAGGCCGCTGAAGCTGCCGCTGGCGCTGAGACCGGCGCTGGCCCCGCCGATGGTGGCGTTGAGGCGCTCCGAGAAGCCGTCGTTGACCGCAGTGTTGGAGAGCGTCAGCGCCTGCGACGAGCTGCCACCGACGCGCGCATTGGCCAGCACCACCGGCTCCGGCGTGTGGGCGCTGGCGCTGGCGAGGCGGAACACCGCGCCGTCGGCGTTGATGGTCTGCTGTTCGTTGACCGTGCCATTGGCGCCATTCAGCGCGGTCTGGCCCAAGCCGCTGGTGCCGCTGCCGTCGGACACGAAGTTCACCACCGCGCTGCCCGACTTGTTGCCGGCGCTGCTGGTGTCGAGCGTCAGCTTCATCGCATTGGAATTGCTCAAGCCCGCGCCCAGCAGGCTCACGCTGCCGCTGCCGGCGAGGTTGCCGGTGACGGTGCCGAAGGCGGCATTCAAACGCTCGGAGAAACCGTCGTTGGTGGCGACGTTGGTCACGCCCAGGGCCTGCTCGACCACGTCACCGACGTGGTGATTGCCGAAGTTGACGGGGACGGGCGTGACGGTGCCGGCATCCGCATAACGGAACACGTTGCCGCTGACGTTGACGGTCTGGCCGGCCAGCGCGGTCTGGCCGAGGCCGCTGGTGCCGGCGCCGTCTGATACAAGCGTGATCGAAGCCGTGCCGCTCTTGGCGCCGGCCGTGGCAGTGTTGAGACCGACAGCGAGGGCGCTGTTGTTGCTGGCGCCGGCCGCCAGCAGGCTGAAGCTGCCGCCGTTGCTGGTGGCCGCGCCGGTGGCGCCGCCGATGCTGGCGTTCAAGGCTTCCGAGAAGCCATCGGCGACGGCGTTATTGGCCAGGGTCAGGGTCTGGCTGACCACGTCACCGACATGGCGGTTGCCGAAGTTGACCGGCTCTGGCGTATGCGCGCCCGGCGCCGCCAGGCGATAGGCCGCCGAGCTCACGATGTCGAGGGTGGTGTCGGCGACGTTGTCGAAATTGTTGGCGACGCGAATCGACTGCGGGCCGACCACGCCGGCGTTGGTGGCGGTGAAAGTCACGGCAAAGTTGCCGCTGCTGGCGCCGGCCGCGAGCGGCCCGAAGTCGGCCGCCGTCACGCCGCTGCCCGACAGGCGCGCGTCGCTGATATTGGCGCCGTTGCCGCTGGTCTGAATCGCACCGCGCAGCGCCGGGCCGGTCGCACCGGTGTTGGCAATCTGGAAATTCTTGGTGCTGATGTCGCCGACATGCACGTTGCCGAAGCTCATCGAGTAGCTGGCGCCGCCACCAGTGACGTCACCGGTCAACGCCTGGGCGACATCGCCGCCGGCCAGGATCTGGCCGGTGCCGAGCACGTTGGCGCGCGCGTTGAAGCTGTTGCCCGAGCCGAAGTTGGCGTTGGTGTAGTCCTGCGCGACCGTCACGTTGTGCGTGCCGAGGTCGAGGGTGCCGTTGTTGATGAGCACATCGCCATCGGAATCGGCGCCGAGCGTGAGCGTCGCGCCGCTGTCGGTCTGGATGGTGCCGCTCTGGCCGTCGATGCCGCCGGTGATATTGAGATTGCCACCACTGGCGCGCACCAGGCCATGGTTCAACACGGTGTTGCTGATGGTGCCGAAGCCCGAGATCTGGCCGGCAGCGTTATTGGTCAAGCTGGTGTTGGCGTGCGCCGTGCCGCCGCCCATCTGCAACTGGCCGTCATTGGTCAGCGCGCCGTTGGCGGTGAAGACGCTGCTCGGGCCGACCGCCAGGATACCGCTGTTGGCAAGCGCGCCGACGGTGGTGAAGTTGCGACCGTTCTTGATGGTGAACGAACCCGAGTTGCTGGCCAGCGGGTTGACCGCGGCGAACGTCGAGCCCACGCCATCGAGCTCGATGGTCGCGGCGTTGTTGGCGAAGGTCGCGGTGCCGAAGTTCATGGTCGAACCGGCACCAACCTTCCAGGTGCCGCCGGTCAGGGTGTTGGCGGCGAGGTTGGTGAGGTTGGTGGCGTTGGTGCCGACCACGAAGCTGGCGCCATTGGTGGCGCTGAAGGTGCCGGTATTGGTCACGGCGTTGGTCGTCACACTGAAGCTGCGGCCAGCGGTCTCGGAACTCAAGGTGCCCTGGTTGATAAGCGTGCCATTGGTGGTCGAATGGATGGCGGTGGCGCTGTTGGTGGCGACGCTGTTGGTCTTGATGGTGACGCCCGAGCCGATGGTCAGGGTCTGGTTGTTGTTGACGAGCATGCGCAGCAGACTCGCGTTCGTTCCCGGGGTCAGCACCACGGTACCGGTGCCGCCCAAGGTGCCGGTGTTGAAGCGCAGCGCATCGTGGACGGTGAAGGCGCCATTCTGGCTGAACACCGTCAGCGCCTCATCGGCGGCCTGGTCGAGCGTCAAGCCGCCATTGATGGTGAGGAACACGTTGCTGCTGGGGCTGCCGACGGCGAGATTGCTGGCGAGCGTGACACCGCCGGACAGCGTGCTGTTGTCGGTGATGTTGAGCTTCGAGGCGCTGCCTGCTGCGGTATCGATGACACTGCCGACGATGGTGCCGCCGTCGAGGTTGAGACTGCCGGTGGTGTCGTCGAGCAGCAGGGTGTCACCGGTGTTGGTCAGCGTGCCGGTGATATTGACCTGGCCGTTCAGACCACCGACGCCGCGACTCAGGGTGCCAATCTGGTTGGTGGTGAAGGCGCCGCCGAGGTTGAGCGTCGAGTTGGCATTGGCGTCGAGCGAGAAGGTGCCGGCGCTGTTGTCCCAGGCGCCGCCGAGGGTGGCGGTGGCGCCGTTCTTCACGGCGACGGTGCCGGTGTTGGTGAAATTGGTCGGGTTGATGGTCAGCGTGCGGCCGGCGGTCTCCGAGCTGATGGTGCCCTGGTTGATGAGCGTACCGCCGCTGCCGGTGATACCGGTGCTGCTGTTGG
>JADLGE010000095.1 GCA_020849475.1 Gammaproteobacteria bacterium
ACCGACCCGTCGCCGGCCACCACCTTCGCCCACTTGGACGCGACCGTGGTGTTGTCCCGTCAGAGTGCCGAGCTCGGCATCTATCCGGCCGTCGACCCGCTCGATTCCACCAGCCGTCAGCTCGATCCGCTGGTCGTTGGTCAGGATCACTACGACACCGCGCGTGCCGTGCAGAACACGCTGCAGCGCTACAAGGAACTGCGCGACATCATCGCGATTCTGGGCATGGACGAACTGTCGGAAACCGACAAGCTCACCGTGTTCCGCGCGCGCAAGATTCAGCGCTTCCTGTCGCAGCCGTTCTCGGTCGCCGAAGTGTTCACCGGTACGCCGGGCAAGTACGTGTCGCTCAAGGACACCATTGCCGGCTTCAAGGCGATTGTCGCTGGTGAGTACGATCACCTGCCGGAACAGGCCTTCTACATGGTGGGCTCGATCGAAGAAGCGGTCGAGAAGGCCAAGAAGATCTGATCGGGCGATTTGAAGCGAGCGAAAAGCGAGACAGGACATGGCCATGACCGTACACGTCGATATCGTGAGCGCCGAGCGCGAAATCTTCTCGGGCCTGGCCGAGATGGTATTCGCGCCTGCCATTCTCGGTGAAGTCGGCATCGCGCCCGGCCATACACCGCTGCTGACGCGGCTCGGACCGGGTGAAGTGCGGCTCAAGCTCGAGGATGGCAAAGAGCAGGCCTTCTACATTTCGGGCGGCATGCTCGAAGTGCAGCCGAGGGTGGTGACCGTGCTGTCGGACACCGCCGAGCGCGCCGAAGATCTCGATGAAGCCGCGGTACTCAAGGCCAAGGAAGCAGCTGAGCGCAACCTCTCGGACCACTCGGGCGCCATGGATTACGCCAAGGCGCGCGCCGAACTGGCCGAGACCATCGCCCAGCTGCAGACCATCCAGCGTCTGCGCCGTCGCGGCGGACGTTGATCCGGACTGGATATCCCTGCCACGCGGCCGCTAATTGAGTGGTCGCGACCTTGGTGAAAACGCGGCCGTTGGCCGCGTTTTTTGTTTAAGGTCCGAAAAAGTCCCATGTACTTGGCTTAGACTCCAACCACGTTAGCGTCGAAGGGAATTCCATGTCTGCCGCAATCGTCGTTCTTGCCGCCGGGCAAGGCAAACGTATGCACTCCAACCTGCCGAAAGTCATGCATCGCGTGGCCGGCAAACCCATGGTCGAACATGTGCTCGATGCCGCCGCCGAGGTCGCCACCTGCAAACCTGTGGTGGTCTATGGCCACGGCGGCCAGCAATTACGCGACGGTCTCGCCCATCGCAATCTCGACTGGGCCGAACAGGCTGAGCAACTCGGCACCGGTCACGCCGTCGCGCAAACGTTGAGCCTGTTGCCAGACCAGGGCCTGGTGCTCATTCTTTATGGCGACGTGCCGCTGCTGCGTGCGCAATCCTTGGCGGGCTTGCTCGGCGCCGCCGCCGACAGCGGCTTTGCGGTCTTGACCGTGACCATGACCGACCCCAGCGGTTACGGCCGCATTCTGCGCGATGCCGTCGGTAACGTGGCGCGCATCGTCGAACACAAGGATGCGACGCCGGCGGAACTCGCAGTCGCCGAGATCAACACCGGCATCATGGCCATCGACGCCGCCCATCTCAAACGCTGGATCCCGAAGCTCGGCAACAGCAACGCGCAGGGCGAGTACTATCTGACGGACTGCGTCGAAATGGCGGTCGCTGAGGGCATCGCCGTCAAGCGCGTGCATATCGACGACGCCGATGAAGCCATAGGCGTCAACAACCGCCGCCAACTGGCCGAGGTCGAGCGCATCCACCAGACGCGCATCGCCAATGCGCTGCTCGACGTCGGCGTGACCTTGATGGACCCGGCGCGCATCGACGTGCGCGGTGAGCTGGTGTGCGGCCGCGATGTCGTCATCGACGTCAACGTGGTGTGCGAAGGCCGTGTGGTGCTGGGCGACAATGTGCGCATCGGGCCGAACAATTTCATCGCCAATGCCACCATTGGTGATGGAGTGGAGATCCTGCCCAACTGCGTAATTGAGTCCGCGACCATTGGTGCGCTGTCGCGCATCGGGCCATTTTCGCGGGTGCGGCCCGAGACCAATCTCGGGCGCGACACGCACATCGGCAATTTCGTCGAGATCAAGAAGTCCGATATTGGCGAAGGCAGCAAGATCAATCACCTGGCCTATGTCGGCGATGCCGAGATCGGACGCGCGGTGAATGTCGGCGCGGGCACCATCACCTGCAATTACGACGGCGCTTTCAAACACAAGACCATCATCGAGGACGACGTGTTCGTCGGCTCCGATACCCAGCTGGTGGCGCCGGTGCGCATCGGCAAGGGTGTCACCATTGGCGCGGGCACCACCGTCACCGACGATGTTGAGGCCGACAAACTCGTGATCAGTCGCGTGCGGCAGAAGACCATCAGCGGCTGGCAGCGGCCGCGCAAACCGAAAAAATGACCCGTCGCCGCGGCGCCTGAGTGCCGCGGCCACCCAAGAATTTTGATTGAAGGAGAGGGTATGTCCACCTTGCCAGCCACCGCCGACCTCTACGACACCCATGGCGAGTCCTTGCGCGTGCTCGCGCCGATATTCCGCGATTTCGGCGGTTTGCAGACCTTTGCCGGCCCGGTTGTGACGCTCAAGGTTTTCGAAGACAACAGCCTGGTGCGTGCAGCGCTCGAAGAGCCCGGTCAAGGCCGTGTGCTGGTGGTCGATGGGGGAGGTTCTCTGCGTTGCGCGCTGGTCGGCGACAACCTCGCGGCGCTCGGCCACAAGAACGGTTGGGCGGGGATTGTCGTTTACGGCTGCATTCGAGACGCCGCGCCTATCGGCACGATAGCCATCGGCGTCAAGGCCATCGCCACCAATCCGCGTAAGAGTGTGAAGAAAGGCGAGGGCGAGCGCGACGTGACGCTGCGCTTTGCCGAAGTCGTGGTTTCACCGGGTGATTATCTCTACGCCGATATCGACGGCGTCGTGCTGGCAGACAAGCAACTGCATTGAGCGCGTCGATGGGAATCCACGGGCGTTGGGCGAGGGGGCTGTGATGAGCGAGGCTTTCAAGGTTGCTTGCATACAGAACTGCGCCGCCAACGACATGGCCGCCAATCTCGCCACCGTCGAGTGCCTGCTGCGCTCGGCCCATGCCCAGGGCGCGGCGCTGGCCTGTCTGCCTGAATTCTTCTGCAATCTCGAACCGGCCGACGGCAATTATTACGACAATGGCTTCGAGGCCGACGCCCATCCCGCGCTCGCCGCCATGGGCGCGCTTGCACGGGAACTCGGACTATGGCTGCTGCTTGGTTCGATACCAGTCAAAGCCGGGGACCGCAAAGTCCACAACCGCTCCATCGTGCTCGACCCGCAAGGCGCAATCGTCGCCACCTATAACAAGATTCACCTGTTCGACGTCGCCATCAAGGACGGCCAGAGCTACAAGGAATCGAACGGCGTGGCGGCCGGTGGCGAAGCGGTGATCGCAACGCTGCCGTGGGGTGGTCTCGGCCTCACCATCTGTTACGACGTGCGTTTCCCGCATCTTTATCGCCGCCTCGCACAGCACGGCGCGAGCTTCTTGAGCATTCCCGCGGCCTTTACCGCCAAGACCGGCGCAGCCCACTGGCACACCCTGGTGCGCGCACGGGCCATCGAAACCGGTAGCTATGTATTCGCGCCCGGCCAATGCGGCACGCGTCCGTGGGGACGCGCAACCTATGGTCATTCCTTGATCGTCGACCCCTGGGGCACCGTGCTGGCCGATGGTGGCGAAGAAGAAGGCGTGATCGTGGCCGAGGTGGACCCGGCGCGTGTCACCGAAGTGCGCCGCATGATCCCGTCGCTCACCCATGACAGAGACATCGCCGGACCTCTGCCCTGAGGTATCACTGCAGCCCGTCATCGGGACTCGAAAAGTTCAGGACTTGTTCACTGCTGCGTGGCTAGTTTGCCGCCCATGCATGACACGGCGACAAGTGACACGGGAGAGGGGCGGGGCTGCGTATCCCGAGCTTGTACCCTGCGCTATGATTCGGCCATGCGGTTATTTTTCCGCCCTTTGCTTACGGTCTCGCTGCTTTTGGTGGCGGTCGTCGCGCTCGCCGTCGAAGGTCAGAGTCCAGACCCTCCGTCGGTCGGCGTGGTCGAGGATGCCGGCGCCGCCGCGCGTCAGGCAGTGGGCATGACGGGCGGACGCGTGCTCGACGTGCAAAAACGTTTCTTTGGCGAACGCGCCATGTATGTCGTCAAAGTGTTGCTCGGCGATGGCCGCGTCAAGGTCGTCGAAGTCGAAGCCAATCCCACCTCCGTCCCGGATTTCATGGAACGCTGATGCGCATTCTGGTCATTGAAGACGAAGACACCCTGCGGGCCCAACTGGTCGAGCGTCTGCGGCGTGAAGGCTACGCGGTCGATGAGACCGGCTCTGGTCGCGAAGGCGAATTTTTCGGCCTGGAATATCCCATCGATGCTGCCATCGTCGATCTCGGATTGCCCGACATGCCGGGCTCGAACATCATCGAATCGTGGCGCAAACAGAAGCGTAAATTTCCCGTCCTGATCCTCACCGCACGCGGCCGCTGGGAAGACAAGGTCGCGGGTCTCGAACTCGGCGCCGACGACTATCTGGTCAAGCCTTTCTATCACGAAGAATTGCTGGCACGACTACGCGCGCTGTTGCGCCGCGCGGCGGGCTGGAGTCAGTCGCGCATTGAAGTCGGGCCGCTGGTCATGGACCTCGGCACCAAGCGCGTGAGCGTCGATGAACGGGAACTTGAACTGACTGCGCTGGAATTCAAAGTGCTCGAATTCCTGATGCTGCGCGCCGACGATGTGATCTCCAAATCGGAACTGACCGAGCATCTCTACGAAGATGACTCGGAGCGCGACAGCAATGTGCTGGAAGTCATCATCGGCCGGCTGCGCAAGAAGATAGACCCGGATCGTATTTTGAATCCCATCGAAACCATTCGCGGGCAGGGCTATCGTCTGCGTCTGGCCAAACGCGACCCCAGCACCTGATTTCTCTCCCATCGTGACGCCGCGATGACTTCTCTGCGCACGCGGGTCCTGCTCAGTGCCAGCGTGGTGCTGGTTACCGCGCTCGGCTGCGCCAGCGTGCTGCTCGACAGGGCATTTCGTGAAAGCGCATTGAACGCGGTGGAAGACCGTCTGCGCGGCCGCATCTACATGCTGATTGGCGCGGCCGATTTCGATGCGCCGTCGACGCGGCCCTTGGTCGGCGAGTTACCCGATTCGACGCTGTCCATGCCGGGCTCCGGCAACTACGTGCGCATCCTTTCCGACAACGGCAAGACCCGTTGGCAGAGCCGTTCGCTGCTGGGCCTGAGCCTGCCGTTGCCGCGTCGTATCCAGACCGGCGCCTGGCGCCTCGAGCGCACCACCACCTCGGCCAATGAAGGACTGTTCTCGCTCGGCTACGCCATCCTGTGGGAAGGCGCCGGTAAACGTAAGGCGCGCCAGTTCGTGATCCAGGCCTGCGAAAACGAAAACCTTTACCTGAGCACCGTCACGCGTTTTCGTCGCAGCCTGTGGATGTGGTTCGCCGGCCTTTCCATCGGACTGTTGGTGGTGCAGACCTTGAACCTCAACTGGGGGCTGCGGCCACTGCGCAGCGTCGATGACGAAGTCCGTGAAATCGAAGCCGGCAGTCGCGAAGCCATCACCGGCAAATATCCCAAGGAATTGCAGTCACTGACACGCAATCTGAATCGCCTGCTGCGACATAACCGCGACAGCCTGCGACGCTATCGCAATGCCTTGGGCGACCTTGCGCATTCCATCAAGACGCCGTTGGCGGTATTGCGCAATGAGTTCTCCGCCGACAGCCAGGAGATTGCGCGCGACGTGGCGAGGGAGCAGTTGAGCCGCATCGACAGGACGGTGGAATACCACCTGCATCGCGCCGCGGCCGCCGGCCGTTCGTTGCTGGCGCCGCCTTTGATGGTCGAGCCGGTGGCTGTGCGTCTGCTCGACACCTTGCGCAAGGTGCATGCCCATCGCAACCTCGAACTGGTGGCCGAGCTCGACGCCCAGGCGGTGTTCTTTGGCGATGAGGGCGACCTCATGGAGATCATCGGCAACCTCGCTGACAACGCCTGCAAGTGGGCGCGCAAGCGTGTGGTGGTCAAGGCGACGCGCGCGAAATCCGCCAATGGCGCGCCGCGCCTCGAACTGGAAATCGTCGATGACGGCCCCGGCATGCCGGAAAACCAGCTCGAACTGTTGGTCGAACGCGGCACGCGCCTCGATCAATCGGTGGAGGGACACGGCATCGGCCTCGCCATCGTGCGCGACATGGTGGAAGACATCTACAACGGCCGACTGTCGTTTGAATCATCCGGCGAGGGTACTCACGCGCACGTCGAAATCGAGTTTGGCTAGTGCCGTACAGCCGGCTCGCGCTCGCGAGGGGGGGATGCATTGGCTATACTGCGGCGTCTCCCACGCACGCGATTCCCATGGCCAAATCCAGTTCTCCCATCAATGCCGACGCGCCCATCATCGTCAGTGGGCGTCAACAATCGAGCTACGACTACGACGAGTTGATCGGTTGCAGTCACGGCCAGTTGTTCGGGCCGGGCAATGCGCAGCTGCCGTCACCGCCGATGCTGATGTTTGACCGCATCACGCACATCGACGACACCAGCGGCAAGTATGAGCGCGGCATCATGACCGCCGAGCTCGATATCCGTCCCGACCTGTGGTTCTTTCAATGCCATTTCGACAATGACCCGGTGATGCCGGGCTGCCTGGGCCTGGACGCCATGTGGCAGCTGGTGGGATTTTTCCTGGCGTGGAAGGGCGGCCTCGGGCGCGGTCGTGCGTTGGGCGGCGCCGACATCCAGTTCACCGGCCAGGTCACGCCCGACAAGAAGCTCGTGCGCTATACCGTCGACATTCGTCGCATCATTGCCCGCGGCCTGGTCATGGGCATCGCCGATGCGACCATGGAAGTCGACGACAAACTCATCTACACGGGTTCGAATCTACGCGTCGGCCTGTTCACCGCCGACCAGCTCTGACCATCTCCGTCACCTCTGGGCATCGCCACTGCGATGCTCAGACGGCGATGTCCTGACGCTCTACCTGCACACCGCCAGCGCCGCGCTCACCGCATCGAGCGTGTGAGCGATCTCGGCGTCGCCGTGCGCCGACGATACGAAGCCCGCTTCAAAGGCTGATGGCGCGAGATTGACGCCCTGTTCCAGCATGGCGTGAAAGAAGCGCTTGAAGCGCGCGACATCACAGGCCATGACCCGCGCGAAGCTGTCCACGGGCTGTTCACTGAAGAACAACCCAAACATGCCGCACACATGATTGGTCACGAGCGGGATGCCTGCGGCCTTGGCGCGTGCTTCAATGCCTTCGCACAGTTTGCGCGTCTGGGTGGCAAGGCGCTCGTGAAAGCCCGCCTGGCTTATGAGTTCCAAGGTCGCCAGACCACAGGCCATCGCGAGCGGATTACCCGACAGGGTGCCGGCCTGGTAGACCGGGCCGAGCGGCGCAAGCTTGTCCATATTCGCTGCCGGTCCGGCCACCGCGCCCACCGGCAGACCGCCACCGATCACTTTGCCGAGCACGGTGAGATCCGGTTTGATGTCGTACAGCGACTGCGCGCCGCCGGCACGCACCCGGAAGCCGGTCATCACTTCGTCGAAAATCAGGATGGTGCCGTGCTGTGCGGTGACCTTGCGCAGGGTTTCGAGGAAACCCGGCGCAGGCGGAATGCAGTTCATGTTGCCGGCCACCGGCTCGACGATCACGGCGGCGATGCTGTCACCAAACTCGGCGAACGCCTGTTCAACCTGGGCGCTGTCGTTGTAGGTCAGCGTGGTGGTCAGTTCAGCGAGCGCGGCTGGCACACCGGGCGAGGTTGGCACGCCCAGCGTCAGCGCGCCGGAGCCGGCTTTCACCAGCAGCGAATCGGCATGGCCGTGGTAGCAGCCTTCGAACTTGACGATGCGATCACGTCCGGTGATGCCGCGCGCGAGGCGAATGGCGGTCATCGCGGCTTCGGTGCCGGAACTCACCATGCGCACTTTCTCGGCGCTCGGAATGAGCGCGATGATGCGTTCGGCAAGCACGGTTTCGAGTTCATTGGGCGCGCCGAATCCCAAGCCCTTGGCGAGTTGTGCGCCGACCGCCGCCAGCACCTGCGGATGCGCGTGACCGACGATCGCGGGGCCCCAACTGCCGATGTAGTCGACATAACGCTTGCCGTCGGCATCGGTCAGCCAGGCGCCTTCGCCGCTGGTGAAGTAAAGCGGGGTGCCGCCGACGCCGTTGAAGGCGCGCACCGGTGAATTGACGCCGCCGGGCAGGACTTTCTGGGCCTGGGCGAACCATGCTTGCGAACGTGTCGTCATGAAGAGTTCCGATTTTCAGGACTTGAGGGTTGGTGAAAATGATCGGGCAAAGGCTTGCGCCGCAGCGCTCACATCGGATGCATCGAACAGCGCGCCGATGACCGCCAGCAGGCTCGCGCCCGCGTTCACCACCGATGGCGCATTCTCAGCCGTAATGCCCCCTATCGCAACGATGGGGACGGACAGTTCCTGCGCCGCTTCACGCAGGACTGATGGCGGGCAATGCACCGCGTTTGGTTTGGTCGTCGACACGTAGCAGCTGCCGAAGGCGACATAGTCGGCGCCCGCCGCAACGGCGTCACGCGCGAGGCTGAGCGAGTCATAGCACGACACTCCGATGATGCGCTTGTCGCCCAGCATTTTGCGCACCGCCGACAAATCGCCGTCGTCGCGCCCGAGGTGTACGCCGGCCGCGCCGGAGGCAATGGCCAGTTCAACCGCGTCATTGATTATCAAAGGAACGCCGCGGCCATGGCAGGCTGCGACCAATGCGGTCGCACGTTCGCTTTGCTCGATTGGGGACGCCGACTTGTCGCGATATTGAACGAGCACGGCGCCACCGGCGATGGCGGCCAGTACACGCTCGACCAACAGCGCAACATCGCCGACGTGGTCGGGCGTCAGTGCGTAGAGGCCACGCCGCGGCAAACTTAAATTCATGTTCTAAGGCTCGGGGTTCGTCGTGGGATATGTTGGCGGCTGCCGGGACGCCATGCCTGTGCGACCGCGCGATGCACGAACTGCTGCGCTTCACGCACCGCTTGCGGCACGGACCGGCCTTCGGCGAGGCCGCAGGCAATGGCGGTCGCCAGTGTGCAGCCCGTGCCATGGTAGTCGCCGTCGAAGCGCGCCATGGTGAAGCTCTCCATGGCGTCCTCACGGCTGTGAAGCTGATTGACGATGTCCTGCCCGTCGGCCAGCGCATCGGTCAACAGGACATTCTGGCAGCCGCGGGCGAGCAGCTGCGCCACCGCCTCCGCAGGCTGTTCGGAGGCGCCAAAATGCAGCGCCTCGTGGCGATTTGGCGTCAGCACAGTCGCAAGTGGCAGCAGCTGGCGCAGGAAGCTGTCTTCCATGTGCGCCTGGATCAGCAGGCCGCCCGAGCCGGCGCGCAGCAGGGGATCAATCACTAATGGACAGTCGGGCAATCGCCGAGAAAACAGTCCGGCCAGACGTTCGCATATTTCAGGAGTAGGCAGCAGACCGGTCTTGAGGGCATGGACAGGAAATTCCTGCAGCAAGAGTTCGATCTGGTGGATGACGTCGTCCGCATCGGCAGGCACCACGCGTTCCAGCCCGGCGGTGTTCTGGGTCGTCCAGGCACTGACCACCGTCAGTGCCAGGCAATCGAAAGCCGCACAGGTTTCGATGTCGGCCTGAATGCCGGCGGTGCTCGGGTCATGACCGCCGATGCACAGCACGACGGCGGGCGCGGACGGCTTGGACGTGTTCAAAACGGCTGCAGGATGACGAGCAGGACGGCGCCGACCAGCACCAGCACCGGCGCTTCGTTCAGCCAACGATAGTAGACGTGGCCGCGCTGGTTGCTGTCGGTCGCGAAGCGCGCCAGCACGCGCCCGAGGTAGACGTGATAGGCGACCAATGTCGCTACCAGGGCCAGCTTGAAGTGCAACCAGCCCGCGTGTACGAACCACTCGGCGCCGCGCAGCCACACCAGCCACGCACCCGAGGCCAGGGTCAGCAGCCCGCCCGGGGTCATGATGCCGCGGTAGAGTTTGCGCTCCATGATTTTGAAGCGTGCAATGCCCGGCGCGTCGTCCGTCATGGCGTGGTAGACATACAGGCGCGGCAGGTAAAACAGGCCGGCGAACCAGGTCACCATGAAAATCACATGAAAGGCCTTGACCCACGCGTACATAAATCTGCTCTTGTGGCGGAAGGCCCGATTCTACGACGGGATGGGCGGTGCGGGGTCGGCCGCGAGCAGGCGGCGATTGACCGTTACGGCGTAGACCGCTAACTTTCGAGCCTATCCTGCAACCGGGCGTCCAGCCATGGCGGGGGCGGTGGCCGGCCGTGCCCGTCTTCGAACAACATCCCAGCATGCATCTACACTCGCTCAACTTCACGGGTGGTCAGCACGACCGCCATGCGCGCAAACAGGCCCGCGGACGGCGCGCGCGATGAAGCTCGTCATCAAGCAACATCGACCATTGCGCCGCGTGCTGCTCGGTGCGGGCATCGTGGTCGCCACGTTGCTGGTGGCTGCGCTGGCGCTGGATTTCGGGCAGTGGCGGTCGATGGCGCGGGCCATGGTGCCGAATGTCGGCAATCGCACCGCCGGCGACGAACTTGCGCGGCTGCGCGAGGAGAATTCGAACCTGCGTTACGAAGTGGCGCGCCTCAAGCGCGGCGAGGAAATCGACAAATCCGCGCGCAGCGACAACCACCTGCAGTTCATCAAGATGCAGGCCGAGGTGGCCAAGCTCAAGGCGGACATCAAGTTCTATCGTGACGTGGTGGGGGCTTCAGAGATCGACGGCGGCGCCCAGATCAAAGGCATTCAACTCAAACCCCTGGATACGCCGGGACGCTTCAGTTACCGACTGGTGCTGGCCCACATCGACGAAAACGACAAGGAAGCCGAGGGCTCGGTGCGGATTGCCGTCAAAGGCGAATTGAAGGGCAAAGCCTCGTCGCTGGCGCAGGGCGAAGTCATCGAGCCCGGCTCGGACAACCTCAATTTCAAATTCAAGCATTTCCGCCTGTTTGAGGGCTCGCTCAAGCTGCCGGACGGTTTCATCCCGCGCCAGATCAGCGTGGCCGTACAGAGTAGAATCCCGATAGCGAGCTCGTCGTCAGAGACCTACGACTGGGCCGCCGTGCAGAACTGAGGAAATGGCAGATGTTGGGCAGAAGCAAGAAACGCAAACCGTCGAAAATCGACTCGCTGATTGGTCATCAATCACGGGTGGTGGGTGACATCCGCTTTGGCGGCGGCCTGCATGTCGATGGCCAGATCAAGGGTAACGTGGCCTCGGATGGCGACGACAAGGCGACCTTGACCGTCAGCGACCGCGGCGCGATCGAGGGCGAAGTACGGGTGCCCTACATTATTCTGAATGGCGTGGTGCGTGGCGATGTCTACGCCACGGAGCACGTGGAGCTGGCCTCCAGCGCGCGGGTCGAGGGGGATGTCTACTACGCGCTCATCGAGATGGCGATGGGCGCCGAGGTCAACGGTAAGCTGGTGCGCATCACGGATGTCCACCGTGCACCGTTGGCGCTCGACCACGATGGCGGCCGGGTGGCGGAAGCCGAATACGAATAGACACAGCCGCCACGAGGTTGAATAGTGCCGGTCCAGACACTACCTTGAGCCCGTCCAGCCATAGATTTACAGGAAAGCATAGAGATGGAAGCCCAGGAAAATCCCCTCGTCTTCACCAATTCGGCGGCCACGAAAGTGCGTCAGCTCATCGACGAGGAAGGTGATCAGAACCTCATGCTGCGGGTGTTCGTGTCCGGCGGCGGCTGCTCCGGGTTCCAATATGGTTTCACCTTCGACCAGAACGAGACCGAAGGTGACACCATCGTCGAGAACCAGGGCGTCAAATTGCTGGTCGACCCGATGAGCGTGCAATACCTGATGGGTGCCGAAATCGACTATACGGAAGGCCTGGAAGGCTCACAGTTCGTGATCCGCAACCCGAACGCGACCACCACCTGCGGCTGCGGGTCTTCTTTTTCCGTCTGACCTCTGCAACGGCGCCTGCCTTCGCAGCGGCAGGCGCCTGCTTCGTTCCGTCGATACTCCCGGCGGCATGGCCCGCTTCGGCGTTCCGCCCAATACAAGTCCAGTAAACAATCCGTTCGCCGCTAACGTCGGTTGGGCCGCCGCCGCGCGGAGGCGCGCCCAGTTTGCAAATGTTTGCGCATCCTTCGTTGAACCAACGCGGTCATGTGCCACCTTAGTAAGTTCTGGATAGCATGATGGCCACCCCTATGTCGCCACTTCGTCGACGCGTCGCGTTTTCGCTGTTGTTGGCTGCGTTATGTCTCGAGCCTGTCTGGGCTGCTGACACCGGTGCTGACGCGCAACGCCAATACGAACGGGCACTGGCGTCGTATGCCAAACGCGATTTCGACACGGCTGCCATCGAGCTGAAAAACGCCATTCAGGCCGATCCGGCCAAGCTCGCCCCCCGTGTACTGCTTGCCAAGACCTATCTGGTCCTCGGCCATGCCAAGGAAGCTGAGCGTGAAATTCAGGTGGTCGCCAAACAAGGGGCGGACCGCTCGTTGACCGTGCCGGTGCTGGCGAAGGCCTACCTGTTCCAGTTTCGCGAACGGCAACTGCTCGATGAACTGACGGATGATGGACTGAGCGACAGCGCCCGGGCCGAGTTCCTGCAGGTACGCGGCCAGGCATTGATGAATATCGGAAACACGCAGGCCGCTCTCGAAGCGTTCGACGCCGTCGAGAAGCTGACCCCCGCCAGCGCACAGCCGCTCATTGGCAAAGCCATTGCATCGTTGCGCCTGAACGACATCGATAAGGCGGCCGGGTATGCCGAGCGCGCGGTGCAACTCGAGCCGGGCAGCGCCGATGCGTGGAATACCCAGGCATCGGTGTTGCACGCTCAAGGGGAACTCGAAAAAGCACTCACGTTGTACGACAAGGCAATCGGCATGTCCCCCGAGTTGCACGATGCCCGCATTGCGCGTGTCGCCATTCGCCTGGCGCAGGGCAAGGATGCACTGATAGCCGACGATCTGACCTATGAAGCGGAGCACAACCCCTACGACCCACGCCCAGCGTATCTACGTGCTGTGCGCTTGGCGCGTGGCGACGACGCTCATGGCGCTAACTCGGCGCTGGCCGAGGCCAACGTCCTGCTTGAGAACATCAGCTCCGAAGCGGTCAACAACAATTGCCAGATGCTGGACCTGGCCGGTTCAGTGAACTACGCGCTGGGGCGCATCGAGCAGGCCCGCGATTATTACCAGGTCTGTCTCAATTCCAATCCGAAGCTGGCTGACGTCCGCAAAAAGCTGGCCACCACCCTGCTGGCATTACGCGAACCGTCGCGCGTGCTGGAAGTACTGGAGGATGAGCGCAGTCTGGGCTCGAATGACCCTGAAATTTTGACCTTGCTCGCCAACGCCTGGATGGCAAAGGGCGATGCCGACAAAGCCACGCACCTGTTGCAGAAAGCCATCGGTCTGTCAGGTAAGGACAATGCCGCGCGCAAGACCCTGGCCTTTCACGAGCTTTACAGCGGCGAAGCGAAGAAGGCCGAGGAAGCGTTGAGTGTGGTACTGGCGGCGGAGCCTGGCGACCCGCAGGCCAACCTGTTGATGGCTGTGCTGCATAACCAGCGGGGTGAGCACGCAAAGTCCATCGAACTGCTGAAGCCTCTATTGGCCAAAGATCCCGAGAACGTCGTACTCCTGAATTTCATTGCCGTCGCAGAGAGCGCGATGGGCGATCGCAAGGCCGCGCGCGCTCACCTTGAAAAGGCGATCGCCAAGTTGCCTGACTTCGTGCCTGGGATCATCAATCTCGCGCGTCTGGATGTCGCTGAAGGTGCGCTCGACGTCGCCCGCAACCGCTTGAGCGAGGCGACCAAACTTTATCCAGGTAGTCCGGAACTGCTGCTTGAACTGGCGCATCTGCTCGCCGATTCCGGTAATCGCGACGCAGCGATAACCCTGCTTGATTACGGCCGCAAATTCGCCGACGCACCCAACGATGTCGCGTCCGCTAACGGGGCCAAGGTCGAGAAATCTTCGCCCAAACCAGCGTCGGGCAAATCGTCGGACGAAAAGGGGGAGGTGCACTCCACCCAAGCGGGCGCGGTCGCCGAATTCCTGGATGTCCGCTGCTATCTCGCCGAGCTTCTGCTGGCCGCCAACAGGCAAGATGAGGCCAGGTCACTCATTGCTGACATCGAAGAACAGGCACCGGACGATTTACGGGGCCATGAACTGCGGGTGCGGGCTGCGCTCAAGGCTGGCAAACGCGGGTCGCTGCGCAGTTCGCTCAAGAAAATGTCCGACATGGCTGGATTTGACCCCGCGTGGTTGCTGCGCATTTCCACGCTTCAGCGTCAGATTGGGAGTCCGGAAGATGCCCAGTATTCGCTCTCCAAGGCGGACCGGGGCCACCCTGACAATTTGGCGGTTCTGGTTGCGCTGACGAGCTTGGCCATCGAACAGAACAAAGTCGACAGCGCCGAGCTGTACTTGAAACGTCTGTTGGCCAAATGGCCTGACGAGATCATGAGTCATCGTCTGGCGGGTGACTTGGCGCTGCAGCGGGGCAAGGGAGATGTCGCCGCCGAAAGCTATCAGAAGATTCTTGAGCAAAAGCCGTCTCTCGAGGCCGTTGAACTGGTGTCCCGCGCCTGGGGCGTGGCGGGGTATGGGGAAAAGGCCATAAAGACGGTCGATACCTGGACAGCCGCCCATCCCGAGGACGTAGCCGCGCGCAAGCTTTTGGCCGAGATCTACCTGGCGGAGAAGAGTCCGCTCAAGGCGCGCGAAATTTACGAGGCTCTGGTTGCCGAGCAGCCGAACGACGCGAACTGCTTGAATAATGTGGCCTATCTAGCCGAGATAACGGCTGCCGATGGGGCTGTTGACTACGCAAGACGAGCCCATGCGGCCGCGCCTGGTGACCCGAACATCAATGACACCTTGGGCTGGATCCTGGTGCGACATGGGCGCGCCGAGGAGGGGCTGCAGTACCTGCGTGAAGCGGACACGCTTCTCGCGGACTCCAGTGTCATCAAGTTCCATCTGGCGCAGGCCCTGGTCGCCCTTGAGCAGGAAGCAGAAGCCCGAGCCGCGTTGCAGGACGCGTTACGCAGTGGAAATCCATTCGACGGTATCGACGAAGCGCGAGCCCTGCTGGCCAAACTCGGCCCGAATTAGCTTAAGAATCAGCTGCGGGCCGGCCACGGAACGCGCTGACGGGGTGCCTCCGCCAAGCGTGCCACCAGGTGAAGGCAGGAGCTTGCATGCTCCCTCTGCGCGGAGTGCCGGAGCTTGCGCCTGAGTCGATAGTGGCCGTTTAAGGAATTTGATAGCCCGTCTCAGAATGGCGACACTCTTCGGGTTCGCCTCTGTTCTTTCCAGGTCTTTGATCTAGAAGAAGAAACTTGTGCTCGAAACTAAAAAGCAGCGCTTCGGTGGCGGGAGATCTGTCGGAAATTCTTACAGTTCCCTTTCAATGCCATCCGCGCGTTTTCTCTAATCATATGATTTTATTTATAAAAACTTTGTGGCGTGGATATTGCTGCCACAAAAACAAAAGATGTGCGCGAGAACTTCGCCCACGCTCTGGAGCTATAAAAATCATGAAGACCAAACGCTACATTTCCGCCGCAGCCCTGGCCCTTTGCGCATCGATGCTGACGCTACCTGCATTTGCGGCATTCAGTGGCTCAGCGACCTTGCGCGTTGGCGCGGGCGCCGCGTCGAGTTGCCCGACCGGCGGGTGCTTTGTCTACGGCAACGAAGTCAACGGGGTCGGCGCAGGCAACACCCTCAGCATCTACGAAAATTCCGCCAGCAAGGCGGTCGCTGCCTCGGCCAGCAAACCGCTGCTCCTGATTCTGGCCATCCCGAATCAGACCACCAACCTGTTCGCGTCCAACCCGATTTCTAACGTCACCTTCTACAACCCCTACCCATCAGGTCAGCCTGGGGTTGCTGGTTCTTCGTCGTTTGCGGCCAAAGGCACCTATGGCTTGGACGGGCCGGGTACGGAGCAGCAGTCGTTTTACGGCTCCATGACCAGTAGCAGCAGCAACATTTACACATTCTTGAATCTGGCGGAGCCCACCAACAACTCCAACAATTTCACCAACCTCTCGGCGGCAGAATTCGCGGTCAACGGGATTGTGGCGACGAGCTTCGGCATTCATGTGTTCGCCATCAAGAACAATGCCTTGAACACTCCTGATCAGATCCTGAGTGCTAAAGGCCTGGCCAATATCACCTTCAATTCGGGGGCTTTGCCGACCGGCACCTTCGCAATGGCGTACGGATTCAAAGGCAACACCGTGTTCAGTTCGCCGTTCACCAACGCGGGGCTGACCTCGGGAGGGGGCGGCCCGACTGGTGTCCCCGAGCCGCATGTCCTCAGCTTGTTCGCGCTGGCTTTGACCGGCGTAGGTGTGCAGCGCCGTCGCCGTGGTCGAGTGGTCGGCCCGGCTATCGGTTAATCGGATACGAGTCTGGCCTGGCCGCGGCCTTCGGCAGTCGGCAGGTAAACGCAGCCTAGAATGACGGCTTTGCCTACGGGCCCGGTAGTCACGCGCACCGGGCGTTCTTGTAAGCGCATGTAGGCCAGCCACGCGAAGGCGCAAGCTTCGATCATGTCCGGATCGATACCCACCGAGTCGGTTGATGTGACGGTGATGGGTGAAAGGCGGGCTGCCAGCCTGCCCATCAGATAACTATTGTGCGAGCCGCCCCCGCAAATCAGCATTCTGCTGACCCATTCCGGGCCCAGTTTCTCCACCTCCCTGGCCAGCGATTCGACGGTCAGTTCTGCCAATGTAGCCTGCACATCGCAAGCAGAGAGCTCCCCGAAGTTTGGTGAGCCGGCCAGGATATGGTCGAGGTACGCCAGGTTGAACACTTCGCGGCCTGTGCTCTTCGGTGCGGGCATCGCGTAATACGGGTCACGCAGCATGGCATTGAGTAATTCGCAATCCACTCTGCCCGACGCGGCCCATTCGCCCTTTTCGTCGTAGGGCAGGCCGCGATGTCTGGCGCTCCAACTGTCCATCAAGCAGTTTCCCGGGCCTGTATCGTAGCCGCCTATCGCAGCGGTGGAACACGCGGGCAGCAGCGACAGATTGGCGATGCCGCCAATATTCCCAACGACAAGGTTCTCTTCCGCCCCACGTAGCATCCAGTCGTGGAATGCAGGTACCAGTGGCGCGCCTTCGCCGCCATAAGCGATATCCATCGAACGAAAATCTGCAACGGTCACCACACCTAGCCTCGCGGTGATTACGGATGGGCTGCCGATCTGAACACTGTAAGGCCAGTCCGCCCGCGGCGCATGACGGAGCGTCTGACCGTGGCTGCCGACTGCGACGAGTTCGCATGTTTGAGTGTTGTAACGCGCAAGTAGGTGAGAAGCCGCTGAAGCGAAGGAGTCCCCTACTTCGATATCCAAAGAAGCGTATTCGTGGAGACTAAGGCGAGCTTCCGGGGCGATGGCCGCGTGCAATCGCTCATGCAAGCCTGGTGGGTAAGCATATGTAAGGCTGCCCAGCGTTTGCCCTTGGCCTTTTGTAAACCTGACGAGGACGGCGTCCACACCGTCCATGCTGGTCCCGGAAATCAACCCGACATAGAGTCCGTCACCGCTTGAATGCGACACCGCAGTATTCAATTCGGCGCGTTGTTGTCGGCGGCCTTTAGATATTTCGTCGAATCCAACTGCGCAACGTATGTGGTATGCGAGCTGTCATGCTTTGCAACGAGAACGTCGAGTTGGTCAAGCAACGGGGCCGAGCGTTGACGAAAGTCGGCCATCAATCGCTTCTCGATGGGCAAACGAGGAAGAACGACCTTGAGAGGATCTCGATGCATGCCGTTGACCCGGAATTCGTAGTGCAGATGCGGGCCGGTCGCCAAGCCCGTCTGACCAACGTATCCGATGATCTGTCCTTGATTAACGAAACTGCCGCGCTTGATGCCGCGAGCGAATCGCGAAAGGTGCCCATAAAGCGTGCTGTAGGAATCACCATGGCGAATCTCAACCAGATTCCCATAACCGGCGCCGACTCCTACGTTGAGGATTTTGCCGTCGGCAGTCGCACGTACCGGGGTTCCAAGTGGGGCCGCGTAGTCGACGCCTCGGTGCGCGCGAATCGTGTTGAGTATCGGATGACGTCGCGCCAGCGTGAAACCGGAGCTGATGCGCGTGAATTTGACAGGCGTGCGAAGAAACGTCTTATGCATCGCTTCGCCCTTATCAGAATAATACGACGAACGCCCATCTGGTCCCGTATAAAGCACCGCGCGCATGCGCTTACCCTGATTGACGAATTCGGCGGCGAGAATGCGATCTTGTTTGACGAGCTGCTGCCCTTTGTAAACCTCTTCATAGATGACGCTGAAGTGATCGTTTGGCTGTAGGTCCAACGCGAAATCGATATCCCAACCAAAGATATCGATCATTTTCATTATCACTGCATCCGACAGTCCAACCTTCTGCCCATCGACAAATAAAGACTGCGTGATGGTTGTTGTGGCCGCCGTCACCTTGATATCAGGCTCGACAGAATCAACACGAGCGACGAAACCATTATCGGAACGTTCGACGCTAAGGGAATTGAGTTGGTCAAGCTCCAACACCATCTCTTCGATGGATGAGTCGGCAACGCGGAAGCGCAAGGTTTGCCCAGGGCGCAAGTCTTTCAATGGCGCAGTTGCTTTGCCTAACGCCACGATGTCGTGAAGATCCGAGGAGGAGAGCTTTAAGCGCGAAAAAATGAGAGAGAGATTGTCGCCCGGCGCAACCGTGATGTTTATCCATGGCTGCTCGCCACTCGCGACAAACGCAGATGCCTCGTCCGTAGAACTTGAAACAGTGTCTAAAGAAAGGTCAGCGCCTTCCATCTGCACCATTGGGTCAGGCTCGAATGGAAGTCGCCCGAAAAGTCGATAGGCGTCCTCGAGAATAAGCGATTTGTGGTCAGGCATCGCGACACTTATCTCGCGCTGCACAGCCGATACGTCAATGTTTGGTGCCGTTCGAGTATGGTGCTGCACTGCCAGCACTGCGAGCGCCGTAGGAACCAGGAAGATCAGCGACCTGATCTGGGGGAGTTGCGGTGAAACCAGCGACGAAAGCCGCTGCCTTCTTGTTATCCCAAGATACTTCATGAATATTGTTCTGATTCGGGCGCGGAACGTGACTTTGGCCCGGAAAAATAACTTCATAAAATTGTTACGTCAATGTTTCTTAAGATTTTTCAGTTCAAGGCATGTAGTGATCCATGAGTGACATCAATACCCCTTTTCCCATAGCGGAACAGCTTGCTGTGATTCGTCGCGGCGCAGTCGAAATATTGTTGGAAGACGATTTGCGGAAAAAGCTGGCCCAAGGCAGGCCACTCAGGGTCAAGGCGGGCTTCGACCCAACGGCGCCCGACCTACATTTGGGACATACCGTGTTATTGACCAAATTGCGTCAATTTCAGGATTTGGGGCATGAAGTAATTTTTCTAATCGGTGATTTCACCGGCTTGATCGGTGACCCGACTGGCAAAAACGCAACGCGTCCACCACTGTCTCCCGAGGAAGTCGCGGCAAACGCCCAGACTTATCGTGAACAGGTATTCAAAGTACTTGCTCCAGAGAAGACCAGGGTGGTTTTCAATTCCGAGTGGATGTCTGAGATTGGCGCTGCTGGTTTGATCAGGATTGCGTCCAAGCACACCGTTGCGCGCATGCTTGAGCGCGATGATTTCCAAAAGCGATACGCCGAAGGGCGCCCCATAGCCATCCACGAATTTCTATACCCACTCATCCAAGGATACGACTCCGTGGCACTGAATGCTGATATCGAACTTGGCGGCACTGACCAAAAATTCAATTTGCTCGTGGGGCGTCAGCTACAGGGAAGCCACGGCCAGGAACCGCAAGTGGTAATTACCATGCCGCTGCTTGAGGGCTTGGACGGTGTACAGAAGATGTCTAAATCACTCGGGAATTACATCGGGATCAACGAACCTCCCGGCGAAATCTTCGGCAAGATAATGTCGATAAGCGACGACCTCATGTGGCGCTATTTTGAATTGCTTAGCCTAAAGACGACCATCGAAATAACGTCATTGCGCGAGCAAGTAAATGAAGGACGCAATCCGCGGGACGTGAAAATCGAGCTAGGTTGCGAAATGGTCGAACGGTTCCACAACAAGCTCGCCGCTGACCGTGCGCACGAGGAGTTTCTCAATCGATTCAGTCGGGGCCACGCGCCAAGCGACTTACCTATATATGTGATTGACTCGAAGGGGAGCTCCATCGCGCTGGTGTCGGCGATAAAAACCGCAAACCTGGCGGCAAGTACCTCCGAGGCGAGAAGGCTGATAAATCAGGGCGCCGTACGAGTAAATGGCGAGCGAATCGGCAACCTCGAAGCTGAACTGCTGCCGAGTACCTCGTCGACCGTGGAGATTGGCAAGAGGCGAATTGCCATAATTTCAGTTAGTTAAAACCGTCTCGCGCCTGTGGACGACTGACGTGAAGGACGCCCAAAAAATTAATACGAAAAAATTCGCCAAGGGTGTTGACGACCCTCTTTCGACGCGTATAATGCCGCCTCTCGCAGCGACACACAGTCATCTGCAAGCTCTTTAAAAGTCTGTCCAATTAAGTAATTTGTGTGGGCGCTAGCGATTAGCCTAGTCGTCATCAGAGACCCTGATGACTCTACTGAAACCTAGTGTCTTAATAGAGAACGTCAATGCAAGTTGAGCCCGCCCTTCGGGGTAGGCAAATGTGATTAAACTGAAGAGTTTGATCCTGGCTCAGATTGAACGCTGGCGGCATGCCTAACACATGCAAGTCGAACGGCAGCACAGCATGTAGCAATACATGTGGGTGGCGAGTGGCGGACGGGTGAGTAACGCGTGGGAATCTGCCCTATAGTGGGGGACAACCCGACGAAAGTCGGGCTAATACCGCATACGCCCTACGGGGGAAAGGCTTCGGCCGCTATTGGATGAGCCCGCGTCGGATTAGCTAGTTGGTGAGGTAATGGCTCACCAAGGCGACGATCCGTAGCTGGTCTGAGAGGACGATCAGCCACACTGGGACTGAGACACGGCCCAGACTCCTACGGGAGGCAGCAGTGGGGAATATTGCACAATGGGCGAAAGCCTGATGCAGCAATGCCGCGTGTGTGAAGAAGGCCTGCGGGTTGTAAAGCACTTTCGGTAGGGAAGATTATGAC
>JADLGE010000096.1 GCA_020849475.1 Gammaproteobacteria bacterium
CGACCCGCGGCGCGGCGGCGTGACTATTTCAGGCCTTGCACATAGGCCGCGACGTTCTTGACCGCCTGCTCGCTCAAGGGCTCGGGATAGAGCTTGGGCATCATGGCGCCGGGCTTCTTGGCCGTGGGGTCTTTGATCCAGGCGATGGTCATGGCTTCGTCCATGCGCGTCGCCAGGCCCTTCAGCGCCGGGCCGTTCACGCCTTCGCCGTTGCCGCCGTGGCAGTTCGCGCAGATCTTGCCGTAGATCTCGGCGCCGCTGGCGTTGGCCAGGGACGTCGCCGCCGGCGCGGCGGCGACCGGCGCCGCGCCGCCTTTGCCATTGCCGCCGAGTGCGTAGATCAGGAGTGTCGGGCTGCCGGTCACGCCGAAAGTCAGGCGCGATACGTTGCCCGCCACCGCCGCCACGTACTGGCGACTCTTGCGGTTGTAGCTGATCACACCACCGGCCATCGCACCACCGGTCTGGCTGCGGTACAGCTCCTTGCCATCGGCCGCATTCAAGGCAAAGAAATTGCCTTTCATGTCGCCGGCGAAGATCACGCCACCAGCGGTCGGCACGATGCCCGACACCATCGGCCCTGGCGTTTCGAACTTCCAGCGCACCGCGCCGATGTCGGCGTCGAGCGAAGTTACCCAGCCGCGTGCCACGTCGGAGAACTTGAAGGTGCCGCCGAGATTGAACTGGCCGGGCTTGAACTTGAAGCCTTCCTCGGCGGTTTCAATCGCGCACCAGTCGACGCTGCCGACCACGATGGCCTTGTTCGAGCGATCGAAGGCCGGACCATTCCACTCGACGCCGCCGAGCGGGCCGGGGCAGATCTCGACGCCGGTGGAATTGGCGCGCACACCGCCGTTCTTGATGGTGGTGACCGGGGTCTTGAACACGCGCTGCTGGTTCTCGCGATTGATGCCGTAGACGTAGCCGTCCTTGGAGCCGAGCGCCACCATGCGCTCGCCACGGCTGTTGTAATACAGCATCGGCGCCGCGCCGAGATCGAGGTCCTGGCCGTCGTTGGACAACAACTGGTGATACCACTTGAGCTTGCCGGTGGCGGCGTCGAGCACCACCATGCTGTCGGTGTAGAGATTGTCGCCGGGGCGCAGATGGGGCAGCAGATCGGGCGTCGGATTGCCGACCGGCACGAACACTTCGCCGGAGGCGTGATCGAGCGTGTAGGTGCTCCATGAACCGCCGCCGCCGGTCTGCGCGCTCTGCTGGTCATGCCAGGAATCGGCGCCCGGCTCATCGCCGCGCGGAATGGTATAGAAGCGCCACACTTCGCGGCCGGTCTTGGCGTCGAAGGCCATGATGCGGCCGCGCGTGCCCCAGTCACCGCCCGCTGCGCCGACGATCACGAGGCCCTGATACACCTGCGGCGCGGAGCTGAAGAACTCGCCCTGCTGCGGCTCGCCCACCTGGTACTGCCATAACGTCTTGCCGCTCGCCATGTCGATGGCCAGCAGGCGCGAATCGAGCGTGCCGCGATACAAGACGCCGTTGGCGTAGGCCACGCCACGGTTGACCTTGAGCGGTGTGCCGCTCGGGTCTTCGGTCTCGTAATGGTGGCGCCAGCGCACGCGGCAATTGGTGGCATCGACGGCCAAGGTGTCGGTGGCGGTGGTGAAATACAGAAGGCCGTCGATTTCGAGGATGCCGGTATGGAAGGCGCCGGTTTCATCGACCTTGAGCCGGCACACTTCGCCGAGCTGGGCGGCGTTGGCGGGCGTGATCTGATTGAGATTGACGAACCGTTGACCGTTGACGTTCTCGTTGTAACTGGTCCAGTTGGTATCGGACGGCGCCTGCACGGCCGTCTCTTCCGCCTGCGCGGCCGACACCGCGAGCAAACCCAGCAGCGGCCAAACTCTCGTACGCGAAAAAATCATCTCCCCTCCTGAATGAACTGCGGTGGTCGTGCCGCGCGCGAGTGGCGGCGGGCGCAGCGGATACTATCACCATGCCTCTCACTGTCGCGTTGCCCGCGCCGCTGCCGGCGACTGGACCCTGGCGCGCACGCGGCGCATCATCGCCCGGCCTTCATCTGCCGGACTCATCAAGCATGGCCACTCAGCCCGCGCGTCGTCGGCGCGCCCCTCGCGAACTGTTCCCGCCCCTCGAGCCTTATCGCCAGGGCCGCCTCAAGGTCTCGGAGTTGCACACGCTGTATTTCGAGGAATGCGGCAACCCACGCGGCCGGCCGCTGGTGTTTCTGCACGGTGGCCCGGGCGGTGGCTGCGACGCCATGCACCGCCGCTATTTCGATCCGCGCAAATGGCGCATCGTGCTGTTCGACCAGCGCGGCTGCGGACGCAGCCGCCCCCATGCCGAACTGCGCGAGAACACCACCTGGGATCTGGTCGCGGACATCGAACGCCTGCGCGAGCATCTCGGCATCGCCACCTGGCTGGTGTTCGGCGGCAGCTGGGGCAGCACGCTGGCGCTGGCCTATGCGCAGAGTTTTCCGGCGCGCGTGCACGCGCTCGTTCTGCGCGGCATCTTTCTGTTGCGTGCATCCGAGATCGCGTGGTTCTACCAGGACGGCGCCAGCCAGCTGTTCCCCGATGCCTTCGAAGCCTATGTCGAGGCCATTCCCAAGCGCGAACGCGGCGATCTGCTGGCTGCCTATTACAAACGCCTGACCAGTCGCGACCCGGTGGTGCGTAAACGCGCGGCGCGCGCCTGGTCGGTGTGGGAGGCCAGCACCAGCAAACTCATGACCGACCCGGCGCTGATCCGCAAATTCTCGGGTGGGCGCTTTGCCGAGGCCTTCGCACGCATCGAGGCGCATTACTTCATCAATCGCGGCTTCTTTGAACACGATGACCAGTTGCTGCGCAATGCAAAGCGCATACGCCATATTCCCGGCGTAATAGTGCAAGGCCGTTACGATGTCGTGTGCCCGATGCGCTCGGCCTGGGATCTGCATCGCGCCTGGCCCGAGGCCGAGCTGGTGGTGGTGCCGGACGCCGGCCATTCGATGGGTGAGGACGGCATACGCGCGGCCTTGCTGGCGCACACCGACCGCTATGCGTGAAGAGCCGACGGCCAGCGCTTCAGTGCTAAACTTTCGCCGCCCCAAGCAAGTGCCAATGAAACCTATGTCGCAGCCAGCCCATCTTTCGCTGTCAGCACGCCCCGCGGCCGTTCGTGCCCTACTGGTCCTGCTGTTGTTCATGGGCGCCGGCCTGCCGTCGGTGACGCGCGCCGACACCGAACAGATGAATGGAAACTGGGTGCTGGACGCCGAGCGTTCAGAGTCTTACCGGGATGCCGTCAAAGAGATAAAGCTGCAGCTTCTGAAGCTGCACAAGCGTCACAAGAAAGACCAGTTCAGCGCCGCGCGCAGCGGCAGTGGCGGCGGCAACAAGTATTACCAGCAGGAGCAGTATTCAAAGGAACTGCGCGCCGAGGACACCGTCGACGTCGACTGGTCGCTGCCTGGCGCGCTCGGCACGGTAATGGAAGCGAAGACCATCAAAATCTACCAGTCGCGCATGTGCGCGATGCTCTACGACAAGAAATTCAAGCGCCTGTTTGCCATCAATCCCGAAGGCAATTCCTATTCGGCCAAGGGCACGGAATTCGCCCACGACGATCTCGGTCGCACTTTCGGCTACTTCGAAGGCCAGACACTCGTCATCGACACCGATTTGAAGGGTGGCGATCAGCTGGTGGAAAAGATCTCGCTTGACGAGACCGGCAACGAATTACAGATCAACACCCGCTATCGGCGCGCCGACCTGAGCCGCACCCTGACCTACAAGCGCATCTTCAAGCGCGGCGAATGAGCCGGCCGTGGCAGATGACGCCGGCGTGAGGCGCGCGCTGCTGCTGTCGCTGGCGCTGCTGGCCGTGCAAGGCGCGCGCGCCGACGTCACCAGCATCGCCGACTGGCCATGCGCCGAATGGCAGCAGCGGCGCAGCTCCGGTGAGCGCGTCGACGCGCCGCAGATGTGGCTGTCGGGCTATATGACGGGCCTCGCCATCGCGCGCGAACTCGATGTGCTGGCCTTCACGCGTCCGGCCAAGCTGTTCGAAGCGATGGACAAGTTCTGCACCGCCCATCCCGAACAGCACGTCTCGGCCGGCGGCATCGCCATCTTCGATCAGATTCTGCACAGCCTGCCGACCACGCCACCGCGCGCCCTGTGAGGGCGGCGGCGCGTGGGCCGCGGCACGGCGTGTCGCGTACACTCTGGCGGGCGGGCGCGTCGCCCGCGCAGCGCAAATCGAAGGATAGGCACGCACCATGACCCACACCCCCATCCGTTTTGCCACCGCCTTGCGTTCGCCCTACGACGTGGCCGCGTCGGCGCGCTATATCGAAGAGCTCGGCTTTGATGTGCTCGGCTGCGGCGAGCACGTGAGTTTCTATGGCGACACCGCCAACGGCTTCGTGTCCTTGAGCGTGGCGGCGGGCGCCACCAGCCGCATCCAGTTGATGAGCGCCATCACGCTGGTGCCGCTGTATCCGGCCGCGCTGCTGGCCAAACTCGGCGCCGCCCTCGATGTCGCCAGCAATGGCCGCTTCATGCTCGGCGTCGGTGTGGGCGGCGAGTATCCGAATGAATTCGAAGCCTGTGGCGTACCGGTCAGCCAACGCGGCTCACGCACCGACGAGGCGCTGGAAGTCCTGCATCGCACTTGGTCGGGCACCGACGTGACCTTCCATGGCCGCTACACCACCATGAACAATTTCAGCTTGAAGCCGCTGCCGATACAGAAGCCGCGCCCGCCCATCTGGGTGTCGGGCCGCAAGGACGTCGCCATGCGCCGCGCCGCACGCTTCGCCGATGGCTGGCTGCCCTATATGTACACCCCCGAGCAGCTCGCCGAGAGCATCGTCAAGATCAAGCAATTCGGCGAGGAATGCGGGCGCGACTTGAGTGATTTCACGCCCGGCATCTTTCTTTTCACCGCCGCGCATGAAGACCAGGCCACTGGCTTCAAGATGGCCAACGACAAGCTGTCGGTGCAGTACTCGCAGGATTTCACCAAGTTGGTCGACAAGTACACGCTGGCCGGCACGCCCGAGCGCTGCCGGGCGCGTTTGCAGGAATATCTCGATGCCGGCGCGCGCTTCGTGTTTCTGTCGACCGCCTGCCCGGACGATTACATCGACAGCAATCTCGCCCTGATCGCGCGCGACATCGTGGCGCCGACGCGCGGCGCCTGAGGCGCGGTCATGGCGGCGACGTCAGCTCGAGCTGGCTGTCGATGTTGGTGATCATGGCGTTGGCGAGCTCCTGCTCGCCATAGAACACGCCGCCGACCCGTTCGCGCTGCATGAGTTCTGCTTCCTCGTCGCTGTGCACGCGCGCGATGGAGCGGATGTGCGGATTCAGGATGCGCGCGATTTCGAGCATGCGACAGCTGCGTGTGGCATCGGGCATGGCCACGATCAGCATGGCGGCGCGCGCGATGTGCGCCTGAATCAGCACCTCGGGCTCGATGGCGTCACCCGCCACCGCCGGCAGGCCACTGGCGCGCAAACCTTCCACCGTGTCACGACTGACTTCCACCACCACGTAACGCACGCCCCGTTCCTGCAAGGCGCGACCGATGCGACGCCCCACGCGCCCGTAACCGACCAGCACCACGTGGCCCGTCAGTTCATCGGAAGTGAAGGTCATGGGCAGGATAGCCAGTGGGTCGGCCGGTCGTTCGAGATAGCGCGCGAGGCGCGAACGGCGGCGTATCCAGCGCTGCAGCGGGCCGACCGCGAGCGACAGCAGCGGATTGATGGCGATGGAGATCATCGAGCCGGCGAGGATGAGATTCAGTCCTTCCTTGGGCAGCAGTCCGAGGGTGATGCCGAGCCCGGCGAGGATGAATGAGAACTCGCCGATCTGGGCCAGCCCCACCGCCACCGTCACGGCGGTGTTGAGCGGATAGCGGAACAGCATCACCAGGGAAAACGCCGCCAGCGGTTTGCCGAGCATGATGACCGCCACCACCGCCAGCACGCCGAGCGGGTCGTCGATGAGCACATGAGGGTCGAACAACATGCCGACCGATACGAAGAACAGCACCGAGAAGGCGTCGCGCAAGGGCAGCGATTCCTGCGCGGCGCGATAGGAGAGGCTCGACTCGCCCATGACGATGCCGGCGAAGAACGCGCCCAGCGCCAGCGACACACCGAACAGCTGCGAAGACGCATAGGCAACACCGATGGCGCCGGCGATCACGCACAGGGTAAAGAGCTCGCGCGAACCGGTATGGGCAACCGCCCACAGCAGTTTCGGAAACAGGCGCTTGCCGACCACCATCATCAAGGCCACGAAGGCCGCGACCTTGAGCAGGGTGATGAACACCGTGCCGGCCACGGTGTGGCCAGCCTGCGCTTCGCCGTGGCCGCCGAGGACGCCGGCCAGCGGCGGCAGGAGCACCAGCACCAGCACCATCACCAGGTCTTCCACCACCAGCCAGCCGACCGCGATATGGCCGGTGATGGACTCCAGCAGGCCGGCGCGTTCCAGCGCGCGCACCAGCACCACGGTGCTCGCCACCGACAGGCACAGGCCGAACACCAGGCCGGCGCCGAAACTCCAGCCCCAGCTCGACGCGACCGCCGTGCCGAGGCTCGAGATCAGGAACATTTCGAGCAGCGCGCCGGGCAGCGCAATGCCGCGCACGGCGAACAATTCTTCCACTGAGAAATGCAGGCCGACGCCGAACATGAGCAGGATCACGCCGACATCCGCCAGCTCGTGGGACAGCTCGACATTCGCCACGAAGCCCGGCGACGCCGGACCGAGCAGAAAGCCGGCCAGCATGTAACCGACCAGCACCGGCACGCGCAGGCGCGCAGCGATGAAGCCGAGCACCAGCGCCAGGCCGAGGCTGGCGGCAATGGTGACTATCAGGGACGGCTGCTCAGCCATGCTTTACAGGTGGCGCCTTATGGATGCGGACAGCGTCTCGGATTGTGACCTATGGCGGCGCGGACTCAAACATGACGCCAGTGCGGCTATTCGCGTTTTTCCAGCCAGTCATGTTCGAGCACGCGCAGACGTGAAGTGACCGACAGCAGGAAGGTCGTCGACCACGCCAGGAGAATGAGGCCATTGGCGGCCTCGATGGCGGCCACCAGTCGCCAGCGCGGTGAAATGAGAATATCGCCATAGCCCACCGCCGTGAACGTGGTGGTGGAGAAATACAGCGCCGTTTCGAAATTCGGCACTTCACCGAGCAGACGATACAGCAAGGCGTATAGCCAGATGTGCACGGTGACCAGGGCGAAGATGCCGAACACCACCAGGAGGATCAGCGCCGCCTGGCGCATGCGGCTTTCGTGCGGACGCAGGTGATGGCGCGATTCACTCATCACATAGGTCAGCAGCAAGAGCCCCCAGAAGTGAATCATCACGGTCAGCAGCACCATCACGCTCGCCACGCCGAGATTGGACAGCAGTTGCAGGACCTGCAGGTTCATGGCGTGGGGAGGACGGGGTGCATATCAGACATGTTAGCGGCCGTGCGCGCCGCTGGGTGCAGCGCACGCCACGGGCATTTGAGAGATATCAAGGAACGGCGCGAATCGGCGCGCCCCGCGCGCCGGGTCCGACCCGATGGCAGGTGCGTCACGGGAGTTGCTAGCATGAGCACACCGAAAGCACTGGAGCTGCCCGATGTCTGCCCACGTACGTTCCCTGACCGTCGCCCTGGTCTGCGCGCTGGCCCTCGCCGGCTGTTCGGAAGACCAACAGAACAAGCTGTCGCGCGTGGGGGTATCGTGGCTGGACGGTGACTACCGCGTCACCTACGCGTCCGGCGAGCACGTTAAAAGCTGGGAAGTGCATGACGGCAAGGTGACAAGCGATCCGCAGAAGGGCTATTACTTTTTCTGGGCCGAGGTCGCCGGCAAGAAATCCTATGTGCAGACGCCCATCGGACACACCTACGTCGAAGAGTTGCCCTGATCATTCAGCGCAGGCGGACCTCGTGATCGGACTCGCCCTTGCGTATTTCGACGAGCGGCCCGAGCGCCTTGAGCATCTCGGCAAATCCGGCGTGGCCGTGCTCGCGCGGATCGAAACTTGAATCCAGGCGCTTGATCATTGGCCAGATGGAGGCCTTGAGCACCCACGGCTCGCCGCTTTTCTCGGCCAGCAGACGCACTGCACGGCGCAGCATGTCGGCCGCCGGCGCGGGGCCGTCGGTGTCGGCTGCGGAGCCACTGTCCTCCACCAGGTTTTCGTAATAGCGAAATTCGTGGCAGCTCTTCGCCCAATGGCGATTGGTTGAACGCCGCGTACCCAGACCAATCAAGGTGCGGCCCGCCGCTTTGATCTTCTGGGCAACGGGCATGAAGTCGCTGTCGCCACCAACGATCAGCACGGTCTCGATGTGCGTGAAGCGCGCCACGTCCTCGGCCGCGTCCAGACACAGCTTGATGTCAGCGCCGTTCTTGGCCGACGCGCCGGGCGGAAACAGCTGGATCAGTTCGACCGCGCTTTGCAGCAATTGATCGCGGTAGCGACCGTAGTACTGCCAATTGCAGTACGCGCGATTGATGGCGATGGGGCCGAAAGACGCCGCCAGTTCGACGATGGATTGAATCTCGACCAAGGGCTCCTGGACTTTGAAGCGGTTGTCAGGTTTGACATACGTGCCCTCGCCGGACTTTTCGTCGACCAGACCTGCATGCAGGTTTTCAAAATCCCAATAGATGGCAACCGAATGCAATCCGTCAGGGCGAGCACGGTTCATCGTAGGCTCCCGCGATTGTGTATGGCGCAAAGACGGTGAGTGCAGGGCGGGTCGCGGCTACCAACCCCGCGCCGCCGCCACCAGGCGGATGTTGGCCACGCCATCGTCGCCGCTGGCGAGACTCACCGCCTTGCCGCGCACGGCCTTGGCGAACAGCTCGACTTCGCCACCGTAGGTATCGAAACCCGCCACCGCGACCGTCGTGCTTTCACGTCCCTTCAATCCGCTTTCCAGTTCGCCCGGCATGCCGAACAGGCCGCCGCGCAGAATGAAATAGCCCTTGGTGCCGTAGAACTCCACTCGCGGTGCGCCACCGGCCGCGCCGGTGCAGGCCGTGATGTTGCCGACCGCGCCGTTCTTGAACACCACGTTGACGGCCGCGTGATCGTCGGTCTTGAAGCCCCAGCAGCGGCTGCTCAACACGCCTTGCGCATGCGCGGCATCGGCGTTCATCAACCAGCGCAACACGTCGAGCAGATGGGTGCCGACATCGCCTATCGCCCAGCCGCCGCTGCGCCGGCGATTCTGACGCCACTGCGGCGGCGGACTGGGGTAGGGGTGATAGACCTGCACGCGCGCCTCGAGCGCCTCACCGTAACGGCCCTGCGCAATGGCCTTGGCGAGCGCCTGCAACTGCGGATGGGAGCGATTGTTGAAGCCGACATGCAGCAGCCGCCCGGCCGCCTGCGCGGCGCGGGTCATGGCGCGGCAATCGGCCACGCTCACTGCCATCGGCTTTTCACACAGCACATGCTTGCCGGCCTGGAGTGCGGCGACCGCTTGCACACGATGCAGATCCGGCGGGCTCGCCACCCACACCGCGTCAACCGCGGCGTCGGCCAGCAAGGCCTTGAGTTCGGTGTGCGCATGGGCGCGCGCGATGCCATGGCGTTCAGCAAAGCCCTGCGCGCCACTCGCCGTCGAGCCCAGCACCGCCACCAGCTTGTTGCCGCGTGCGCGCGCGACGGCCGGCGCGAAGGTGTGATCGGCCCAGCCGGACGATCCGATCATGCCCCAACGAAGATCGGCCATGGATGACTCCTGTACGTATTGGTGTTTGAACTTTGCGTGTGCCCACATCATGCGTTGTGTGCCGCGCGCACGGCAAGCACGCGCCTTTCAATCACTCCGGGCGCTGGTTAAGATTCGGCGGCGCTGGTGCATGTCATGGTGGCATGCGCGGCGTGGGGAGATGCATGCAATGACCGAGCAGTCAGCCGTACCGCGGCACGACCAGATTACCGCCGCGTGGCTCTCCGCCGCCCTGCAGAACAAAGGCGTGGACGCGCGCATTGCCGACTTCAGCGTCGAAGGCGTGGGCACCGGCCAATTGGGTGAAACGAAACGCTTCGTGCTGCGTTATCAAGGCACACCGCCCGCCGCCGCGCCGCGCACCCTGGTCGGCAAATTTCCGTCCGACAACGCGGTGGCCGCCGCCAGTGGTCGCGACATGGGCTTCTATCGCTCGGAAGTGATGTTCTATCGTGAACTCGCGCACCGCGCCGTGATCAACACGCCCATGGTCTACGCCGCCGAGTACGACGCCAACGGCGGTGACTTCGTGCTGCTGCTCGAAGACATGGCGCCGGCCACCACCGGCGACCACATGCAGGGCTGCTCGGTCGAAAACGCGCGCAAGGCCTTGCACGAAGCAGCCATGCTGCACGCCGCCTTCTGGAATGACGGCGAACTCGAAAAGCAGCCATGGCTGTACGTGCCGCCCGGTGCGCAGGGCTTCTATACCACAGAGCTCCTCGAATCGTCGTGGGATTACTTCGTCAAGAACTATGCCGCGCAGATGGACCCGGCGGTGATCAGGGTGTGCGAAAAATTCGTCGGCTGTCACGCCGCCTGGAACGCACCGCGCGCCGCGCCCAAATGCTTTTCCCACAATGACTACCGCGTCGACAACATGCTGTTCGGCGGCGAGCGCATCTGCATCGTCGACTGGCAGACCAGCGCCTATCTCGGCACCGGCATGGACGTCGCCTATTTCCTAGGCAGCGCCTTCGACCGCGACACGCGCAAGGCGGTGGAGCGCGATCTGCTGAAGGAATACCTCGCGCATCTGCACGCGCGCGGCGTCAAGGATTACGACTTCGAGCATCTCATGGCCGACTATCGGCACTACAGCTTCGCGGTGCTGGTGGTGGCGATTGCCGCGACCGTAATCGTGAAGAAAACCGAGAGAGGCGATCGCCTGTTCATGAAGATGGTGACCGATGGCGCTTACCAGGCCATCGACAATGACGCCGTCGACGCCCTGCCCGTTTGAGAGGAATAGCCATGCGCCTGGCCAAGCAACACATCGATATCGGCATGTTCACCAACGATATTGAAGCGCATCGACGCTTCTGGGGTGAGACCTGCGGTCTGCGTCTCGACCATGAATTGAGTTTCGGTGACGGCTGGGTGCAGCACCGTTACGACGCCCATGACTCGGTGATCAAGGTCAACCAGTACCCGACGCCGTTCGAGGACAGCCGCCCTACCGGCTACGCGGGCCTCACCATCGCGCGCGCCAATCAGCCGGTGTGGCAAGGCCACACACCGGGCGGCGAACCGGTTCGGCTGGTGCCGCCCGGCACCGATGGCGTGGTCGGCATCGGCATCACCGTCAAGACGCCGGACCCGGACAGCATGATGCGTTTCTACATCGAAGCGATGGAATTCGAACGCGTGACGGCGCGCGTGGCGCGCTGCGGTGACAGTCTGCTGTTCGTCGAAGAAGGGCCGGGCGGTGGTCCGATAGAGACCTTCATAGGCCCCAACTTCCGTTATCTGACCGTGCAGATCTTCGACGCCGACGCCGAATGCGAGGCCATCGCCAAGCGTGGCGGCAACTACGTGCAGAAGTGCCAGACCTTTCCCAAGGTCGCCCGCTACGGCTTCATTGCAGACCCCGACGGCAACTGGATTGAGATCTCGGCGCGCGCTTCGCTGACCGGCATCATGCCGCGCGAGGACTGACACGCCCCATCGAGATTGGGCATGCGACGCCGTTCACGCGCGCAGCGTCGCAGCGGGTACGAAATTTCGACGCCTTCACATAATCGGCACGTCACGCTTCCCATGGGCACGCATGCACATCGATAGTGCATGCCTCGTCGCCGGGCGCTGCCCGACCGTTACGCACAATTCCAATTTAAAACGCGTGGGAGCTTACACATGACCAATAAATCCAAATCAGGCCTGGCCCTGGCTATCGCCCTGGCCCTCGCTACCGGCGCCGGTTCGGCCATGGCCGATGACAAGGGCCGCGGCAAGAGTGATGACAAGGGCAAGGGCGGCATCGCAGCCTGCAAGGTGCTGGCCAGCGCGATTGGCACCTCCCAGGGCGGCGTCTACGCCGCGCTGCAAGGCGCGCTCAACACTGCGGTCGCGAGCGAGACTTCGGGCCTCACTCTCAACATGTGGGCGACCCTCGTCAACCGTGACGGCGTGGTCTGCGCGGTCGCGTTCTCGGGCGCCAATCGCAACTCCCAGTGGCCGGGCAGCCGCGTGATCTCCGCGCAGAAGGCCAACACCGCCAACGCTTTCAGCCTCGACACGCTGTCCTTGTCGACCGCCAACCTGTATTCCGCCGTGCAGCCGGGCGGTAGCCTGTTCGGCCTGCAGGATAGCAATCCGGTGGACACCAGCGTCGCCTACAAGGGCCCGGTCACCAATTTCGGCAAGAAGAATGACCCGATGGTCGGCGAACGCCCCGGTGGCGTGAACGTGTTCGGCGGTGGCCTCGCGGTTTACAGCGCTGACCACAAACTGGTCGGCGCGGTCGGTGTGAGCGGTGACACCTCGTGCGCCGATCACGCCATTGCGTGGCGCGTGCGTAACAATCTCAAGCTCGACAATCTCGCCGGTGTCGGCGGCGTCGGACCCGACAGCGATCACGGCGACAGCATTGTGTTCGATATCGACACCGGCGCCAGCGCCGGTGGCTTTGGTCACCCGCTGTGCATCAACAGCGACAACCTGAGTGCGCCGGGTGCGCCGGTGGCGGCCACCAACGCCTCCAGCACCACCTACGCAGCCACCCTGCCGTCGTCGAATCACTGAGAATGCTCATGTGACCGCGCCGTGCCTGCAGGGACAGCCGGCAAG
>JADLGE010000097.1 GCA_020849475.1 Gammaproteobacteria bacterium
CCCACTACCTTCGGCGCCGCCGTCGGCAAGGACGAATAGGCGCTCCATACATCGCCGTTGCGCGGGTCGACCGCGAGGTGACGCATATAGGCCGGCTCGGTCGGCAACGGGTAATGCGTCAGGCGGTGAGTCCTGGCATCGAGGTGGATGAGTTCCGAGGCGAGCGCCGCCGCCATCCATACATCGCCATTGCGCGGATCGACTTCCACGTCGTAGATGCCGGCGGCACTGAGCCCGGTGTCGAAGGCTTCGAATTTCTCCGTCGCGGGATCGAAACTCGTCACGCGCCCGGTGTTGAATTCCGCTATCCAGATTTTTCCATCGGGCGCGACCGCCATGCGTCGCGGGCCGACGTTGTCGCCGGGCAGGGTGTAGAGCTTCGCGTCGCCGCTCGCGATGTCGTAACGCGCCAGCGTGTTGGCGGCGAGCTGTGCGCTCCACAGGCGGTCTTTCGCATCGACCTGCATGCCATAGGGCAGGGGAATGCCAGCGCTCGCCGGCAGCTTGGCCGATGGCAGTGCGAAGCGCGTGACCGAGCCGTCGCTGGCCTTCACCCGTGCAATGCCTTCAGACTTGCCGAAGTAATCGTTGAGCCACACGTCGCCGTGACTGTCGAGCGCGATGTCGTGCGGATAGATGCCGACCTTATAGGTGATGTACTTGCGCGTGCGCGGGTCGAGTCGCACCACCGATTCCGTGCCGCCATTGACTAGCCATAGCGTGCCATCTTGCGCGAAAGCGAGCGCGCGCACTTGCGCCGGGACTTTCGGCTGGTCATTCACTTCGTAGGATTCGACGTGGCCGGTGGCGGGATCGAGCGCCCACATCGCGCTGTTCCAGAACGCCGTCACCCAGATGCGCTGGTCAGGGCCGACCACGAGATCGTGGGGCAGTTCGCTCGCTATCGGCACCGGATATTCGACTATCTCGGCGCGTGCATCCTTCGATGCCAGCGCCGGCGCCGCGAGCTGCGCCACACTTGCGGCGTTGAACTGCGTCGTCAGCCAGTCGGCGTAATGCTCGACGTCGAAGTCCGGCGGAATCACCGCGTACTTGTCGAAGGACTTCATCAATGCAATCGCGTCCAGCCACTGCTGGCGCGTGCGCGGCGCGCCGTCCTTCATCACGCGGCCGAAGGCGATCTCGTGGCAGCTCATGCAGTTCAAGATGAATTCGCGCTTCTCGGCACCGTCTGGCACGTGCGCGAACCAGGTGGCGGTGGAGGCGTGGCGCAGCGGCTCGGGGTTGGTCGTGAGCGTGAGATCCTGTGCCTGAGTCTCCGCGGCGACATCGATTTCCCGCCGCGCGTCTTCAAAGCGCGCGTGATGGGCGCGCAATTCGTAATGGCCGGCGGCGAGGGCGGGCAGCAGGTAGTGGCCATCCGCGCCGCTGTAGACCGTGGTCTCGATGTTGGTGGCCGTATCGCGCGCGGTGACGAATACGCCGGGCAGGCCGTGCGCACTGCCATCCGCAATCCGCCCCGATACGCCGGCGGCGACGGCCTGGCCCGCGGCCAGGCAGAGCATCAATAGGGTCCACGGTAATACGATCCACGGCCGGCGAGCGGCGCCCGCGCTGACATGCTTCATCTTCCCCCCCTTCAATCACCCAAGCCCGCGACGCGTGACGAAGCCGCCATCCCGAGCCGCTATACTCGCCCCATGAATGACAGCATTTTCCTCGACCAATTGCGCGTCTTTCTCGCGCGCCCCGGCAACCGCTCACCGCACAATAACTTCCTGGGCCTTGAAATCGTACATCTCGAGCACGCGCGTGCGGTGCTGCGCGTGCCCTACGACGCGCGCCTGGCGGGCAATGCCACCACCGGCGTCCTGCATGGCGGGGTCATCACCACCGCCATCGATTCGGCCTGCGGAGTGTCGGTGATCACGGCGCTCGGTAAACGCATGGGCATTGCGACGCTCGATCTGCGCATTGATTATCTCAAGCCCGCGCAGCCCGGGCAGGCGGTCACGGCGGCGGCCCATTGCTACAAGGTCACGCGCAACATCTGTTTCGTGCGCGCCATCGCCTATCACGCCGACCGCGACGACCCCATCGCCAACTGCGCGGCGAGTTTCATGATCACTTCCCTGGAGCCGGCCGGCCCGGCGCTTGACGAGGCCGCGCCATGAGTTTCGCCGACATCATCCATGCCGCGCGCGAGAGCCGCGATTACGCCCGCCTGGGGCAGGCCATTCCTTACATGGATGCGCTGGGGCTCAGCGTCGAAGAGCAGGACGGCCGTGTAGTGCTGCTGCTGGCGGCGGCCGAACTGCATGTCGGCAATCCGTGGAAGCAGGCTTTGCACGGTGGCCTGATTGGCGCGGTGCTGGAGACCGCCGCCATCGTGCAGCTGATTCTCGAGCCCGACGTCGAGACCTTGCCCAAGCCCATCAACATCACGGTCGATTACCTGCGCTCGGGGCGCGTGGTGCCAACCCGTGCGGTGGCCGAGGTCACCAAGCTCGGGCGGCGCGTCGCCAATGTGCATGCACGCTGCTGGCAGGACGACGAGGCGCGACCGATTGCCACGCTGTCCGGCCACTTTCTCATGACTTGAGGGAATCCGGCGCAGGCCGGAATCCCCGGATTTCAAACGTGCGCCTCAATCCTCGAGCAGGCTGCGCAACATCCACGCGGTCTTTTCATGCACGTCGAGGCGCTGGGTCAAGAGATCCATGGTCGGCTGATCGTTGGCCTTCTCGACCGCCGCGAACAGACTACGCGCGGTGCGCGCCGTCGCTTCCTGCGCCGACACCAGGTGCCGCACCATGTCGAGCGCCTTGGGCGTGCCATCGACTTCCTTGATGGAGGCGAGCTTGACGAATTCCTTGTAGGTGCCGGGCGCCGGAAAGCCGAGCGCGCGAATGCGCTCGGCAATCAGATCGAGCGCCGTCCACTGCTCGGTGTACTGCCCCATGAACATCAAGTGCAGGGTGTTGAACATCGGCCCGGTCACGTTCCAGTGGAAGTTGTGGGTCATGAGATAGAGCGTGTAGCTGTCGGCCAGCAGGTGGGCGAGACCGTCGGCGATTGTGGCGCGGTCGCCGGCCGAGATGCCGATGTCGATGGCCGTGCCCGCGTTGCGGGTGGTCGGGGCTTTCTTGCTTTTCGCCATGGTCGAATTCCTCACGGGCTTTTTGAATACGGAGCGTGGTTTCAATCCTAACAAGCGCATGACCACGCGCCTACCGCGCGGCGTGTGGGTGAACTGTGCTCACCGTCGATACGCCTATCGCGCGTCGCCCGGTTCACCGGCCTTCGGTTACCCTAGGCGCGGCCCACAGCCCGGGGAGAGGCAATGCTGGAAATCTTCGAAGTGATGCGCGAGGTATGCCCATGAGCGGCGCACTGGACGGCGTTAAGGTGGTCGATCTCACGACGGTGCTGATGGGGCCGTTCGCCACCCAGCAACTCGGCGACATGGGCGCGGACGTCATCAAGGTCGAGCCGCCGTCGGGCGACACCAGCCGCAATGTTGGCGCGACCCGCCATCGCGGCATGGCCAGCGGCTTCCTGCACTGCAATCGCAACAAGCGCGCCATCGTGCTCGACCTGAAACAGGCCGCCGGCCGCGACGCCCTCCTGCGCCTCGTGGCGCAGGCCGATGTGCTGGTCTACAACGTGCGGCCGCAGGCCATGGCGCGTTTGCGTCTGACCTATGCCGACGTGGCGGCGGTCAATTCGCGCATCATCTATGTCGGCATGTTCGGCTATGGCCAGCGCGGGCCCTATGCGGCCAAGCCGGCTTACGACGATTTGATTCAAGGCGCGGTCGGCATTCCGTCGCTGGTGGCGCGGGTCGGCGACGGCGTGCCGCGCTACGTGCCGGTGACCATGATAGACCGCACCGTCGGCACCGCCGCGGTCGGCCAGATAGCGGCGGCACTCTATCGCCGCGAGAAGACCGGTATTGGTCAGTCCATCGAAGTGCCGATGTTCGAAACCATGGTGCCGTTCGTGCTCGGCGAACACATGGCCGGTCAGAGCTACGAACCACCGCTCGGGCCGATGGGATATTCGCGTTTGCTGGCGCGTGAACGCACACCCTTTCCGACCCAGGATGGCTACGTGTGCGCGCTCATCTACACCGACAGCCACTGGCGATCGTTCTTCAAGGAACTCGGTCAGCCCGAGCGTTTCGACAACGACCCGCGCATGGCTGATATCGGCACGCGCACCGCGCACATCGGCGACCTGTACGGCATGGTCGCCGACATCATGCGCACGCGCAGCACCGCGCAGTGGCTCGCGTTCTTCGACAAGGCGGACATTCCCGCCATGCGCCTGAACGATCTCGATTCGCTGTATCACGACCCGCATCTCGAGGCCGTGGGCTATTACGAAACCCTGGAGCATCCGAGCGAAGGGCTGGTGCATCAGCTCGGCCACGCCAGCACCTGGTCAGAATCGCCGCCCAGCACACGCCGACTCGCGCCGCGCCTGGGCGAGCACAGCGTCGAGGTGCTGAAGGAGGCGGGCTATGGTGACGATGAGATCGCGGCGATGCTGGCCAATGGCGTGACCGCCACCGTGTAGGTGCGCATTCGAAGGTCAGACTTCAGTCTGACATTCAAAAGCGCACAGGTAATGGCCGCCCACGGCGGTGATTTCATTCGGCACCAGCCGAGCAAGGCTTTATATTCCGGCCTTCGAAACGTTTTACGCGACACCCCATGGCACTCCTCGACGGCTCCGATCATCTCGTTCGCCATTTCCGGCAGATGCTGTTGTGGCCGCTGCAGCTCATGTCGCTGGAGAACCAGGGCGATGAGCGCAGCCACTGGCAGCTCCTTGAAGCGGCCGATGTCGGGCAGCGCTGGCGGCGCGTCGAAGACGAATTCACCGCCGACCCGCGTGAGTTTCAGGAGCGGCATTACAAGGAATTCGTGTCCTTCCTGCCCTACGTGCAGCGCTTTCTCTACGGCGAGAGTCGCGGCGCGCGGCCGCGCGTCGACGACGGCGCGCCGGGTGAATCGGCGCTGCGTGTCTATCGGCGCCATGATGTCGCGGCGCTGCGCGTGATCCTGCGTGAAGGCGATGAGCCGCTCACCCTCAAGGTCGCGCATATCGATCTGTATTTCTTCGATGACGTCGACGTCGCCCTGTTGAACACCGAGGTGATGGCCGACGAACTGCCGCTCTCCACCGCGCTCGATTTCATGTATCGCTTCGGGCGCGCCTATCCGACCACCTGGGACGAATTCGGCAACGGCGTGCACAACGCCTGGTCGGCCGAATGGCTGGACGCGGAGGGCCGCGTGCTGGTGACTTCCGACAGCGGCAATCGCGCCAAGTACCTGGAGTTCGCCTGCCAGTACCGCGCCGCCGGCACCGCCGCCCATTGGGCGTATCTGGTGCAGCCGATGGTGCTCGACGCGGCGCAGGAGGAGGGCCTGTTGCGCTATCGTCAGATTGCCTATCACCGCATGCCGCTGATGGCTTTCCTGGCGCTGGACGACCCGCGCCGCATTGCCGATGCCGACTGGGTGCGCCTGGGACTCATCGCCAGCGTGCATCCCGACGAACCGATGCCGCACAACGACCCCGACATCACGGCCTTCTTTGCACGCTACAGCTTCGACCGCTACTGGAGCGGCCGGAGCGATGGGCCCAATACGCGCTTTCTGTGCAGTGGCCGGGTGCTGTCGGTGATCGGCGACGCGCAGTCGAGCTATTTTCTCGACACCGAGCGCGGCCTGCTCGGCCAGTTCCGGCATCAGTACTTCATGCTGTTTCTGATTGCGCACTTCCACCAGGCGGCCTTGCTGGTGTTTTCCGACCGCCTGGTCGACGCCATCCACGATCTCGACGTGCATGACCGCAATTCCCTGCGGCGTTTTCGCGCGCGGGTGCATGCGAGCTTCGATTCCTTTCTGCGCTTCACGCACCGGTATTGGTTCAATGTGTTGTCCGAGCATCCACACATGCAGGCCTTGCACCGCGCCTGCGTGCGCCATCTCGGCAATGCGGAGCTCTATGCGGAATTAAAGGAAGAGCTGCGCGATATGAGCCAGTATCTCGACAGCGACGCGCAGCGCCGCCAGTCGACTTCGGTGCACCGTTTGACGGTGGTCACCACCTTCAGCCTGATAGGCACGGTGGCTACCGGCGTGCTCGGCATGAATCTGATTGATGAAACGACGGCGCCGGTGATGGTGCGTCTGTTTTATTTCGCCGCGACGGTGGTGGCGACCGCGGTGCTGACCTTGTACCTGGTCAAGAAATCGCGACGGCTGTCGGATTTGATGGATAAGTTATCCGATGAGAAATTGCCGCCGAGCAGGCGGTTGCCGATGAAGTCCATCGGCATGCGCAGGGATGAGTAAGGCCTTGTTTGAATGTCAGACTGAAGTTGTGACCCACAATGGGCTCGTGCCTTTTCTGCGGGTCAGACTTCAGTCTGACATTCGAAGCTTGCCCACCCTCAAAACTGGTAGATGAACGTAAACACCGACTCGTGTCGGCTGTTGCCGCCGGAATGTCCCCAGATGTCACCGAGCTGCCATGGGCCGGGCTTGTGGCCGGTGATGCGCCAGAAGAGATTCTGCTGGAAACGCAGCACCACGTGGCTGGACAACAGGTAGTCGACGGACAACTGGTTATAGGCGCCGGTCGAGCGTGGGTCGAAGGCAAACACGAAGCGCGGTTGCAGCAGGCCGGCATCGCCATAGCTGGTCGAGGCCGAGAAGGTCATCACCACTTCGTCCTGGTCGATGCGATCTTCGTTGGTGCTTATGAAGCGGCCGGGCTGCACCACGCCGTTCAATTCAGCAGGGAATACGCCACCGATGCCGCGATAGCTGTGGCTTATATCCAGCCAGCGGCGCCAGAAGATCTGGCTCGACAGAAAAATCGTGCGGTCGGGGTTCAGCCATTTGATCCAGGTCGGCCGATCGGCGGCGAGCATGATCACCGAGCGACGCGCGGTCTCGAACTGATCCTGTTCCGGGTCGACCGACAGCGGCGCACCCGGCGCCACCGTCACCGGCACACCGGTGGTAAACGTCGTTTCGAGGCGGAACACCGCCTGGGTGTATTTCTCCTCGGAATAGTTGGCGGTAAAGCCCAGCACGTGGGAGCGCGGATACTTGGTCTTGTAGGCGACGTGCAGGGTGGTCGGGTCGAGGCGCGTGAACTGGTTCTGCAATACGCCGCGCGCGTCGGCCGAGAAGCCGTAGAAATAATTCACGCTGAAATCGACATCGCCCCACACTGCCTTGAAGCGGAAGCCGGCCTGGCCGTTCTCGAGCTTGCGGCCGGGCGAGCCGTCGATGACGTTCAGATCGAGATTCTTCAACTGGCTGCCGACGAACACCGAGTTCGGATTCTCGGCGAGGCCGACGCCGGTGAAGGCCCATGGCCGGCGCGGATCGGTGGAGATGATGTTGTGGCGCACGTCCCACGGGATGTAGACGAGTTCGAAGAAGGATTCTTCGAGCTTGCCGATTTTGCCGATGTCATACACGCCGCGCGCCATCCACAGCGGAATGCGGATGTCTTCCCAGGATTCCCAGCTCCAGTGCCAGGACAAATCCAGCGGGTTGATGACGTCGAGGGCGCGGAAGTTATCGGTCTCGCCCCACACCACCTGTTGCTTGCCCAAGCGCAATGAGAACGGCGGCAGGATGAGGTCGACATAGGCCTCGCGCACCTTGCCTTCGAATTCGCCGGGCAGGGACTGGTTGCCGGGGAAGGCGTCGTGGTAAGACGGGCGCGCGTCGTAGATGGAGTCGTACACGCCGCGACCGACGAAGGAGAACGTGGCTTCTTCGAGCTTGCCGGTATTGAAGCGACCGAAAGCGGTGCTGTCCTTCAGGAAGTAATACTTGCCTTCAATCTGCGCGGTATTGCGCTGCATGACGAACTCGGCGTCGTCCATGCGCGGCGTGCGCAGAATGTTCTGTGCCTGCAGGAAGCCTTCGAGTTCGAGGTCGTCGTTGATGGTGACGATGGCTTCGGAAGTGAAAGGCAGGGCAGCGAGCAGGGCGAGCGCGGCCGGCAGTCCGTGGCGACGGAACGTCATGACAAATATTCCTTGCGGTCTATACGTGTATGGAGTCGAGTGGCGGCCGCCAATGGCCGCCAGCTATCGCGTCTTGATCAGCGGCGGCCGCTGATCATGTTGCGCAGCGAGTAGTACTGGCGCGCGCGCGCCGACGAGAACACCCGCTTGTTGGTATAGCAGTGGGTCATCGTGGCGTGGGGCTTCTTGGCGTTGATGTCGGTTTCACCGAGATGCATGAGCACTTTCTGGCCGAGGTTCTTGTCGGTATCCAGCGTCATGTAGGGCGCCTGCTGCGGCTTTTCGTTGACGTAGGATTCGGTGTATTTCATGAAATGCTGGCTCATGCGCAACAGCTGGTCGTCCTCTTTATCGAAGGCGAACATCCACAGCGTCCAGAAATTTTCCGCGTCGATGAACACCACGCGATGGCTGTAGGGGTGGTCTTTGCTCTTCGGTTCGATCAAGAGCACATGGGCTTTGCGGATCTCCCAGCGCGCCTTGTTCGGCACCCACTGGTTGGGGCCGCCGAACTCCGGGTTGTCGGCGACGTTGATGGTCGCCACCACGTTGCGCGTGCCGAGGTAGGTCCAGTTGTTTTCGTGGACCTTGCCGCCGAAGCCGTCGAGATCTTCGCGAATCATGTCCATGCCCATGAGTTCGCTGGTGCGCTCCGAGGCGAGCGTGCGGCGCGGCTTGCGCTGTGCCGGCATGTACAGCCAGCCGGAATCCTCGCGGTCGTGATCGACGAAGGACACCGACATGTCCTTGGCGCCCGCCATGTCGCGCGGCGAGCGGAATTCCATGATGCGTTTGCTTTTCACTTCCTCGTAGCCCGGCACCAGGCACTCGTCGCCCTTGGCATAGTTGGCGGTGACGGAGATGTATTCCATCTTGCGGTCGAGCTTGCCGCCTTCGCCGCGCAGCCAGGTGACCATGGGCATGTCGAAGTCGTTCTGGCCGGGGCGCCACAGCATGTTCCAGATGACTTTCTGCGCGACCATCGGGTCGTCCGCCGTGACCTCGGGGAAGGGATAGCCGCCGCCGGTAAAACCTTTCAGCACGCCACGCTCGTCGAGGCTGTAGCCGGGTTTGACGGTCTTGCCCCAGGTGTCGGGCGGCGGATAGTGGCCATGGGCGGCGATTTCCATGTCCATGTCGTCGAAGAAGTAGTAGGTCCAGGCGGTGCGCGGGATGTAGGCCTCGAGCTCCCCGCGATCTTTGGCGCCGAGATGCTGGCCGGCGGGCAGACCGTCGTCGGCCGGGTTGCCCGCCGCTATCCAGTCGCGCAGGGCCTGATAACCCTGGTCATCGGCGGCGTGGGCCACCACCGCGCCAAGCAGCAGCACGGCCGTCAGCAGCAGATTCCAAGGCGAAAAATGGGCGGTGCGTGGTATCCCCATGGCGAACGATTCCTGATCCTTCAAACGAAACGAAACAGCCGCGGCAAGCAGTCCTGCGGCGGCCAGCAAATGAGCAGGAATTGTGCGCGACCGTGATATTTGGCGGTAAGTCCTCTAACGGGTGTTTTTTGACGCAAAGCTAACGCGGCTGACTGGCGAACTGCACGATGGCGCGCACCCGCGCCGCGATGTCGGCCGGCTCATGGGGAAAGTCGAACAGCGCCAGCACGCGCAAATCGGGCCCGACCAGCACGATTTCGCTGGAATGCTCAAAGGCGTAGTCCGGGCTGTCGTCGCTGGAGGTCTTGACCGCCTGCATGTCGAGCTGGCGCAGCAACAGGTGCAGTGCCGCCGGCGGCGCGCTGGCGGCGCGGAAGGCCGGGTTGAAGTATTCGACATAGCGCCGCAGGGCCTCGCCACGGTCGCGCTCGTAGTCGACCGATACGAACAGCACCTGGCCGTGCGCGGCAAATGGTGCGAAGTCGCGCAGGGCGGCGCTGGCCTTGGCGAGGGTGTCGAGGGTGGTCGGGCACACATCGGGACAATGGGTGTAGCCCAGGAACAGCAGCGTCCAGTGCCCGCGCAACTGACGGTCATCGAAGGCGCCGCCGCGGGCATCTTCGAGAGCGAAGGGGGTGAGCTCGGGCTGCACCGGCCACAGCAGGCCGGCCACCTCGGGCCGGCCCTGCCCGACGCCCATGCGCGCCGCGAGGCGCTCGCCGGCATCGTAAGCAAAACACAGCAGCGCCACGGCCAGCAGCAGGCCCGTACAGGTTCTAAGGGACATTCTCATTGCGCGATAATAACGGCTGACCTCGATGCCGGCATGGTGGCGACGGTCTGCGACAATTTGTCGCATCGACCCCTTTTGCTCACCCCCCTAAGCTCCGGTCTCCTTCGTCACCTGGTTGCCCTTATGGCCTCAATCCATCGTCTGGCGCTTGCCGTCGCGGCGCTCACCTGCGGCCCGCTGGCCCACGCCTGCGACTACTGCCTGATCTCCCAGGGCGCGTCGCCGCTCGACACCATCAACGGCCGCGGCGTGCGCATCACCGAACGCTATACCAGCCTCGACAGTGTCTACGACGGCAGCCGCGAACTCGCCAACCCGGGCGCCAGCGAAACCTATTACACGACCGAGGTGCAGGGCTTCTGGAATCCGCGCCCGTGGCTGACCCTGATAGGCGTGGTGCCGTTCCGCGTGACCGAGGTCGATGGCCATCTCGAACACCAGGGTGGGCACCATCATCATGATGAGGCGGAAGAAGAACACGAGCACGACGACCATGATCACGACCCGGCCGTGCGCGGCGTCGAGGATCAGCACGGCGGCGATGGTGGCATCGGTGACATTTCGCTGCTGGCCCGCGCCCGCGTGTTCCAGCATCACACCCTCGCCAGCACCACCACCGTCGCCCTCATGGCCGGCATCAAGACGCCGAGCGGCAGCACCTCCGGCCGCGCCGACAACGGCGATTATCTCGACGCCCACCTGCAGCTCGGCACCGGTTCCACCGACGGCCTGTTCGGCCTGTCCTTCAGCCATGCGCGCGGCCGCTGGTCGCTGTCGGCCAATGCGCTCGGCGCCATCAAGGGCGAAGGCGAAGCCGGCGATCACAACTACCACTATGGTGACTCGCTCAACTACGACCTGACGGCGCGCTTCCGCGTTACCCCCGCCACGCTCGGCGCCAGCCTTCAGCAGTGGTTTTTATCCTGCGGTCTGGCTGGCGAACTGCGCGGCATGGAAGACGAAGCCGGCAGCCGTATCTTCGATTCCGGCGGCCACGTGGTGTTCGTGCAGCCGGGCGTGCAGTTGAACGTGGGCGCGCGCTGGAGCTTCGAGGTCTCGGCGCAGGTGCCCATCCACCATGATTTGACCGGCACCCAGCTCGGCGATGACCTCAAAGTCATGGGCTCCATCAACGTGATGCTATGAGGGCGCGAGTGCGCGGTCTGCTGCTTGTCGCCGTTGCCCTGTTGACGGCCGCTGGACTCGCTCCGTCAGTGCGCGCCGACGACGTACTGGCTATCGAGTCGCTGGCCGACGAAGTGCCGCGCTTCAGCTTGACGCCGGCCGGCGGCGGCACGGCGCTCGACAACGCCGCGCTCAAGGGCCGCACGGTGCTGCTGCACTTCTGGGCGACCTGGTGCACGCCGTGCAAGGAAGAACTGCCGGCGCTCGACGCGCTCGCGAAGCATCTCGACCCGGCACGCTACGCGGTGGTGCTGGTCGCCATCGACACCAATGCCACGGCCGCCGAAGTGCTGGCCTATGCCGAGGGGCTGGGCGTGCGTCTGCCGGTGTATGTCGCCGCTGCTGGCGGTGTCGACGACAGCTTCTGGGGCTGGGGTTTGCCGGTGTCCTATCTCATCGACGCGCAAGGGCGCTTCATCGGACGATTGCGCGGCCCGCGCGCCTGGAACGCCCCCGCCACCCTGGACGCGCTCACCGCACTGCACACACGTTAAGCCAGCGGCGGTCCTGATCGCCGTCATTCACTGCTGCCCGGGACGGTGCAGTAGTATCTCGGTCATGAACTTGGTCCTGCCTCGATGAACGCATCTCCGTCCCGTCTGCTTGGGCGCCCCAAGGACATGGAGAAACGCGCGGCCATCCTGGCGGCGGCCTCGCAATTGTTTCTCGAACTCGGCTTCGAACGCGCCACCGTCGATCGCATCGCGCACGCGGCCGGCGTTTCCAAGCTCACCGTCTACAGTCACTTTGCCGATAAGGAAGGATTGTTCGTCGCGCTTATCGCCAGCAAGTGTGATGAACACTTCGAAGCCCGCGAGTTCGTCGACCTGGCGCCGCTCGGCGTGTATGAAGCGCTGTGCCGTATCGCCGCCGCGTTTTTGAATCTCATGTTCCATCCCGACGTCATCGCCCTGCATCGCGTGCTCATGACCAGCGCCAGCGCCGAGACCCACATGAACCAGGTGTTCTGGGACGCCGGCCCGGCGCCAACCTTGGCCGCCCTGGCGCGTCTGCTCGAACGCTTCGATGCCGAGGGCGCATTGCGCATCGCCAAACCAGCACGCGCCGCCGACCAGTTTTTTGCGATGCTGAAGGCGGGCGACCATCTGCGGGTGTTGCTGGATGTCGGCGAACGGCCATGCGCCGAAGCGCTCAACGAACTCGCGCAAGACACCGTCGGCATGTTCATGCGTGCCTATGCACCGTGAGGAATCTATTGCCAGCGACGAGTTCATTCGCGCATTCAAATGTCAGACTGAAGCCTGACCCACAAGGATGGTCGTTTCCTGTGGGTCAGACTTCAGTCTGACATTCAAACCGCCGGTCAGGCGTGGTACTCGGCTCTGCCGCAAGAACTATTGCATACCCGCAGAGCGCGTGGCGCCATTTGCCATCGGTCGCAACAACGAAGGGGAGATCATTTATGGCATTGACCAAAATCCAGACCACCACCGGCACCGCCGAACCCGGCGAACTCGGCCGCACGCTCATACACGAGCATGCGCTCATCGGCTATCCCGGTTGGGAACTCGACGCGCGGGCGCCGAAGTTCAAACGCAACGACGCCATGATTCGCGCCGTTGACCAGATGCATGAATTGCAGAGCCACGGCGTCGGCACGTTCGTCGATCCTTGCCCGATGGACTTCGGTCGCGACCCGGTGTTTCTCGCCGAGCTTTCACAGAAGAGCGGCATGCGCATCGTGTGCACCACCGGCGCCTATTTCGAAGCCGAAGGCAACACCTACACCTTCCGCCACATGCCGATGGAAGAACTGGTCGAGGTCTACATCCAGGAAATCGAGCAGGGCATCGGCGACACCGGCATCAAGGCTGGCGCGGTCAAGATTGCGACCGGCGACGGCAAGGTGTCCGACTACGAACGCAAGCTCGTGACCGCCGGCGCGCGCGCCGCCAAGGCCACCGGCGTGCCGGTCATCTCCCATACCCAGAACGCGACCTGTGGCCACGATCAAATCGACATGGTGACCGGCGAAGGCTGTCCGGCCGAACAGCTGGTGGTCGGCCATTCCGATGGCACCACCGATTTCGACTACCAGAAATCACTGGCCGACCGCGGCGCGTTCGTCGGCTTCGACCGCTTCGGCATTTCGCTGTTTCAGCCCGATGAAGTGCGCATCGCCAATATCATCAAGATGATTGCCGCCGGCCATCTGACCCGCGTGCTGATGTCGCATGATTCGATCTCGTGCTGGCTCGGCCGCCCGTATCCCTATGCGAGCAGTTTCGAAGCGATGCAGGAGATGCTGCCGAACTGGCGCTCGAACCACATCTTCAAGGAGATCCTGCCGAAGATGCGCGCCGCCGGCGTCACCGAAGAGCAGATAGAAACTATCTTGGTGGAGAACCCCAAGCGCCTGTTCTCATGCGCGCTGGGGCATAAGCATTAACGGATAGAGTGAATGCGCGAATGAATTGGCACCTACGGGTGCCAGTTCAATCGCACATTCGTCGGCGGCGGCCGGACTTCAGGCCGCCAACAGCTTCGTCACTTCCGCCACGCGTTCGCCGTGGCGGGTTTCCTCGCGACCGTTCAAGCGCAGCAGGTCGGCAACCTTGCTGTCCTTTTCGTGGTCGGCCCACACCTGGTAAACGAGGTCACCGTCCGCTTCGCCTTGCACGAGCGCGGCGAGGATTGCGTCATCGCAGGCGAGCTCCGTCGGGCAGAATTTGAAGAACGGGTTTTCCTCATTCGGCGGCAGTTCGAAATCCGTGCCGCTCTTCAACTTGATGGCTTTCAAGAGGCGATGCGCATGGCCGCGTTCTTCCTGGCCGTTGCGCGTCAGGAGCGCCTTGGCTTCGTCGTTCTTGACGTTGTCGGCGAGCAGGAAATAAAACGCTTCGCCGAAGCATTCGATCATGGCGAGCACCTGCATGTCCTCCACCGACAGCTCGGTGCGGGACTTCAGATAAGCAAAGGCATCGAAAGCCTGTTCGGGATAACCGGCGGGCAGAGTTGCCATGGTGAACCTCCTGTTGACGTTGAAGAGTGGCGGCAAAAGTAGCGGAAATGCCCAGAGCCCGAAAGTCAGCGGATTCGGACGTGACGCCAATCGGCGGCGGCGGCGCCGGCCATGCGTCCGGTGGCGAGGCAGGCAGACAGCAGATAGCCGCCGGTAGGCGCCTCCCAGTCGAGCATTTCTCCGGCGCAGAATACACCCGGCAGGGCGCGCAGCATGTAGTGCGCATCGAGCGCCGTAAACGCGACGCCGCCGGCGGTGCTGATGGCTTCCGCCAGCGGGCGTGTGCCTTGGAATACCAAGGGCAGTTGTTTGATGAGCGCTGCCAGACGCGCGCCATCGGCCAGCACTTCGGCACTCACGAGTTCACGCAGGAGGCCGGCCTTCACGCCGGACAGGCCGGCGCGCCGTTCCAGCACATGGGCAAGACTGTGCTTGCCGCGCGGCGCGGCGAGTGTGCGGGCAAGCGTCGCCTGGTCACGGTCAGGCGCGAGATCGAGTACGAGCGTGGCGCTGCCCTGCTGTTCGAGGCTGGTGCGCAAGGCGCGTGACAAGGCATACACCAGGCTGCCTTCGACCCCGTCGGCGGTGAGGATGAATTCACCGCGCTGGCTGTGCAGCGAGCCATCGGGCGAGCGACAGCTTGCCGTCACGTTCTTCACCGCCGCGCCGCTGTAGCGGTCGACGAGGTGCGCGCTCCAGGGGCACTCAAAGCCGCAGTTGGCGGCGCGCAAGGGCGTGACCTCGACGCCGCGCGCGCTGAGCAGCGCGGTCCACGCGCCATCACTGCCGAGCGCCGGCCAGCTTGCGCCGCCCAAGGCCAGCACTACGCTGTCGTACTCGATGTGCACTTCGCCCGCGGGCGTTGCGAAGCGCAGCGCGCCGCTGTCGTCCCAGCCCAGCCAACGATGACGCGGCTGCAAGCGCACGCCATCGTGGCGCAGTCGTGCCAGCCAGCGGCGCAGCAGGGGCGCGGCTTTGAGACCGACAGGAAACACCCGCTGCGAAGTGCCGACGAACGTGTCGATGCCCAAAGCCCGCGCCCAGGCGCGAATGGCGTCGTTGTCGAAGGCTCGCACGGCGGCCTCGAGCTGCGCACGCTCGGCGCCGTAGCGCGACAGGAAGGCGTCCAGCCCTTCACCGTGGGTGAGATTGAGTCCGCCCTTGCCGGCCAGCAGAAACTTGCGCCCGACCGACGCCATGGCGTCATGCACGGTCACGTCGGCGCCGTGCGCGCGTGCGGCCTCGGCCGCCATGAGGCCGGCAGGGCCCGCACCGATGACGGCCACGCGCGCCGCCCTCGGCGGCGAGGGAGTCGAAGTGTTCAGCGCAGACTGTCCTCGAGCAGACGCTTGCGTTCACGCCAGTCCGGGCACACCGCGTCGAGCAGTTTGTAAAAGCCCTTGCCGTGACCGTGATAGCGCAGATGACACAGCTCATGCATCACCACGAACTCGATGCATTCGCGTGGCGCCTGGATCAGGACCAGGTTCAAGGTCATGCCGCGTCGCGAGCCGAGGCTGCCCCAGCGCGTGCGCATGGCGCGGATCTGCAAGGTCGGGCAGGGATAGCGCTGAAAGCGCGGATGCAGATGGCATTCGTTGAGGATGGTGTTGAACAACTCGTCGGCGCGTCTGCGATACCACTGGTCGAGGGCGCTGCGCGCCGCCAGCGCATCGCGTGCCGCGCGGCCGCCGACGACGAGGCTGTCGTCGCAACGTTCGACGCCATGGCGCGCATTCGGATCGAGCCGCAGGCGATGGGGCAGGCCGAGGTAATAGTGGGTCGCGCCATCGGCGTAGGTCGGCACCAGCGGCATGCGCGGCTGGCGCCGAAAGTGTTCGAGCTGCGCCGCCACCCACACCGCACGGGCCGCTATGAAACTCTCAATGTCACGCTTGGGGAAGCGCAGCGGCGCACGCACTATCACGCTGAGATCGGGGTGCACCTCGATGCTGAGGGAGCGCCGCCTTGCGCTCAGGCGCAGCTCGTAGCCAAAGCCCGGGGCGCAGAGCCGCGCCTCCGCAGCCGGCGCGGGGTCGGCATGCCGTGACGGCATTGGCGGCGCATGGCCGGCCAGTTCACCGAAAAGATCGAGCGCGAACTGCAGGGGCTTGATCATCGCGTGCGGCTCGCGGCGCGGCATGTACCGATGATGGTCGTCGATGGTGAATTGAGTCTAAGCCGCAGACCTTGCACCGGGCTGTCCGTTTAAAACGATTCTAGTCCCTAGTTTATTGCGCGTGACGAAGCGCGAACAGGGGCAAGCGCGCTGCTGGGCGGCTGGCCCGGGGCCGCGTGGAGATTTGCGTCGCTGCGGCCGCTTCGCTACCGTCATGCGCCACGGGCACAGCACAGGGAGGACAGCGCAGATGCAGCTACGACGGGGAACGAACAAGGACGACGCGCTGGTCGGCGGCGTCAACGGTGATCTGCTGCTCGGCATGGACGGCAACGACTCGCTCGCCGGCGGCGCTGGCAATGACATCCTGATCGGTGGCGCGGGCAACGATCACCTCGACGGCGGCCCGGGCATCGACCGCCTGAGCGGTGACGCTGGTAACGACGTCTATGTGATCGATGCAGCGACGGAGATCGATACCCGCAGGGCCGATCCCGGACGCGACCTGGTGTGGTCCAGTGTCAGCTACGCGCTGGGCCCGCAGCAGGAGGATCTGCGACTGTCGGGGAACGCGGCAGCGAGCGGGCGAGGTAACGACGCGGCCAACCGCCTCATCGGCAACGCCGGTGCCAACTTTCTCGATGGGCGCGCGGGCGCTGACAGTATTGCCGGTGGCGCGGGCGATGATCGTCTCGACGGTGGCGCTGGCGACGATCTCTTGAACGGAGGCGCCGGCCGTGACCGGCTGTTCGGCGGTGCGGGCGACGACCGCTTCGTGTTCGACGCGCGCGATGTGAGTATCGACGGCGGTCGAGGCTATGACATCGTGATGATGGCGAGTGGCGAATTCGATCTGCGGCGAGCTGCTCCGCGCATCAAGGGCATCGAAGAAATCGAACTGCACACCTCAGGTCCAGTGCAGCTCACGCTGGATGCCGACGTGGTTCGCGCCGCGAGCGCCACGCGTCCCCTGCTGGTCTGGGGGCTGCCCGGCGATACCTTGACGATGGTCGGGCACTGGACGCCGGTCGCCAAGGTCGATGTCAGCACCTGGCGCTTCGAGTCCGACGGTGTGCTGCTCGACGTGTTCAAGTACGTTGCCATCGTCACGTCCAGCGTACTGCGCTTGTCCGACCTGGATGGCAGCGACGGCTATCGCCTCTTTCATGAAGCTTTCGGTTCGCCCTTCCAGGCCAATCCCGCCGGCACCGCGATCGCTTCCGCCGGCGATTTCAACGGCGATGGCTACGCCGACTTTCTCATCGGCGGCCCGATGGGCCTACACTCGACGTTCGACGGTCTGACCTATGTCGTCTATGGCGCTGCCGGGGGATTCACGGACGTAGTGGATTTCGATCAGCTGGAGGGCACGCGCGGCTTTCGCATCGATGGTGGCGTGGAATCCCTCACCGGTGCGACGCTGGCCAGCTGCGGTGACATCAATGGCGACGGCTTCGACGACGTCATCCTCGGCACGGATTCATTCCTGCCCGAGAACGGTGAGCCGGTGTCGGCCGGCGCGGCCATCGTATTGTTCGGTGCGGCCAGCGGATTTCCCGACATCCTTTCAGTGGCCGCACTCGAGGCCGCGCAGGGCGCGCGTTTCAATGGTGGCGGCCTCATTCGCTGGGCCGGCATGTCGGTGGCTGGCATGGGCGACGCCAACGGCGATGGCTTCGACGACTTCGTGCTGTCCGCGGCGCGGGTCGCCGACGAATTCGGGCACGGAGGTCATCCTTCCGCCTACATCGTCTACGGTCACGACGGAGCCTTCGCGCTCGACAACGATTTAAACGCATTGGGCACCGACGATGCACTGCGCATCGACGCAGGCATCGCCACCAACCGCGGCTTCAGCAGCCCTGGCTTGTTCGAGATGGCGGGGGCGGGCGATGTCAACGGCGACGGTCTCGGCGATTTGATCCTGGGGCTCGATTACGCTCGAACCGGCGACGCCCGCACCGGCGCTGCCTATGTCGTTTTCGGCCAGCTCTCGCCGCCAGACAGCCATCTCGATCTCGACACCCTCACTGCGCAGGAAGGCTGGCGCATCGTCGGTGATACCGCCCACCTGGCAATTGGCGCCGACGTGGCATCGGCCGGCGACTTCAACGGCGACGGTTTCGACGACATCGTGCTCTCGGGCTACACCTTGCCGGTGGATGGCGTGCAGAAGGGTGTCGCCTGGATCGTATTCGGCCATGCCGACGGCGCATCCCCCGTGCTCGCTCTGAGCGCACTGGACGGCGAGAACGGCTTTCGCATGGACGGCTCCGTCGATGATGGTCCGTTCATCAAAGTCAGTGGCGCTGGCGATGTTAACGGTGACGGCTATGACGACATCATGGTCGGCGCACCCATCGCCGACCCGCCGGGAGGGGACTTCAGTTATGTCGGGTCGACTTACCTCATGTTCGGCGCGGCCGGTGGCTTTGCAGCGCGCGTCGATCTCAATTCACTCGATGGCCGTAACGGCATACGACTCGATGCCGCCAGCGATCGAGGTTCGTCCGGTTACGCGCTCGACAAGGCCGGCGATGTCAACGGCGACGGTTATGAGGATATTGCGATCGGCTCCTTTCGCGACGGTGGCTACGTGGTGTTCGGACGAGATTTCACCGGGGCGGTCAGCCGGGAAGGTGGGGATGGCGACGACTATCTGCTCGGCAGCAGTCACGCAGACAGCCTCATAGGCGGCCGCGGCGACGATGTACTCGATGGCGCTGGCGGCGCGGACGTGTTGCGCGGTGGCGCGGGCGACGACGTGTTTATCTGGCATGGAGGCATGCGCGACGTCGATGGCGGCAGTGGCACCGACATCCTGCGGGTGGTCGGCGCGGACGTCAGCGTCGATTTGACCCTGATCGCCAACAACAGGCTCGCCGGACTGGACATACTCGATCTCACCGGCAGCGGCGACAATCGCCTGCTGTTGACCGCGTTCGATGTGATGGCGATGAGCGACCACAACAGCCTGCGTGTCGATGGCGATGCAGGCGACAGCGTCGTGTCCGCCGGCCAGGGCTGGACCGAAGTTGGCGGCGGGCCGGTGCTTGTCGATGGTCAGGGCTACAACCACTATCGCCTGGGCGGTGCAAACCTGCTGGTCGACGCCGAGCTCGCACAAACCATTAGCTGAGCAGGCGCAAGGAACGGCCTTGTGCCGCTGCCCGTCGGGCGCTGACAATGCGGCCATGGCGCACCGGGGGGAGTGGAAGGCCGAGATCACGGCCGGCTGGTCATTGCTGCTGACGGCAACCATCGCCTGTGGCACCGGCGTGTCGTCGCTCATCTATTACAGCTTCGGCCTGTTCGTTACGCCGCTGCAGCAGGCCTTCAACTGGTCGCGCGGCGAAGTCTCCACCACCTTGTTCTACGGCAGCGTCGGCCTGGTGCTGGCGGCGCCGGTGCTGGGCTGGCTCATCGACCGGCTCGGCGCGCGCCGCGTGGCGTTGGTGGCGGTGCCGTGCTTCGTCGTGATGCTGCTGCTGGTGTCGCGCTTCGACGGCCCACGCGCGTCGTTCTATGCCCTGTTCTTCGCGCTCAATGTCGCCGGCATCGGCACTTCTTCCATCCTTTACACGCGTGCCGTGGCCGGCAGCTTTCATGCCGCGCGCGGCATGGCGCTCGGCATCACGCTGGCCGGCCCCGGCACCGCCGCGATTTTGCTGCCGCTGCTCATGCAAAGTGTGATCGCGGACTACGGCTGGCGCGCCGGCTTCATCACCCTGGCGCTGCTGGCGTTCGCGCCGTGGCCCTTGGTGTATCTGTGGTTGAAGCCGCGCGGCGGACGTGCCGAACTCGACGTTGGCGCCGACCTGCCGGGCATGGGGCGCCGCGAGGCTTTGCGCACCCGCGTGTTCTGGACCTTGGCCTTGGGCTTTGCCGCCACCGCGGTGGCCTGTTCGGCGCTGGTCGTGCACATGGTGCCGATGCTGCGCGACGCGGGTCTCGCGCAGGCCCACGCCGCGCGCATCGCGTCGTTGATAGGCATGGGTGTCGTGATTGGCCGCATCGGCATCGGCGCACTGATCGACCGGATATTCGCACCCTACGTGGCGGCCGCCATCTTTCTCGTCACCGCCGGCGGCTGCGCCTTGCTCATGACGGGCGGCGCGGAACGTGCGCCGCAGGCGGCGTTTCTGATCGGTTTCGCACTGGGCGCCGAAGTTGATCTGCTGGCGTTCCTGACCGCGCGTTACTTCGGCCTGCGCCACTACGGCTTCATCTATGCGACGGTCTACGCCTGCTTCTGGCTGGCGAGTTCAACCGGACCGCTGCTGGCCGGCCGCCTGTTCGATCACTACGGGGACTACCAGGCGACGCTGGCGATGGTGACGGGCTTGATGGTATTCGGCGCGCTGGCGAGCGTGTCGTTACCGAGGTATCAGCAGTCCTGAATTTCGCTCTCTTTGTGGGTCAGACTCCAGTCTGACCCACAGAAGAACAGCAGTGAACGTTTTTCTCAGCCTGCCCGCTGATCAACGAAATCCGCGGCGGTCTTGGCGCGCACGTCTTCGATGCTCACGCCCGGGAACAGCTCCTTGAGGGCGAGGCCCTTTCCGCCCGGCAGCACTTCGAATACGCACAGCTCGGTGATGATCATGCTGACCACACCCTTGCCTGTGACCGGCAGGCTGCATTCTTTCAGCACCTTCGAGCTGCCGTCTTTGGCGGTGTGCTCCATGAGCACGATGACTTTCTTCACGCCCGACACCAGGTCCATCGCGCCGCCCGGGCCCTTGACCATCTTGCCCGGCACCATGAAGTTGGCCAGATCGCCGTTCTGCGCGACTTCGAGGCCGCCGAGGATGGAGAGATTGATGTGGCCGCCGCGGATCATCGCGAACGAATCGGCGCTGGAGAAAATGCTCGCGCCGGGAATGGCGGTGATGGTCTGCTTGCCGGCGTTGACAAGATCGGCGTCGACGTTCGCTTCTTCCGGGAAGGGCCCGATACCGAGCAGGCCGTTTTCCGACTGCAGGGTCACGGTCATGCCTTCGGGAATGTAGTTCGCGACCAGCGTCGGGATGCCGATGCCGAGGTTCACGTAGTAGCCGTCTTCCAGTTCCTGCGCGGCGCGCTTGGCCATCATGAGGCGTTCGGGGGTGTCCTTCTTGGCGCCGGCGCCGGCGACGGTGCGGAACTCGATACGCTTCTCGTAGTTCTTGCCCTGGATGATGCGGTCGACATAGATGCCGGGAGTATGGATCTGGTCGGGGTCGAGCTCGCCCGTTTCCACCAGCTCTTCCACTTCGGCGATGCACATCTTGCCGCAGGTCGCGATCATCGGGTTGAAGTTGCGCGCGGTCTTGCGATAGATGAGGTTGCCGGCCTTGTCGCCTTTCCAGGCTTTGACGATGGCGACGTCGGCGACGATGCCTTCTTCGAGCACGTATTCGACGCCCTTGAAGACCTTGGTTTCCTTGCCTTCGGCGAGCTTGGTGCCGGCCGCGGTGCGGGTGTAGAAGCCGGGAATGCCGGCGCCGCCGGCGCGCAGGCGCTCGGCCAAGGTGCCCTGCGGCGTCAACTGCAGTTCCAGTTCACCGGCCAGCACCTGGCGCTCGAATTCCTTGTTCTCGCCGACATAGGAGGCGATGACTTTCTTGACCTGCTTGGTGCGCAACAACAGACCCATGCCGAAATCGTCGACGCCGGCATTGTTGCCGACGATGGTCAGTTGCTTGGCGCCGCTGTCGACCCGCGCGCTGATCAGGTTCTCCGGAATGCCGCACAAACCGAAACCGCCGGCGGCGATGGTCATGTCGTCATGCAACAGGCCCGCAAGGGCGGTCTTGGCGTCTGGGTAGACTTTTTTCATGGATGCTTTGGCCTTATCCGCGGCGGCCTGAGCCGGCAGCGTTTGTTGAATTGAACGGGAACGCGGCAGCGCGCCGCGGCTGTGGCCGAAGTTTAACGCGAGGTGGGGGAGAGGGGGGTAGGTGCGAATTCATTCGCACCTACCGGGGTTTCAGTTCGCAGCG
>JADLGE010000098.1 GCA_020849475.1 Gammaproteobacteria bacterium
CAGCTGGTTGCAGAGCTCGCGCAGCGTCATCGTGCGGCCGCGCGCTTCGACGACGACGCCGTACGCGACGTCGAGACGCGTGGCTTCGCATTGCCACAGGTTGGCGACGACCTCGAGCAGATTCGTCTTCAGGCGCCGCGCCGCCTCGGCAATGCAGGAGACATTGAACGTGGCGCCGCGACTCGACCACGGCCCCATGCCATAGGGCACGGCATTCGTGTCTCCGTAAACGACGCGCACATCGTCGGGTGTGATACCGAGTTCATCGGCAACCACCTGGCAGAGTGTCGTCTCCGTGCCTTGCCCGATATCCTGGTGGCCGGTAAGGACGAGTACGCCGCCCTCCGGCATGAACCTCACCGTCGCCACCTCATACGAATTGAAGATGCAGTTCGGCACCGCGCCGCCTGACGGCTCGAGCATGGACGCGATGCCGATGCCGAGATACTTCGCGCTCTTGCCCTGGGTTTCCGCCTGGTGCCGCTTCACCCCATCGTAATCGACGAGTGCGAGCAGCTTCGAGAGACACTGGGCGTAGTCACCGCTGTCGTATATAGGGCCCGAGATCTGCTGATACGGGAACTCGTCCTTGCCGACGAAATTCCGTTGCCGAAACTCCGCGGGAGTGAGCCCGAGCGCTTCCGCCATGCGATTCATCGCCACTTCGAGTGGGTAATTCGCAATGTCCTTGCCGTAGCCGCGATACGCTCCGCTCGGTGCCTTGTTCGAAACCGCGACCTTGGTTGCGACACGGAATGCCTGCCATTTGTACGGCCCCGGCACGTAGGCCGCGGCGACCAGAAACTTGCCCGCGCCCGCTGCGTGACAGGTACCGTCGCAGCCGACATTGCCGTACACCTGCGCGTCGAGCCCCCGCAGGATGCCGTCCCTGTTCACTGCGACCTTGAGATACCAGACGTAGTCGCGACACTGCATACCGGATAGCAGATTCTCCTGGCGCGACTCGGTCCACTTTACCGGTCGACCCGTCGCCAGCGAGAGCAGACAGGGAATGACCTCGGCGTCGGCCTGCAGCTTGTTGCCGTAGCCGCCACCGATGTCAGGCGCAATCACTTGCACGTCGTGCTCGGGAAAGCGAAATGTCTGAGCGACCAGCGTGCGCACGAGATTGGGCGACTGCGTCGAGCAGTACAGCGTGAGCTTGCGGTTGTAGGCGTCGAAGTGCGCGAGCGCTGCGCGCGCTTCGAGGCTCGCGCCGGAATAGCGGTGCTGCGGGAGACGGTATTCGAAAACGTGATCCGCGTTGGCGAAGGTTTCGTCGAGGGCGCCCACCGTCATCCCCCACTCGCACTGCACATTGTCGCCCCACTCCGGATAGAGCAGCGGCGCGTCGGGCGCGAGAGCGGCCTCGGTGTCGGTGACGGCCGCAAGCGGCTCGTATTCGATGTCGATGAGTTCGAGCGCGTCTTCGGCGAGATAGCGTGTATCGGCGGCCACGGCGACTACCGGCTCGCCCATGTAGTAGGCCTTCTCCGTCGCGAGCGCGTAAACAGTTGGCACCTTCATGCCGATGTCAATGGTAGGCGGTAGCGGCCCCCAATACCGTTTCGCATCTTCACCGGTCAGCACGGCGTGCACACCTTGAAGCGCGCGGGCGCGTGAAACGTCGATGGACTTGATGCGTGCATGCGCATGCGGGCTGCGCAACATCGCCGCATGCAACATGCCGGGCAGGCTGATGTCGTCAGTGTAACGACCGTGCCCGGTCACGAGGCGCAAGTCCTGCTTCCGCGCGAGACTCGCGCCCACCCATTTCGATGTGGACTTGGTCATGGTGATCTCCCCTCAGTCATCAGACGCTAGTCGCCGACCATCCGGCAGGCGCAGTCTGCGCGCGATGGGCCCTAGAGCAGGCGTCTCCAGCACATCATCCTCGCCCGCTTGGTGCACCGAAGTGTCGCATCGGTTGCCCGCGCTACGGGCCGGTCCAGTAACCGACAGTGGCCTGCTTCCTACTTTCCACCTCCCCTTGCCAGGCAGTATTGCCTGTAGAATCGTGCCTGTGACAGGTCCAGTGTCGACAAACTGGACCATTCAGGACCCACTACAGAACGAGATTGCACCATGGATACCGGACGACGACTGCGAGCGGGCGCGCTGCTGAGGTTGTTCGGCAATTGGAAACCCGGACGGCGCGATATCGCCTCTTCCATCCAGGGGCATATCACACAGTTGGTATGCGACGGCCGTTTGCCTTTCGGGACCCATCTGCCGTCGGAGCGCGACCTGGCACGTGAACTCGGCGTGAGCCGGACCACGGTGGCTGCGGTCTATGACCGCCTTCGGGCCAGCGGTCACGTTGAAACCCGTCAAGGTGCAGGAAGTTGCGTCGCGAGGGGACCGGCCGACACGAGTGAGGTTGCGACGCCGTGGTATCCCGTCGGAACGCACGCGGAAATCGATCTCACGCAGGCCGCGTTACCGGCGCCGACGGAACTTTTTGCAGATCTGCTCGCGCGCGCCGCGCCCGCCGCCAGCCGCTACGGTGAGGGGCACGGTTACTATCTGTACGGACTTCCAGAATTGCGCGCTGCAATTGCGCGACGCTACACCGACCGCGGAGTGCCGACCACTGCGAGCCAGATTCTGATCACGACCGGCGCGCAGAACGCGCTCGCGCTCAGCCTCGCGGCGACGCTTCGGCCGGGCTCCCGGGTCCTCGTCGAACATCCTACTTACCCGAACGCGCTCGCGGCGATACGCCGCTTCGGTGGGAATTGTGTGCCAGTGGATCTCGAGCCTGCTGGCTGGGACTGCGAGCGCTGGCGAGAAGCAGTGCGTGAAGCACGGCCGGATCTTATTTACTGCGTCCCGGAGTGCCACAATCCGACCGGGCTCACCATGCCCGAAGATTGCCGTGCACGTCTCGTCGACATCGCCCGCCTCGCGGGAGCAGCCTTGGTCGTCGACGAGACACTGACCGATCTCACCCTCGATGAGCCATCGCCTGCCCCTCTGTCGAGATTTGCACGCGAAGGAATGCTGCTGCTGTCCATCGGCTCGCTAAGCAAGGTTTTCTGGGGCGGGCTGCGGGTTGGATGGATGCGCGGCCCGGAGGCCTTCATCGCACGCGCCGCGGCGGTCAAGGCGACACTCGACATGGCGACCCCGGTATTGGAGCAGATCCTTGCGTGTTACGTGCTGGCTGAACTCGATGCCATCGTCGCACCACGGCGCGCACAATTACGGGCGAATCGTGCGGCACTGATGGACATCCTCGCAACATCGATGCCTTCCTGGCAGACCGCCACGCCAACGGGCGGTATCAGCGCCTGGGTCCGACTGAGTGCGCCGGTCGCAACGCGCTTGAGTGAGGTTAGCCGCAAGTGCGGCGTGGTGATTACTCCAGGACCATTGTTCGGCATTGACGGTTCGTTCGAGGACTACATTCGCCTGCCGCTCACGCTCACGAACGAGATGCTTCCCGAGGCCATGCGACGACTCGTCCACGCGTGGGCGACGGTGCGAGATACGCGCGCTGTAGAGCCGCCAACTCTAGTGGCCACGGTGTGAGGTGGCTTCGGTGAGCAATGGCGGAGCTGGGTGCGCTCGCTGGCTTACTGGACGACAAGGCGCCGGCGAATTCAAACACAATGGAGATTTTCAGGACGCCGCCGTGCCAATCCATCAGGGAACGGCGGTCTCGATCGCACGCAGCAGGGCGTCAATGTCCAAAGGCTTCTCCAACAACGCGTGCACGCCCAGTCGTGACGCTCGAGCAGCGTCAACGGTACGGCTGAAACCGGTCATCACAATCACGGGCAGGCGCGGCCGTAGGGCGCGCATGTGCGCCAATACTTCCAAGCCGCTCATCCCCGGCATGGTCTGATCGGTGATCACAAGGTCGAAGTTATCGGGTGCAGCCTCGAAACGGGCTACAGCCTCCATTGGATCGGTATCGACGACGACGTCGTGTCCCTCCATGGTCAGCCGCTCGGCGAGGAACGCGCCGATAGCCCGCTCGTCCTCGATCACGAGGATTCGGCGCCGCGCGCCCGTGCGCGCCTCCACCGTGGCGCGCGACGAGGGAGTCTCTTCGCTGTCATTCATGGCGCTGACCGGTAATAGAATCCGAAACTCCACCCCCGCGGGCGTCGACGACAGAGTGAGATGTCCATGATTGCGGTGCACGATGCCGTGCACCATCGCGAGCCCCATGCCGGTGCCCTGCTCGACGCTTTTTGTGGTGACGAATGGTTCGAACAGTCGAGACCTGATCATCTCCGGGATCCCCGGGCCGGTGTCCTTCACGCTTAGTATCACCCAGTCGCCGGCATAAGACCGCGCGCACGACGCGCACACGCCTTCCTCCTTTGACACCCGCTGCAGCGCGATGTTGATCGTGCCCTGGTCGAGCATTGCGTCACGCGCATTGATGCAGAGATTCATGATGATCTGCTGAATCTGGGTCGGATTCACCAGCAGCTGCGGCAGGTTCTCCGGGAGGTCGGTCCTGAAATCCACACTGACGGGAAACATCGGGCTCAACATCTTGATTGCGCGTTCGACAAGGGGCGCGAGGTTCTGGAGTGAGCGGTCCGCCCCGTCGCCGCGACTGAACGCCAACATCTGGCTAACCAGCGCCGCCCCGCGGGTCCCTGCCTGTTCAATTTCAGCGAGATATCCGGCCAGCTTGCTTCCGAGAGTCTGAGCTACGCCGTGCTGAGCGAGTTGCGCGAAGCCCAGAATGCTTGCGAGGATGTTGTTGAAGTCATGCGCAATTCCACCGGTCATCAGTCCAATCAGCTCCATCTTTTGGGCCTGCTGGAGTCGATCGTGCAGTTCGTTGCGTTCCCTTTCGGTCAGCCGCTGTTCGGTGACGTCGAGGGTCGCACCATGGAAACCAATGAGCCGGCCCTCCTCGTCGAACTCCCCGTGCGTGCGCGACTCCACCGACAACGTCTCGCCGCTACCGCAAACCAGTCGATAGTCGATCGTCACAATTCCATCGGGCGGCTCGGTGGTAATTTCGTGAACAAGTCGTGAGAAGCGCGCCACATCGTCCGGATAAACGAACGCCTGGAACTCGCGCATTGTCCGTGGCGCCGGATTTATGCCGAGAAATTGGCCGAGGTCGGGAGACGAAGTCACCCGATCAGTCGCAAGATCCCAATGCCAGCTCAGCATTCGCGCTGCCGACAAGGCGAGCGTCAGCCGCGTTCTGGTTTCCTGCAGTTCGTCTTCGGTGCGCTTGCGGGACGTGATCTCCACGATGTGACCGTGCCATAGAACGGAGCCATCGGCTTCACGGCGGGGGTTGGCGCGCCCCTCCACCCAATGCACGCTCATATCCGCATGAATGATGCGATATTCCTCGTGCCACGGAGTCAGTTGGTCACCGGAATTGCGGACCGACTGGTGGAGCCGCGCAGCGTCATCGGGGTGAATCCGGCGCATCATGGGCGACGCGTCATCCCGTACCTGCTCGGGCTCGAGTTCACAGACCTCCCGAATACCATCGCTGCAATAGGGAATCGTGTAGAACCCGTTCGGATCGCGTTTTAGCTGGTAGACCATGCCGGGCACCTACCGAGCAATGTCAAACAGACGTTCCTCACTCTGCCGCTTGGCGCTGACATCCCATGACAGTCCCACCACTCGGACGGGACTACCACTGGCGTCGCGTTGCAGTCTGCCCTTGGCTTCTACCGCGCGGTAATTACCGTCGGCCGTCTTCACGCGGTACAGGGGGGCATACTCTTCCCCTGACTCAAGTGCGGACTGGAATGACGCGAGGAGTCTCGAGACGTCTTCCGGGTGGACGCGCGACAGGAATTCGCTGTAATCCCATTCACGCCGGCTGTCCTCAAGGCCGTAAAATGCGCCGTAGTTGGTCGAGGATCTAAAGCGGTCAGTCGCGATCTCCCGCTCCCACAGCACAAGATTGAGAGACGTTACGGCGAGGTCGAGCCATTCGACGTAGTCACGCACACGCATTTCAAGGAAATGCGTGTCGGTGACATCCATTATGAGTCCGACCCGAGCCTTCGGACCGTCGTCGCCGAGATCGAGATAACGCGATTCGACGAGGCGCAATTCGCCGTCGCCGCGTCGAATTCGGAAACGTACCGATTGCGTTCCACTCGCCCGCTCCTGATTAGCTGCCGAGTAAATAGCGAGGTCATCGGGCAGAACGCAGTTTGCAAACTCTTCGAACCGCCACGGACCTTGCTCATTTCTCAAGCCGAAGATTGTCGCGCAAGAGCCAGAACCGATGAGCATGTCCGAGGTGTCATCGCGTTGAAACCACCCGATACGGGCGCCGCTCATCGCCTCCTCGAGGCGGTCGAGCAGGAGTGTGGAATCGCCGCCGAACACCGACGGAACTTTCGGATTCTTACGGGTATCGCTTGGCATGTACTCTCCTGCGCCGCACTGACGCCGTGTCGAGGCCGCGGATATCCTGCGCAGGTCGCCTCTACACTACGGTTAGAGTCTGCCGATAAATCGTTCTCGGCGAATTCAGGCCGGGAGATTGTCCATGGGTTTTTTTAGAAGTGCCAGACCGGTATAGACGGCACCAGCGGACGCATGCCTGAATTGCGGCAGGCGCTGAATCGATTCGGTTCGAAGCCATCTGGTGGATGACCAAATTGGGATGCAAACCAACACTCATCCCTCGTCAAGGCTGTGCCTCGAAATCACTCGGCCGTCCAGCTTATCGAGCAGCGCCAACGCGCGCTTCGGGTTGCCGCGCGCGGCCCGCGTCTCGAATCGCACCCGAGCGTCATAGTTGGCCAGGGCGACCGTCGCAAGCTCGTCCATCAGTTTATTGACGCTGATTGAGTTGGCGCGTGTGAGAGCCTTGAGCCTCTCGTGCTTGTCCTCGGGCAAACGTATAGTCAACGTGGACATGGAAAGACCTCCAGACATTGCTCGGGTGTGAGCACCCTGAGCATGGGGAATTTCAATTCGACACGGGACAGGTCCCGCAGGTTTCGCGTCACGATCGCATCGGCTTGTGCAGCGACGCCAAGCTCCACCAAGTGATTGTCAGCTTCGTCTGGAAGATTGGGGCGCCACGCGTAAAACACTTCGACCCACCGGCAACGATTCAAAAAACCGTCAAACACTTCGTTCCGCTCTTTTGCCGACAATACTGGGTCCACGAACAAATCAGTACGGACCAATACGTCCTCGTACTCCGCGAGCAGTGCCGGACCGAGCACAGCGTGGTAATGGCCATCGACACACAGACGAGCCACCCGGCTAGCACTAGCGCCGCCGCGCAGCAGTGCGGCGACCAGATTATTAGTGTCGAGCACGACGGCTGCCATTAATAAAATGACAGCATATGTGCTGTCATTAAAAAACGGCGTCAGCGCAGAATACTGGCCCGGATGCTTTGCGTTGCTTGGTGTGATGCTTGGCAGGTTTTTTCAGGGGGTATTACTACGAAATCGAACTCCGCTGAATTCCGTTTTCCCTGTGAATCTCACAGTTTGCGCGAATGGGTTCAACCGCCGCCGCCTCCACCAATAAATGAAAAAGCCACCCTCGCGGTGGCTTTTTCATTTATTGGTGAGGTAGCCGGACGAGAAGCCGCGTTCCGGGTTCGACGAGCATTGCGAAGCGATGCGAAGACGCCGGCCAAAAGGCCGGCGGGCCTGAGCGAAGCGGAGGGCGAGCACTCCCGCCGCCTCCATTCCACATTTGGCAAACTGTCGAAATATAAGGATTAATTTCGGGCGAATGGCGGCGTTTGAGACGGCTAAGACCCCCTTAACTCAACGGTCCGTGGAGATGGGGTAATACCCCTACACAAGTGCTTGCTGTTCAGAATCAGCGGTATTGCGCAATATTTGCAGGCTTTATTCCAAACCAAAGCGCGTAGAGCGGCGGTAGGAACAGCAGCGTCAGGACCGTGCCGCCAACGGTGCCGCCAATCAGCGTATAGGCCAGCGATCCCCAGAACACCGAGTAAGTCAGGGGCACGAAAGCGAACACCGCCGCCAGGGCCGTCAGGATAACGGGCCTTGAGCGCTGCACCGTCGCTTCTACAATCGCGTCGAACGGCATCATACCGGCCTGCCGGTTCTCATCAATCTGTCCTATGAGAATTAACGTGTTCCGCATGATGATGCCGGCCAGGCCAATCAATCCGATGATGGCGTTGAAGCCAAACGGTTGGTTGAACAGAAGCAGGGTCGGGGCCACGCCGATGATCCCTAGCGGCGCCGTGAGCAGCACCATCGCCATGGCGGCCAGCGAGCGGACCTGGAACACGATGACGACCATCATCAGGACGAACATGACTGGAAACACTTTGGCCAACTCGATGTTCGCCTTGTTGGCTTCTTCCAATGCACCGGCAGTCTCTATCTTGTAGCCGGCGGGAAGCTTCGCGACAATGGGCGCGATGGCCTGAATGACCTGCAAGGAGATCTCCGGCGGTTGGAATTCTTCGCCGACGTCGCCGCGCACGGTGATGGTGGTGTACCGGTCACGGCGGCGCATGATGGGGTTTTCCATCTGCACATCGAGATGACCCACCTGCTCAAGCGGGATGCGGTTGCCCTTGGCCCCGATGAAAGAAAAGGCGCCCAACTTGGCGGGGTCGAGACGATTGACGCCGGCACTGCGGGCAATGACCTCAACCGAGCGTATGTCCTCGCGTATTTGCGTCACGGGGATACCGGTCAGCAGGAACTGCAGTTGCTCGGCAGCGTCGTGGGACGAGAGTCCCATCGCCTGCAGACGATCCTGATCCAGTGTGAAATGAACGGTCGGCACGCGTTCGCCCCAGTCGATGTTCACCTGACGCATGGCCGGCACGGTCTTCATCACTGACCGCACTTCCTCGGCGATGTCCCGCACTTTGAACTCGTCCGGTCCCATCACACGAAAGGCCACGGGGAACAGCGTCGGCGGGCCAAAGATAATCTGCGTCACGCGGATGCGTGCTTCCGGCGCGAATCCGTCAGCCACCGCCTGGCGTAGGCGGAGTTTGAGCGCTTCGCGTTCAGTCGTGTCCTTGGTCAATACGACAATCTTGGCGAACGATGGGTCGGGCAGTTCCGGTGACAATGCCAGATAGAAGCGCGGCGCGCCCTGGCCGATGTAACTCGTCACTATCCGCGCCTCCGCCTGCTCGCGCAGCCAGTGCTCCACTTTTGCGGCCGCCGCACTGGTTGCCGCGATACTGGTGCCTTCGGGCATCTGCACTTCGATGAGAACTTCGGGGCGATCGGAAGTCGGGAAAAACTGCTGCTGAGCGAGACCGACGCCCATGACAGCGACCACCAGTAGCGCTAGCGTGGCCAGCACAACTTTCCGCTTGTGTTTCACCATGCCACCGATCAGCGCTCGCAATCGCCGGTAGCCAGGCGTGCCATAGATTGCAGTATGACCGCCGGCAGTTGGCGTGAGATTTGGTAGCAGCTTCACACCGAGGAAGGGGGTGAACAGCACAGCCACCAGCCACGAGGTGAGGAGCGAGAAACTCACGACCCAGAAGATATTACCCGCGTATTCACCGGCGCCGGACTTGGCGAAACCGACCGGCATAAGTCCAATCGCGGTGACCAATGTGCCGGCAAGCATGGGCGCTGCGGTATGGCTCCAGGCGTAGCCGGCGGCTGCAATCCTGTCCAGTCCTTGCTCCATACGCACGACCATCGCCTCGCTGACAATGATCGCATCGTCAACCAATAGGCCGAGCGACAGTATCAAGGCGCCAAGGGTGATGCGGTCGAAATCGCGGCCCGTAGCCAGCATGATGATGAAAACGGCGGCAAGTGTCAGGGGAACCGTGGCGGCGACCACCAGCCCTGCGCGAAACCCCATGCTTACCAGGCTGACTGCAACGACCACCACCAGGGCGACGGCAAACTTGAGCATGAACTCGTCGTAGGCTTCGCTGATATTGACGGACTGGTCGGTGACTTTGCTGAAGGTAAGGCCGAGCGGCAGATCTGCCGAGATGGCTGCGAGCTCTTTATCGAGATCTTTGCCCAAAGTCAGGCCGTTGTAGCGGTCCTTCATCACCACGCCAAGGATGATCGTTTCTTCGCCACCGTTACGAATCAGGAAGCTCGGTGGATCCTCGTAACCGCGTTTAACCTCGGCCAGATCACGCACTTTGAGCGTATGGCCATTGGAGACTACCGGCGTGTCGCGAATCTGTTCCAGGTCGTCGATGGCGCCATCAAGACGCATGAAGACCTGCGGTCCGCGCGTCTCGACCGAGCCGGCAGGCGTCAAAACATTGCGGCTGTTCAGCGCGGCAAATACATCCCGTGGCGAGATGCCCAGGGTGGCAAGCCGCTCGTACGACAATTCAACATAGACACGCTCGGCTTGTTCGCCGGCAATCTGTACTTTCTTTACACCGGCAACGTGTAATAGCTGCTGACGCAGACGCTCAGCCTCGCGTATCAATTTGCGGTGCGGGACGTCCTTCGCCTTGAGCGCATAGAGCGTGAATGTCACATCGCCGTATTCGTCGTTGATCAGCGGTCCGATGACGCCGCGCGGCAGCTTTGGAATTTCATCGCCGAGCTTTTTCCGAACCTGGTACTGCTCGCCTGCTACGGCCGACGGCGGCGTCGAGTCCTTGAGCCAAACAACAATGAAAGCCAAACCGGGTCGCGTGTAACTCTCTGTGCGGTCATACCACGTCAATTCCTGCATGCGCTTTTCAAGCGGATCCGCGACCTGGTTCTGCATTTCCTCTGCGGTCGCGCCAGGCCATGCTGCCGCCACGGTCATGACCTTGATCGAGAAGCTGGGGTCTTCGGCACGTCCGAGATTCAAAAATGCGAAGCCCCCCGCAATCACGATGGCCGCGATTAGAAATACAGTGATGGCGCGTTCGCGTAGGGCCCAGGCTGACAGGTTGAAGCCACTCATTGAGCCGCGCCTTGGGTGACTGCCACTGACGGACTTTGACTGACACGAACGCGGTCGCCGGCATGCAGCATGTGGGCCCCCATCGCCACGAAGCGGTCGCCTGGTGCGAGACCTGCGCTGAGTGCGGCCGTTTCCTCGCTTATGCCCGCGATGGTCACTGCGCGCCAGAGAGTCGTGGCCTCATTCTGACCTGCGTGCTCGATGAGCCACACGCCAGGGCCCTTGCCGTTATCGGCCAGGGCGCTCAAGGGGATCTGCAGCGCGGCGGCGCGACGTGCATCGGGGATCAGGATGGTGATGGTCGAGCCAAGCGGTGCGTCCGCCTGGGCGCCATCGAGCACATAGCGCGCTTCATAGGTGCGCGAGACGGGATCAGCCGCCTGCGCAAGCTGGCGCAGTGACGCGGAACCGAGAGAACCGTCGACCCCGTAAAGCCGAGCCTGCGCGCTCGACCCAAGGGCCGGTCGCAAGGTTTCGGGCAGATCGATGGCCGCTTCGCGCGGTCCAGCATGCGCGAGTATTATTACCGGCTGACCGGCGGCGACGACCTGGCCAGGCTCGGCCAGGGTATCGACGACTACGCCATCCGCGTCGGCCACGAGCACCGAGTAGCTCGCCTCGTTTTGTGCCACGTTGGCCTGCGCTTCGGCCGAGCGCATTTCCGCGGCAGCCGCGTCGGCGGCAGATTTAGCCTGTTCGTAGGCCAGCGCCGATATCGCGCCATGCCCGACCAGCCCTCGATAGCGACGCTCGTCGGAGGCCGATTGCGCGGCTTTCGCCCGAATCGCGTTGACCGCTGCCAGACGCGCCGTCGAGGCAAGGGCCAGATCCGCGATATCCATACGCATCAAGGTTTGGCCACGCTTGACCGCCTGGCCGCGGTCGACCAGACGCTCCACAACCTTGCCTGCAACGCGAAAGCCCAGATCGCTCTGCACCCTGGCGACAACAACGCCGGTGAACCACCGCTCCGGCTGGCTAGGCGCCGCAGCCTCGGTCACCAATACCAGAGGCGCCAATTGGCGAGCGTCGGGCTCGGCCTCCCGGCACCCCGTCAGAAGCAGCGCCGAGGCGAATAAAGCGGAGAGAAAGGTAACTGGCGGGGTAGCGTTCACGAGCGGCCTCCATATCATCATGGGGCGCGTCTCATGGTTGTATTTCTTCTTGCGGGCCACTTTCACCAAACCTCACGGAAAGGCCGCACTTCGACGTTGAACGACCAGGCAGAACGGTCCTGGTGTGCCAAGTGCCATAGCTCCTCGGCGATCGCCGTGGGCTGAATGAAGAAATCTTCGGGTTGCGCTGAATACGCCTTGCGCGTCCACGGCACATCGATGACGGCATCAATCACAACGTAGGCAACGTGCACGCCCTTCGGGCCGAGATCCCGGGCCATCGTCTCGGCGAGGATCCTCTGCGCCGCTTTGGTCGGCGCAAACGAGGCAAAGGCGGCTTTGCCGCGCGTTGCCGCCGTGTTTCCCGTGACCAGGATGACACCTCGGCCGGCAGTCACCATCGCCGGTGCGACGTGACGCGCAAAGTGCAGCAGCGCCATCGTGTTGACCTTGAAGTTGTATTCAAGCGCGGCTGGCTCGATATCCAGGAAATTCCCCAGGACGCCCTCAATCACCTCGCTACCGGAAACGCCTCCAACAGCGTTGTGTATGAGCACATCGGGGTCGCCCATTTCGCTACGTATCGCGTTGATAGTCGCGTCGATGGTGTCCTCATCCGAGACGTCACACACATATCCGCGCGAGCCTGGAATTTCGGCCTCCAATTCCTTGAGCCGGCCGGCGCCACGCGCCAACATGGCGATGCGGTAGCCGCCGGCGGCGAACCGACGGGCTGCGGCTGCGCCTGTGCCAGGGCCTACCCCGGTTATCAGTGCGAGCGGCTTGGCGGCGCTCATTTGCCCACCTCAAGCGCAGCTTCCTTGACGAAATCCAAGCGGTCTCCACCAAAGAAGATCTCCTCGCCGACTCGGAAGAAGGGCACACCGAACACACCGGCATCAATGGCGGCCTGATTGGCGCCATTCAGCGCTGCGTCCATTTCGGGTTGCGCCGCGAGCTCGAAAATGTCCCGCCCCGGAATGCCAACTGCATCAAGCAGCGCCTCACACGCCTCGCGGGTCACCACGCTTTTCGGATGCGCCCAGAACGCATCGAACATGGCGTTGTGGAAGCGTGGGAAATGACCGAGCGTTTGTGCGGCCAGCGCCCCTCGCGCGAAGAATCGCAGATCGAGTTTGCCCGCCTGCAGCGCGGACCAGACCTCGGTGTTGGCCGACAGCGGTACGTCGTAGCGCTTCGCCCAGCGCGCGGTGTCGGCGCTTGCGTGTCGAAGCTTGGCCGGGCACTTCGGCGTGGGCTGATTACCAACCGCCATCATGACGTCAAGGATGGAGATGGGCTTGAACGCGATATCGAGCCCCAACTGCGGCAGTTGGGTGTTGGCGAGATACGCATAGGGGCTTACGTAGTCGAAGTAGAACTCTACCGGTTTACTCATTGTGCAGACTCCATGGACAGGGCTAAACGTTGAACCAGAACGTGGTGGGCGATTTTTCGCGTTCAAATATTCACGGCGTCGAGCTTGAAGCTCTGCCGAATGCCGCGATCGACCATCGCTGCAGGCGCAATCCGGCGCAGCAACGCGAGGACCGCGGCGGATTTGCCAGCCGTATAGCGCGCGCGCGGCTGCCGTGCGGTGGCCGCTCGAAGCACGATATCGGCAACCACGCCGGGGTCGTCGCCCTTTGCAATTTGCGTGGGTAGCAGCGTGTTCAAATGCGCGCGTATCTGCCGGTACTCATCGCGCATCGCGTCGGGCACCATGAGGTTGGCATCGAATCGTGTTTGGGTGAACGCCGGTTCAATGACGGACACGCGGATGCCGCGCGTGCGGGTTTCGTGATCGAGCGACTCCGAGTAGCCTTCAAGGGCGTGCTTGGTCGCGGAATACAGTGCCCCGTAGGGCATGGGCAACAGACCAAGCACCGATCCGATATTGATGATCCTGCCGTTACCCAGTGCCCGCATGTGCGGCAGGACGGCGCGTGTCATCCGGATCACGCCAAAGAAATTGGTGTCGAAGATAGCTCTTGCCTGGTCGAGGGAACTCTCTTCGGCGCCGGCCGGTGACACGCCAAACCCCGCATTGTTGACCAGCACGTCGATGCGGCCCGCTTGTGCCATGACTTGCGCGACCACCTCGTCAACGGAGTCGTCGTCGGTGACGTCAAGCGTGAGCATTTCGAAGTTGCCGCCGTCCGGTCCGGCGCCGCGTCGGCTGGTGCCATAGACGCGATACCCGGCACGAACCAGGCGTTGTGCGGTTGCGGCTCCGATGCCCGATGACGCACCAGTGACCAGAACAACCTTGGTGGAGGATTTGGAAGCAGACGTTTCGGGTTTCATGGCGATACCTCGATGGAGATTGGGGATCAACGCCCAATGGGCTGCAGATCAAATAACGCTGTTACCGTGAGCCACGCCGCGGCCTGCTCACCATTTTTCCATCCAGGGCCGCAGTACGACCTCGAAGGCCCAGGTGGAACGGTGCTGTCGATGCAGTTGCAGATAGACCTCGGCGATGCGATCCGGATCGGCCAGGTTGTCGTCGACGGAAGTGCCGGCCAGTCGATGGGCCCGTGAGCCATCGTCTTGGGTCCAGCCGATGGCCGCATCAATGGGCACGTTCGCCACGTGGATTCCCTGTGGCATGAATTCCCGCGCGATGCTCTGCGCGAGTCCCGACTTGGCGTGGCAGGCCATGGCAAAGGCGCTGCTCTTGGCAAAGCCTTTCAGCGCTGCGCTGGCATTGGTGATGACTATCGTGCCCTTGGCACCGGTAGCCGCCGTCGGATTCGTCAGCATCACGCGCGCGGCCTGTTGCGCAACCAGAAAGGCGCTGAAGGCGGCATTGCGTAGAGTCTCCAGCACCATGTCCGGCGCCGCGTCGAGAATGCTCTTGCCGAAGATACCGGCAACGCGGCCATCGATGTTGTGCACTACCAGGGTCGGCGTACCGAGGTCGCGGCCCACCTCATGGAACAGGCGCTCGACGTCCGCCGCGTCGCTCGCGTCGCACGCATAGCGGCGCACGCCATGCTGCTTTTCCAATGTCTCCAGTACAGGCTTGTCTGGATTTCGGGCCGCGACGGCCACCTTCATGCCCTCCCCCGCAAACAGGCGCGCGCAGCTGGCGCTGATACCCGGCCCGCCGCCGACAATGAGTGCGATGTCTGGTCTTGAAACTTGATTGGCTTGGATCATGGTCATGTCTCCTGTCCTGTGTGGTTGCATAATGCAACCGTTAAGTAGTGTAATGCAACCATTAAGTATTATTCTTCTAGCAACGAAATTCTGGAGGACCGACTATGACCCCGGTATGTTTGGTATTGGGTGCGGGCGCCGGCATCGGTGGAAACGTCGCTCGGCGATTCGCGCAGGCGGGCTACCACGCGGTGCTGTGCCGGCGCTGCGACCAGGCGGGACTGAACCGACTGGTGGATACCATCCGCGCCGATGGCAACGCGGCGAGCGGGTTTCTCGTCAACGCCATCGAGCCGAACAGCATCGAGGAGCTCGTTGCGACCATCGAGGCGGACATCGGTCCCATTGAGGTCGCGGTTTACAACCTGGGCGCCCAAATCGGCGAACGTGCGCTCGCCAATACCTCGCTCAAGGCGTTTGAAACTGGTTGGCGCATCGGCACCTTGGGTTTGTTTCGTCTCGCCTCCGCGCTGTGCCCGACCATGCAGGCACGCGGCAAAGGAACGCTGCTGGTCACGTCCTCGACTGCGGCTATGCGGGGCAATGGTGGTCAGCATTCCCACGCCGCCGCGATGGGCGGACGTCGCATGCTGTGCCAATCGCTGAACGCGGAGTTCGCCCCCAAGGGCATCCATGTCGCGCACATCGTGATTGACGGTCCGGTCGACGCGCCCGACACTCTGGGAAGATTGCTTGGAGCAGAGCAGTTCCAGGCGCTCCGCGAGTCACGAGGCAACGAGCATGACGGCCTGTTGTTGCCAGACAAGGTCGCCGAGACTTATCTTCATCTCGCGCGGCAGCACCGTTCTACCTGGACGTTTGAGCTTGACCTGCGCGCATTTTCTGACCGCGCATGGTGGAATCACTAAGGCTATGGGACGCAAACGCTTCGACGAAATGAATTGCGGTGTCGCGCAGGCGCTGGAGGCGCTGGGCGACTGGTGGACGCTGCTCATTGTTCGTGACGCGTTCTTCGGTGCTCGCCGTTTCGGCGAATTCGAGCGCAGCCTCGGCATTGCCAAGAACATTCTCTCGGCACGGCTCAAACGTCTGGTTGATCACGGCGTCTTTGAGCGTGTCGCTGCCGGCGTCGTTGGTGACCGCTATGAATACCACCTGACGCCCAAGGGCGAGGCGCTGCTTCCCGTGCTGATCGCGCTTCGCGAGTGGTCCGATGATTGGATATATGGTCGGGGCCACGAGCCGATGATCCTGCGCGAACGGGCGACCGGGCGCCGCCTGCCACGACTGCGCGTCAAAAACCGCGACGGCGTCGAATTGAAAGTCGCCGATATCAAACCCACACCCGGGCCCGGTGCGTCGGCCGAGTCACGAGCGCTGCTTGCGCGCCGGGACGCCTCGAACGCTTAGGTGAGGGTTTTCCCCAGAACGACCGACAACGATTCAAGGTGATTTCTGTCCGGTCCGATGCGACTTAACCTGTTGGAGAAAACTTACGATGTCTGCACCTGGCTGCATCCTGTCCACTGCTTTTTCTCTCATGCTATCGATGGTTGCCACGTGCGCGAGCGCGGGTGAGCTCACAGAGGAGCGCGTACGCGCGTATTACGCGGCATGGTCAAGCGGCAACGTGAACGAGGTCATGGCCTTTTTCACGCCCGATGTCGTCTATGAAGATGTCGCCACTGGAGAGCTTGCAAAGGGCACGGCCGAGGTTCGAGGCTTCGCGACCAAGTTCCTCACAGAGTCGCCGGGGGTGAAAGTGGAGCCCACCAGCATTCTTGTTGGCGAACATTCGGCGGCTGTCGAATGGACCATGGCGGCAGGGACTGGCAAGGACGCATGGACAGTGCGTGGCGTGGCGATTCTCGAACACCGGGGCGGCCAGATTGCGCGTGCGACCGATTATTGGGATCGAAAATGAGATCAGGTTAGGGCATTCCGTTGCAGCCGATGACCTTCACCCTCCGCGGACGAAGTGTCTGAAGTCGTGACGATGGACTTGATAATTCACTTTGTAAATCTGCAGCAATTGAGCAGGCTTTCGAGGCGATTTTTCAGGGGGTGTTCTTGGGGGTATTGCCTAGAAAGCGAACTGGCCTGAATTACGTTTTCCTCGCAAATCTCACAGTGTGCGTAAATGAGTTCGATCTCCGCTACCCCACCAATAACAAGAAGGCCACCCTAGGGTGGCCTGCTTGTTATTGGTGGGGTAGCGGAGATCGAACTCATTTACGCACACTGTGAGA